>JAAVEA010000001.1 GCA_014801535.1 Bacteroides sp.
AGGATCTTTTGGGCGCTTTCCCAAAGATTTCATCGGTCACGATGCCCGCATCGCTCCCTCTTCAACTTTGGAAAATCATCCCAAAATCTCTCTTTGTGCTAAAATCATTTAAATTCAAATACTCTCTAAGCTTTAACAGTGAATTTACTTTTTTCCAAAACCGAGAATCCCTTTGCCATCGGTCTTTTCGGCAATAAAATCTTCGGCTTTATCTTTAAGCTCCTGAACTTTTTCATTTTGAAGAAGATCTTTTCCTTTGTTAAGAAGTTCTTCTCCTTTTTCTTTTACTTGTTGGATTTTTTCCTGATTTTCGGGCTTGTTGATTAACTCCTCCGCTTGCCCCATGATCTGAGAGGCTTTACCTTTTAATTCATCGAGATTCATAATTCTATTGTTTTGATTAATATAATCTTCTTAACAACTCAACCGCTTATTTGGATTAAATTTATTAGTTAAAAGTGGTTGAAAATGCGAAATTATTCAGATCATAATTTTTTTCCAACCAGTCGACATTGTAAAGCGTTTTACTAAGTAAGTAGATACAAACAATTAATCGATCCATGTTTTACAAATAAACGGGGAGACCTTAAATGCTAAAACTCATTCGTAATTATAAAAGCTACTTTAATATACACTTACTATCGTTTAATTTTGAATACTTACTTATAAATTGAATAGGAAAATGAATCAGGATATAGACTTAGAATCATTAATATATAGGGATTCTACAGATGTGAATCCGAAAAAAGGTGATTTATTGATTGCAGAGCCTTTGTTGGATCAACCATATTTTAAAAGAAGTGTGGTGCTCCTTTTGGAAGAAGATGAAAACAAAGGTAAAATAGGGTTAACCCTTAATATTCCTACTCCCGTAACCTTACAAGATCTGTTCCCTGAATGGACAGCTGGAAAGAAAGTTAGAGTCTTCTCGGGGGGGCCGGTAGAAAGTGACCGACTTTTTATGTTGCATACACTCGGGGATTATTTTGATGGTGCTATGGAAGTTGCCCCCGGGCTCTATGTAGGAGCCGACCTTAATCAGGTGATGGATTATATTCAGAATGAGGAAAATCTTGAGGGGAAACTAAGATTTTTCTTAGGATATAGCGGATGGGCAAAAGATCAACTGTGCACGGAAATTTTAAATCATTCCTGGGCATTGACTCATCCGGAAGATAAAGGAGATGCATTAGTTGGCAGAGGGAATGAATATTGGAGAAGAGAGGTTGAAAAACTTGGGAAAGATTATCGAAGCTGGCTTCTGATTCCTCAGAATCCTGAAGAGAACTGATCAAATAAGTTCCTTTTGGAGAAGATGGAGAGAAAAGGATTCTTTCCCGGAA
Organism: Bacteroides sp.; assembly: GCA_014801535.1. GTDB lineage: Bacteria > Bacteroidota > Bacteroidia > Bacteroidales > Muribaculaceae > Lepagella. Next base: position 1,344 of record JAAVEA010000001.1, read on the forward strand.
AGTATCCAATTTCTTAAAGTGCCGCTCCATTCGTATCCTGCTTTTAAAAAAAGATACATGCTAACGTCGTTTCCGTCAATAATCTCAGCGCATAATTGGCGGAGGTTGAGAAGATGAATAGCATAGTCTTCGAGAAGTGTCAGGGCATTCATTGCCACGCCCGTATTACGGAAAGCGGGAAGAACGTAAATTCCGACTTTCGCCGTTCGATGCTGAGGGGAAAGTTCGAAAATATCTGCAATCCCCATTCTTTTACCGTATGAATCAGTTATAATAAGTCTAATCTGCCCCGCTGAATAGGGATCAGCTTCATAGTGCATGGCATATTGAAGAAGATTCTCACGGGAGAAAGGTGCAACGAGAGAATTCTGAATCCACTGCAGCGAATCACTTTCCACACACCACATAAAATCAGCATCGTCCGGCTCAACAGGACGAAGGGTAATCTTTTGGTTGGAAAGTATTCTTTTATTCATAACCAAGATCTTGACAGCAACTGAAGAATTAAATGGAATTACACTACTCGTTGAAAGAATCGCTGAATAAAGTGCGGTTAAGAATTGATCGGCCGAGAGTGAGTTCATCGGCATATTCCAATTCGTTTCCGATTGCCAGACCTCGGGCAAGCATCGTTATCCGGACTGGAGAGCCAGCTAATTTGCGATAAATATAGAAATTTGTCGTGTCTCCCTCCATTGTAGGACTAAGAGCCAATATTATCTCCTTTATATTCTCCTCCTTTACTCTTTTTACAAGCGAGTCGATTTCAAGATCGGCGGGAGAAACTCCATCGAGAGGAGAGATCAATCCTCCCAATACATGATAAAGGCCATGATGCTCATGTGTTGCCTCGATAGTCAGAACATCTTTCACATTCTCAACAACACACACAATTGAAGGGTCTCTGTGAGAGTCACTGCAAATCGGACACAGTTCGGATTCGCTGATATTATGACACCGACGACAATATTGAATGCTTTCTCTCATTTCAATGATGGATTTTCCAAGAGCGAAAGCAGTTTCTTTCTCCTGTCTTAAAAGATGCAAGGCAAGCCGCAATGCTGTTTTGCGACCGATGCCCGGCAATTTAGACAATTCAGCAACCGCTGAATCAAGAAGCGGTGAATTAAAGGAATTCATCAGAAGTTGGCTCTATATTTCTTGCCGTCTTTAAATATAAAGTAAATAGATACAGGCACCGGAACTATATCCATCACACTGGTAAAATCTGCGAAATATTTTCTTAATTCTTTTTTTGAGAGTGATTTTAGAAAAGCGATATATTCATCGGAGTTAATACTTTTGTCATTGATATTGACCACAAAGTCCAACTGATTTCCACCATTTATCAGCTGTGCTTTAGAAAGGACATTATCATCGTCAAGCTGCTGAGGAAACTCTTCGTTCAGCATTGCCACGTAATCTGCAAGCTCCTCTTTAGTTAATTTCTCCTGAGCGGAAGACGTCAAAGTGTTAACGAGTGCGCAGATAGCAACAAACGTCAGTATCAGAAATTTTTTCATTTCGAAAATGTTTATATGTTTTAATTCTCTATTAGAGCAATAATGAAGGTGTTATGACAGTTTATATTAAAACGTCAAAAGGTAAATATTATTGTTATGATAGATTATATAAGCGGGAATGTGGCTGAACTTACACCGACAAACGTGATAATTGATTGTCACGGACTCGGCTACGATGTAAACATCACTTTGATAGACTATCCCAACATATCTGCAAACGGAACGGTCAAGCTATTTATTCATGAGGCGATAAGGGAGGATGCACATATTTTATATGGTTTTTTAAGCAAACGAAGCCGTGAGCTCTTCCGGTTGCTGATAGGAGTGAGCGGTGTAGGTCCCAACACAGCGCGTCTGATTTTATCATCGATGACAACATTGCAGCTTGAAAGTGCCATCGCATCCGGTCAGGATTCAGCTCTAAAGGCAGTTAAAGGTATCGGAGGAAAGACCGCTCAACGCATTATTGTAGATCTTAAGGATAAAATAAAAACGGATGAAACAACGTTATTAACAAGTACGCCTGCAGGAGAATCGTATGATGATTCCGTCGCTGCCCTTATAATGCTTGGATTTACGGCTCAGCAGAGTCAGAAGGTTTTGAAAAAAATATTTTCTGCTGATCCGACTCTAAGCACGGAAAAGGCGATTAAGCAGGCATTGAAGATGCTTTAGATGAGTTTTTTCCGCACACGATACTTTACTCTCCTAAGAAGATACTTTCATTTAGCAGTGTTGTTTGCAGCGCTGCTTTTATCGCTTATAGGCTATTCCCAGTATTATAAGAGTGAGCTTGCTCCACCCCCTTCGCAACCTGACATGTCTTCAGTTGCCACTGATTCCACAAATTTGAGGTATGACGTTCGTCCTACAATTTCGGCCACTTCACAACCTTTCGGAATTGCGGAAGAATATCCGGCCGATTTGCGTACACCTTCCAACGTCAAGACAGAGGCTATCTATGATCCGGAAGCAGGCATGTACGTTCTTCATACCCGCATAGGAGACAGAGATATTGTTACTCCGTCTATGATGACAGCCGAAGAATATAACAATGCTATGATCCGCAAGGATCTCTTCTCTTATTTCAAGGAAAAGAACGCGGAGAGCTTCGAGCAGAAAGAGAAACAGCCGTTCAATATCTTTGATATGAATTTCGCCCTCGGGCCGCTTGAGAAGGTGTTCGGTCCCGGAGGTGTTCGCCTGACCACACAAGGATCCATTCAGCTCTCAATGGGGGTTAAAAGTAATAAAACCGATAATCCATCCTTGTCATTGCGTAACCGCAGAAAAACATATTTTGATTTTGATCAGAAGATTCAGGCTACCATAAATGCGTCAGTAGGTGATAAACTCAAATTTAATATGACCTACAACACTGATGCTACTTTTGATTTTGATTCCAAGAATCTTAAACTTAACTACGAAGGTAAGGAGGACGAGATTATAAAGAGTATTGAAGCCGGAAACGTAAGCATGACCACGGGATCGAGCCTCATTAGAGGTGGAACTGCGCTTTTCGGTTTCAAAACCAAGCTCCAGTTTGGTAAATTGACTCTTACAGGACTACTCTCACAACAGAATTCAGAATCAAAAACAGTCAGCACTTCCGGTGGCGTCCAGACACAGAAATTCTCGATTAAGGCTGATAATTACGATGCAAACCGACACTTCTTCCTTGCGCAGTTTTTTTATGACAACTATGATACGTTCGCATCAAAACTCCCACATGTCTCTTCCGGAATACAGATTACACGTATTGAGGTTTGGGTGACAAACAAGAACAGTAATTTTAATGAAAGCCGAAATTTCGTAGGATTCATGGACCTTGGAGAGAACACACGTCTTGCCAATAACCACTGGATTCCCAATGTGTCGTTTAATAACCCTTCAAACCAATCGAATAATCTTCTCGACGAGATAAAGGAGAATTATCCCGAGGCTCGAAATATCAATCAGGTTACTCAGGCATTGGAACCGTTGCGCGCTTATGGAATCGAAGGGGGTAAAGACTTCGAGAAGGTTGAGAGCGCGCGATTGTTGAAATCAAGCGAATATACCTTAAACCCTGATCTTGGCTATATATCACTGAAATCGGCCTTGAATACCGATGAGGTATTGGCAGTGGCTTATGAATATACTTACGGTGGGCGTGTTTATCAGGTTGGTGAGTTCTCCTCAGATATATCGAATACCAACGAATCGCTCTATCTAAAAATGCTCCGCAGCACAACTGTTTCAACACAGCTTCCCATGTGGAAACTTATGATGAAAAACGTTTATGCCCTGGGGGCATATCAGCTTCAGAGCAAAAACTTCAAGCTTAATATCAAATTCCTTTCCGATACAACCGGCACAGAGATTAATTATCTTCCTGTCGGGTCAATCAGTAATACACCGCTTTTGCAGGTAATGAATCTTGACCGTATAGACTCGAATCAGGAGTCGAACTCAGACGGTTTCTTTGATTATATAGAGGGATATACCGTTCAGTCCTCTTCCGGTAAGATTATCTTTCCCGTAGCAGAGCCGTTCGGAGCTCATCTCGAGCGTAAGATCGGCAATCCGGAAATCGCCAAGGAATATGTCTATAAAGAGCTTTACGACTCCACATTGGTTGTGGCCAGACAATTTGCCGATAAAAATAAATATTCACTTATCGGAGAATATCAGGCTTCGGGAGGGGCACAGATTCGTCTGAATGCAATGAATGTTCCGCGTGGTTCGGTAGTTGTAATGGCCGGAGGTGTGGTTCTTACCGAGAACAGTGACTATACCGTGGATTACTCAATGGGTATAGTGACCATTACTAATCAAAGCATAATTGATTCAGGAACAAATGTAAGTGTGACTCTGGAAAATCAGTCGCTTTATAGTATGCAGCGTAAAACGCTCCTTGGTCTTGATGCACAATACAGATTTAATAAGAATCTTACGGTTGGAGCCACACTGTTGAATTTTTCGGAAAAAGCCCTAACCGAAAAAGTGAATATCGGTGATGAGCTGATCAACAATACCATGTGGGGACTGAATCTTTCATATAATAAAGAATTCATGTGGCTCACTAATCTTGTGAACAAGATACCTACGGTGAATGCTGCGGCTCCTTCCACATTCAGCCTGAATGCAGAATTTGCTCAAATTGTTCCGGCCAAACAAAAGAGCGGCACCAACAAGGGGTCAAGCTATATCGATGATTTCGAGGCAACCCAGACAGGAATTGATTTGCGTTCGCCTTATTCATGGTTTCTCGCTCCTACACCATACGACTCCGGGGCGGATGCGTTGTTTCCGGAGGCCTCTCTAACCAATGATGTCTCCTATGGAAAAAATCGCGCGCTTCTGTCATGGTATTATATTGACAGAATGTGGACTCAGCGTAATTCCTCGATGGTTCCGGGATATATGAAGAGCGATCCCTGGTTCCTTTCCAATCCATATGTAAGAGAAGTTAAGATAAGCGAACTTTATCCTTATCGTGATCTGGCATATGGAGAGGCCAACTATATACAGACATTAAACCTTTCCTATTATCCCAAGGAGCGTGGTCCCTACAATCTCGATGCTGATAACATCGATTCTGACGGAAGTCTCCTGAATCCTGAAAAAAGATGGGGAGGAATAATGAGGAAGATGGATAATACCAATTTTGAAACTTCAAATGTTGAATATCTCCAATTCTGGTTGCTTGATCCGTTCCTTGATCCGGACAATCCAAATACGGAAGGAGGGGATTTATATTTCAACTTCGGTGAAATAAGCGAGGATATTCTAAAAGACGGAATGAAGAGTTATGAGAACGGTTTGCCTATAGATGGTAATAACGATTTTATAACTGAAACAAACTGGGGACGTGTGTCACGACAGAACTCGCTGACATATGCCTTTGAAAACTCGGAAAATGCTCGTCTGATGCAGGATGTCGGGCTTGATGGACTTCCTAATGAAGATGAATACAGTTTCTCATCTTATAGAGATTATCTTGACAAACTCAGGGCAAAACTTCCTGCATCTACTATCGCGGAAATGCAGGAGGATCCGTTCTCCGCAATGAACGACCCTGCCGGAGATAATTATCATTTCTTCAGAAGTCCTTATTATGATGAGAATCATTCCGACATTCTTACCCGATATAAAAGATACAATGGAGTGGAAGGGAACTCGCTCTCTCCGGATCAATCCAGCAATCCTATGTATCAGTCGGCACGGGCGGTTCCCGATGTGGAGGATATTAATCAGGATAACACTTTGAATGAGTATGAACGCTATTTCCAATACAAGGTGTCAATTCGTCCGGAAGATCTTGAAGTAGGAAAGAATTATATCACCGACATTCAGGAATCGGAAGTGAATACTACGGCTGGAAAACAGCGTTCGGTATGGTATCAGTTCAAGATACCATTGAGCTCACCGGATAAAGTGGTTGGAGGGATCAATGATTTCTCTACAGTGCGTTTTGCCCGTATGTTTATGACCGGCTTTAAAGAGACCACGCATTTGCGTTTCGCCACCCTTGAGCTTGTGAGAGGGGAATGGCGTGACTATAAGTTTAACCTAAACAGTAGAAATGATTCGCCTGCAGAAGGTGAACTTGATATGTCGGTGGTAAATATTGAAGAGAATAACGCCCGTACGCCGGTAAACTATGTTCTCCCTCCCGGTGTGACCCGTATTCAGGATCCGGGACAATCTCAGGCTACTCAGCTTAACGAGCAATCTCTGTCGATGAAAGTAACCGGTCTTCAGCCAGGCGACGCGAGGGGTATCTACAAAAACACTCAGCTTGACCTGCGTATCTATAAGAGAATGCAGATGTGGATTCATGCGGAGGCTCTCATTGACAATGTGACCAACACAAAGAACGGGGATCTCTCTGTATTCGTGCGTCTTGGCTCAGATGTGAAGAATAACTATTACGAGTATGAGATACCTCTCCAGCTCACTCCTCCGGGTTCGTATAACAATAGGAGCACCACAGAGAGGGAACGTGTATGGCCGATAGCCAATTTCCTTAATGTGCCGTTTGATCTTTTCACCTCACTAAAGACACAGCGCAACCGTGACAAGAGTGCTAATGTTGAGGGGGTAGGATATGGAATCGTGTATACGGGTCACGACCCTGAGAACAACCAGAATACAGTGGCGGTGCTTGGTAATCCGTCGCTAAGTGATGTGCGTGTTATGCTTATCGGTATCCGAAACAGGTCGAACAGTGTGAAAGATGGAGACGTATGGGTGAATGAACTGAAAGTCACTGATTTTAACGAATCTGGCGGTTGGGCTGCGAATGTAAACGCCAATCTTGCTGTAAGCGACCTTGCTATGGTTAATTTCTCAGCTCATAAGGAAACAGCAGGCTTCGGAAGCGTGGACCAGGGTCTTTCGCAACGTCGTCTTGATGATTATGAACAATATAATGTGGCAGTTCAAGGAGATATTGGAAAACTGATTCCGGAAAAGGCCAAACTTTCCGCCCCCATATATTATTCGCGCTCTCAGGAATTGACCACCCCCAAGTATAATCCTCTTGATCAGGATATACTTCTTAAAGATGCACTTGATGCGGCCATGAGCAAGGCGGAACGGGATTCGATAAAGAACTATGCCGTTACGAAAAAGGTGGTTGAAAGTTTCTCTCTTTCCAATCTTAAATTCAACGTGCAGAATAAGACTCCTATGCCTTGGGATCCCGCTAATTTCCAGGTTTCATTCTCGTTCAATAAGCAGAAGAATATTGATCCCACTACGGAGTATCAGAATACCAATGACTACCGTGGTAATTTTACATATTCATATACACCCTATATAAAAGGATGGAAACCGTTCTCATTCATAAAAGGGAAAGGGAAGACCGCGAAATATTTTAAAGATTGGGAGATAAACTGGCTTTTCAATAACCTTACGTTCTATACGGGTATCCAGCGATACTATTATGAAGAACAAACCAGAAGTGAGGTTGATGTTGATTTCCAGTTGCCGGTTCAGGTGAGCAAAAATTTCACATGGGACCGACAGTTCTCCATTACATGGAATCTTATCAAGTCGCTTCAGCTTTCATTCTCAAGCAACACCACGGCCAGAATTGAAGAGACGGTTGGAGCTGTGAATAAAAAACTGTTCCCGGATGAATATCGGGAATGGAAAGAGACTGTGCTGACTTCTGTGAGACATCTCGGAACACCATGGAATTATAACCAGACTTTCACCGGAACCTATCGTGCTCCGTTTAATAGAATTCCCTTCCTGGATTATATCACCGGGTCGGTTACATATAATTCGGTTTACAGATGGGATAAAGGTGCTACGGTCGATGATCTTTATTTAGGGAACACCATACAGAATCAATCGTCGTGGAATGCCGATGCCCGATTTAATTTTGAAACTCTGTATAATAAATCGAAATATCTGCAGAAAATAAATAAAAGATTCTCCACTTCATCAGGCGCACGTGTGGCTAATAAAAACAATAAGGAAAAGACCACAACCAAGAAAGCGCGAAAATTTGAGAGAGCTTTTACATTGAGTTCGGATACATCCACTTTTGTAAAACATAATCTTAAAACAAAGAAAGTAAAATTTACGGCCGAGTCAGGCGGCAAGCCAAAGAAATTAAACTATAAAGTTATTGACGACAACACCATTGAAATTCTTGACAGAGGTAACGATAATATAAAGGTTATCGTAAGAGAGGAGATAAAGGAGGATAAGAAGAATTTCGGCAGTGAATTTGCTGAATACAGTCTTCGGTTCCTGATGATGCCTCGTTCATTGTCGTTCAGATATAAGAATTCACATTCGTTGAATCTGCCGTTGTTCTCACCCAATATCGGGAACATATTCGGGCAGTCGCAGAGTTACGGACCGATGTCTCCCGGCCTTGACTTCGCATTTGGTTTTTATGGTGAGGATTATGTAGAGAAGGCAAAGGAAAGAGGATGGCTGATTACGGGCAGTGATCAGGTTTCGCCTGCGCTATGGAATAAAAGCAATGAGTTTAATTTTGAGTTGACGCTCGAACCGATCAAAGGCCTGAAAATATTGTTGACTTCTAACCTTACGGATTCACGTACGGAGCAGATGCAGTTTATGTATACCGGCAATCCGACTTCTTATTCCGGATCGTATGTGCGTACACATTGGGCGTTTGCCACGGCTATGAGAAATTCTAAGGCTGAAGATGGATACGCTTCCGATGCTTTCAGCCGTTTCCTTGAATATATTCCCAAGGTTGCCGGTCGCGTGCAACGGCAGTATGCCGATCTAAATTATCCTGATGCAGGATTCCTGGAGGGAACTTCACTTGCCGGAGGTAGCTATAATCCGCAAATAGGGGAGGTGAGCGCAACAAGCTCCGATGTGCTTATTCCGGCCTTTCTGGCAGCATATAGTGGTGTAAGCCCCGAAAAGATCTCCTTATCTCATTTTGACGGGCTTTCAGCTATGCGGCCGAACTGGCGCATCACTTATGACGGATTAGTGAAATTAGGCAATCTGAGTAAGTGGTTTAAGGCATTTACGCTTAGTCATGCCTATCAATGCACATATTCTATCGGTTCATATTCAAGTTATATGAACTGGGTGAGTGCGGACGGTAATCTTGGATTCATTCAGGATGTTCAGACGGAGAATCCGATTCCTTCAACACCGTTTAACATTACATCTGTCGCTATCACAGAAAAGTTTGCCCCTCTGTTTGGCGTGAAGGTTACATTGTTTAATGATTTGACGTTTAATGCTGAATATAGGGATTCACGTACGCTGAATCTCAACAGTTCTGCCGGACAGGTTGTGGAGACAACGAGCCGACAGATTCAGGTGGGAGCGGGCTATAAGATTGCTAACTTCAATAAGATACTAAAGCTTGGAAGTAAGCAGGGGGGAGTGTCTAACGACCTTTCTCTTAACCTTGACCTATCCTTTGCCAATAATCAGAGTCTTATCCGACGTATTGAGACAGCTTATACACAGGCCACTCAGGGAACGCAGACTTTCTCTATAAACTTTATGGCTTCGTATATATTGAGTAAGCGCATAACGCTTAATGCCTTCTTCGATCACCAGACCAACACACCGCTTGTAAGCAATTCATCTTATCCTACAAGCAACTCCAACTATGGGGTCTCAGTTAACGTATCGCTGGCACGATAAGGAATAAAGAAACATATAAATCATTATGCCATGAAAAAGATTGTCTTGACCTTATTATCAGTTTTGTTTCCTCTTATGGATCTATCAGGTGTTACTGAAGAGATTGCCTCGTTGCGTGAGGCTGCCGATAGTCTTCATGGGGTAGGAAAAACAGACTCGGCAGTAATTGTGGGGGAGCGGGCTATTAGACTTGCCGAGAAGTCGGGAGATAAGGTTCAGATGGTTGGCACCTTTGCAGGGCAGGGAGTCTATCTGAGATCGCTTGGAAGAATTGATGAAGCTTTGAAGAGCTATGAGAAGGGATTGGAAATTGTCACTTCTGGAGAATTCCGACGTGATCCGAGTGGCGAAGCCATAGAGGAGGTTTCTACTCTTTATATAAATCTTGCGGTATTGAATCTTGATATGCAGCATAAGGAGGAGGCCGCTAAAAATGCGTTGCTCTCTGCCGAATGGTGCGAAAAAAGTACAGATAAGGAGTTTAAAAGTACTGTTTTTGGCGTTGTTGGTTCTGTGCTTACAGGGTGTGGGGATTTGGAAAATGCACTTAAATTTCAAACCCTTGCATATAAAAATGCTTTGGAATCAGGAGATGAGGAGGCTGCTTTCCGCGCGGCAGCCTATAATATGCTTGTTGCAGATCGTCTTGGAAATAAGTCTGAGGCTACCCGGTGGAGAGAGAAATGTGAGATTCTTCTTCCTTCCATCGATTCCATGATGGCAAAGCTTGTATATTATCAGGCTGAATGCTCGATATGCCTTAAAGAAAATGATTCCAAAGGTTCACTGTTATGGTTTAACAAGATTCTGGAACTTGACGGAATTGACCATCTCCCATTTGTGAAGTTTGATGTTTACAATAATATGCACATCGCTTACGCCGGAATAGGCGATTATGAGCGTGCATATTCCACGCTATTGAAAAGCAATGAGCTGCGCGATAGTCTATGGGAGCAGGAGAAAGCGGAAAGCTTGCGTGAACTGACAGTTAAATATGAAACCAAAGAGACACAATTGGCATTGGCGCAAAGTGAGGCCAAGCGAGCAGGAGTGCTAATGTGGCTTTTTGCAGTGATTGGATTGCTCTTGACAGTGGCTGTAATCTTCATAATTTATATAGGACGTCAACGACGTCGGAGGATGCAGAAAGAGATTGAGTTCGCTCGTTTACGAGAAGAGACTTCACGTCAGCTTACGGTGCAATATATTAAGGGACTTGAGGGGGAGCGCGCCAGAATTGCAAAAGAACTCCACGATGGTGTTTGCAACGACCTTCTTGCAGTTCAGATGAATATGCAGAATGGACGTTCGACAGAGGAGACGGCTGCATTGATCGACTATTGCCGTGATTCTGTCAGAAGAATATCGCATGAACTTATGCCTCCTGAGTTTGCATACGCTACAATAGATGAAGTGGTGAGGTATCTTGTTTTTAAGCAATCCGAGGCTAATAAAGAAAATATCTCATTCCGTTATTCATCTAATTCCTTAAACAGGGAGTGGGCAGATATTCCCGACGCTACATCTCTTGAGATATATCGTATTGCGCAGGAAGCAATCGGCAACGCCGTGAAACATTCCTGTGCAACAGAGATTACCGTTGAGCTTTATCTCAAAGAGGATGCGATCACATTAATTGTTAGCGACAATGGTAAATTTAAGCGTCCTGGTGATAAAGGTATCGGTATGGAATCCATTAGGAAAAGAGCCAACTCGATAAATGGTTTTATAGAAATCAACACTACATCCGACGGAGGCACGCAACTGATTTTGGTTGTAAAAAACTAAAGAATATTGGTATTAAGTTTTAAAACTACGGATTTCCGTAATTGACTTGCATATAAAGGCTGAGTAATTTTGTATAATTAAATTATAAATTGCCTGAAACGATGCGGGAATCCGTCTTATCCAAAATGAAAATAGCAGTTGTTGATGATCACGACTTGATAAGAGAAGGGATGAATGCTGTTCTGACAAATAATGGTGCGAATTTTGTAGATAAATACAGCACTTCTTCCGAGCTTATTTCAAGTATGGATTTGGGCAAAGGTTATGACTTTTATATCATTGACCTTGAATTGCCCGATATAGATGGTTTCGTCCTAATCGAAATGATAAGGGCGCGCAATCCGCAGGCCAACATTATTGTCAGCACAGTTCATGACGAGATATGGACCTTGAGGAGACTTATCGCAAAAGATGTAAGTGCTATCGTGTACAAATCGGGTGATGGCAATGAAATAATTGATGCGATAAATGAAATTCTTGAAGGGAATAAGTATTACTGTGAGGAGGTGCAAAATGCACTGAAAATCGCCACCGACAGCAGCATGCATCCATCAGCAAGAGAACTGGAGGTTCTTCATCAAATTGCGCAAGGAAAAACCTCGAGGGAGATAGCGGCCGCCATGTTTGTATCTGATAATACGGTGGAAGCCCATAGGAAGGCTCTCTTCTCAAAGTTGGGAGCTGTTAATGTGGCCGATCTCATCATGAAGGCCATAAATATGGGTTATCTAAAAAAAGGGAACTGACAAATTTACAGTTGATATTTGTAATCATCTAATAAATACGAGCGATAATGAAAAGAAAGTTAATCACAATGGCTCTTGTTGCGATTGCAACAGCATTTCTGCCCTGCGCAATTAATGCACAAGGACTTGGAGGCCTGCTTAAAAAGGGGAAGAAAGCCCTCGAACAGGTTGTTAAAGAAACGCCTACCGCTTCGGATAATTCTAAGTCGTCTGAGAAAAATACAGCTGTCGCACCAACAGTTCTTGATAACGGCATAGAAGTAATCAATCCTATGGCGGAAATGATAGAGGTTACACCCATAGGTCTATATGGCGTATCCAAGAGCGAGAACTATGGGGATGCTTACCTGGTGTTGAAGGTGCTCATGAAGGAGCCAAAGAACAAGGCAAATTTCGGTGGCAGCATCAACAACGAAAGAATGATTGCAGTGGATACTAACGGGAAAGTCTATAATACCGGTGAGAATGGCTCCTGGCAATATGACACTCCGGAGGGGATACCGGTTCAAGTAGTCATCGACCGGCCTGGGTTAATGTTCCAAGATATTAAGAAAGATGTAGAGGTTATGCCGATAGTAAAGTTTGGCATTCTCATTGATGGATACCATAAAGGGAACCTGACTCTCAAGAATATGCCTATATACTGGGATGAGAGTCCTGAATAATTAGTTGAATATGAAAAAAATAATAAGAATATTGTTTATAGGGGCAGGAATATTTATCCTGTCTGCTTGTTCCGGCGGCGGAAGTTATAGTCCGGAAAAATGTGCCCAACTTCAGGAGAAAGTCGATGGCAAGCAAGAGCTTACAGAGGATGATTATTCCGAAATGATCAATCAACTCGAGGGTATCGTAAAGATCCTTAAAGAGAAGGATAAGGAGATCGGAGACGACAAGGAGAAGAAAAATGAATTTTCCAAATCAAAGGAGGCTAAGGAACTCGTTGGATATTTCTTCGGATTTGGTTTCTATCTTGACGGCCACGGTGACCAGTTGTCAAATTCCAACAAGAGGAAGCTCAATAAGATCATTGAGGAATATAAAGATGAGACAAACAAAGATTGATGCTTAAAATATTTTTGACAGAAAGAAGGGGATGCAGTTCATAAGAGCTGCATCCCCTTCTTCCTGTTATATTGGTATTTTATTTAGTTATTCTTGAACGCGAGTTCGTCGCCTTCACGGTCGATAATGATCGGGTGTTCGCGATCCACTTTCTGAGCAAGAATATCCTTTGAGAGCTGGTTAAGCACCATTCTCTGAATAGTTCTCTTCACAGGACGGGCACCGAATTCGGGATCATAGCCATCTTCGGCAAGAAGTTCGAGAGCCGCCTTTGTGACTTTGAGAGTAATGCCGTTGGATGCAAGCATCTTCTGCACGCTCTTAACCTGAAGCTCAACAATTTCAAGAATCTCCTTCTTATCAAGAGGAGTGAACATCACGGTTTCATCAATACGGTTGAGGAACTCGGGACGGATAATCTGTTTCAGACGATCCATTACATCCTGCTTTGTTGTAGAGATGATATTCTCCTTTTCATCCTCTTTCTTATCGGCGAAGCCCTTGAAGTTTTCACGAATTATATCAGAACCCATATTGGAGGTCATGATGATAATAGTGTTCTTGAAGTTGATGAAACGACCTTTATTGTCGGTTAGTCGGCCGTCATCGAGCACCTGCAACAAGATGTTGAACACATCCGGATTTGCTTTCTCAATCTCATCGAAGAGAACCACTGAATAGGGTTTACGGCGCACTGCCTCTGTGAGCTGACCTCCCTCTTCATAACCGACGTATCCCGGAGGCGCTCCGACAAGTCGGGAGACGGAGTGTTTCTCCATATATTCCGACATATCGATACGGGTCATCATATCCTCATCATCAAAAAGGTATTCGGCAAGAGCCTTAGCAAGCTCAGTCTTACCAACACCCGTTGTTCCGAGGAAAATGAAAGAACCGATAGGACGACGCGGGTCGTTAAGACCGGCACGTGAACGACGCACTGCATCTGACACGGCACGGATTGCATCTTCCTGACCAACCACACGTTTATGAAGTTCCTCTTCAAGATGGAGAAGTTTCTCCTTCTCGCTCTGAGCCATCTTCTTAACGGGTATTCCGGTCCAGCGGCTAACAACCTCGGCAATATCTTCAGCGTCAACCTCCTCCTTGATCATTGCGCCTTCACCTTGCAACTGGCGAAGTTTTTCCTGTATGGCCTTATTCTCATCCTCTTTCTGCTTGATCTTGGAATATCTGATTTCCGCAACTTTAGCGTAATCACCTTCGCGTTCGGCACGTTCAGCTTCATAGCTTAATTGCTCGATATCAATCTTATTCTGCTGAATCTTATTGATTTCAGTTTTCTCAGCCTGCCATTTTGCTCGCAGTGATTTCTCTGTGTCGCGGAGGTTGGCGAGGTCTTCATCAATCTCTTTCAGTTTATAAGTATCATTTTCACGCTTGATAGCCTCTCTTTCAATTTCGAGCTGCTTGATCTTTCTTGAAGCTTCATCAAGAGCCTGTGGCTGTGAATCCATTTCAAGACGGAGTTTTGAAGCTGCCTCATCCACAAGGTCAATGGCCTTGTCGGGGAGGAAACGGTCTGTAATGTAACGCACACTCAACTGGACGGCAGCGATGATTGCCTCATCCATAATGCGCACCTTATGGTGATTTTCATAACGCTCTTTCAAGCCACGCAAGATGGAGATAGCCGACATTTCATCAGGCTCATCAACCATAACTTTCTGGAAACGACGTTCAAGAGCCTTATCCTTCTCGAAATATTTCTGATATTCATCAAGAGTGGTGGCACCGATCGAACGGAGTTCGCCACGAGCAAGAGCCGGCTTAAGGATATTGGCTGCATCCATCGCGCCTTCGCCCTTACCTGCACCCACAAGGGTGTGAATCTCATCAATGAAGAGGATAATTTCACCATCGCTCTGAGTAACTTCATTCACGATAGCTTTAAGTCGTTCCTCAAATTCACCTTTATATTTGGCACCTGCAACAAGGGCACCCATATCGAGAGAATAGATCTGCTTTGATTTCAGGTTCTCGGGAACGTCACCTCTCACGATACGCATTGCAAGACCCTCGGCAATGGCAGTCTTACCGGTACCCGGCTCACCGACAAGCATCGGGTTGTTTTTTGTTCTACGAGAAAGAATCTGAAGCACACGCCTGATCTCCTCATCACGCCCGATAACGGGATCGAGCTTGCCGTTACGGGCACGGTCATTGAGGTTTATGGCATACTTACTGAGAGCTTGGTAAGATTCCTCCGCACTCTGATCTTTCACAGTGTTCCCTTTTCTAAGTTCGAGTATAGCGGCTTTAAGCCCATCCTCTGTAATGCCGTTGTCTTTAAGAATCTGCGAAGCTTTACTTTTAGATTTCAATATACCCATCAGCATGGCCTCAACCGATACATATTCATCACCCATAGATTTTGAGAAATCTACCGCTTTCTGAAGAGCATCGTTAGATTCACGGCTAAGAAAAACGTCACCGCCACTCACTTTGGGCAAAGAGGCTATAGCCTGATCAACGGCCATTTTCACACCATTCAGGTTCGCCCCGAGTTTCTGGAAAATGAAGTTGACGATAGTCTCACTTTCTGAAATAATCGCCTTAAGCAAATGGACAGGTTCAATCTGCTGTTGTCCGGCCTGCTTGGTATAGTCGATAGCCTTCTGGACAATCTCCTGCGATTTGATAGTGAAATTATTAAAATTCATATATTAAATTGATTAAGGGCTCCAATAGGAATAATAAGTATGATTGCACTCAGTTCCCATATATGGAGACATCTGTTAAATTTCTATTTTATAATATTAACAATTATATGTTAAAATGAGTTCGGCCGACAATGTTTTTATTTCTTTCGTAGAATCTCAATCCAATAGTCATCAGGGTCATGGATAAAATATATTCCCATTGCCGGATTTTC
Organism: Bacteroides sp.; assembly: GCA_014801535.1. GTDB lineage: Bacteria > Bacteroidota > Bacteroidia > Bacteroidales > Muribaculaceae > Lepagella. The sequence continues at coordinate 17,510 of JAAVEA010000001.1, forward strand.
AAAACATATCACACCGAGGTGACGATGATATTCGCGCACTTCGTCATAATTGTCTGTATCGAGCCTTACAGCTAAATGACTCTCATTGTCACCTAATTCATAAGGTTGGGGGTGGTCTTTAAGCCATGTAAGTTCGAGTCGGAAATTTCCTTTGGGTGCCTTTAGGAAATTGATTATGTAACTCCCGTCGGAGGCGATTTTTTCGTCTGTCTTTTCCAGACCGAGAGTGGTTTTATAGAATTCTATTGATCGGGACAGATCGGTAACATTAATGTTGAAGTGATCAAAGTGACAGTTTATTTCCATAGTATGATCAAGCATATTTTTATTACAAAAAGCTTGCCAATTTAATGAGTGAATTATGACAAGGCTAATTTTATAACAAATCAAAGGACTATTTTTATTGTCCGACTATTTTGTAGTTATAAGATATTTTGTAAATTTGCAATATAAAGACAAAAGACATTGGTATATAGCCTACGTTAACCTTGCGAAGTGTGCATTACTGTAAATGAATGCAAAAATGTGTTTCAAAAATGTTTGTAAACATATTATCGAACGCTCTTCTCTCCCTGCGCGTTAACCCCCAATGAAGACGTTTTTAATGTAAATTCAAAAGTAAGAAGTAAAACCTATAAAAATCTACTGATTATGACAATGATCAAACCTTATGTCATGGGAATCGACATAGGCGGCACAAACACAGTGTTCGGAATAGTTGATGCCCGTGGTCATGTTGTTGCAAGTGACAGCATAAAGACTCGTAAACATGCAAATTTTGATGATTATATCAAAGAACTTCATGACGGTGCGGAGCGACTGATCAAATTGAATGATGCTGAAGGTAAAATTCAGGGTATCGGTATAGGCGCTCCGAATGCTAACTATTATACCGGAGAGATCGTGAATCCGCCAAACTTGCCTTGGGGTCCGATCATTCCTCTGGCGGAGACAGTAAGCAAGGCGTTCGGAGGAATACCCGTATCAATCACAAATGATGCTAACGCAGCTGCTCTCGGCGAGATGACTTACGGTGCGGCTCGCGGTATGAAGGATTTCATCATGATTACTCTCGGTACAGGTGTTGGTTCCGGCATCGTTGTCAATGGTCAGCTTGTTTATGGTCACGATGGCAATGCGGGAGAACTTGGACATGTTATTATGAAACGTAACAATGGTCGTATATGTGGTTGCGGACGTGCCGGTTGTCTTGAGGCTTATTGCTCAGCAACAGGTGTTGCGCGCACGGCTCGTGAATTCCTTGAAATACGCACCGAGCCTTCGATACTGAGAAATCTTGACATTGAAGACATCACATCAAAGGATGTGTTTGATGCAGCGATGGCGGGCGATGCGATAGCAAAAGATGTGTTTGATTATACCGGAAAAATTCTTGGTGAAGCACTTGCCGATATGATCGTATTCTCCAGCCCGCAGGCAATCATCCTTTTCGGTGGCTTGGCAAAGAGCGGTGAGCTTCTTTTGCGTCCGTTGCAGGAATCACTCGAGAAGAATATCTTCCCGATTTTCAAGGGTAAAACAAAAGTGATCATTTCCGAATTGAAGGAAAGTGATGCGGCCGTTTTAGGTGCTTCTGCTCTTGGTTGGGAAGCCAAATACAGATATGAAGCACCGGCAACTGCGGGGGCAGTGAAGCATGATGATGATACTGACAAAGCATAAATTTTATAGAAAAAACTGATAATAAAAGCGATGTGTTTCCGCACATCGCTTTTATTATGTTTTATCAAAACAGTTTCAATTCCTGATAAAGCTGATGGATGGGCAGCCCCATAACGTTATAGAAACTGCCTTTGATCCATTCAACAGCAATACATCCGATCCATTCCTGGATTCCGTATGAACCGGCTTTATCGAGCGGATGAAAATTCTCGATATAATAGCGTGCATCTTCTTCTGAAATTCTGGCAAACTTAACCACGGTTGTGGAGGTGAAAGAGATTCTGCGTTCTTTTGTCACTACGCATACTCCGGAAATCACGTTATGGGTCGAGTCTGACAATTCCATTAACATCTCGAAAGCTTCTTCTTCTGAGTGAGGTTTGCCGTATATACGATTGTCCTTAATGACAAGAGTATCGGCTGTAATTATCATTTCGTTATCTTTTATAATAGAGAGATATGCATCTGCTTTTCTATCTGCCAGATATTGCGGAACATCTTCCTTTGGTAGACTATCAGGATAGGTCTCATCAATCCCTCCGAGTGAAATAGGGTTGAAGGGGATTCTCAACTCAGACAAGAGTTCTCTTCTACGCGGAGATTTGCTCGCCAATAATATATGATATTTTTTCAGGTTTTCTAACATAGAATATTTCTTTGGGGGTTTAATATTTTTTTAAGTAGCTAAGTAGCACCAATAAAACAGTTAATGTATTTGGGAATGGGCTGACGCACCTTGGGTGCGTCCCTACATCGAGCCGATAACGTTAATTATTTTCTGAATGATACTTACTTACCAGATAAAATCTTTTTCTGAAGCCATCCATTGTCCTTTAGCTCTGAGAATCTGGTTAAGAATATCGCGAACGCATCCATAACCTCCGTTAAAGGGAGAAATATATGAAGCGGTAGAGAGGGCTTCCACAGACGCATCATGGGGAGCGCAAGGTAATCCTACTGATCGCATACATTTGAGGTCGGGTATGTCATCTCCCATATAGGCCACTTCTTCAGGATGCAAAGCGTTCTGTTCCATCCATTGCTTCATCACCGGCAGTTTATCGGCCACGTTCCCGTGTATATCATGAATTCCGAGTGATTCAAAACGCTTTTTGATTCTATCGGCTGCTCCTCCCGTTATTATGGCAATTCGCATACCGTTGTTTATTGCCACAAGGAGAGCGTATCCATCCTTTACATTCATCATTCTGACAGGTTTCCCATCTTCATCAATAGGAATTACGGAAGGAGATAAAACACCGTCAACGTCAAAAACAATGCCTTTGATCTTTTTTAAATCGTAGGAAATGCCACTCATTATAGTAAGGAATTAAGAATTATAGTAAGAAATTAAGAATTGCCGGTTTTTATAGTTCGATTATAATTTATTATTGAATCAGAGAGAAGTTTGTAGATTTCACGGATACAGGCGTAATTTTCCAATTTATCAATGTGGTTCTGTATCGTCTTCATATCTTCTCTAACTGCTGGTCCGGTCTGTGCGGCGGTAGGAGAGATGATATTGGCCTTATCGAAAGTTTCTCTTATAAGAGGAGTGAGATCATGAAAATCCAAACCGGCTTCTTTTAGATATTTTTCTGAAAGAGCCCAGAGATGATTCACAAAATTACAAGATAACACGGCAGCAATATGTAATTTTTCTCTTTGACTCGAGTCGGCAAATCTCACATTGTCAGAAATAAGAAGTGCATAATTGAAGAGAGTATCGGCTGTTATCTTATCGGAAGCTTCTATATAAAATGGAATATCCTCATATTTCATTTTTTTGGATTTGGAAAAAGTCTGCAGGGGATAAAACACACCGAATCTATCTTGTCGGAAGGATTTGAATACATCAATTGAGGTTGATCCGGAAGTGTGGGCAACGATTCCGTTTATCTTCGGGAGTTTATCGAGAACTTTAGCAATAGCTGTATCTGTTACAGAAATAATCGTAAGGTCTGCGTCAGTATTTAGCTCGGCAAGACTATGGGGATTAACCATATTGATTTCCGCTTTCCCTTCAAAAGCGTTGGCTAAATGGGTAGCGACATTTCCTCTGCCGATAATATTTATGATTTTCTTATTTTCCATTAATTTATATAATCTTGAACGGAAAAGATTCCATCGTGAAATTTTTCTTTTAATAAATGTGCTATATCAGGATTAGTATCATTTGTCATCTGTCTTTCCACAGCTATGGCGACATGTCCCATAGTGTAACGTATGTTTATTTCAACGCACGGGTTAATATAGCCATCTTCTGTTACAAGCATATCAAACCCCAGTGGTCCCTGATAGAAAGGCTGAATATATGTCCTGATAAAATCTTTTTGACAATTTAAAATTTTTGGTGACCAGTTCGAATTTGTATGTATTATATTCTCTATCTCATGTTGAGGAAGCAATCTGTTACCACAATATTTACCGTTATTGTCCGATTTGAAAAGAGATAATCCGGAATATTCAATATCTTTATCGGTAACAATCCATTCGGATGCGAAGTCCATCTTACGAGGATAAAAGTTTTCGCCCATCACACCACCCTGGGTTTTCAGGATTCCACCGGCCCATTCTATAATCTTATTTCTACTTAAGCTGTTGGAAAATATCACTCCTCTTCCCGAACTGCTCCAAGGAGCTTTGAGGCAGAAAGATGGGGTGGAATCAATGAAATCGTCGATATCTTCAATTGTTTGAAGATATCGGGGTGATTGAAATTTATTATCGTAACAATACTTCTTGAAGAAATCGATTGTGAGTCTTCTGTTTGAAAGAATACGCAATCGTTCAATAAACGACAGCGATGGGAGTAGGGTGAAGGAAATATGATTACGCGACAAGCGTTTCAGAATCTCCCTGTTCCATCCCCATGGACGAAATGCAATAGGTTCGCTTTCGTCATTGATAAAAGACTTCAAATTATCAAGTCTGACTATCCGCAATTCTTTTGCTTCCGCGATATCGAAAAAAGGGTAAAAAGAGAATTCGTTGTCTTCTGAGCCAGTTACCACGATGATATCACCTGCATTTGCATACAATGCCGGAAGCAGGGAAAGACGTTTCCTAAAATAGGCGATATGTTTGTTGGGAGTATATGAATCTTTGTTTAATCCGAGCACAATGTCAGTCTCGGGATTAAATATAAACACTGATTTCATGTGAAAAAATTCAAATATAAAGTTTTCCAAAACATAAAAAAAGCCGTGGGAAACCACGGCCGATTCACCTTCATTAGAAACGTAAGGAAGAATCAAGACACATCGTTATTTAGTCGAGGTCGAGTTTCTCCTTTTCTTTAAGTGGATTGGAGAAGTATAATTTTTTCTCAATATATTCCTGTGTGGCAATGAGAGTCGGCTTAGGGAGTTTCTCATAGAAACGGGAAATTTCAATCTGTTCACGATTTTCTGAAACTTCTTCAAGATTATCTGTAGATGCAAACTCCTGAAGTTTCTTTTCAAGCTCCTTTTTAAGCTCAATAGAAATCTGATTGGCTCGTTTCCCTATAACACAAACTGTTTCGTAAACATTTCCTGTCTGTTCCGCCATTGCAATCATATCGCGGGTGACGGTGTTGAGGGGAGCATTTGTCTTCTTATAATCCATAAGTTCTATTATGATTTATGTTTTATTTCCAAAATGAAGAATTGCGCAATTATAAACCGGCGTGTTTACTTGCGATTTTATAAATAGTCTCAGCTTCTTTTTTGTGCTTTGACTCCGGGTTGTTATTGATGAAAGAGAAATATTCATCAACAACATCACGATAGCGGTCTGTCTGGCGTTCGCTTACACTCTGTTTCGCCTCCTGAAACTTTGATTTGAGAATCAGAAGTTCGAAATCCTCTTTATATTTAGAGTATGGATAGTCTTTCAGTGCATTCTGAGACACTACAATCGCCGACTCGTAGTTATTTCCCATATAATTCCCGAGATTGTAATACAACTGCGCATTCTGAAGTTGTTTCAGCGTAAGTTTATCCTGCATCTCGAAAATGGCGTTCTGTGCGATGGTGACTTTATCAGACTTCGGGAAATAGTCGAGAAATGCATCAAGCTCCTGAATAGCCTTTATTGTGGCTGTCTGGTCAAGCTGGGGATCAGGAGAATCAAGATAATAACCATATCCGCTATAGAAGCGTGCGAGTTCGGTATATTTACCTTTAGGATATCTGTTATAATATGTCTTGAAATAGACAGCTGAGTTCAGATAATCCTTATTTTCATAATATGACATTGCAAGAAGGAATAGTGATTCCTCTCCTTTGGGACCGCCTCGTAATGGTGTTATGAGATCGGTGAGTAAGGTTGATGCCTGTAGATACTGTTTTTTATCGTATGCTTTTTTAGCATAATCGAATTTATAATCCAGATCTTTACTTTTCAATACATTTGTGTATTCGCTACATGAGCACACAAACATAAATAAAGGCAGATAATATAGTAATTTGCGCATTTTACTATTTTATGTATTGTCTGTTTAACGCGGAATAATGTCTATTTAGGCATAATCCGCTTTGAAACGCAAAGTTAACAAAAAAAAATTACATTTCAAGAAAAAATTATATATAATTAAAAATTATTTTTCAAAATATGTTGTAATCATTTTTTCAGCATTTGGAGCGTTTCAAATTATTTATTTATGTCTACCTATAGAAAGCGATGTGTAATATTATCGTTCAGTTGTGAAAAAATAAGGTCAGATAACCTCAATCAGATCTTTCAGGATGAAACTCAAATTTAATATTAGGTAAAAAGATTAAATGAGTTCTTTGCTTGCTTCCTTAAAATGTATTAACTTTGTGGTCAGGATGAGATTTGCTTTTTCTTAAATAAAAAGAAATAGAAATAATTTATGGCAACAACATTGGTAAAGACCGATTACAATTTCCCAGGACAGACGAGTGTATATCATGGTAAGGTTCGCGATGTTTACAGCATCGGAGATGACCTGCTTGTAATGATAGCGACCGACAGAATTTCTGCATTTGATGTAATTCTTCCCAAAGGGATTCCATTTAAGGGTCAGGTGTTGAATCAGATTGCGGAATATTTTCTTGATTCCACAGCAGATATAGTTCCCAACTGGAAAGAGGCAGTGCCAGATCCGATGGTTACGGCCGGCAAACGTGCTGAAGGATTCAAAGTGGAGATGATTGTCAGAGGATATCTCGCCGGAAGTGCATGGCGTGATTATGAGAAGGGTTGCCGCGAGATATGTGGCGTTAAACTTCCTGAAGGGATGAAAGAGAATCAGAAATTCCCTTCACCAATCCTTACACCTACCACAAAGGCAGATGAGGGTCATGATATGAATATATCAAGAGAAGAGATAATAGCGCAGGGAATTGTTTCCAAGGAGGATTACGAACAGATTGAGAAATATGCGCTTGCTCTTTTTGAGAGAGGATCGAAGATGGCGGCCGAAAAGGGTTTGATTCTTGTCGACACCAAGTATGAATTTGGAAAATATGATGGGAAAGTGATTCTTATCGATGAGATTCATACTCCTGACTCCTCGCGCTATTTCTACGCCGACGGATATGAGGAGCGTCTTGAAAAGAATGAGCCTCAGCGACAGCTTTCAAAGGAATTTGTTAGACAATGGCTCATAGAGAACGGCTTTATGGGTAAGGAAGGTCAGACGGTACCTGAAATGACACCTGAGTTCTGTGAAAGTGTATCTCAACGTTATATCGAGCTTTATGAGCATATCACCGGTAAAAAATTTGTCAAGGCCGATGAAGACGATCTCAATAAGCGCATAGAAAATAATGTGACCGCTTATTTGAAACAAAGATAAAGACAAGAAATTCTTTCAAACGCTTAACCATTACGGAATTGGAAAAAGACAGCAACCAAAATTCGCGTGGCGGAACAAATTTCGTGTCGCGGCATCCGGTCATTTTCAATATAGTTATTATAGCTATAATTGCCTTCACTGGCCTCTATATTGTGTATCTTGCCCTTGCTATCTTTACAAAGCACGGGGAATCGGATAAGGTGCCCAATGTGGAGAATATGACTTATACCAAAGCATTGGAGTTGCTTCATGACCGTGGATTTCGTGTTGATATCAGAGATTCCGTATATAGAGATGATGTTAAACCCGGACTTGTGATAGAACAGTTTCCAAAGTCGAACTCAATGGTCAAGCCCGGAAGAAAGATATTCTTATATATAAATGCGGTTCATCCCAAGGAGGTGATTCTTGATGATGTGAATCATCCTAATGAATTCGCCATGAAAGGTGTTTCATATAGAACAGCTTTGGCAAAATTCGAAGAATTGGGATTTAAGAATGTGAGGGTTGTTAAGGTGTTGGGAGCGACTGACCGTGTGGTGAAGGTTCTCGCCAATGGGCGTCCTGTGAGGAAGATGCAGAAAGTTCCGGTAAATGCTATGATTGTGCTTGAGGTGGCCGATGGCAGATTGGCCGATTTGCGCGACTCTTTGCAAAATGAGGAACTGAGAAAATCATACATGGAAGGAGGGGTCGACGGTGATATGCCGTATCCTCATTATATTGATCCCGACGAGGATGATTATAGTTCTCACGGTTCGTCAGATCCTGCCTATACAACGTCTTCGCCCGATGATGATCAGTCGGCCTCATCCTCATCTGCTCCTGATAATGAAGAACCGGAAGAGCCGTCACAATATCTTGAATGATAAAAGGATAAACTGGTAGATATTTTTAACACGTATTTATCAAAAGAGCGACATTTTCAGGGTATCCTAATTTGTCGCTCTTTGCTTTTTTGAAGTATAAATTAAAGAAATAAGATATGGATAATATTGATATAGCTGAATTAGATGATGGACTTCTGGAAAATGATGAGATAGAGGAGTCGGATGGCAATATAGAGAAAGAATATGAATCAATGTTCGTTTCTGCTGACGGGCGCGAAATGTATGAGCATTTCCGTTTTGTAGCGGATAAGGGTCAGCAACTTCTCAGAGTTGACAAGTTTCTTACCGACCGTATGGAGAAAACCTCACGCAACCGCATTCAGCAGGCAGCGGATGCAGACTGTGTTGTTGTTAACGGGAAGCCGGTGAAGAGCAGCTATAAAGTTAAGCCGGGAGATGTGGTTAGTGTTGTTATGGATCGGCCGCGATATGATTTTGAGATTATTGCAGAAGATATTCCATTGGATATTGTGTATGAAGATGCTGATCTTCTTGTTGTGAATAAACCTGCAGGTCTTGTAGTGCACCCCGGTCACGGAAATTATAGCGGAACACTGGTGAATGCTTTGGCATGGCATTTCAAAGATAATCCGGATTATGATGTCAGTGATCCCCGGCTTGGTCTTGTACACAGAATTGATAAGGATACTTCCGGATTGCTTGTTGTTGCCAAAACGCCTGAAGCTAAGACAGATCTTGGAAGTCAATTCTTTAATAAGACAACGAGAAGGGAATATAAGGCATTGGTGTGGGGGGATTTTGATGAAGATGAAGGCACGATTACGGGAAATATAGGAAGAAATCCTAAAAACAAGCTTCAGATGGCTGTCCTGAAAGATCCGGAACAGGGAAAACATGCTGTGACGCATTATAAGGTTTTAGAGAGATTCGGTTATGTAACACTTGTGAAGTGTGTGCTTGAGACCGGGCGTACGCACCAGATTCGCGTTCATATGCTTAGTCAGGGACACCCGTTGTTTAACGATGAGAGATATGGTGGTGATAAAATTCTTAGGGGGACCACTTTTGCAAAATATAAGCAATTTATAGATAATTGTTTCTCCATATGTCCACGTCAGGCTCTTCATGCAAGAACCCTCGGATTCCGACATCCGAGAACAGGAGAGGAGATGGATTTCGAAGCGCCCGTGCCTGAAGATATGACAAGATTAATAGAAAAATGGAGAGATTACCGATCATCGAATTAAGCCCCGGTTCCCCAGCATTAACAAATATTGGGGAACAGGGTCTAAACATTGGCCTATAACTGAAAATATGATTTTGCATATATCATAAATTTGATTAACTTTGCAATAGGTAGTGCCCTGATGGGGCGTGAAGGAAAACTTCAAAAGAAGTAAAGGAATAGATTACGTAATGAATACCCCAGATTATAATTTCACAGATATATCTCCATATGATGACTCGCAGTTTCACGAAAAGATGCAGAGTCTCCTAAAGGAGCCCGGCTTTCTTCATGCCATAAGATATACAATGCCCGAAGAGGATGTGCCTCACTTGTTGAGTGAGCTTGAAAAAATAGACAACAAGTATGATTTCCAGCATAAGATAATGTATCCTTTTCTGGAGATGCTTGCAAAAACAACCACTTCGGGAATATCCTTGGGAGGTGTGAAATATTATAATCCTTCTCTTAACTATGTGTTCCTTACCAATCATAGGGACATTGTTCTTGATGCATCATTTCTTAATCTTGCTTTCATAAGAAGGGGAATGCCTACCTCGGAGGTGGCGATCGGAAATAATCTGCTTGTTTTTGAGTGGATTAATGATCTGGTGCGCTTGAATAAAAGTTTTATTGTAAAGCGGAATACAGGACTTAGAGAGGGTCTTGAGGCTGCGAAAAAACTTTCGGCATATATAAGATACGCGATTCTCGACAAGCATGAATCCATATGGATAGCGCAAAGAGAAGGCAGAGCAAAAGATAGTTCTGACCATACTCAGGAGTCATTGCTGAAGATGTTGGCCATCAGTGGAGAGGGAACTTTCAATGAGAAACTGGAAGGCTTGAATATAATGCCTGTATCCATTTCATATGAATATGATCCCAACGACTATTTGAAGGCTAAGGAATTTCTTATGCGTCGTCGCGATCCAAATTTTAAAAAATCGCAACGTGATGATCTCTTCAGCATGGAAACAGGTATGCTGCAATTTAAGGGTAGGGTTCATTTTCAGATGACACCGAGAATAAACACAAAGCTTGATCAGATAGGTGATTTCAGAGATACAAATTCTTCGGCAAAATATGTTGGTGCACTTATAGACAATGCCATTCATAGAAGTTATGAAATTTTTCCGATAAATTATATCGCCTACGATATGCTTCACGAGAGCAAGCGGTTTATAAGGAAATATACGTCGGAACAACGCCAGGAAGTGGAAGAATACTTTAATCGTCAGCTTAATAAGGTTGAACTTGACGATGTTTCGGAGGAAGAAAGAGCTTATATGTTTGAAATGATGTTGGTAATGTATTCCAATCCTCTGAAAAATAAATTAAAGACTCTTTTGGGTGGAATCGTTTAATGGCTTGTAGATAAATGTAAAACAAGGCCAAACCCTCTTCATTAAAAGATAAATTACATGAGATTACCTTTCTTTTTTGTAATCCTGCTTTTTGTAGTAGCGATTCTGATAGATTTATATATTCTAAGAGATATCAATCGATTCATATCTTTGAGAAATAGGAAAAGATGGAAGATTGGCTATTTTATATCCATGATTATTGGTTATGGATTGCTTGTGGCTGTGATGTGTATACCGGTGCGAGATGAGTCTTCCGACATTCTTCCGGTGATGTGGCTGCTTTATTCTTTCCTTACAATATATATATCAAAGATTGTATATGCTCTCATTTCTTTAATCACGCGATTGTGTTCTTTTATATCCAAGGGCCGCATCAGGGAAAGAAGATATGAGAGAGACATAAAGAGAGGGAATGTAGGTGTAAAGATCGGGATGATTCTTGCATTTTGTACTTTTTTTCTATTATGGTGGGGTGTCTTCTTTACCAGAAGGGAAATTCGGGTGAACCAAGTGACAATAACATCTGCAAAACTTCCTGCGGCTTTCAATGGATATAAAATTGTGCAATTCAGTGATGCTCATGTTGGTACATGGGGAAATGACACTACGTTCATATCAAAACTTGTTGATAGGATTAATGGCCTAAAACCTGATATGATTGTTTTTACGGGAGATATTGTAAACCGTAGGACAGATGAACTACAACCTTTCCTGAAGGTTTTGTCGAGATTGAAAGCCAAAGATGGAGTATATTCTGTTTTAGGTAATCATGACTATGGAGATTATATAGATTGGAAGAATGAGGCGGATCATAAAAGGAATAACGAACTTCTTGCCCGTTGGGAAAAGGAGATGGGCTGGAGATTGCTGAATAATGAGCGAGCATTCGTGACTAAAGGAAATGATTCTATTGTGCTTATTGGTGTTGAAAACTGGGGTGAACCCCCTTTCCCTGAATATGGACGTTTGACGGAGGCGTATCCATCTCATAGAGATTCAACATATAATCTTAATGACTCAAGATTCAAGATTCTCCTAACTCACAATCCTGAACATTGGTCGAGAGAGGTTTTGAATATATCCAATATAGACCTGTCTCTTTCGGGTCACACTCATGCGATGCAGATGATGATATCAATTGGGAATTGGAAATGGAGTCCGTCAGTCTTCAAATATTCAAGATGGGGAGGATTATATAAGGAAAAAAGCAAATCCGGCGAACCGATGAATCTTTATGTAAATATAGGTTCGGGTGAAGTTGGAATGCCTTCGCGCATTGGAAGCGCATATCCGGAAATAACCGAAATAATATTACACAGATAAATGCAATGAAGGGAATCTATCTCTCGCTGGGAAGTAATTATGGCGACCGGGCGGAAAATGTGGAACGTGCGTTACTCTGGATTGAAGAGATTTTGACCGACTTAAAGAAATCTGAGGTGTATGAAACAAAGGCTGTTCACGGTTTCGGACCTGCCTATTTCAATGCTGTAGTTTTTGGATATACGGAGTTAGATTACAGTTGTTTCAATAGTATCATCAAGGGATATGAAAGGGAATCCGGTCGAACTCCGGATGCAAAAATACGAAATGAGGTGATAATTGATATCGATATAGTTGTCTGGGACGGTGAAATTATCCGGCCGACAGATTTCTCCAGAGAATTTTTTCAGATAGGATATAAAGAGATAAAGGAATGACTCGGGTCATTCCTTTATCTCTTATTAAATAAGTAGCACCAATAAAACAGTTAATGTATTTTTGAATGGGCTGACGCACCTTGGGTGCGTCCCTACGTCGAGCCGATAGCGTTAATTATTTTCTGAATGATACTTACTTAGTAACTACTTATAAGGCTCTTTAAAATTTCGAAGCTCTGCGATAAAGAAAAATTCCAATTATCAGATAGATTACATTTGGAATCTGCATAGCGATAAAAGGCGTGGTCAAACCGTTTACGGCAAACGAGCTTGTCACTGTAGAGAAAAGGATATAGCTGAAACTAAGTGCAAGACCTATACCGATATTAAGTCCCATGCCCCCTTTTGATTTTTTTGAAGAAAGCGACATTCCTATCAGTGTCAAAATGAAGGCCGCCGCGGTTGAAGCATAGCGTTTCTCCTTTTCAATCTCGAACCCTTTTATATTAGCCACACCACGCATCTTCTGTTTTTCTACATATTCCGTTATCTGAGGAGTAGTGAGTGTTTCCTGATCGTTAACGGAAATAAGGAAGTCTTTAGGTTCGATCGGAATTATGGTATCAAGTTTTGCTCCGGATCTTATTTTTTCCTTTCGTCCATCGAAATCTCGAATCATATAATCTCTTACATTCCAATGATACATGCGTGCGGTGTCATATACTACAGTCTGTGCTGTCATTCTCGACACAAGCTGTTTGCCGTTGAATTTATCAAGAGAGAACCGATAGCCTGTCTTTGTGTCATTCTCAAACCGGCCGATATAACAGACCACTCCCGGACTTGCCATAAGCTGAATATCCAGCCCGGTTGTCACACTCTTATTCTTTACATATTTGTTGGTATAATTGATTCTGCGTTGATTGGTGGGAGGAATGAGATAATTGCTCATTACGAATGTGAGAGCTGCAATTATCGCTGCCCCTATCATATAAGGCCGCAATAGACGTCGGAAACTTATACCACTCGACAGAATGGCAATAATTTCGGAATTTCCAGCGAGTTTGGTAGTAAAAAAGATTACTGAAATAAAAACGAAAAGAGGGGAGAGCATAAGAGCGAAATAGGGGAGAAACGATACGAAATAGTCAAAAATCGTTTCTGAGAAGGGGGCGGTAAGAAAAGCATCAAGTTTTTCTGTGACATCAAACATAGAGATTACGGCCAACATTAGAATTGTGGCCATAAGGTAAGTTCCGAGAAACTTTTTCAGAATAAACCAGTCGATACGTTTTATGGCAAACATATTGACTAATTTCCTCCAAAACCATTTCAATATCTTTTTAATCCCTTTTCCAATCTTATTCTGTTTCTGTGACTTCAACGGTTGGGCGACTACATCATCAGAAATAAGTTCGGCTGAAATTTCAGATGAATCATCGGTTGTCAACCCTGTTCCCTTTTGGCGAACAAAGTCGGAAGATATTTCTGTGGAAGAAGATATTTCTGATTTATCTATATGCTCGAAATTATCGTTCATTATAATCTTCGTGTTACATTTATCACCATTTCTTCCTTCCATGTCTTGAAGTCTCCTTCGATTATATGCTTTCGAGCCTCACTTACGAGCCAAAGGTAAAATGCAAGGTTATGGATAGATGCAATCTGCATGGCAAGAATTTCCTGACTTATGAAGAGGTGACGAACGTAAGCTTTTGAATATGCCTCATCCACAAATGAGGCTCCTCCGGGATCGAGCGGTGAAAAATCGTCGGCCCATTTCTTATTGCGCATGTTCATTATGCCGTTTCGTGTGAAGAGCATTCCGTTTCGGCCATTTCGTGTCGGCATTACGCAGTCCATCATGTCAACTCCACGGTCAATTGCCTCCAATATATTGGCAGGTGTGCCAACTCCCATAAGATAACGGGGTTTATCAACCGGAAGAATATCGTTGACAACCTCAATCATCTCGTACATCTTTTCAGTAGGTTCTCCTACTGCAAGACCACCGATGGCATTCCCTTCCGCACCAAGATCAGTAATAAATTTTGCCGATTCTTTACGAAGATCGGGATACACGCAACCCTGCACAATTGGGAAATATGCCTGTTTATAGCCATAGATTCCTTCAGTCTCATTATAGTGTTTCCAGCCACGTGTAAGCCAACGGTGGGTGAGACCGAGTGATTTCTTTGCATAATCGTAATCAGCTGTACCGGGGGCGCATTCGTCGAGCGCCATCATAATGTCAGCACCGATAACACGCTGTATATCCACAACGTTTTCAGGAGTGAAAAGATGTTTGCTGCCATCGATATGCGAGCGAAACCATGCGCCTTCCTCTTTCAACTTACGATTGGCAGAAAGAGAAAATACCTGAAAACCACCGGAATCTGTAAGTATCGGTCCTTCCCAGCTATTGAATTTGTGTAATCCGCCTGCTTTGCGCAACACGTCAAGCCCCGGGCGAAGGTAAAGATGATACGTATTTCCGAGAATAATCTTTGCTTTTATGTCATCGCGAAGTTCTCTCATATGGACAGCTTTAACGCTGCCGACAGTGCCGACGGGCATAAAAATAGGAGTCGGTATTTTGCCGTGGTCGGTAGTGATTTCTCCGGCACGAGCCGCGGTATATGGGGCGGTAGCCTCTATTTTGAATTCCATATTATGCTTAACGAATTAGACTGCAAAGTTAACATTATATGAAGAATTAGGCAAATATACCTTCAAAATCTCTCTTTTTGATAAAAATGATTTGAAAGAAAATATGATATAAGGAGAATTTAAATTTTTTTCTTATAATGTGCAGCACATATAGGAGAGTCCATATAATTGCATTCCATTGCATTTAAGTCCATTTTGTTTTTGCACTTATAAAACATTTAAAAAAGTTACACAAATTATTTTTATATTTGCAGAAAAAATGGAGCAACCATGATAAATCAAGAATATTATATAAAATGTCTAAAATCAGATATAGAAAAGAATCTACGGAGGACATTGCAAACTCCAACGGATTTTAACTATTTTGCTTTGCAAATTGAAAATGTATGCAATGAAAAGATAAGTGTACATACTTTGATGCGTGTCTGGGGCTATTTAGAGAGTCATATAAAGCCAAGCGTAACCACTCTGTCAATAATGAGTCGTTTTCTTGGTTTTATGGATATACATGAATATAAGAAAGATTTATTTCTTCGACTCCGCGGTGAGTCTGAATTTATTGAATCGGATACTGTTTCCACAGAGATGCTGAATCCTGATGATGAATTAATTATTCACTGGGAACCTGACAGAGAAGTTAAGATTAAATATATAGGAGATTATAATTATCAAGTGGTTTCGAATTCCAATTCAAAGCTTGAGCAGGGAATGAAATTCCGTTGCTTGAGTTTTTCAAAAGGACTCCCTTTTCTTGCATATATAATTGATGCCCAAAATGGGAAGAATAATTATATTGGCGCAAAAAAGTATGGTATAACTTTCCTTTCACTTAATAAGAAACTAAAAAATAAATGATATGAAGAAAATTAAATTATTATGCCTATGTCTCCTTATGATAATGGGCTGCACAATCACATCGTGCTCAAGTATCGTTAATCCGGATCCGGAAGAAGTGATGACAAAAATAAATTCAGGAGAGGCTTTAGATGAAGCCGACTATGCAACCATGGTTGATTATATCAACGATTTTTGTGATGAAGCTGATGCTTCAGATGGTTCGTATGAAGCCGGACAAGAGGCCGTGGAGCGTTATCCTTACTTCATGGCCTTTGGTTTGACCTTGGCAAATGCGGTCGAAACAACTCCTGATGAAATAGGAGATAAGGCTGAAGCCAAAAATGCAGTGAATCGTCTGATGAATGTTATGAATAGATAAATTATATATTATTATACAATTTATTAGATCTGATTTTATGAATACAGAGAAAACAACCATAATTGTTTATACGTTCATTACCCTGATTCTTTTCGGGTGTGGACATAGTGCGCAATCATCCAAAGCAGACTCTGACACAATTAGTGTGTCTGAAATAGGAAATGGAGAAGTATCGATTGATGTTGGAGAGCTTGCTGTTACCGATCTCTATAGATGCTACTATTCAAAGGATATGCTCTCAGGAAATGGAGATTATGGTAGTTATTCTAATGATATGAAGAAGATCTTCTCAGCCAGGGGGATCAATTCTTCAATTGATGATCCATTTTCGAAAAGTTTCCAAACTTTGATTGATCATGCGGAAGAAGTGGCAGAAAAATATGATGATATAATTATTGATTCTGATCTGCAATGGGGTGGACAGGACATCCCGGGTAACTATAATATTGAGGTAACAGGGATTGAAGTTAAAGATGATGATCATGTGTGTATCAAAACCAAAGTAACAAACTATGATAATACCAAACCTTGGGAATTCCTAATGGTAAGAGAAAACGGTACTTTCAAGATTGATGATATTATCAAAGGTGAAAGCACTCGTAAATTCCTTCAAGAAGAGATAAAACGTGTAAAGCAGTATCACGAATCAACTACTCAGGACTTCGAGACTTACAAGGGGAAGGTAGGGGAATATGATATTGAAATGAAACTCCAGATAGCAGAAAATCCCGAGTTGGTTCGTTGTTTAGATGTAACAGGTAGTTATAAATATACAAAAGCCGGAAACACTTTGAATCTATCCGGTTATGTGGAAATGTGGCCCGGGATGGATGATGATGAACCGGAAACCAATATGTATAAATATCCTATTTATTTTCTTACAGAAACCACCCCGGCAGGTAAAGAATCCGGCGGGTGGGTACTTTATTCAAACGAAAACGGTCTTTATGGAGAATTAAAGACTCATGGAAAGGTGTTCAAAGCAAAATTAAAAAAAGTGAATTAATCGATTTTATGAATTCCAACGTCTAACTTGGTATAATTAGGAAAATATAATATATGAATAAATTAAAATCTTTTTTGGTATTGTTAGTCTTAGCGCTTTTATCCCTAAACGGGAATGCTGAGACTGTGACACGTTACAAAATGGTTATAGATACCGTAAGCGCCATTCAGAAACTCAAGGAGAAGTATGCTGAGTTATCTCATTCTAATCCGAATGAGTCAACAATGAATTCGATTGATTTATCTTCATTTTCAAAATCCCATTTGATAAAGATGATAGGATTTAGGAACGTTCCTACTAAACGCATAGCATATCAACATGAGAAACGTGATTCCGAAGATCTATCCTTCAATGAGTTGGTTGAAAAATATTATAATACTCCGGAAAAGAGAAAATGGTTCTATAATAATGGTGTGGTAAAAGGTAGATTCGATGGAATAATTGTAGATGAAATCGGTGTGTTTCCGGCACATGAACAAATTACCTCATGGGGTGAGAAGGGTTATGGCAAACTTAATCTTGTGAGTAGGTATGGCACGATAGAGAGTTGTCTGATATCCGATTCTATTTGTGGAGAATACTATCTAATGGAAAATGGACCTGCCGAGGATGGTTTAACGGGAGGAAATTATAGAATTGAAGAACTGATTTATCCCGGTAATTTGATGGATGCAAAAATTGGTTGGAAACTTGCGTTGAATCCGGAAGGTTCAAATATACAAGATTTTATGACTTTTTACGCACCTGATGGGAAGATTGTGAATACTCCTCCTGTAGATGTAGAATACTTGTCGTTTGATGAATGTCTAAAACTGATGAAAAATAATGGTCATAGTCCGGAATTATTTGATTTAAACTATATAACGGCAGATGACTTCGGTGACACTTTGGAAGCGGGCATCCTCACAATTGCTTCCGTATCTAATGCCGATATAGCCGGAAATTTGTATCTGCCAGGAAAACAATGTGTAATCGCAAAGTATAAACCCGGGACAGATAAATCGGGTGGAGAAAAGAACATTTCACCACTGGTATTGGATAATCATCCGGATAAAATTGAGGTTATAAAGGATTATTTCAATAAAGGGGAAGATGGTCTTATCATATATTATGAGCGTATCAATGATACAGGTATCTATGACATAGAGGTATGTAGAATAGAGGGTACTCCCGGAGATAGTGAATATATAAATGGTACTGAAATGGCAGACATAGCCTGGTTTAAAAAGTTTGTTGGGACCTATAATTCAAATACGGGACAGAGAGAAGTGAAAGAATATGAATATGACGATGAATATGAATATTAAGTAGATTAGTTGCTGCCTGGCTTCACTCCATAGAGCTGCTCAAAATATTTACATTGTTTGCGATAACGCTGATGCACGAGAGTCTCTATCTTGGCTCTATCAGGCATCGGCGTTATCTCTTTTATTTTTTCCTCGCATAGAGCAAGCACCTCCGAACACCATTTATCTTCATTTATCAATTCAACCGTTTTTCTTTTCTTCTCTTCCTCAGTCAGAGTCTGGTCATGCCAGACTTTGCTTGCCTTTTTTGCAGCTTCCCACCATACATCTTCAGTATGATATTTGATAATCCTATCTAATTGCGAATCCACTTCAGATTCAAGTGAATCCTTGTCATGACTGGCTTGGGGTTTTTCTGTTGTATGTCGGACAGTCCGGTCAGGTAAATTATTAACAGTAATGGGCTCCAAAGGAGTTTTATTGTCCAATTCAAGATATAAAGTATCAACGTTTTTTTCAGATTCATTTTTTTGATTACTCCTCTCTTCAATTTTGGCTTCAGCATTCTTCCCTTCATCCCCAGTCCTTTTTACGGGAAAGAAAAATACAATAGCAGTAAGGATAAAGCCTACAATCATAACCAAAACTATCAAGAGTCTCTTCCTCCTTCTTCCATTTATATTTGGCTCATTATAGGGAGGCTTTCCTTTCCCCATCCTTTTTAGAGAATCTTTAATGTTTCGTTGAAAGGACTTTACGTTATTCGTGGCGCAAATTTCTTCGAATACTTTTGACAGTGCATACCAGTCGGCAGCCGGTGTCCCTGCATCTTTTTCCGGCATATAAAAAGGCGTTCCTGCAAGACCTTTGAAGTTTAATTGGTCATAGGTGTCAGCACATCCGAAATCTATCAATGTAACTTCCCCGGTTTCCGGATCATACATGATATTGGAGGGCTTAATATCCCGATGAACAATGCCACGCCGATGAATTTCTCTGACAGAAGAAATAAGGCTATGCCAGATTGCATTAATCTCTTTCCCGGAAAATTGATAGCCATTTTCAATTAGCTCTCGCAGGTTAGAACCGGAGCAGTATTTTAGCACTAAACATTTTCCCTTTTCAGGATGATAAATAAAATCAAAAACATTTGTTACCCCGTGGATGTCCAAGCTAAAAGTGATATCAAATTCTTTTTCCAAGGATGCAAGGGCTACCGGATTGAATCTGTGTTCCGGTTTAAGCGCTTTCAGGACAAACAGACGACCACCTTTTTTTGCAAGATTCAATTCAGAAAATCCGGTTTCCGATTGATATATACATTTCCCGATAACATAATCATGCCGTTGACGATGATCACCGGCAGGGCCCGATAAATCATCATTAGAAAAAAATCCTGAGTTGTCGTCTTTACCGTTCATACACGTATTTTATAGCTTACATAGTAAAGACGCTTCAATTTCCATATTATTATTCATAACCCGGATAAATCGGATTGAAAGGGGCATAAAATAAAATAGGCCGGAACGCTTTCGCCTTCCGACCTACTTAATTCAAATTATCTTGAAATAAATTAAATTTACTTCACTTCCTCAAAATCTACGTCAGTGATATCTTTTTCGTCACCATGTTTGGGTTCCTCAGGAGCTGCCTGAGCGCCTGCTGCACCTGCCTGCTGTGCATTATAGATGTCCTGTGAAGCAGCCTGAAGAGCATCAGTAACAGCCTTCACTGCTGAATCAACATCCTCAACGAGCTGGTTCTTGTGAACCTCTTTCAGACGCTCTACAGCTGATTCGATTGCAGCCTTCTTATCGGCAGGAATCTTATCGCCAAGTTCAGAGAGCTGTTTCTCAGTCTGGAAGATAACGCTGTCGGCATGATTGAGTTTGTCGGCACGCTCCTTAGCTTTCTTATCAGCCTCTTCATTAGCCTTAGCTTCATCTCTCATTCGCTGGATCTCAGCATCGCTAAGACCGCTTGAAGCCTCGATACGGATTGACTGCTCCTTACCGGTAGCCTTATCCTTTGCAGTAACGTTAAGGATACCGTTAGCATCTACCTCGAATGTCACCTCAATCTGAGGAACACCACGGGGTGCGGGTGCGATACCGCCAAGGTTGAATTCACCAAGAAGTTTGTCATCAGCAGCCATAGGACGCTCACCCTGGAGAACACGGATTGTAACCTCAGGCTGATTGTCAGCTGCTGTAGAGAATGTCTCGCTCTTACGAGTCGGGATTGTAGTGTTGGCGTCGATAAGCTTGGTCATCACGCCACCCATAGTCTCGATACCAATTGAAAGAGGAACAACATCAAGAAGAAGCACATCCTTAACATCACCGCTGAGCACACCACCCTGGATAGCTGCACCGATTGCTACAACCTCATCAGGGTTAACACCCTTGCTGGGTTCTTTACCGAAGATCTCCTTAACTTTCTCCTGAATTGCAGGTATACGGGTTGAACCACCTACAAGAATCACCTCATCAATCTCAGAAGCAGAAAGACCTGCATCTTTAAGAGCATTTACACAAGGCACTTTCACAGCGTCGATGAGTTTCGAAGCAAGCTGCTCGAACTTAGCACGTGTAAGTGTCTTTACTAGGTGCTTCGGACCGGTTGCGGTTGCTGTGATATAAGGAAGGTTGATTTCAGTTGAAGTAGAGCTTGAAAGCTCGATCTTGGCCTTTTCAGCAGCTTCCTTGAGACGCTGCATAGCCATAGGATCCTGACGGAGATCAACACCCTCTTCTTTCTGGAACTCATCAGCGAGCCAGTCGATGATAACGTTATCGAAATCATCACCACCGAGGTGAGTATCACCATTGGTAGATTTCACTTCAAACACGCCGTCACCAAGTTCGAGGATAGAGATATCGAATGTACCGCCACCGAGGTCGAATACAGCTATCTTCTGTTCCTTATCAGATTTGTCAAGACCATATGCAAGGGCGGCTGCAGTAGGCTCGTTGATGATACGCATCACTTTAAGACCTGCGATTTCACCGGCATCCTTTGTAGCCTGACGCTGAGAATCATCAAAGTAAGCCGGAACAGTAATGATAGCTTCTGTAACCTGCTGACCAAGATAATCTTCGGCTGTTTTCTTCATCTTCTGAAGAATCATGGCAGAAATCTCTTGCGGAGTATAGTCGCGACCATCGATATCCACCTTAGGAATATCATTCTGACATACTACCTTATAAGGAACTCGTTTGATTTCATCTTGAACCTGATCGCACTTTTCACCCATGAAACGTTTGATAGAGTAGATGGTGCGGGTCGGATTAGTGACAGCCTGACGTTTTGCAGGATCACCTACCTTACGTTCGCCGCCGTCGACGAAGGCAACTACGGAAGGAGTAGTGTTACGACCTTCATTGTTAGGAATTACAACAGGATCCTTACCTTCAAGGACCGCTACACAAGAGTTAGTTGTACCTAAGTCAATACCAATTATTTTTCCCATGACTTTTATAATGTTTTATTGTTTTTGAATTAATTTACGATTTGTGTTTTTCATTGCCGGATTAAGCCGGTTTCTTTTTGCGAGCTGTTTTATCGAGCTCTCACTAATATTAACAAACGACATGCTAAATGGGTCGCTTTGAATAAAAAATTCTTGTTTATATTTTGTAAAATATTGGAAATTAATTAATAAAATTTTTATTAACTATAATTCAAATATGTGACAATTTTGCCAAAATTGACAAAAATTTATGAATATGCATAAAAAAATATGTCAAAATAGTGTAAATAAAATAGAAATTGTTAACTTTGCAATCTAATATTGTCTTGCAATAAACCATATATATTAACCGATTGCAGATTCTACGGCCGAATTGTCTGCAATGTTGCAAGATTAAAACAAATACGATTCCCAACCAGGCTAAAAATAGAAGGCTTGATTTCCGCCACGGCCAAGCCGCGCAGGCAGCCGGAATATAAGCCGTTCAAAATTATATAAAGAGAATATGAAGCCCTTACAACAGAAACTATCGGCGTATGATGCTCCTCAGCGTGCTAAGGCAGCCGGAATTTACCCTTATTTCAGAGCGATTTCCAGCGAGCAGAACACAGAAGTGATGATGCATGGCAAGAAAGTCCTTATGTTTGGCTCTAACAGCTATATGGGTCTTACCAATCATCCTAAAGTGATCGAGGCAGCCATTGAGGCTACCAAGAAATATGGAACAGGTATGGCCGGGTCGCCCTTCCTTAACGGAACGCTCGATATTCATAAGGATTTCGAGGCAAGAATAGCAGATTATGTAGGAAAAGAGGATGCGATGCTGTATTCCACCGGTTTTGGTGTAAATCTTGGTGTCGTTTCTACTCTCACCGGTAGGGAGGATTATGTTATACTTGATGAGCAGGATCATGCTTCTATCATAGAGGGGCGACGTCTTTCCTTCTCAAATTACCTGAAATATAAGCATAACGACATGGCTTCTCTTGAGGCTCAGCTCAAGAAATGCGACCCCGATAAAGTGAAACTTATTGTTACTGACGGTGTGTTCTCAATGGAAGGGGATGTTGCGAATCTCCCGGAAATAGTAAGACTCTCCAAGCAGTACAATGCTCAGATAATGGTAGACGAGGCACACGGTATCGGTGTGTTTGGAAAAGGAGGACGAGGCACATGTGACCATTTCGGTGTTACTGATGATGTTGATCTCATAATGGGAACATTCTCGAAATCGTTTGCATCTCTTGGTGGATTTATAGCGACTGACAAAGTTATCACAAACTACCTGCGTCATCATTCCCGTTCGTATATTTTCACAGCTTCTATAACTCCGGCTTCTACTGCCGCTGCTAACGCAGCACTCGACATTATGCTTGCAGAGCCGGAACGTCAGGAACATCTTTGGGCAATCACAAATTATGCTCTTGAATCTTTCCGGGCTATGGGTTGTGAGATCGGCCACACTTCTACGCCGATTATTCCTCTTTTCATACGTGATGATTACAAGACATTCCACGTGACACGCGATCTTCTTGATGAAGGAGTGTTTGTTAATCCTGTAGTCACCCCGGCTGTAGCGCCTCAGGATACACTCATACGTTATTCGCTTATGGCGACACACACCAAGGAGCAGGTTACCCGCTCGCTGGAGGCAATTGAAAAGGTGTTCAAGAAGTATGATCTTCTGAAAAAGTAAGTATAAAATAAACTTAGATTATGATGGCTGATGGTTGAATAAATCATCAGCCATCATAATTTCTATAGGTAAAAACAAAAAAAATCGGTTTAAATAAAAGATTAGTTGAAATAGGCAATATAGGGTTAAAAAATATGGAAAGAATATTTGAATAATAGCGACAAATGAATTAATTTCGCATCGTAAAAAAGATAATAAAAGACAAGAAAGAATTATATGGTTTACAGATTCAAATTGGTCAGCGATGAAGTCAACAACTTTTCGCGCGAAATTGAAATTGATTCGGAGAACACGTTCCTTCAATTCAGAAATGCCATTCTTGACAGCGTAGACTTTAATAAGGATGAACTTGATTCATTCTTTCTCTGCGATGATGAATGGAACAGACAGGAGGAAATCACACTTGAAGATATGGGTCAGTCATCAAGCGACACTGATCTCTGGTTGATGGAAGACACACCTCTAAGCGAGCTTATAGAAGAGGAGGGACAGCGACTGATATTTGAGTTCGATTATCTCACCCAGCGCTGTTTCTTTATGGAATTAAAGGAGATTATCCCTTCACGCCATCTCACAGATCCAATGTGTACCATGAAGCGAGGAAAAGGACCTAAGCAATTTATCGACCTTGATGCCTTTGAAAAGAAAGTTGACGCAAATATTCAGAAAAAGGCTGATGAGTTTGAGGATATTGATATATATCCCGCAGATGAATTTAACGATGAGGAGCTTTCCGAGGGATTTGATATAATGGATCTAAATTGATAAAAGGTTTAATAATATTATAAGGCAGAACGGCCGCATTCAATTCAGATTGAATGCGGCCGTTCTTAAATTTTCTCAATAATCAGAAATCATCATCACCACCGAAAATTGAATCCCATATGGATCTTTTCTTTTCAGGACGCATGTGAACTTGCAGTGAGGGTTCTTCTTTCCCAAAAAAGAGAATGTGTCCTTGGAAGACAAAAGCAACGTATGTATCAAATTCTATTATTGCGTGCAGACCGCGAATAAGAAATCTTCTGAAGGGATTGAACTCCTCCAGATTCTCTACGATTATCTCGTCATCATCTACAACTGATAATTTATGAAATTCACTCAGGAGGTCTATGAAATATTCAAGACGTAAATCCTCACGGTGTTTGTGAGGTTTTCCATACGTCTTGTAAATTTCTTTTATGACTTCGTCCGTAATCATTCCTCTAAGAATTAAGTTAGCCGGCTAAATTTTATTTTGATAACCAACTGGAAAATGAGATGATTCACTCAAAGATGAGTACTTTGGGAAGAGAGTGTGTTTCAAGGTGTGTAGTTTCCAAGACAACCATGTGCCGAAGTGCGACTGTTAGATGAGGTGAAAACGTCTAATTATATAACAAACATATTAGGAAAATGTTTGAACCTTAGCTAAAAGAAAATATAAAATAAAAGAGAGTCGGCAAGACTCTCTTTTATTTTATCGTTAATTAAAACTTATTTTAGCCGAGGAAACTTAGGAGAACACCGGCAGCAACAGCAGATCCGATCACTCCGGCAACGTTGGGTCCCATTGCGTGCATTAGCAGATAATTGGTTGGATCGTATTCAAGCCCGAGGTTGTTAGAGATACGAGCCGCCATCGGCACAGCTGAAACGCCTGCGTTTCCGATGAGAGGATTGATTCTTTTATCTTTTTTAAGAAATAAGTTGAAAATCTTTACGGAAAGCACTCCGGCACAGGAAGCGATAATGAATGCGAGGAAACCGAGTCCGAAAATCTTCAGAGTGTCTACAGTGAGGAATTTGTCTGCCTGAGTTGAAGCACCAACTGTAAGTCCCAGCAGGATTGTCACTATATCTGTCATGGCATTGCTTGCAGTTTTTGCAAGTCGGGTGGTGACACCGCTCTCTCTTAAAAGATTACCGAAGAAGAGCATACCCAAAAGTGGGAGACCGGAGGGAACCACAAAACATGTCAGAATCAGACCCACAATCGGGAAAATGATTTTCTCATTCTGGCTTACGACACGTGCCGGCTTCATTTTTATAAGTCGCTCCTCTTTAGTGGTGAAAAGTCGCATTATAGGAGGCTGGATAAGAGGTATCAGAGCCATATATGAATAAGCCGAAACGGCAACCGCACCAAGTAAGGCAGGATTCAGTTTTGAAGTGGTGAAGATTGCAGTAGGACCATCGGCTCCGCCGATTATGGCTACACATCCGGCTGAAAGTGGATCGAAACCGCAAAGCAGAGCAAGCATATATGCTCCAAAGATGCCGAACTGGGCGCAAGCTCCGATTATCATCAGTTTGGGGTTGGCAAGAAGTGCAGAGAAGTCGGTCATGGCACCGATTCCAAGAAATATAAGTGGAGGATACCAGCCTCTTTCCACACCGTTGTAGAGAATGTTCAGCACTGACCCCGGTTCATATATACCGATTTCCATACCCGGCTGAAAAGGGATGTTACCGATAAGCATGCCGAACCCGATAGGAACAAGCAGGAGAGGTTCGAAATTTTTCTTGATAGCGAGCCAGACAAAGAAACATCCCACGGCAAGCATGACGAGGTTTGTCCATTCGCAATTATAGAAACCGGTGAATTGCCAGAAAGATTGAATGGTCTGTTTCAGAAATTCACCGAAGGTATAGTCGCATAAAATATTTGAAAGCATGGTAAAATAATTCTAAGGGAAGAAGTTAAACAGAGGGATTAATGTTTTATTCAATAATCATGATATCAGTTCCCTCAAGAATCGCATCACCCACGTTAACGAGAATCTGTTTCACTGTGCCTCCGTTGGTGGTTTTAACGTCGTTCTCCATCTTCATCGCTTCCAGAACGCAGACGGTATCACCGGATTTCACAGTGTCACCAACTTTTACATTAAAGCTCATTATAGTTCCGGGGAGCGGACTTTTCACAGCTGTGGCGGGTCCAGTCACTACCGGTTTCGGAGCCGGTGTGCTTGTTGTCACCGCACCGGAAATGCCGGCTGTCTTACCACTCTGAGAAAGAGCCGGTTTCTGAGGAGCGGCTTTATCGAGTTCAACTTTGTAGGGCACTCCATTGACCTCCACCTTGACTTCGTTATCGGAGACATCACCGACAGTCACGGTGAATTTCATACCATTGATTTTATACTTGTATTCTTTCATTTCAGATTAAATTTAACCACTTGTTATTGAGGAGTGTGTTATAAAGGGCGTCTAACCGATGCCATTGCTGCCCCGCGATCGGGCATCTGGCGCAAATTATAGATTTTGGAATTCCAGGGTGAGTAGGCCTTTCTCATTCGTTTTATTGTAAGGATAGTGTCCTCAATATCGTGACCTTGACCGAAATGTTCTGCGAGAGCCATCGCAATAGCAGCGATTACCTCACCGGAATCGTTTTCATCATGATGGTCTTCAGAGGTAATGTCATCCACCCCATGAGCTATTTTTTTCTTGCGTGCGTGAGAGCGTGAAGAGATTTTTCCAAATATAAGGAAAAGAACCGAGAGAACAACCAATGCGCCAATAACGATACACATTGCTATCAGGGTTATGGCTCCACCGGCACTGTCGTTTTCAGCAGCATTCCTGGCTTTTTCAGCCTGAGTCATCTTTTTAGCGATCGGACTTTCCTGCACAGTGTTTTCTTCACTGCCTCCGGTCAAGTCTGCTTCTGCCTCAGTCTGCGGGCCTTGAGCTGCAAGTTCAATGTTATCCTGTTGCGTTTCTGCATAAGTTGCCGCAACAGCCGGAGCTGTTGCGAGCAACATTACACAGAAAGCAGCAGACAAAATATTTTTTTTCAACATTCTGCTTGCTTTTGAATTTGAAAGTATATTAGAGAGGTATATTACCGTGTTTCTTGGCCGGGTTGGTCTGCTTTTTGGTAGCGAGCATGTTGAGAGCCTTGATTACGCGGAAACGAGTATTGCGCGGTTCGATAACATCATCAATATAGCCGAATTTAGCTGCCTGATAGGGGTTAGCGAACAGATTGCGATATTCTTCTTCTTTTTCGAGTTTGAATTGGGCGGGATTCTCATGAGTCTTCGCCTCTTTGGCATATAGCACGCCTACTGCGCCCTCTGCACCCATCACAGCGATTTCTGAGGAAGGCCATGCATAGTTAACATCACCGCGAAGCTGCTTACAGCTCATCACGATGTGAGATCCACCGTAGCTCTTACGAAGAGTAACAGTAACTTTGGGCACGGTTGCTTCTCCATATGCATAGAGCAGTTTTGCTCCGTGTAGTATCACACCGTTGTATTCCTGACCTGTTCCGGGGAGGAAGCCCGGCACGTCAACGAGTGTTACCAGTGGAATATTGAAGCAGTCGCAGAAGCGAACGAAGCGGGCTGCCTTACGAGATGCGTTGGAGTCAAGCACACCGGCAAGCACTTTGGGCTGGTTGGCAACGATACCTACTGACTGGCCGTTCATGCGAGCGAAGCCGATGATTATATTCTTGGCATAATCACGCTGCACCTCAAGGAACTCGCTGTTATCTACGATGGCACCTATCACATCATACATGTCATATGAGCGTTTGGGGCTATCAGGGATAATATCATTAAGCTTGTCTTCGAGACGATCGATAGGATCCTTACAGTCGACAAGGGGTGTCTCCTCAAGATTATTCTGAGGTATATAGCTTATGAGCTTTCTGATAAGTCCGAGAGCTTCCTCTTCGCTTTCAGTCGCAAAATGGGTCACACCGCTCTTAGAGGCATGCACTGATGCGCCACCAAGCTGCTCCTGAGAAACGTCTTCACCAGTAACGGTCTTGACCACAGTGGGACCGGTAAGGAACATATAAGACAGACCCTTTGTCATGATTGTAAAGTCGGTCAATGCCGGACTATAAACGGCACCTCCGGCACAAGGGCCAAGGATTGCTGAGATCTGGGGGATAACACCGGATGCGAGGATATTGCGCTGGAAAATCTCTGCATATCCGCCAAGAGCATTGATACCTTCCTGAATACGAGCGCCACCCGAGTCGTTAAGACCGATGCAAGGAGCACCCATTTTCATGGCAAGATCCATCACCTTGCAGATCTTCTGGGCCATTGTTTCAGAGAGCGAACCACCAAGAACGGTGAAGTCTTGTGCGAATACGTAAACAAGACGTCCTTCGATTGTACCGAAACCTGTTACTACGCCGTCACCGAGAGGATGTTTCTTCTCCATGCCGAAGTTTGTGCAACGGTGTGTCACAAACATATCCAGCTCCTCAAAACTGCCCTCATCAAGCAGCATTGCAATACGCTCGCGAGCTGTGTATTTGCCACGTTCATGTTGTTTGATGATGGCTTTTTCGCCGCCACCTAAACGAGCTTCAGCTCTTTTGGCGATAAGCTCACTGATTTTTTCCTCTTGCTTGCTCATTGTCAATATAGTTTAGTCGATAATTTGATTTCCTTATAAAAATGTATGTTTCCCTTCTGACCAAAGGGAAACATTATTATGGAATATTGTGTAATTTATTTTTTTGAAGGGTCTTCACAGAGCTCTGTAAGGACAGCCTCGGTAGATTTCGGATGAAGGAATGCGATCTGCAGCCCGTCAGCACCTTTGCGAGGAGCCTTGTCGATAAGACGGATACCTTTCTCCTCTGCTTCTGCAAGGGCGTTGGCCACACCGTCCTCAACAGCGAATGCAAGGTGATGCATACCGCCGCGACCACCGTTCTTTTCGATGAATTTGGCTATTGTGCTTTCAGGAGATGTGGGCTCAAGAAGCTCGATCTTGGTGTCGCCTACCTTAAAGAAAGCGGTAGTCACTTTCTGGTCTTCCACAACTTCCTGTTTGTAACATTTGAGACCGAGAACATTCTCGTAGTATTTGATTGCTTCTTCAAGATTTGGCACCGCAATGCCGATGTGCTCGATATGTGAAATTTCCATTGCACTAAAATTTATAGGTTAATATTTTGTGCAAATATAGCAATTTTAATTTTAAGAATTGCAAAATGTCTGAAAATTCTATAATATGATGCTGCAAAACATAGGTCTTAACCTTTTAGGTGCAATGAATCTTAAAAAGTAGATACAATATATTGGGGATTTCAATAAAAAAGACTAAATTTGCAAAGAAAATGTTTAAAATCACTTCATTCAATGGAAGTAACTCCATCAATCATAGCTTCTTTTGTAAATGGCTCTATCGAGGGTGACGCGGAGGCGAGCATCACAGGGTTTGCCAAGATAGAAGAAGCGAAAAAAGGCGACATCACTTTTTTAGCGAATCCCAAGTATGCTCATTTCGTGTATTCTACCAAGGCTACGGCTATTTTGGTCAGAAAAGACTTCCAGCCTGAACACGAAATTGAAGCAACTCTTATAAGGGTTGAAGATCCATATGTATCATTGGCTGACTTGCTTAATGCCATGCAACAATCTAAGCCCGCCCCGTGTGGCATTGAAAAACCTTGCTATATAAGCGAGGGTGTTGATGTGCCTGAGGATGCCTATATAGGTGCGTTCGCCTATATTGGTAAGGGCGTGAGACTCGGACGGAATGTAAAAATCTATCCCCAATCATACATAGGAGATAACGTGGTGATAGGAGATTGTACGGAAATACGAGCCGGTGTCAGGATATATGAAGAATGTGAGATTGGGAAGAATTGCAGAATCCATTCAGGTGCCGTGATAGGCGCAGACGGATTTGGATTTGCTCCTAAGCCTGATGGATCATATGAAAAAATTCCTCAGATCGGAAAAGTTATCCTGGAAGATGACGTGGAGATAGGAGCTAACACCACGATCGACCGTGCAACATTCGGATGTACACGTATCGGACAGGGTACGAAGCTCGATAATCTGATACAGGTCGCTCATAATGTTGAGATGGGTAAGGCAAATGTTGTTGCAGCTCAAGCCGGTTTTGCCGGAAGTTCGAGAATTGGCAATTATAATCAGATTGGAGGACAGGTTGGAGTTGCCGGACACATAAAAATCGGTGATTTCAATGAAATCGGAGCGCAATCAGGTATACCTAACACTGTAGGCTCCCACAAAAGAATCATTGGTTATCCGGCCATTGACGCTCGACAATTCGCAAAGAATCTTGTATATATGAAACGTCTTGAAGAGCTGTTCAATAAACGTTAATTATTCAAAAGTAAAAAATTAATATAAAAGATATGAATCAGTTGACTCTAAATTCCGAGTTTACCGTTTCAGGAAAAGGCCTGCACTCTGGTCTTGAAATCAAGGCTGTCTTCAAGCCTGCTCCTGAGAATTTCGGATATAAATTCAAAAGAGTGGATATTGAAGGTGAACCTGTAATTGATGCCTTGGCTGAAAATGTAATAGATACTACACGCGGCACTGTATTAGGAAAAAACGGTGTAGTGGTCAGCACTGTGGAGCATGCCCTTGCGGCGCTTTATGCATCGGGTATCGATAACTGTCTCATTGAGGTTGATGGTCCGGAACTCCCTATTCTCGATGGAAGCGCAATCCGTTACATAGAGAATATAGAGAATGTTGGTTTGAAAGAGCAGAATGCTGATAAGGATTTTTATATTATCAAGGAGAAAATACAGCTTAAGGACGAGGAAACCGGTTCGATGCTTACCATTTATCCTGATGATGGTTTCAGCGTGGAATGCATGGTGGAGTATAATTCTCCGGTTCTTCCGAATCAGTTTGCTGTTCTTGATGAGTTATCTGAGTTCAAAAATGAGGTTGCAAGTGCGCGCACATTTGTTTTTGTAAGGGAAATTCAGCCTCTTTTAGATAAGAATCTTATAAAGGGGGGAGATCTTGAAAACGCGATTGTGATTTATGATCAGAAGATTTCGCAAGATAAGATAAATGAGATATGTGATATTGTTGGGGTTCCGCATCTCAGTCTGGAAAACCTCGGATATATCAATCCGAAACCGTTAGTTTGGGATAATGAGCCCGCACGTCACAAACTTATGGATATCATAGGAGACTTTGCCCTTATAGGAAGGCCGTTAAAGGGTAGAGTGGTGGCTATCCGTCCGGGTCATACAATCAATAATAAATTTACGCGCATGATGCGTAAAGAGGTTAAGCATACGGAGATTCAGTCGCCTGTGTATAACCCCAATGTGGCACCGTTGATTGACATAAACGGGATTAAGAAGCTTCTTCCACATCGTTATCCGTTCCTTCTTATTGACAAGATCATAGAAATAGATAAGAAGCATTGTGTGGCAGTAAAGAATGTGACGGTTAATGAACCCTTCTTCCAGGGTCATTTCCCTCAGGAACCGGTAATGCCCGGTGTGCTTCAGGTAGAGGCTATGGCTCAGGCGGCCGGTGTGCTTGTGCTCAACTTCCTTGAGGATCCGGAAAAGTACTCCACTTACTTCCTTAAGATAGACAATGTAAAATTCCGCCAGAAAGTTGTTCCCGGTAATACACTTCTTCTTAATGTGGCTCTCACGACCGAGATCAGACGAGGATGTGCTGTTGTTAAAGGTTATGCATTTGTAGGAGAAAAAGTGGTCTGCGAAGCTGAGTTCATGGCTCAGATTATAAAAAATAAGTAAGAGATGGCAAATCTATATAATGTCAACCAAGACGCAAGAATAGGTAATAACGTTCAGATTGGTGATTTCACAACTATACGTGAAGATGTTGAAATCGGGGATAATTGTGTTATCTATGGAAATGTAACCATTTTCCCGGGTGCAAGAATCGGAGACGGTGTCACTATCTTTCCCGGAGCTGTTATTTCGGCAATTCCTCAGGATTTAAAATTCAAGGGAGAAAAGACATTTGCCTATATTGGAAATGGTACAACTATCCGCGAATGTGTCACTATTAACCGTGGCACTGCTTCCAAAGGGGAAACGAGAGTAGGGGAGAATACGCTTTTAATGGCGTATGTTCATGTGGCACATGATTGTAGAATCGGAAACAGAGTCATTGTTTCTAACGCTGCTCAATTTGCTGGAGAGGTTGTAGTTGATGATTGTGCTGTCATAGGAGGCGGATCGTTAGTGCATCAGTTCTGTCATCTGGGAAGAAACATTATGCTTCAAGGCGGGGCACTGGTTAATAAGGATATCCCTCCCTTCGTCAAGGCGGCGAGAGAACCGATTTCGTATGTAGGTTTGAACTCCATAGGTTTGCACCGAAATGGATTTTCCGATGAGGAGATAAGAGAGATAGCTGATATATATAAGATTATTTATATGAGTGATCTCAACGTCACCAATGCTGTAAAGCTCGTGGAACAGAAACTTCCTGAAACGAAATATCGTAAGGAGATTGTAGACTTTGTAACACATTCCGAGCGTGGTATAATTCGTTCGGCAATCTGATACATACCCAATAAATTAATCGGGGCGTTGAGATTATCTCAACGCCCCGATTAATTTATCCAGCTTTCCGTTAAGAAGATGAACTTTTAGAATTTATGCTGAAGTGAAGTTAACCGAATTTGGAAATTTTTCTCAGACCGGCCTCGTTGATAATTTTTATTCGTCGGCCATCCACAAGAATAAGTTTATCGCTTACAAAAGACATTAGGGTTCGGATAGCGTTTGAGGTGGTCATATTTGAAAGATTTGCCAAATCTTCACGACTCATGTATATTTTAAGCGTCATCTCATCATCTTCATAGCCGTAGTTATCAGCAAGCAGAAGCAAAGATTCGGCGAGTCTCCCCCTGATATGCTTTTGGGTAAGATTTATTATCTTGGTGTCGGAGCCACCTAAATTGCGGGAAAGCTCATGAATAAAGAACATCGCAAGATCGTTATTGTTGCGAATCAATTCATCCACAAGGTTCATGGGCAGAACTCCCAAAACCGATGGTTCGAAAGCAGCGACAGACGATACGTAAGTTTCTCCCGCGAAATAAGCACGATAGCCAAAATATTGCACAGGACGATAAAGACGCAGAATCTGGACACGATCTCCGATTCCACTTTTATACATCTTGACTTTTCCTTCTATGAGACAAAACAGATTTTCCGGAGTATCATTTTCTGCGTATATAATCTGATTTTTTTTGTAATGCTCATATTTGAAATTATCAGTGATAATCCTTTTTTCCTCCGGCTTCAGTGCATTCCAGAGTTCTGATAAATCCTCGCTGATTATTCGTTCTAACGTACTTTTCTTTAACATAGCTCTGACATAACAGGGAAGTCAAAATACAGGAATTCTAAATGAAAAAGAGGACTTCTCTGTTTTATAACACAAATGTATAACATTTTTTTTAAACATGAAAATTTATTGACAAATAACTTCCCTTTTATTTGTTTTTCTTTGGAAAAATATGTTATACTGCCTATCTATACGGAACTCATTCAGAAAAATTTTCCATGTGAAGCATTGAAGAGCCGGAGAGAGGAAACTTTATTCTTTTGATTTTCCCATTGGGAGTCATTGGAATTGCAGATAATCTTATGATCTCTTTAGGACTTTCGTGAGAGGGTAATATTGATTTGCAAATTTTCATAATAGCTTCCGTTGATGTGGCTGTATCGGAAGTGGCAAGAACTACACGTTCACCCCATTTTTCATCCGGATGTGAGGATATAAAGAATGGAATGTTCAGATGTCGGGAAAGTTTCCTTTCGATTACTTCGGGAAAAACTTTTTTCCCACCCGTGTTGATAGCATTGTCAGCCCGTCCGATAATCTTGAATGAGGTAGGTGATTTAATTTCTGCGACGTCATTGGTGAAAAACTCTTTCCAACCATCAATCTTAATTCCCAATTGACTGCCAGAATGATAAAAAACAGAGATTCCGGGAAGGGTTTCAAACCATTCAGTTCCGTTTTGAATCCTTCTTAATGCAATGTGGGATGATGTTTCTGTCATTCCATAAGATTCGTAAGCAGAGATTCTAAGATTTATTATTTGTTCCTTTATCTCATCAGGAATAGCGGAACCGCCGATAAGAAAGTTTCTCACGGAGCGGATTATATCGGGACGATCAAAAATGTGAAGCATCTGGGAAGGCACAACGGAAACCAGATCGAGAGTCTGACCGGTGAATCTGTCCAAGGGTCGATTTGAAGGAACTTCATATGAAAACGTAGCTCCTGAGACAACACTTCTTACAAACATCATTTTCCCGCCTATATAATCGGGAGAGATGCATGAATGGAGATGCGAGTCGGAAGTAATTTCGAAAAAAGAACAGGTGCGTCGCGCACTTGATATCATTTCTCGTTTAGGGAGATTAATGTGGGAGGGTGTGCCGGTAGAACCTGATGTATTGCAGCTTATGGTTTCGGATTCCGAATACCATTCTTTAATGAAATCATCGTAACTCATATTCTATTTCCATATAGTGGCTTACCATGAATCAGTCGCGCCAGTCAAGAGCCGCAATCTGCTCTCTGTTCAATGACAGTGAGGGATTGTAAAATAATCTGTCTCCAGATAATTCTATAGGAGAATCAAAATTATTCACATATAAAGCTCCGGTGCCTAATCCCTGCGCCATATCGGTATTGAGTGTTGCAACCCACTGGGCAATTGCATTTAGTCCGATATTAGATTCAAGTGCCGAAGTGATCCACCAACCTATACCTCTTTTTTCGGCCAGATCTATCCACTCTTGTGCTCCAGAAAAACCACCGATAAGCGACGGCTTCAAAACAATATATGCAGGTTGAATAATGTCTAAGGCTGATTCCTTTTCTTCAAATGTGAATTTTCCAATTAATTCTTCATCCAGTGCAATCGCTACAGGAGATGTTTCACAAAGTTTACGCATCAGCTCGGGATGTCCTTGCCGAATAGGTTGTTCAATAGAATGCACATCAAGATCCGCAAGTTGATTGAGAACAGGTCTGATATTATCCATAGTGAATCCGCCATTTGCATCAACTCTGATCTCGACTCTTGAGGAATCATATTTTGCTCGTATGGAAGAAATAATCTCTTTCTCCCTTTCCCATTCTATCGCACCGATTTTAATCTTTATACATTTGAATCCTTCGTTGAGTTTTATTTCCAGACGCTCTTTCATCTCATCGAAGTTTCCCATCCATACGAGGCCATTTATTTCTATAGAGCCTTGACCTTTAGTAAAGGGCGAATCAAAGTATATCCCTTTGCAACCAGATGAATAATCAAGAATGGCTTGTTCGAATCCGGCCTGAATAGAAGGGAAATGAGATAGATCGGTAGGGATTCCGAGTTTAACATTGGTGACGAGTTCCGCCATTTTATAGAAATATCTTTCATCCGCTTCCGGAGAGAGACCGGGAAAAATCCCGGCCTCTCCAATTCCGTAATCAGAGGGATTCCTTTCATCAAAAATACGAATGAAAGCCGTCAGCTTATTTGTCATTACGCCCCGTGAAGTGCCAGCCGGAGCTTTAAAATCGAGAACGTAAGGAGCAAATTGTATTCTCATAGAAATATCTTTATTTTAGATAAAAATATGAAGTCTAAATGACTTCAACAAACGAGTTCATCAGGGGAATTTTGGGAACTGACCGAAGTCGGGATCTCTTTTTTCAAGGAAAGCATTTTTACCTTCCTGTGCTTCCTCCATAAGGTAATACATCAATGTTGCGTCTCCGGCAAATTCCATGATTCCATGTTGGCCGTCAAGTTCTGCGTTTAAGGCGCGTTTAATCATTCTTATAGCGAATGGAGAACGCTTTAAAATTGTGCGACACCACTCAACCGTAGTTTCCTCAAGTTTGTCAAATGGAACCACTTCATTCACCATCCCCATCTGCAATGCTTCCTGAGCGGTATATTGCTTGCACAGGAACCAAATCTCCCTTGCTTTTTTCTGACCTACACAACGTGCGAGATAGGAGGAGCCGAATCCGGCATCGAAACTGCCTACCTTGGGACCGGTCTGGCCGAAACGCGCGTTTTCAGATGCGATAGAAAGATCACAAACCACCTGCAGCACATTGCCACCTCCGATTGAATATCCATTTACCATTGCAATTACCGGCTTCGGTATCGAACGAATAGCGTGATGCAGTTCAAGAACATTAAGTCGGGGCACACCGTCTTCTCCTACGTATCCTCCCACTCCCTTGACATTCTGATCGCCTCCGCTACAGAATGCCTTGTCGCCGGCTCCGGTAAGTATTATTACTCCGATATCCTGTCTTTCCCGACATATGGCGAATGCATCAAGCATCTCCTGATTGGTCAGAGGGCGGAAAGCGTTATAAACTTTAGGACGGTTGATAGTTATTTTTGCAATTCCTTCAAATTGCTCGAAAATAATATCGGTATATTCTTTAATTGGTTTCCAGTTGAACATTATTCTATTTTTTTATTTGTTTCTTATCTGTGGCATCAATGCGCATATACTTTCTTAAAAGGGATGCGCTGTATTCTTCATCGTCAATTGCAATCTCAAGCAGAACGTTGGTTTCCGAAGCAAAAAAAAACGGGAGGATTTCTTCCAGCTGTTTTTCCGATCCGGCGGAAAAATAGGTCCATCCATATGTTGCCGTAAGCTCCTTTACAGGAACTTTGGGGTCTGCACAGAAAAATTTATCACGATGCTCTATGTAGCGGGTAGGGGATATAAACCTGAAGATCCCTCCCCCCTTATTGTTGATGACAATAATTTTGAAAGAGGCCGGGAGAAAGTCAAGCCCCAATATTCCGGGTGCGTATGCGAACGACATATCACCTGTGATTAGAAGCGTAGGATCATTATAGGCTAATGCACAGCCGACAGCTGTTGCATTGGTTCCATCAATACCTGAGACCCCACGATTGGAATAACTGGCATGAGGAATATTCTCGGTGAATAGCTGCGCGTATCTTACGGGTGTGCCATTAGAGAGAAAAAGATTGTATTTACGGGGAATACAATTAAGGATCTTTTCAAAGGCTTTTAATTCAGACCATTCCGCATCAGCAGTGAATTGTTTTCTTGCTTCCAGTTGAGCGTCTTTTACATAATTCCATATCTTTGTGTAGGCGGAAAGATTAGTTCCTGTCTCAGGCCTCTTTTCATAATACTTCCTTAAGGTGTGATAAAACACTTTAAAAAAGAAGGCAGGAGAGGTGCGGATATTCAAGGAAAGATTTTTAAATACATCCACTCCATAATAGGAGTCTCCGAGAGTCCATACCTCAGGAGCTTGATTCCTGATATATTCCTTCAGCATTCTTGAAATCAAAGCTCCTCCCAATGATATGACAATATCGGGTCTCAGAGCAAGTTTAATCTCATCGGAAAGGCCGGAAATAACGGAATCAACCGCATAAGGATTGCCGTTAATATGAATGTTAGACAGAGTCTCGCACAAGACAATCACTCCGGGAAGAGTGCTGAAGAGTGAAATATATTTGTTCAGATCGTTATCCGGAGCCATATATCCAACCACAATAAGAATCTTTTTCCCCTCAAGTTTCTGAAAGAGCATTCTAATATCGCTGGGGGCTAAAGACGGAGCGGCCTCAACGGTGTGTATAATTCTTATAGAGGAGGAGTCAACATCTTCCGTCTTGCTGATGGGAGTGTCTATCTGTACGTTTATGTGTACTGGTCCCGGCTTATAGTCTGAAGAAATTATTGCAGCCTCATTGGCAATCCTGTTAACATACCATTCCATCTCTTTATTATCGGATTTCACGGGTATGTCGAAACTCTTTTTTACTATTTTGTTTAAAGCTCCCGGTTGAGCAAGAGTTTGCGAATCTTCCTGATCAATCCAATGTGCCGGACGGTCTGCGGAAATCACAATCAATGGTATTCCCTGATAATATGCTTCTGCAACTGCAGGAGCATAATTATATAGTGCAGTGCCGGATGTGCAGATGAGTGCCACCGGACGTTTCGTCACCATCGCTATTCCTAAAGCGATAAAACCGGCCGTGCGTTCGTCGGTGACAACACGTGTAGTCAGACGCTCTCTGTATGAACAAGAAATCAGCAGGGGGGCATTGCGGCTGCCGGGACTAGCTATAATATCTCTTATTCCGTGGGCTTCCAGCACATCGAGAAGTATTCGGCAATATATGTTATCAGTGTCCTTCATTTTCTTGAGTCGGAGATATTTTATATGGTCGGATATAAAAGAGCAGTTTTATTCTGTGATGAAACGATCAGGATGATACCCCAACAAGAACGATGATGCATCCATTCTTTTTTTTCCTGATGGTTGAAGTGAGATGATTTCAAGAGTTTTTTCACCGGTGATGACATATAGTTTTTTATTTTCAATTCTTATCTCACCGGGTAGACCTTCGAAATCAGGCGCATTCAGACCTGTTTCAAATATTTTCACATCGAAAACCTTGCCATTTCTGTCTATCATTGTGCTCCACGCCGCGGGATACGGCGCAAGTCCTCTCACATGATTGAAGATGTCGGTTGCTTTGCGGGTCCAGTCAATCCGACAGTCTTCTTTAAAGATTTTAGGCGCTGGAATGAAATCTCCTTCCGGTTGAGGTTGTGTTTTCAATGAACCGTCAATAATTGAATCCACTGTATGAAGAACACATTCCGCCCCAATCTCCATTAAACGGTCATGAATCGTACCAGCATTGTCTTCTGGATGGATGTCTATTCTTCTCTGTTCAATCATATCGCCCGTGTCGATCTCATGTTTAAGAAAGAAAGTTGTTATGCCGGTTTCTTTCTCTCCATTCATTATCGCACGGTTTATGGGTGCTGCCCCGCGATATTTAGGGAGCAGTGAGCCATGAAGATTAAATGTTCCAAGCGGAGGCATTGCCCATACAATTTCAGGAAGCATTCTGAAAGCGATAACAATGAAAAGATCAGCTCCAATCTGTCTTAAAGCCTCCACAAAATCAGGAGATTTCAACTTTTCCGGTTGAAGCACCGGAAGTCCGGCCTCAACCGCATATTTCTTAACATCGCTCTGGATATGCTTATGCCCGCGTCCGGCAATTTTATCAGGCATCGTGACAACCGCCTTTACGTTATAACCGTTAGAAACGAGAGCATCCAGACTTTCTACAGCAAATTCAGGAGTGCCGAAAAAAACTATCTTTAAATCTTTTTTATCCATATACTTTTTTCTTTTTAATCCTCCGTAAAATGTCGGAGAACACGGCGGTATGAATTGAAAATTTTTGATTTTGATACAAAACCAACATATTTTCCATTATCAACCACCGGAAGATTCCATGCGTTAGTCTTATCAAATATCTCCATCACCTTATCCATAGGGTAAGATAGTTCTATGGTTGCCGGTACGGCCGACATAAAACGAGACACATGCATCTTCTTATAAAGGTCGGAACGGAACATTATATTTCTGATTTCATCAAGAATCACCACTCCTTTGAGCATCCCATCATCGTCAACTACCGGGAAAAGATTGCGGTTGCATACGGAAATGGTATCGACCATCTCTTTCAGATTCATCTCCGGCTTGACAGTCTTAAAATCATTTTCAATAACATTATCAAGCTTGAGAAGTGTAAGCACCGCCTTGTCTTTTTCATGAGTGATAAGATCACCGGCACGAGCCAGTCGCATAGTGTATATACTGTAGGGGAGGAAGAGTTTGATTGTCATATATGCGAGGAGTGACACGATTAGAAGAGGAAGGAAAAGATCATACCCACCTGTCATCTCGGCGGTAAGGAAGATCGCCATAAGGGGGGCGTGCATAACACCACTCATTACTCCGGCCATACCCATCAAAGCGAAATTTTTCTGGGAAAGGTGTACGCCGATGTCAAGGTTATTGAGTATATAGGCAAACAGGAACCCACAAAGTGCTCCCACAAAAAGTGAAGGCGCAAAGGTTCCACCCACTCCACCGGCTCCATTAGTGGCTGATGTGGCAAAAGCTTTGAACATCATCACTGCCCCTATGAAGAGCACGAGAAACCATACGTTGTCGCGGTCCACATAGAAAAAAGTTCCATCAACTATTTTGGAAATATCACCTTCAAGAAGATTTTCGATCGCGCCATAACCCTCTCCATATAGAGGGGGGAAAATGAAAATTAATACAGCGAGAATAATTCCTCCGGTGAGAATCTTGAAAAATTGGTTTGGGAGTTTGGAAAACACTGTTTCCATCCAAAACATTATGCGCGTGAAATAGAGAGAAACAAGACCACAGACAATTCCTAAAAGAATAGAAAAGGGGATACGGTTGGTCAGAAACGGTTCGCTTTGAGCAAAGAAAAATTCTGAATTATACCCTTCAAGCACATATGCCACTGTAGCACCGGCAATAGAGGAAATCAAGAGAGGCATTACTGTCATGCCGGTCAAGTCTATCATCAATACTTCCAATGTGAAAAGCATTCCGGCAATTGGGGCGCGGAAAATTCCCGCTATACCTGCGGCCGCTCCACACCCCACAAGTATCATAAGGATTTTGGGAGACAGCCGGAATGCCTGTCCGAAATTTGAACCGATTGCAGCTCCGGTAAATACAATTGGTCCCTCGGCTCCTACCGATCCTCCAAAACCAATTGTAATCGAAGAGGATATGAGGGAGGCATACATATTTTTCTTCTTTAACCGCGATTTGCGTCGCGAGATGGCATAGAGCACTTTTGTCACTCCATGCGAAATATTGTCTTTTACTACAAATTTCAAAAACAGAGTAACGATTAGAATCCCGATCACGGGATATACTAGATATAACCAGTTGGCCGATGTTGTGCTTAATCCCGATGTGAGGGCGTTGGCGATCAGGTGAATGAGAAACTTCAGCAACTGAGCAGCAAAGCCGCAAACGATGCCTACGATTAGAGCAAGGAAAACAACAAAATTACTTTCCTTGATGTGATGTTCTCTCCAGATTACGAATCTCATCCAGAGCTCAGTGAATTTATTATGTGTTTCTTTATATGCCATTTATAAAATCCATTTATTTCCCGGCTCCGCTTATAATTGTGCGGATGGTATAGATAAGAATTTTCAGATCGAGAAGTAGAGACATATTGTTGATATATACCATATCATATTTGGTGCGTTCCACCATCTGGTCAAGATTCGATGCGTATCCGAATTTCACCATAGCCCAAGATGTAATTCCGGGACGAACCTGATATATAAGGCTGAAAAAAGGAACCTTCTTCACGATCTGATTTATATAGTATTCTCTTTCAGGGCGTGGTCCGACTATTGACATCTCACCCCTCAGAACATTCCATAGCTGTGGTAATTCATCAATTCGATATTTTCTTAGAATCTTGCCGACTTTGGTGATTCTGGTATCAGCATCCGAAGAAAGTTGCGGACCGTTTTTTTCAGCATCGGTGCGCATGGTGCGAAATTTTATTATATTAAAAGGTCTATGGTGTTTACCCATTCTCTCCTGAGTATAAAATATCGGTCCCGAACTATCTGATTTTACACATAAGGCCACCACAGCAAACAGGGGAGAAAGTATGATCAACCCCAGAAGAGAGGAGAGAATATCGAAAGTGCGTTTTATATTTTGTGCAAAATCACTTATACGAGGGGTTGAGAGATCTATAAGGGTGTGTCCAAGTATGTCGTTGGTACGAATCCCGGCTATAGCATAATCAAGATCAGCAGGTGCAATCTTTATCGGAATTTCGAGATCAATATATTCATCCACCATTTGAAGCACCGTATTGGTACCTGCTGTTTCAGGAGCGATTACAATCTGCGAAACTTTTTCCTCTTGACAGAAGGTCTTTAGATTTTTTTGCTTAATTATTGGGATACCCTTATATTTGTGATTATTCCTTGATTCTCCTTCAAGTGCGACAAAGGCAACCACTTCATTGTCGTAAAGTGATTTTGAGTCAAGAATATTATCGGCCGCTTTTCTGGCTCTATCAGAATTCCCGATTATCACGGTTTTGAATACAAGCTTGCTTTTCCGTGCCTTTCGAACAGCAACCATTGTAATGGATATGCGTCCCAGATAAGTGAAGAAGAGAAGGAGCATAAAAATCAGCAGTATTAAAAAATATTCAGTTCTTCGCCGGGGAGTGGGATCATTTACCAGCATTGTCATGAATATCAGGAGCGAATTCACCATTGCACAGCCTGTGGTCACAAGCATTTCTGTAGCTCTTGACCTTGGAAAGGGATGATTATAATATCCTGAAAGGAGATAGGTAAACATTAGAGCCAGTGGAACAAGGCATTGTTCCCAAAGCAGTTTGGGCGTGGAAAGATAATTAAATACACCTTCGAACCCATCTTCAGAAATGAGAATACGATAGCGCAGAATATTGAAAACGAAAAATGCAAGCGAAGTCATAATGAAATCGCTCACCACGTATGCTATTCTCAAGGTTCTGTTTCTGCGCTTGAACATTTCTACCTGATAATCTTTATTACGCTGTCGTTGGAAATCTTAATTATATTGCTTGGAGCATGAGGAGCAGGGCGATCCCTACCAATTTCCACAACATAATCCACTCCGTCGATAATCTCTTTGTTAATCTCTGCAAAAGATGTGGGAGCCGGTTTTCCACTTATATTTGCTGAAGTTGAAACCAAAGGATGTTTCAACCTTTGACAAAGTGTTTTAGAAAAATATTCATTCGTAATCCGGAATCCGGCAGACCCGTCTTCTGCCATAAGGGCGCTACAGATATTTACCGGTTCGTCGTAGATTATCGTGATCGGATTTACGGCAGCATCGATTAATTCCCAAGCAATATCGGGTATTTCTTTCACGTACTGCTGCAATTGACCTTCCGACCCGACCAGCATAAGCATAGCCTTTGCATCAGCTCTCTTTTTAAGAGTAAAAATACGCTTTACGGCTTCAGGATTGGTTGCATCACAACCAATTCCCCACACAGTGTCGGTAGGATAAAGAATGATTCCTCCCTCTTTTAATACTTTAAGTGCTTTATCGAGACTATCTTTCATGAAATCAAAATCTATAAATTTTCCGCTTCGCTGATCCATAGGGCTGAAGAAGCATCTGATGGCATTCTCCAGTCGCCACGAGGAGAGAGACATACACTACCCACTTTCACCCCGTCAGGCATGCAGGATCTCTTGAACTGCTGGCTGAAGAAGCGGCGATAGAAGGTGATCAGCCACTTCTTGATGGTTTCTCTATCATATGCACCCTCAAAAGCCTTACAGGCAAGCGTAAAGATTTTGGTAGGAGAGAAGGAATGGCGAAGCATAAGATGTAGGAAGAAATCGTGAAGTTCGTAAGGACCCACGAAATCTTCAGTTTTTTGCGCGATAGAACCATCGGCGGCCGCCGGCAGAAGTTCCGGACTTATTGGTGTGTCAATGATGTCCTGAAGTGTTTCTTTAACTTTCTCATTTTTTTCAGAAATCATGTAGCCCTTA
Organism: Bacteroides sp.; assembly: GCA_014801535.1. GTDB lineage: Bacteria > Bacteroidota > Bacteroidia > Bacteroidales > Muribaculaceae > Lepagella. The sequence goes on from JAAVEA010000001.1 coordinate 61,604, forward strand.
ACAAGATCTCTGACAAGAGTTTTCGGTATGGAGGCATTGACTCCATACATCGACATCTGATCCCCATTATATGTGCACCACCCGAGGGCAAGTTCGGATAGATCACCTGTTCCGATGACTATTCCTCCTGTTTTATTAGCCATATCCATAAGAATCTGAGTTCTTTCTCTGGCTTGGGAGTTTTCGTAAGTGGCATCGTGCTTATCAGGATTCTGTCCTATGTCTGAGAAGTGTATTTCCACAGCCTTGTTAATGGCTATCTCCATGGGTGTCACTCCCAACTCTTCCATTAGGTTCCAGGCATTTCCATGGGTTCTCTCGGTTGTGCCAAAACCGGGCATTGTTATACCGATTATCCCTTTACGGTCGAGCGAAAGAAGATCGAATGCTTTTACAGTGACAAGCAGGGCAAGGGTGGAATCAAGCCCCCCCGAAATACCGATAACCGCTTTGTCGCATTTGATTGCTTTCAAGCGTTGAGCAAGTCCCCAAGCTTGAATTGATGAGATCTCGTCACATCTTTGACGTAACAGGTTCTCATTTTTCTCTACAAATGGGGTTGGATTTACGTAGCGATATTCAAGATTATTTATTATCGCTGTCTTCTGTGTTTGATCATCTCCCTCCTTACGTTTGATTATGATGATCGGCTCAATCATATTATCAGGTTCTGTTCGGAAGGTGTTGTGATGATTACGGTCGTTGCGTAGAAGTTCGACATCAACATCGGCAATCTCCATTTGAGGGGAGAGTGAGAAACGTTCAGAACAACAGAGTAGAACTCCGTTTTCCGCTATGATGCAGTTTCCCGCGAACGCAAGATCCGTAGAAGATTCTCCCGACCCTGCTGAAGCGTAAACATATGCACACCGACATCGTGCCGATTGCTGCTCAATCAGATCTACAAGATAGGAATGCTTCCCCGCTAATTCGTCTGTGGCAGAGAGATTGAAAATTATCTCCGCGCCTGATTTTGACATTTGAGAACTCGGTGGAACGGGAACCCACAGGTCTTCACAAATCTCGACACCGAATGTTATGCCGTATCGGTTAAACAGAAGATGTGTAGAAAAAGGTATTTCGTAATTGAAAGGAGCAATTACATCATCAGATTTCACACCTTCTGCAAACCATCTCCTTTCATAAAATTCATTATAGTTGGGTAAATACTTTTTGGGAACCACTCCCCACACCTTGCCTTCAGAGATAATTGCCGCGCAATTATATATAGCATTACGTCTTGCAATCGGAATCCCTACGATAAACGTTGTTCTCACATCATGTGAGAAGTCGGCAAGAGTTTTCAGACCTTCAATGGATTTCTCAAGAAGGTTGGACTGGAAGAAGAGATCAGCGCAAGTATATCCTGTCACTGACAATTCCGGGAAAACAAGAAGACTCACATTTTTCTGATCTGCTTGTTTCACCATATCGCAGATTCGGTTCACGTTAAATTCTACATCACCGACTTTTACAGCGGGTTTTGCCGCGGCTACACGGATATAACCAAGATTCTCCATCTCAAAATCTATTTTTTCCGCAATTAGAAAGATTTCAATCCAAATTGCGAGATATATTATATGCAAAGATAATTAAACATTTTTATATTTAGAAATGTTATTTAACTAAACTAAATCTCCCTCAAAAAATTAAATATATTTTAATATGAAAAAATCAACTAAGATTGTTTGTTGTGCCCTAAGTGCGGTGGCACTTATGGTACCGTTTAAGGCTCATGCTCAGAAGGGGGAGACGTCTTTAGGTCTAATAGGAGGATTCTCCACTTATAACAATGGTGGGTATATGGGAGTTGACTTCCAGTATACTATAGTGAATCATGTAAGATTAGCTCCCGACATCGCATATAGTTTCCGTAATGAAGGGAAGTCGGCCTTTGTGCTTGATGTGGATGTGCATTTCCCTTTTAAGATAGCGAAAGGATTCGGGGTCTATCCGCTTGTGGGTTTCGCTTTCAATAACTGGAGTTATTCCGGAGGCGGTCATGCAAGTCGGGCCGGGGGTAATTTCGGTGCTGGTTTCGATTTTTATCTCACCTCAAACCTTAAGCTTTCTTTGCAGGGTAAATATTCTGTAATGAATGATACGAGCGGTGGTTTTATTGGAATGGGTATAGGCTACGTTTTCTAAAACATACGATAAGATATAAAAAAAGGATTCTCATTGAGAATCCTTTTTTATATCTTTAATGATTTAAACTCTTATTTAAGAGCATCTTTTACTGCATCATTAGGCACCATTTCCTCTTTGAAGACATAAGCGCCTGTTTTGGGAGATTTCTCCATCTTGATGATTTTGCTATAAGTACGACCTTCACCTTTCTGAAGAGACGCGACGGTTTTCTTTGCCATAAATCAGTGCTTATTTAATTTCTTTGTGAACGGTAACTTTCTTGAGGATGGGGTTGTATTTCTTCAACTCCAGACGACCTGTAGTATTTTTACGGTTTTTAGTGGTGATGTAACGAGACATACCGGGCATACCGCTTGCCTTATGTTCGGTGCATTCCAGAATCACCTGGACTCTGTTGCCTTTAGCTTTCTTTGCCATAATTGTTCTGTGAGATGATTAAAGAGAAAGGATTTTAATATCTTTGAAATCGAGATGACCCTCGGCCTCTGCTTTCTTAAGAGCTGCGTTAAGACCAATCTTGTTGATGGTGCGGAGCGCTCTTGTTGAGAGTCGCAATACAATCCACATGTCCTGCTCAACCCAATAGAATTTCTTTGTTTGCAAGTTTACCTCGAACTTGCGTTTGGTGCGACGCTTTGAGTGAGAAACATTGTTACCCACCTGCGCTTTTTTGCCTGTAATTTGACAAACTTTTGACATGGCTGTTGTTATAATTCTTTAAAAATTAAACTTCTTTGGTGTTTAGGCCGCCATCTCAGTTCTCATATCATCACCGGTTGCATCATTCCGGCGACTTTTAAGGATGTGCCACAAAACGTGTGCAAAATTACAACTTTTATTTTAATCTTGCAAATTTTTTTGTTGATAAAGTTTATTATAGATTGATATTCAACCTGAAAATTATAGTTTTACTTCAATCATCGTTTATATCTTCAGGAGTGGTATATGCGTTTCGCAACAGGTTTATAAGCATAACCATTCCGTGGTTTGTGGCCGATTCTATCACTTCATCTCTGGTTCCGGAGAAATGAAGACATTCGCTGACGATTCTTTCCCCGATCTTGACTGCAATCCATACTGTGCCTACTGGCTTGAGTTTACTTCCACCTTCGGGTCCGGCGATGCCGCTTGTTGCGATCGAGCAATCTGTATGCATCAGTTGTGACACACCATCTGCCATCTGCTCGACAACTTCCTTAGAAACGGCTCCGTAGCGATCTATGTTGGTTCGCGATACATTGAGAACCGTTGCCTTTACTTCATTACTGTAGCTGACCACACTGCCCAAGAAATATGCTGAACTGCCGGGCACCTGCACAATCTTATGAGCGATGTTGCCTCCGGTGCAACTTTCAGCTGAGGACACTGTAAGCTCCCTCTCTTTCAATAGGTCGCCGAGCACTTGAGAAAGAGATTTATCTTCAGTTGTAATAACTTCCTGACTGAAAATTTCATTTAAAGAGGCTTGATAACGATTCATGTTGAAGCGCAATAACTCAAGTCCGGAATTAATACCTGTCAGTATTACCTTGGTGACAAGATTGTCGGTTTCAACAGTTATTTTTACAAATTCAGGTAATTGAGCTTCGAAATGCCGCATGATGTTTGCCAGCTCCGCTTTTGTGTAGCCATATATGACTACATGCCGGGTTTCCTTATGCACGTTAGGTTGGTTTTGTGATTCGCTGTTCATAAATAAGTATGAATTTTGAAAGTTTTCTGTTGTTGAGATCATGTTGTGTCAGAGTTTAACTCTTGCAAACGGAGGGAGATCGAGCGGACAGAATTCTTCCTTGAGGTATTTAAAATATCCGGCAGTGGCAACCATTGCAGCATTGTCGGTGGTAAAGACGCGTTTTGGAATCCAGGCTTTCACTCCTTCTTTTTTGCAAAGTTGTTCCACTCCATTGCGAACACCGGAGTTTGCCGAGACTCCTCCACCAATAGTGACATGACGCACACCGGTTTGCTTGATAGCTTTTTTCAGTTTATTCAGTAGAATGTCAACAATAGTTTTCTGAAGAGAGGCGCAGAGATCGGCAAGATTATCCTGTATAAACTCGGGATTCTCTTTCATACCATCTCTTACTGTATAAAGGAAACTGGTTTTTAGACCGCTGAAAGAGTAATCAAGTCCTGGAATCTGAGGCTTGCTGAATTTGAAACGGTTCTCGTCTCCTCGAGCTGCCAAATTATCGATATGTGGACCTCCGGGGTAGGGAAGTCCCATCACTTTTGCACACTTATCGAATGCTTCTCCGGCAGCATCATCAATCGTCTGACCAAGAATTTCCATATTATCAGCGCTCTTAACGAGTACAATCTGCGAATTGCCTCCTGATACCAAAAGGCATAGATATGGAAATTCGGGCACTTCATCCTCTGCATTCTCCTTTATAAACTGAGACAATGCATGAGCATGAAGGTGATTGACATCGATAAGAGGAACATTGAGTCCGATTGCCATCCCTTTTGCAAAGGAAGTGCCTACAAGAAGTGAGCCCAATAGCCCCGGACCCCGTGTATAGGCGATTGCAGAGATTTCTTCTTTTTTTATATTTGCCTGTCTAAGTGCTTCTGAAACAACAGGAACAATATTTTGCTGATGTGCACGTGAGGCCAGTTCCGGAACCACACCTCCATAGGCTTCGTGTACTTTCTGGCTTGCGATCACATTGCTCTTTAAAATGCCGTCGCATATAACGGCACATGATGTGTCGTCGCAGGATGATTCAATTGCTAATATATTTATGCTCATTTTTTGAACTCATTCAACTTCATCGTTAACGTTTTACAAATTTAATAAATATTGATGTAAGCGCAAAATATTATTTCCTGTTCGGGCAAATCCAATAGATTTTATTAATTTTGTAAAAAGATTTGATAAGGATGACAATCAAGTTTGTCAAAAATACATATAACATATACAGAGTATTGCGCAGTGTGCTTTTCATCGCTGTAGTGGCAGTTGTATTACTCTTTATAGGACTGTATATTGTTTTGAGCGTTCCTCCGGTGCAAAATTATATAAGAAAAACTGCTGAGGATGAGCTTGCTGCATTTCTCGGAGGCGACGTAAAGATTGGAAATGTAGATATTATTCCTTTTAATGAGGTGCGTATCAAGAATGTAGAATTCTATACTCCGGATGGTGAGAAATGTATAGAAGTCTCTACACTTGGTGCAGGTATCCGGCTGTGGAAATTGATAAAGGATAGAAGAATAGAGATTACATATGCGGAGGTTTTAGGTTTGAATGGCCGCATATGGCAAGCGCAAAAAGGCGGTCCGTTAAACATTTCCTATATAATCGAGGCATTGTCGCCCAAAGATAAATCAAAACCACCCACAAAATTCGATTTGCAGATTAATAATGTTGTGATCCGTCAATCGTCATTAGCTTTTGATCGACTATGGGTAAAGGATAAGGAAAACGTGGCTGACGAGGAGAGAACATTTAATCCCGATCATGTTTTGCTAACCGACCTTATGGCCGATGTGACCCTACCCCGGCTAAAGAATAATGATTTCACGGTCGACCTTAGAAGACTCTCGTTTAAATCCTATTCCGGCTTTAATGTTAGGAAGTTAGCCTTAAAGGCTCATATAACGGATAGAAAAATCACTTTATCCGACTTTCTGCTTCTATTAGGTGACGGTGAATTAAAGGTAGGTGACTTTGAAATTTCATATGATTCCTTCGATAAAATCGCGGATGCCTTTGAAAACGGTAATCATAATATTCAATTGACAGGAAAAAATATTTTTCCCGGTGATCTGAAATTCTTTTATCCAGGTCTTGGCAGTTTAAAAGACAGATATGACCTTACGCTCTCCGCATCAGGAAATCTTGACAATATTGCTTTGGAAAGATTTGAATTAGCTCAAAAATTCGGAGGTGCGGATATAAAGTTTGCAGGTAATGTGGAAAATATCCGTGACGTGAATAATCTCATAGCTTCTATTGATTATGTTAAGGCTGATATCCCGGTTGAATTTTCTCAACAGATTGTCGGTATTTCTAAGTTGGACATCCGGAAAGAGGATAATATTCTCGCTTATCTAACAAGGCTCGGGTCGATAGAATTGAATGTAAACGGATATTATTCCGGTAAAACAGGAAAGATTGTGTCGGAGGGCAAAATAAATACTTCGATAGGAGGAATCACCTTCGGATTAGATGGAAATATGAGTGGTAGAGATCATGCTGACGGTAGTTTTGCGATCAACACGGAGGGTTTCGATGTAGGTGCCCTTATAGCTAAATCATCTATACTTGGAGATGTGGCATTCTCGGCCAGTGGTGAGATTGGGTTAAGAAACAAAAATATTAATGGGATTGCGCGTCTTGATGTGGATTATATAGATTATAGGGGTAATCGGTTCACGGATATAAATATAGAAGGGGAGAAGAGCGGAGATAACGTTAAGGCCGATGTAAGGATTGACGATAGGTTTGTCGATCTTGCGTTGACGGGTGAGGCTTTGCTGGCCGGAGCAAACTCACATTTTACATTAAACGGGAAGATTGATGGTTTTAATCCCGGTATGTTCGGGATTAAAACTAAATATGCAGGATATATGGCCAGTTGTGGTATTGATGCCGACATTTCCGGAAATAACGCGGATAATATTACGGGATTTGTTAATGTAGAAGATTTTTCCTTCACCAATCAGGATGGTGAAGGAATCAGGTTAGGTGAACTTGCATTAAATTCGGTCGTGATCAATAATCATGCAGATGAAGAGGAAACAAGTGTTGCCAAATATATAAGAAGGATAGATCTTTCTACCGATTTCCTTACTGCTTCTATGGAGGGAGACTTCAGGATAAATGAACTCATACCTTGTATAAAAAGACTTATAGGGAATAATGTCACATCGTTGATGGCTGTCAATAACAACAGCAGAGAATATAGCGGGTATGCAGATATTGAGGTGAATGTAAATGCTGAAGAAAGTCTCCCCGATTTTTTGCAGCTTCCCGTAAAACCACTGAAAGACATCGCTGTAAAGGGCAGATTAGATTTATCTGAAGGAAGATTGAATTGTGAGGTGACGGCTCCTTATCTATTGCAAGGTACAAATAAATTGATAAGCAACACACGGCTTTATGGTGTTTTGGAGCAGGGGAAGGGGTGCTCGGTCACCATTAATACTACGATGCCTGTAAAGAATGACCGTGCCAATCTTGAAGCGGTTATAACTGCTTTTCAAGATAAAGGACATGTAGATCTCGGGTGGAGGATGGCAAATAATTCAACAGGTAAGGGGAATATCAGTATGGACGCATCTGTTATGAGAAATCTTCATTCGGGTCATCCAGATTTTTATGTGACAGTAAATCCTTCTCGATTCTGCCTTGGCCCTTCCGAGTGGCGTATAGACCGATCCGAACTATTTTACTCGGATAAGCGTGTCAACGTGGATAACCTTCGGATCTGGCATGATAATCAGTTCATTGAAATCAATGGGGTTGCTTCGTCATATCCTGAAGACATTATGAAAGTAAACTTGGCGGAGATTGATCTTGAATATATATTCGGTATTCTAAATATCAATTATGTGACTTTTGGTGGAATAGCCACGGGTGAACTTACGGCCTCTTCCGTTTTTACCAAGAATCCTGTGGCACAGACCAAATATTTAAGAGTCAACGACCTGTCGTATAATGAATCTGTGCTTGGAGACGCTGATATTTTCAGCTGTTGGAATAATGATGAAAAGGCGGTAGAGATTCACGCGGATATAAAGGAATCCGGAATAGGGGGTGCCAAAATTGACGGTGGTATCTTCATAACACGCGACTCTTTATCATTTGACATGAAAGCCAACCGGATAAATATAGGTTTTCTAAAACCATTTATGTCGGCCTTTACATCAGATGTGGGAGGACGTGCATCGGGAGATGTCAAACTTTTCGGAACGTTCAAGGATATTGATCTTACGGGCAGGGCTTTCGCCGACTCGATATATATGAAAGTTGACTATACAAACGTTTATTATCATGGCAGCGACTCTGTTATACTTGATCCCGGCCGGATAGTTATACCTGATTTCCGATTGTATGACAAATATGGAAATTCGGCTCTCTTCTCCGGTTATGTGAAACATTCATATTTTCATGACCCTGAGTTTGAATTCAAACTCGGTAATGCCAATAAATTGTTATGCTATGATACTAATTCATCAATAAATCCGGATTGGTATGGCAAAATTTTCGCTTCCGGTAAAGGCTCGTTACGCGGACGCCCCGGCATTGTATCAATGGAGATGGATATGACCACTGATCCCAAGTCGGATTTTACATTTGTGCTAAGTGATACGCAGACTGCTCTCGACTACACATTCCTTACATTTTCCGATAAGAAAAAGGAACAGGAGTCTGCTGATATTGTGATAGAGGAATCATTCGAAGATAAATTCCTCAAGAAGCAAAGCGAGGAGATGAGCGTTCCTACATTGTTTGTGATGGATTTGCGTGCAACAATTACTCCCGAAGCGCGGATGAATCTGATAATGGATCCTAATGCGGGAGATAAAATCATAGCCCGTGGAGCCGGTCCGCTACAGATACATTATGATACTGAGTCGGATGAGATGTCTATGTATGGAAAATACACTCTTGTTGAAGGAAATTATAATTTTTCGTTGCAGGAACTAATTCTCCGCGATTTTAAAATCAGAGAGGGTAGCAATATATCGTTTAATGGAGACCCGTTACAGGCCAATATTGATATATTGGCTTCCTATAGAGTCAACACCAATCTTTCGGATCTTGACAAAAGTTTTTCAACCGATAGAGATTTAAACAGAACCAACGTTCCGGTTGATGCTCTTCTGAAGGTGAGAGGAGATTTGCAAAATCCTGAAATAACGTTTGATATTTCACTTCCAACTCTTACAAGCGATGTGGAGCGCAAGGTGAGGAGTATAATCTCAACAGAAGACCTTATGAGCCGACAGATCATATATCTGCTTGCCCTTAACCGTTTCTATACACCGGAATATATGGGCTCGTCAAGTAATGGAGGCGGAGAGTTGGCATCAGTCGCTTCGTCCACTTTATCGTCACAGTTATCCAATATAATGGGGCAGTTGACAGATAAATTCACGTTGTCTCCTTCGTTCAGATCAGATAAGGGGGACTTCTCAGATATGGAAGTGGATGTTTCACTTTCATCCCGGCTTCTCAACAACCGTTTGCTCATTAACGGTAATTTCGGCTATCGTGACAGAAGCACATCGCAGACCACCTTTGTTGGAGATTTCGATATAGAATATTTGTTGTCGAAAAACGGGAATTTGCGTCTGAAGGCATACAACCACTTTAACGACCAGAATTATTATCTGAAATCTTCACTCACTACGCAAGGTTTGGGAGTGGTATATAGAAAGGAGTTTGACAATCCTTTCACATGGTTGAGGCGCAGGAATAAAAAATTAAAGAGTTCAAATGAAGAGAATCCGACTCAGGATGAAGCTGAGGAAGATTCAGAGAAAATTGACTCAAGCAAAAGGAAAGAAGATGAAGGTAAATAATTATATAGAAGAGATACTTGAAAAGATTGGCTTACGCACCAGGCCTCGTCTTGGAATGGCTTTTGCAGGAGGAGGTGCCAAAGGTTTTTCACATATAGGAGTGTTGCAGGCATTTGAGCAATTCGGCATGAAACCACAGATAGTTTCCGGCGTATCGGCAGGTTCGATAGCCGGTGCGTTATATGCATCCGGTCTTAGTCCGTCCGACATGATAGAGTGTTTTGCAGAAGCGAGTAGCTTCGGTGATTTTTCACAATGGTCTGTTCCCAAAGAGGGCTTCTTTCGTCTGACAAAATTTGCTCGCTTACTTGAGAGTTGGCTTCCTGTAAAAAATCTTGAGGATACACAGATTCCTCTTGTGATTTGCGCAACAAATCTTGAAAAAGGAACTTCGGTGGGATGGTGCAAGGGGGAGATTGTTCCAAGAGTCATCGCATCATGTTCGATACCCATAATCTTTAATCCGGTAAAGATTAACGGCTACCATTATGTTGACGGTGGTGTTTTGAGAAATCTCCCGGCCTGGGCCATACGTGATTTCTGTAAAGTATTGGTAGGAAGTAACTGTAGCCCGCTCGACAGGTCTTACAGTTATAAGCAGAATATACTCGATGTAGCGATGCGTACATATACTCTCATGAGTAAGTCAAATGTGCTTCAGGATATAAATATGTGCGATTACGTTGTAATACCGAAACATATCGCAAATACTAAAACCTTTGATCTTACTTCTCTCCGTAAAAATGTAGGTTATGGTTATGATGCCGCCTGTGTAGTGATAGAAGAGATGTTAAAAAAGAACAAATAGAGGAGTAAATGAGTTAACATATTGAATTCATTTTGACATTCGACATGAATTCAGATGAGTAAGTCAATATACTCCGTTTATAAATAAAATTAATTTATGGATAATAAAGGGAAACTTATAATATACCAAGCATTTCCAAGGATATTTACGAACATGAATGATGCCTGTGTTCCTAATGGAACGCTGGAACAAAATGGCAGTGGAAAACTGAATCATATCACGGCTCGGCTTCTAAAATCGCTTGCAGATCTGGGAGTGAATTGCATATGGCTTACCGGTATAATTGAGAATGCTACCAAGACAGCTTTTCCAGAGGCAGATATACCTGCCGATAATCCTAATGTTGTGAAAGGAGAGGCCGGGTCGCCATATGCCATTAAAGACTATTATGATGTCGCCCCTTGTCTTGCCGTGAATCCGGCTAACCGTATGAAAGAGTTCGAGGCATGTGTGAAAAGGGTGCATAAACAGGGATTGAAACTGCTGATTGATTTTGTTCCCAATCATACGGCCAGAGTATATCACTCCGATTCTGCTCCGGTGGGGATAGAGGATTTTGGACAATCTGACGACCACAACATGTTTTTCTCACCCCAAAACAATTATTATTATATAGTCAACCAGCAATTCTCTCCTGATTTTGATATTGCTTCAGAGGGTGAGGAGCCTTATATAGAATTTCCTGCCAAAGCCACAGGTAACGATTGCTTCACAGCTTTTTGCGGCAAGAATGACTGGTATGAGACGGTAAAACTCAACTATGGCCTTGATCCATGGAATGGTCAGGGGAGTTATGATCCGATTCCCGATACTTGGCTGAAGATGCTACATATCCTTCGTTTCTGGGCATCAAAGGGTGTCGACGGTTTCCGCTGTGACATGGTGTTCATGGTGCCGCAGGAGTTCTGGCATTGGGCAATTCCGCAAGTAAAGAAGGATTATCCCGATATAATTTTTATCGGAGAGATTTATGACGTGAATCTGTATCGCCCGTTTCTGGAATACTGTCATTTCGATTACCTATATGACAAAGTAAACCTTTATGATACACTTGTGGGGATAGAACGAAGCAACTGGTCGGCCGCACAGCTTACATCTTGTTGGCAGAGAGTGGAAGGATTGGGAGACAGTATGCTAAACTTTCTTGAAAACCATGATGAGGTTAGGTTTGCTTCGAGAGAGTTTGCAAACGATCCGCTGAAGATTGTGCCTTATCTTGTGGTTTCGTCAATGATCTCTAACGGGCCTTTCATGATATATTATGGTCAGGAATTGGGCGAGATGGCCAGAGATAATGAGGGATTTGCAGGTGATAACAATCGTTCGACGATATTTGACTATTGGAGTTACGATACCCTCCGACGATGGTATAACGACGGAAAATGCTCGGTGTTCCGCCTCACACAACATGAGAAATGGTTGCGAAAACTATATAGAAATGTTCTGCACCTCAGCTCGGAAGTGCCGGCTTTCTATGAAGGGAAATTTTTCGATCTTATGTATTGCAATCATCGCAATTCAGCCTTCAACCCTCACCGTCAGTATGCATTTTTACGGTATACGGAAGAGGAGGCTTATCTGGTGATAGCTAATTTTGACAGCCAGGCTGTTGATATAGAACTTAATTTCCCCGAGCTTGCAATAGGAATGGCAAGACTTGAAAGCGGTGAGCAAAGTGCATCAGATCTTCTATGGAATAAACGCCATATATTCACTGTGTCGGATAAAGCTCCTGCTTCTTTCAGGCTAAACGGTTATGATGCGCTTATACTTCCTCTTAAAGTGCATAAAACGGAAGAGTAGGAGGGAGAAGCTGCGAAAAATTAAGTCTGAGCTTAAAAAACAAGCTGTAAATGATGGAAAATTAAAAATTATGTCTTAATTTTGCAGCAACAAATCAATCCTATCAAGTAATGAATGATTTCCGTCCGCCGATCAAGGTTTTTGCAGGTGCGGCTTCGAAATATCTCGGAGAGTCTATCTGTAAAGAACTCGGCATTGAATTAGGCAAAATGAATAAGGAACGTTTTGCCGATGGTGAGTTTGAAGTTGGTTTTGAAGAATCGATTCGTGGAGCGCAGGTGTATCTTGTGCAATCAACCTTTCCTACGAGCGACAATCTGATGGAGCTTCTCCTGATGATAGATGCTGCCAAGAGAGCGTCAGCAGAATCGATCATTGCAGTGATTCCCTATTTTGGATGGGCACGCCAGGACAGAAAGGATAAGCCTCGTGTCTCAATTGCTGCTAAACTTGTAGCCGATCTGTTAAGCACAGCCGGTATTGACCGTCTTATTACAATGGATCTCCACGCAGATCAGATACAGGGATTCTTTAATGTTCCCGTAGATCATTTGTATGCCTCTTCAATCTTTATTCCTTATCTCGAAAGCCTCAAACTTAAAGATATGGTGATTGCATCCCCTGATGTCGGTGGTGCTAAGAGAGCCAACTCATATGCTAAATATTTTGACGTTCCTTTGGTGCTTTGTCACAAGGTTAGAGCCAAAGCAAACGTTGTTAGCAAGATGACTGTTATCGGCGATGTGAAAGACAAGAATGTTGTTCTTGTTGATGATATTGTGGATACGGCCGGCACCATCACCAAGGCAAGTGATCTTATTTTGGAATACGGAGCGAAATCGGTGAGAGCGCTCTGCAGCCACCCTGTAATGAGTGATCCTGCAACTGACAATGTGAAGAATTGCGGTCTTACAGAAATTATTTTTACTGACTCGATTCCATACGTCAAAGAGAATCAGAAGGCTACGGTTCTTCCGGTTGCAAAGCTTTTCGCGGATACAATTCGACGCATCCATAATAACGAGTCGATTTCATCTCAGTATCTATTTAAATAAGATATCATAAAAATCAAAACTTATATTTAATTGTTAATTGAAAAGTCAGCGATATAGAAATCGCTGACTTTTCATGTTTCTAATAAAATAAATCTGACGATGTATAGACACATTCAATATAAATACAACATAGGTAAGTTCGTTATATGAACCTTATATCAGGAAAGAGCGTTAAACAATAAACCGGTAAATAGTAAGTAATAAGGATTATACGCTTTCTCTATCCCGGAAATAATAAACACTATAAAAACACAAGATTATGATTAGAAAAGTTTTATTAGCCTTAATCGCAGTTATCGGTTTGTCTACGACTGCCATGGCAGGGGATAAGTATGCTCATGATGCATCCGTTCTTCCCAAGGGGGCACAGACCACTTTGTCCAAGAATTTCAAATCCAAGGTAAGTGTCGTGAAGATTGATAAAGATTTCGGACGTGTTTCAGAATACGAGGTTGTGATGACCGATGGCACTGAGATTACATTTGACCGAGATGGGAATTGGAAAGAAGTAGAGGTTAATGTATCAAAATCAGTTCCGACAGCATTTGTTCCCGCCGGTGTGACATCTTATGTAAAGAGCAATCAGAAAGGACAGAGGGTTGTTGGAATAGAAAAGACAAGAGGAGGATATGATGTAGAGCTCTCCAATGGAGTTGAGATGAAGTTTGATAAAGATGGTAAGTTTATTCGTTATGATGATTAAATAGTGAGTTATCAAATTTTCAAAACGAATAATATCTGACATAAAAAATAAGGCGATGCTAATGCATCGCCTTATTTTTTATGTCAGATTCAATTACCAGATTATCACACGCTCGTTCTCGGGACGATACATCTTGTCTCCTTCTTTTACATCAAAGCTTTTGAAGAACGGCTCGATGTTGCGGAGCGAGACATTCACACGGTTGATGCCGAGAGAATGAACATCGCCTGTAGTGAGTGAACGGATTTCTTCATCGCGGATGTTGCCCGCCCAAAGGTTTGCAAAGTTCATATAGAATACCTGCATTGGGTCGAGACCATCAATTTTGGCAGACTCTTCAGTGATATCAACACCTTTCTTTTTCTGAGAATCGAGGAAAGCTGTCATTGCTACGCGAAGACCACCCTGATCAGCGATATTCTCACCCAGTGTGTATTCGCCATTGGCATGCAGACCGGGAAGAACCTCCACTTCACTATACTGGTCGGCGAGTCCTTTGGTAAGGGTCTGGAATGCAGATGCATCTTCAGCTGTCCACCAGTTTACCATATTGCCATCAGCATCGAAATTACTTCCCTGATCATCGAATCCGTGAGTAAGTTCGTGTCCGATCACAACACCGATACCTCCGTAATTCTCGGCATCAGAAGAATTGGGATCATAGAAAGGAGCCTGCAGAATACCGGCAGGAAAGACGATTTCATTATTAAGAGGATTGTAATATGCGTTGATGGTCTGAGGTGTCATGCTCCATTCTTCGCGGTCTACCGGTTTACCCCATTTTTCAAGGTAACGGTCCTGTGCCCACATGCGGGCATTATGGATGTTCTCGTAATATGAGAGTGATGGATCTATTTCAAGTTTGGAATAATCCTTCCACTTGTCGGGATAACCGATTTTTACAGTAATCTTGTTGAGTTTCTTAAGAGCCTGCACCTTGGTGTCATCGCTCATCCAAGGAAGATGAATGATATGTTTACCGAGAGCGTTACGCAGATTCTCTACAAGCCCTTCCATATAAATTTTAGAGCTTTCGGGGAAGTATTCTTCAACATAAAGCTCGCCAATTCCTTCTCCCATTATCCCTTCTACAGCACCTAATGCCTTCTTCCAGCGGGGACGTTGCTGTTCCACACCACTGAAAACTTTGTTGAATTCGAAGTCAGCATTGGCGAAATCATCGCTTAGGGCACCTGAAGCACCTGAAACAACGTCCCACATATAGAGATCTTTCTTTTCTCGATCTGTAAGCGTACGGTTCAGATAGTCGCCTTGTTTCACAGTGTTGATCGTAGTCACGATAAGATTTTCCGGTGTCTCAATCCCCATTGTTTCTTTGAAGAATCGATCCCAGGGGAATGAAGGTGCCAATTCTTTAACTTCCGCAATTGTGCGGGGGTTATACATGGCCGGAATATTGCGACTTTGCTCACGAGTCCATGTGGAGTCGGCAAGAAGAGTCTCTGCTTTCATGACGCTGTTGACAACTCTCTTGGCATCTTTCTTTGACAGACCTGCCAATTCCATCTGAGTCTGGATAAGCTTTTTGTAAGCTTCGCGCACATTCTTATTGCGTTTGTCGTTGAGAAGATAGTAGTCGCGGTCACCGAGGCCGAGGCTTGCTCCGTCAACATACATAGCGTATACTTTGCTATTGGATAAATCTTCCTGAAATCCTACACCGATAAGGGGAGAGCTGTAGTTTTTATGCATGAATAAGAAAAGATCTTCCATCCCTTCTTTGGGTGTGTTGTTGATCTTTTCGAGAATAGGTTTGATTGGAGCGGCACCAAGCTGATTTCGACGCACCGAGTCAAGTCCCATTTCATAAAGATTGGCAATCTTATATGCGTTTGTACCTTTTTTAGGATTCTTGGCAGCAAGCCCCGTCACAATTCGACGCACACGGTTATTGCTCGAATCGTTAAGGATATTGAATTGTCCATAACGCGCATATTCGCCTGTGAGCGGATGACTGTCCATCCAACCTTTGTTGACATGGTGATAGAAATCCTCTTTAGGTGAGATGGAAGCATCTATACCGGCTTTATTAAGGCTTTTGAGGTGTTCCACTGAGGCTTTGCCTTCTTTGCAGCATGACTTACCTTCTTGACATTCGGTCTGAGCAAATGCCACGGATGTAAAACCAAGTGCAAGACACAAAATGGTTGATCTTACGTTCATGATTCTGTTATTATATTGGTTTTTTAATTTTACAGCTGTTATTATGTCCGATATTTTATTAGTCAGCATTTAATGATGGAAAGTTACAAATAAAAACCATAATATACAAAAAATATAGAATGTTTTCATCTTTTAAATATTAACTTTTCCAATATTGAAGCAGCTTTACTCTCTGTTTCTTCCCATTCTTTTTCGGGAATTGAAAATGGAGTAATCCCTCCACCGGCATACATGCACCAATGTGTGTCTGAAATTGATACGGATCTCAAGATAACATAGAATGAGAAATCTCCGTCTTTCTCCCGGGGACCCATGAATCCGCCATAAAAGGCTCGTGAAAATCTCTCTTTCTCTCTGATTGTGGCATAGGATTTTTCCTTGGGATAGCCGCATAGAGCCGGAGTCGGGGAGAGGTCGTAAAGAAACCGCTTTAACCGCTCGGTGCCGAATGATTTATGATAATCTGCATGGAAGTTTGTGCAGAGATGTTCAAGTTTTCCAACCTTTCTGGTGGAAGGATGCGGATCGTAAGAGAAATTAAGTCCGTTTTCTTCAAGGATTGTAGAGATGTAATCGGTCACAAGACGTTGCTCCCCAATATTTTTTTCATCCCATTCGGTGGCTTCAGAGGCTTTTCGTGTTCCGGCAAGAGCCATTGTGGATAATAGGCCGTTTTTGTTCGATAAAAGCTTCTCCGGACTTGCTCCTATCCATGTACCTGTTTGCGGAGTATGAAAACAGTAAACCATGGCTTCAGGAAAAGCTCTGTCAAGAGAGATCAGAGTCTTGTAAAGATCTATTGAATCTTCTCCGCATATTGTTTTACAATATACGGTCTTTTCGTTTTCACGAAGTACGGATCTTATCTCGGATACATCGTTGATATAGTCTTCTTTTATTGTGGACTGATCGGGAAAAGGGAAAATCGGATGTGAATTACTGTCTGTGAGCTTAATGTCGTTGATATTGCGCAACGACTCCAGTGAGAAGTCTTCTTGTCTTACTATTGTGAGGGTAGCCTCTTCTCTATTATAAAATGAGGAGATTATGAATCCGTAGCCGATTCCTGTGGCTACATTCCCGATACCTCCGGTAAATTTATTTTCTTCCGGCAAACGATATATAAAAAAGGAATCCATAATTTGGAATGGAAGAATCTGAGAAGTTAATATTTAGACAGGAAGTGCGCCTCAAAATCAAAGGGGGATTTAGCTTCGGTAATCACAGCCTTAATGAATTCTCCCGGCATTGCGTCAGTATCCTTTACATAGTAGGAACAGTCAACATCAGGACTATCCCATTGAGATCTGCATACACGGATATCTCCGTCAAGTTCATCGATAACGAGTTTTAATTCGGCACCAACCATTTTTTCGGCTTCTTCCATGGCAATATCCTCTTGAAGCGTCATCAGCCGTTCAAGTCTGTCTTGTTTCACCTCCTCGGGAATAATATCCGGTAGATTTTTTGCAGCATAGGTGTCATCTTCTTCACTATATGCAAATGCGCCCATTCGATCGAAGCGCTGGGTCTTTACAAACTCAAGCAATTCTTCGAAACCCTCATCTGTTTCACCCGGAAATCCAACCATGAGTGTGGTGCGTATTTTTAGATCTGGCACACGGTTGCGCATATCTTCAAGCAGTTTGATAGTCTGACGGCCGTCAATATGGCGACGCATATTTTTTAACACCGGGTCTGCTATGTGTTGGAGAGCTATGTCAATATATTTGCATACGTTTTCTCTCCGGGCCATCACATCAAGTAGCTCCATCGGGAAATCGGAAGGATAAGCATAATGAAGCCTTATCCATTCTACTCCCTGTATATCTGCCATCCGGTCGATTAATTCAGGAAGGCTGTGTTTCCCATAAAGGTCAAGACCATAAGAAGAAAGATCTTGTGCGATTATATTGAATTCCTTTACACCCTGATTAACAAGCGACTGAGTTTCATCCAATATCTCCTCTATCGGACGCGATGTGTGGCGGCCTGTTATCAGAGGTATGGCACAGAAGGCGCAGAAACGGTTACATCCTTCGGATATCTTCAGGAAAGCTGAATGAGGGGGAGTGGTAAGCGATCGTTCCCAATCACGTGGAGGCGTTTGGACGGAAATGTCAGGAAGTGTACCAATGAAGTCCTTCCAATCAAATTTGCCATACCAGATATCAATTTCCGGCAACTCATCCTTTAACTGATCCATGTAACGTTGCGATAGGCATCCCATTACAACGATCTTACCGATTTCTCCGCGTTTCTTGCTTTCTGCCAGTTCCAACAGAATATTGATAGATTCTTCTTTGGCATCGGCTATAAACCCGCAGGTATTGACGACTACATATTCTCCATCAGGCTTGACGGAATCATGGGTTACGGAATACCCTTTTGCTTCAAGTCGTTTGAGAAGTCTTTCAGAATCAATGAGATTTTTTGAACATCCCATTGAAATGACATCAATTTTTCCTTTAATCATAGATTGGCAGAGGAGGATTGATAAAATAGAATTATATAGCGTCGCCGAAAAGAGATCTTACAAATTCATCGGGATGAAAAATTTGCAGGTCTTCCATTTTTTCTCCTAAACCGATATATTTTACAGGAATATTAAACTGATCGCTGATTCCGATCACCACTCCGCCTTTTGATGTTCCGTCGAGTTTGGTGATTGCAAGAGCATTCACATCTGTGGCAGCCACGAACTGTCTTGCCTGTTCAAAGGCATTTTGTCCTGTCGAACCGTCAAGCACAAGAAGTATCTCCTGCGGTGCGTCGGGAACAATGCGTTTCATCACATTTTTTACTTTTGTCAGCTCATTCATAAGACCGACTTTATTATGAAGACGACCGGCGGTATCTATAATCACTACGTCTGCCTGATGGGCCTTGGCATATGACAGTGTGTCGTGTGCCACGGCTGCTGGATCGCTTCCCATCTTCTGTTTCACAACATCCACTCCAACGCGCTCACCCCAGATTGACAATTGCTCTATAGCCGCAGCGCGAAAAGTGTCAGCGGCACCTAAAACGACTTTGTTACCGGCTTGCGAATACTGGTATGCAAGTTTGCCGATAGTGGTTGTTTTGCCCACGCCATTGACTCCTACAACAAGAATTACATAGGGATCATCGCTTTTTTTATTGATATGAAAATCTTCAAGACCATTTTCCGGTTTGGCCAGCATATCGGTAATTTCTTCACAAAGAAGATTCTTGAGCTCACTCATATTGACATACTTGTCGCGTGCCACACGATTCTGGATCCGTTCAATAATCTTAAGTGTTGTATCCACGCCCACATCTGATGTGATGAAAGCTTCCTCAAGATTATCGAGAACATCATCATCCACTTTATCTTTACCTCCGATAGCGCGTGTAATTTTTCCCCACACGCTTTCTTTTGTTTTCTGAAGACCCTGATCAAGAGTCTCTTTTTTCTTCTTTGAGAAAAGTTTGCCAAAAAAAGCCATAGATTGAAGTTGTTTGTTTTCTGTCGGTTGAAAAAGTATTTGTGAACCGGCATTATTCAGCTATGCAAATTTACACAAAATTAACGATATAATAAAATGAAGTTGGTGAAACTTATCTCATCACCAACTTCATTTTTATCGCATATGAGTCGTTAAAGCATATTATTGTAGACTGCATTATCAGTATTCGATGAAGGATCCATATATCATGACAGCCGTAGTGCAGATGAGAACTATGGCAATGATCCAGCTGATTATCGCTGCGATTTTAGTGGAGGTTTTCATAGTATTTTTATCTCCGTTTATCAGAATTCGGATTAAAAGGAAGAGAGGAATACCTATGAAAAGAATAACGCCTACGGCACATAATATAAGCGCCACTAACTGCCAGATTGCCATGCCGTCAAAATATGGAATACCCATGAAGAACGTAGTTCCGGACGCTGTGGTGAGTGCAATCAACCCCACTACACATCCAAGAAGACCCATGGCGAGGGCCACCTCAACAGGAATACATATTATCAACACAATAAAGAGCAAAATCTTGGCTATCACACCAAAGAAATCAGCAAGGTTATCGACAAATCTTTTACTACCTTGTGTCTGAGTAACATCTTTATTCCCATAGTCGTAATATTTGTTAGATGAATTCTGATTATTAAAGAATTCTTTCACATTGTGACCGATATTCTGCAAGGTAGGAGATTCTCCTGTGAGCTGCATTCGTTGGAGAGGTGTTTCTGCATTTGGCAATACGATCCATAGAATTATATATGCGAAGGCTAAAGTGGATAAAGAAATGAAACAAAGCCCGACCGCAACGAGTCTAACCCATGTCACATCAACATTAAGATACTCGGCCAAACCTGCGCATACTCCTCCGATCATGCCGTTTCTTGAATCGCGATACAAGCGTTTCTGCGGCCGATCTCCCTGAACCGGGAGAGGGGGAGGAAGAACAGATTCCTTTTCTGTTTCTATCTCTGTTTCTGATATTTCTTCGATCAGCTCTTCAGGGTGTCCTATACGTGTAATCACTGCTTCAACGTCGCTAAGCGTGATTACAGATTTTCCTGCATCCTGCTCTATAAAGAAAATCTCTGAAATCCTTGCTTCAATATCTGTTATGATCTCCTGGTTCTCCGTGTCGGTGAAAGCATGTTTCAGTGTCTCAAGATAGTCGTCCAAGAGACGGTAGGCATCCTCATCAATGGTGAATACTCGGCCATCAAGATTAATGTTATATGTTATTTTCATTTTCTTTATCCTCCTCTTTTTCTAAATTAATTTCAACTTCTGATTCGTTAGTCTTTCCTGATTTTATTTCTTCGCTAAAAAGGGTTGTCTCTTCAGATCCGGGAATATCCTCTTTAGTTCTCAAGCTGTTGACTGTATGGGCAATCTCATCCCATGCTTCCGACATATATTTGAGCACTTCGCTTCCCAATGGGGTGAGCATGTAATATTTACGTGGTGGACCTTTGGGAGATTCTTCCCATTCATAGTTCAGTTTCCCTTCTTTACGCAGACGATTCAGCAGAGTGTAAAGGGTTCCTTCCACAACGGCCAGTCCAGATTGTCTCATCTTATCGATGATGTCAGAAGTGTATTTTCTTTTATCTTTCAATACAAGCAGAATGCAATATTCAAGCATTCCCTTGCGCATCTGAGACTGTATGTTTGATGTTTTATCTTCTCTTGTCATATATTTGTTCGTGTTTAAATTGATATACCTCCGTTCCCTTTTCCGGTACCTGAAGATATATCGTCGTTATCAATTGAAATATCCGTTCTTTTGGCGGATGAATTCAGATGTCCGAAATTCCATGTTAGATTTATCCCAACGTTCCAGCTTTTGCTATATACGTCGGTATAGTAATGTTGACTTCCAGAGTGGATGTTTGAGTGAAAGGGGGTGGAACTCTGGAGAAATGAAGAAGCGTTCAAAGCGATAGTAAGTTTATCGTTCATCAGACTCTTTGAGGCTCCGATTCCATAATAATACCATCCGGAATAACTTCCCTGGAGTTGAATCACGTGAAACGTCTGACCGCCATAAGCCGACAGCTTGATCTCACTGGGGAGTGTATAGCTCCAGTTTGCACCATAGTTGCCTGTCCATCCGTGATTTTTGAAAAAAGGTGAGGATGAAAGCATCTTGACATAAGCTACACGACCGTTTACTGAGAACGACATCTTTTGAGTTAGATTCACATTAAGAAAGCCTCCTATGCCAAATTCCTGGCTATGACCTATATTGGCAGTGGTCTGATGCAGAATCATAGAACCTTCCTCTCCTTGCGTATAGTAGGCGAATTGTGAGATGGCATTGTTTGTGTATTTATAATCGGCAAAAACATTGCCTCCTAATATTCTGCCAAAGTTGGTGTATGTGAGAGAAACCCTATTGCTGTGTTCGCTTTCAAGGTCAGGATTGCCCTCCTGCACTATTGTTCCCATGGCTGACATTTGATATGGGTTCATTTGCTGGATGCTCGGTCTGGAAATTCTCATCTGATATGCAAGTCTCAGATTGGAAGCCGGTGAGAAGAGATAGGTTAGAGCGGCGTTCGGAACAATGTCGTTGAGATGTCGCGTGAAGTTTTCTCTTTCTCCCTTGTGGTTGCGAATACCCATTCTTGTATGTTCATATCGTAGTCCGGCGGTTGCGGTCAGATTTCCGAAATGTCCATTATAAGAGGCATAGACTGCATAGATGTCCTGCAGTTGGGTCATATCCACATCGTCTTGCAGATTATAAGTAATCGAAGATGGAGATGTTCCTATTCCTGATAGACCGGAGGCAGTGTTATGTCGTAAAATTATTTTAGCTCCGGCTTCAAGTTTATGTTTATCTCCCTGAAATGGATTGGCATAGTCAATCTGGAAAGTATGTTCTCTATTATAGTTTACGCTTTTGTTCACAGAGAAAGGATAGTCAGTGATATAATTGTAGGTTTCGTCTACTGTTGTGTTTACTTCGAGTGGATTGCGACCGAAGTTGTAAAGGTATGCCAATATGATTCTATGGCCTGAAGTGTCAAAAGAGTGTTGATATGAAGCATTGGCAGAGGCCGACAGCATTTTCAGACTTCCATGAACATCCTCGTCATATTTCCATTGCAGCATGTCGGCACGGTTATACATGGCTGTAGAGGAATGGTAATCCTTTATTTTACCGTATAGATTCATAACGCTTCCTCCGAAGGTGAATAGATTATTGCTGGTAGGCTCCCATGAGGCATTTATTCCGGCATTGACGAAATTGAATCCTATTTTCTGTGTCTGTTCCGTTATCTGGCGATGATTAGTTTCGGAATCATCATCAATGTTTGTATGGGTCTGAGTATTTGATTGATCAGAGAAACCTGACGCGGCATATGTTACGTTGGCGTCAAGACTGAATTTGTCATATTTCATTCTTCCAAAAAAGGAAAGATTGTAATCTCTATTCGATAGAGAAGCGCTAAGAGTGCCCGAGTAACCATCTTTCCGTTGCTTATTTTCGGTGATCAGATTCAGAATTCCTCCTGAACCCTCCGCATCGAATTTAGCGCCAGGCTCGGTTATGACTTCCACCTTTAGCACGGCATCTGCCGGCATGGACTTGAATATACGTGAATAATTTGCTTCCAGCATCGTATCTTCCTTACCATTTACGTATATTTTAAAGTTGGAATCTCCGTTGATATATATATTATCCTGTCCGTCTACTGTCACCATTGGTACTTTCCTTATGGCATCGAGTAAGGTAAGTCCTTTAGAACTGTCATCTTCTGAAAGATCATATGTGAGGGAGGCACCATCAGATTTGATTATCTCCTTTTTTGCCACAATCACTAATTCATCAAGCTCTCCATACATGTCGGCCACCGAGTCTGGAACCTCGGCTGACTGGACAGCCATTAATGTGGATAGTATAAGTAATGAGTTCATTTTCCTTTTTATAATTCAGAATTTAAGTTTTATGATGCAAAGGTATAAAATAATTTAGTACCTTGCAATACATAGTACTATATTTTTACCAGTAGTATGTAAAGAAAATTTATAAAAAAATGAAATTGATACTATAGAAAAAATTGATAAATGATTGAAATATAATAAAAAAACACATCGCACATTTAAATGTGCGATGTGTGAAAATCTTGGATCACGTATTACTCTTATTTTTGGATAAGGGTTGCTATATCATTTTCTACGGTAGAGATTGTGCTGAGATTAAATTTCTCCTGAAGCACTTTGAGCACATCAGGTGTGAAGAATGCAGGGAGTGTTGGGCCTGTATGAATATTCTTGACACCAAGATATAGAAGAGCAAGCAGGACGATTACAGCTTTCTGCTCGTACCATGCGATATTATAAACAATGGGCAGATCATTCATACTCTCCAAATTGAAGGCATCTTTCAGCGCCATGGCGATTTTTACCAGAGAATAAGAGTCATTGCATTGTCCGGCATCCAGCACACGAGGCACACCTTCAATGTCACCAAGAGGAAGCTTGTTGTAACGATACTTGGCACATCCGGCGGTAAGGATAACACAATCATGGGGAAGGGCTTCAGCAAATTCAGTATAATAGCTACGTGATGGGAATCGACCGTCGCAACCTGCCATCACTACAAATTTACGAATTTTACCGGTTTTTATTAAATCTATTATTTTCGGAGCAAGTTCTATTACTTGATGATGTGCGAATCCACCAATGATTTCTCCCTTTTCAATTTCAGTTGGGGGAGGACAGTTCTTTGCTTTTGCAATAACCTCTGAAAAATCATGACCACCAGCTGCATCAGCTTCTATATGGTGTGTGCCCGGCATATCCACCACACCAAGTGTATATACACGATCGGTATATGTGGCATTTTTACGTGGGGGCACAATACAATTTGATGTAAATACGAAGCAACCGTTGAATGTTTCAAATTCATCCGTCTGCTTCCACCAAGCGTTTCCGTAGTTGCCCGCAAAATGGGGATACTTTTTGAAATAGGGATAATATTGACCGGGAAGCATTTCAGAATGAGTGTATACATCCACCCCGGTTCCCGCTGTCTGTTCGAGAAGTTCCTCAAGGTCGCGCAAGTCATGACCGGAGATAAGAATACCGGGGTTTTGACGAACTCCTATATCCACCCTGGTAATCTCAGGATTCCCGTATGTGCCTGTATTGGCAGAATCAAGTAGCGCCATGGCTTTTACTCCGCCTTCACCCATATAGAGTACGAGTCTCACAAGTTCATCTACTGTTATATCTTGTCGACTCACTTCTTTGAGAACCCTTTCAATATGTGCATATACCTCATCATCCTCATATTTCAAATTGGCAGCATGACGTGCATAAGCCGCCGCACCTTTGGCACCATAGATAGCTAACTGCTTCAATCCTCTTTTGTCGGGATCTTTTTCTGAAAGCACTCCGGTAACAGGTTCGAGTTTCTCATAGTCTTCGGGTTGAGCTTCAAGCTCTACTTCGGGATAGTTGGGAATTGTGATTCCGGCTTCTTTACATTTTGCCTTCAGCTCACGTTTCATCTGAAATGCACGACGTATGAAACCATCAAGCGCGTCATTATCAAAGTTTGCGTTGGTGATAGTAGTGAAGAGAGCATCAATTATTTGATGATCGGCATCGCGTCGAGATTTCCCTGCATCCCGGAGAAGATCGTTAAGGATGGCTACTCCTCTTGTGGCATAAAGCAAGAGATCCATACGAGCCGATGTCTCCGGTAATTTCCCGCAGACACCTCTAAGGGTACATCCCGTGCCTTTTGCCGTTTCCTGACATTGATAGCAGAACATATTCATAATGGCCGATGTATTATGCTTTTACTTTGGTTAACATGACCTTGGAATCAACTTTTGCTGAAACGCTATGAGGTACGTTTTCTCCCATAAGCATAAATTCTCCGGCTTTAAGAGTGTGAGGCATATCAAGCATTGTAAACTCGATTTCTCCTTCAAGAACAGTTACCATCACTTCTGCCGGAGCGGTATGTGTGTCAAGTTTCTGTCCTGCTTTAAAAGCCACCAGCGAAACGCCACCGTTGTTGTTTGAGAAGATATTTTTGAAATGAACTCGTTCTTCACCGCTTTCGATCTGAGAGGCGAGCTGATGCACTTCGCCAAACTTATAATCTGTTTCAATCATAGCATTAAATCTTTTTATAATTACAATATTGTTTATTGATAGCCGAATTTTCATCGGTCTATTCATGTATTAGAACGCTTTGGAAATGACAACAGTTCAATTATGATAATATGATGGAGGTGTATGAGTTATTCCGCGATTGTAAAAAGTTGGCAATAGTGAGTAATTCAAGATTTATCTTGACCAGAGGATAATGCTTCCGTCTTTATGTGAAACAGTTTTTTTTACGTCAATTATCCTCTGATTTGACGACCCTCTGAAAAGCAGATCTGTATCACGAAGACAGAGTATGAAGGGTGAGTCAACTATGACATCGGCTTCTTTTGCTGCATCAAATAATTCTTCAGATTCAATTATCTCTTCCCAGCGGAAGCCCGTGTATATCCATACGTCATGACCTGAATGATGAATATGTTCTATAAGTTCCTTAACAAATTTTGGATGGTAAAGCGGATCTCCGCCTGATAGTGTGACATCAAAATCCTCTTCCTCTATAATTTGCATCAATTTGTCGATGGTGTATGGAATTCCAGCTTCGAAATCCCAGGAAGATGGATTATGACAACCATGACATTCATGTCGGCAACCGGCGAAATATATGGATGTACGAAATCCGGGGCCATCCACAGTGGTGCCCCGGATTATATCAAGTATTTTAATGGAATCTTTCATTGTTTTCAGGTGTTACACCTCCAATAAATCTCCTGCTGAATTCAATAGTCTTACTCATGGACTACGCGATCATTCAGCTCGGCGAGTTTACCGGAATTCCAGCGGTCGGTTGTGCCAACGAGATAGCCGGTGATACGCTGTATGGTTTCAAAATGCGTTCCGCATTTAGGACAGTTATCCACATTTTTATCTGCGTTTTCGTATCCGCATTTAGGACAATGGTTACGGTTATGGTTTACAGAGCCGTAGCCGAGATTATATTTATCCATCATATCTACAATTTGCATGATGGATTCCTCGTTATGGGTGGCATCACCATCAATTTCTACATAGAATATATGACCTCCGCGCGTTAGCTCATGATATGGAGCTTCTATCTTGGCCTTATGGCGTGGGGAGCAATGATAATAGACAGGAACATGATTTGAGTTGGTGTAATAATCCTTATCCGTGATGCCGGGAATTATACCGAACGTTTTTCTGTCAACCTTAGTGAATTTTCCTGAAAGCCCCTCAGCCGGAGTAGCAAGCACGGAAAAGTTATGTCCATATTCATTACAATATTCATTCACCCGATTTCGCATATGTCCGATGATCTTTAGACCAAGAGACTGAGCCTCCTCGCTTTCTCCGTGATGTTTACCGGTGAGTGCGATCAAACACTCCGCAAGACCGATGAAGCCGATGCCGAGAGTCCCTTGATTGATCACCGGTTCGATAGTATCATTTTTGTCAAGATCAGACGCACCGTTCCAAAGAACGCTCATTACCAGTGGGAACTGCTTGGCAAGTGCTGTTTTTTGGAACTCATATCGCTCGTTAAGTTGGAGAGCCGTAATATCAAGCACATTATCAAGTTTTTCAAAGAATTTTGCGATTCTTTCCTCTTGATCCTGAATGTTCATACATTCGATTGCCAAACGCACTATATTGATTGTGGAGAAAGATATATTTCCTCTGCCGATTGAAGTTTTCTCTCCATAGCGGTTTTCAAACACGCGGGTTCGACACCCCATGGTTGCAACTTCATATTTATATCTTTCCGGATCATTTGCATCCCATTTCTCATGATGATTGAAGGAGGCATCAAGATTGAGGAAATTGGGGAAGAANCGGCGAGCTGTGACTTTGCANGCCAATTTATAGAGATCGTAGTTGGGATCCTCAGGAAGATANGAAACNCCNCGTTTCTTTTTCCATATCTGAATNGGGAAAATTGCGGTGGCTCCGTTTCCAACTCCTTCATAGGTGGAGTTAAGNAGTTCACGGATNACACACCGNCCTTCAGCCGAAGTGTCGGTTCCATAATTGATTGATGAAAACACCACCTGATTTCCTCCGCGTGAATGGATGGTATTCATATTATGAATGAAAGCCTCCATTGATTGATGCACGCGACCGACAGTGCGGTTGATGGCATGTTGAACATATTTTTCATCTCCCTTCAAGCCTGACAAGTCACNTGAGAGATAATCTTTAATTTTCGCGTTATAGAGATGCGAAAGGTCTTTCTCAACGAATTTTTCAAGATTCTTTATCTCCTCTACATATGAAGAACGAACGAATGGTGCGAGATAGAAATCGAATGCAGGTATTGCCTGGCCACCATGCATCTCATTCTGAGCCGTTTCAAGAGAAATACACGCGATCACACTGGCTGTTTCGATTCTTTTGGCCGGCCGCGATTCTCCATGGCCGGCTACAAAACCGTTACGCAATATCTTTTCCAAAGGATGCTGAACACAAGTAAGCGATTTTGTGGGATAATAATCCTTGTCGTGAATATGAATGTAATTATTTTTCACTGCATTCTTCACTTCCGGACTAAGAAGGTAATCGTCGACAAACGGTTTGGTTGTCTCACTTGCAAACTTCATCATCATNCCGGCCGGAGAATCGGTGTTCATGTTTGCATTCTCACGGGTAATGTCGTTGTTTTTGGCCTCAATAATCTCAAGAAACATATCGCGTGTCTTNGCGCGCCGTGCTATCGAACGCTGGTCGCGATAAGCGATATATTTCTTGGCGACATCCTTACGTTTTGATTTCATCANTTCCATTTCCACACGATCCTGAATCTCTTCGACGGTCATACGTTTTTTTCCGTTCATTCCTACACGATCGGTGATTTTCTGAACGAGAGATTCATCTTCACCCGTTTCGGTCTGAAGCATGGCTTTTCTTATAGCTGCTTTGATCTTCTCTTCGTTATAGCCAACGATTCGGCCGTCTCGTTTTTCAACTGTCTGTATCATTGCGGAGGTGTAACTAATGATTTTTGTTTATAAGTGAATGAATTGACGTGGAAAGTGTCTTTTTTACCTATGGTATAACACTCTCTTTCACTCTGCAAAGATAGAATAAGAGGTTTGANTCTACAAGTTTTTTTAAATAAAAAATCATGCGATTATTTTTATTTTGGATAACTTTTNGGTGTATCAATATTTTTAAATAATTGATATATGGTAATATATAAAAAGTTTTGGAAAACTTTAAAAAATCTTTTGTTGAAAAAATATTCAAAAATGTAAAATTATTCTTTTAAAATACAGAAAAATTACTTAGCCNNTTTCCAAAGCNCTNNAAGAATCCGCTGATTATGTTGNGATAAAGAAAAAGAATCCGGGAACGGATAAAATTTCCATCTCCGGATTCTATAATATGAGTATANTTTTACTAAGTAGCTGCGAACAAATAATGAACAGATAAAGCGAAGTTATTTATGAGCATATTTTGTTACGAGTGTAACTATTCAGTGATTACNCTTATTATTTGGGCATAAGATTTCTTAGGAACTCTCCATATTCCACCCAGTCGGAAATCGGACTTTGAGCCNCTCCCGACTCCATCGCGGCTTTGGCAACAGCNGGAGAAATCTTATAAAGCAGACGTGGGTCGAAAGCTTTGGGAAGAATGTAATCACGTCCGAAGGTGAAAGTTTCATNAGTGCCTTTGTATGCTTCCTTAACACTTTCCGGAACCGGCTGCTTGGCCAGGTCGGCTATGGCGTATACGGCAGCAATTTTCATCTCTTCATTTATATCAGTTGCCCGGCAATCGAGAGCTCCGCGGAAGATATAGGGGAAGCCAAGCACATTATTCACCTGATTGGGATAATCGCTTCGGCCGGTGCATATGATGAGGTCATCACGCGTCTGCTTCGCAAGATTATAGTCGATTTCCGGATTAGGATTGGCAAGCGCGAAGATCACAGGTTTGTCGGCC
Organism: Bacteroides sp.; assembly: GCA_014801535.1. Taxonomy (GTDB): domain Bacteria; phylum Bacteroidota; class Bacteroidia; order Bacteroidales; family Muribaculaceae; genus Lepagella. Next base: position 91,367 of record JAAVEA010000001.1, read on the forward strand.
ATTGAAAGCACCATCTCGGGTGTCAGCACGTCGGCCACACTAAGACCCAGGAATACATCGGCTCCCTTGATGGCTTCGGCAAGAGTATGAACGTCTTGTGAAGTAGCNAACTCTGCCTTCTGAGGAGTNAGGCTATCACGGTCTTTACGAATCACTCCCTTGGAGTCGCACATGATGATATTATCTTTCTTTACACCAAGTTTGACATAAAGGGAGGTGCAACGGAAAGCAGCAGCACCGGCTCCGTTTACAACAAGTTTAATATCACCGATTTTTTTACCCTGGATTTCCAATGCATTTATAAGAGCCGCACCGGAAATAATGGCTGTGCCATGCTGGTCATCGTGCATGATGGGTATATCACATTCCGCTTTAAGACGGTCTTCAATCCTGAAACATTCNGGAGCCTTTATATCTTCAAGATTGATACCTCCGAAAGTGGGGGAGATNGCTTTTACAATCTCTACNANCTTATCGGGNTCNTCTTCNTTGATTTCNATGTCAAAAGAATCAATNCCGGCAAATATCTTGAAGAGAAGNGCCTTCCCTTCCATNACGGGTTTCCCGGCNAGNGCNCCGATNTTNCCGAGACCGAGCACTGCCGTGCCATTGGATATTACNGCCACAAGGTTTCCCTTATCAGTATATTTATATGCGTCGGCTTTATTATNCTTTATAGCGAGGCATGGATAAGCCACACCAGGTGAATACGCAAGAGAGAGATCCTTTTGGGTTGCATACGGTTTGGTCGGAACGACCTCAATTTTTCCCGGACGACCGTTCTCATGATAGAGCAGTGCATCCTCCTGAAGACTGTTAGACATAATAAATTAGAGTTTTCAATTGACTATATTTTTACCTTAATTCCTGTATTTTCTCAGCTTACACTGCAATAATGGGTTATTGAATTGCAAATTTAACTAAAATATTTTATAATTCCATCAAATTGCAATCTAATTTGAGNGTGTAGTCTATTTTTTCCAGAAATTAGGGGTAAAAATAAGTAAAATGGTAAATAATTCAAGGCGTCCTACAAGCATAATGAAGGAGAGAATCCATTTGGCCACGTCAGACACTAAGGAAAAATTGCCGGAAATNCCTGTTGTTGCTGTTCCGAGTCCGGTGTTAGATACCGCCGACAAAGCGCAGAAGAATCCATCGCGCAGCGGCATACCCAGAAGACATAACACCATTCCTCCGACAATAATCACTATAGCATATATAAAAAGGAAAGCCAGAGTTTTGTTCACGATAGCCGGAGTGGTTCCCTTTTGGTTTATGGTGACTGTTGTGACGGTGCTNGGATGCATCATCTTGTAGAATTCATTTTTGAGAAATCTGAAAAGAATTATGAATCTGTCAATCTTGGCTCCTCCNGATGTGCTCCCTGCACATGCTCCCATAAACATCATTACAATAAGCACGAGAGTTGACAAAGCTCCCCAGTCGGCGAAGTCGGGCTCAGTGACACCTGTTGATGAGAGTATGGAGATTGCCTGGAAAAGCGGGTCGATTGTCAGATCGGCCGGTTCAAGCACAAGTCCCTCGATGGTGACGTTGATGCAGAACAGGGCGTAGCATATCAGAATGATACATACATACCATCTGAAGGCATCATTTTTCCAGATATTTGTAGTGCGTTTAAGTGCGAGATTATAGATTAGCGCGAAATTCACACCGCCTATAAACATGAATATCGACATAACTACCTTGATATAGTTGCTGTCGTAGTGGTCAAGGCTCATGTCGCTGGTGGAGAATCCGCCGGTAGACATAGTGGAGAGACCGTAACAGAATGAATCGAAGAAGTCCATCTTCGAGAAAGATAGGAGCACTATAAGAACAACGGTCAGAATAATGTAGACGCCCCAAAGCCCCTTGGCCGTGTAGCTGACCCTTGGCCGCAGCTTATCGTGAGTGATTCCTGTCACTTCTGCATTAAAAAGCTGCATTCCCCCCTGATAGTTAAGCATCGGAACCACTGCTAACGTGAAAAGAATTATTCCAAGACCTCCGACCCATTGTATAACACATCTCCATACCAGTATTGAGTGAGGCACATCTTTCAGAGAATCGAGCACCGATGCTCCCGTTGTGGTGAAACCACTCATTGTTTCAAAAAACGCATCGGTCACTGAAAGATGGGTGTGGCAGAGCAGAAAAGGGAGCATTCCGAATAGCGACAATATTATCCAGATCATGCCGGTGAGAAGGATGGCGTCTCTTTTCCCCATGTCGCGATAATGGGGCTTTAAACTCACCATAGCTGAGCCTGCTCCGGCTGTGATGCCCATACATATCAGAAATTTTATGGCGCTTCCTTCCTTATATATAAGTCCGGTAATCATGGGAACAATCATGAAGCCGGCTTCGATGATGAGAAGAAGTCCGACAACTCGGAGCAGCATGGGAAGGTTGATATATGCTCTATGGCGAAGATATTTCATTAATTAAACCATTTTTCAATTTTCTGAATCGTTCCGGATAGGCAGAACACAACCACATAGTCTCCTTCAAAAATCTGGGTGTCGCCGCTGATAAGCTTGATTTCGTCATTGCGTATCAAGGCAGCGAGCGTCATCCCCTGCGGGAGCTTGAGATTCTTTACGGGAGCTTTAGTGATCTTGGCATGATATTTTACATATATCTCCGCCACTTCAGCATCTGCCAGGGCCAGGAACTTGGAGTTGCTTTCATCCGCATCAAGAAGAATTTTGAATATATGGCTTGAAGCAAGAAGTTTCTTGTTGATAGTGCGTCCGATGTTCAGATTTTCAGCCTGAGAGAGAAATTGGAGATTTTCCACATCGGCTATCGTCTTAGGTACACCAAATTCCTTGGCGGTCAAACATGTGAGTATATTTGTTTCCGATGAATCCGTCAATGCGAGAAAAGCGTCATATTGATGGATATTGTTTTCTCTCAGCACTTCTATGTCGCGGCAATCTCCGAATACAATCTCACATTCTGGAAGTCTGGTCGCCATACGTTCGCAATTGTCGCGGTCATCGTCAATAATCTTTATATGATACTGATCTGAATAAAGAGTTGCGAATCTACGGGCTATAGGTGTCCCTCCCATAATAAGGGCTTTTTTTACCACCCTTTTCTTTTTGCCACACAGTTCACGCACAGTCTCAATATAAGGCGGAGTCGTAATAAAGTAAACTATATCATCGTGAAGAATCTCATCGTTACCGTGAGGAATAATAGTTTCATTATTACGTTTGATGGCGGCAATATGGAAATCATGATGTTGCACCGGTAAATCCTTCAGTTTACAGTTTATCAGAGGGGAATCGCCATGAAGTTTAACTCCGATTAGAATCAATCTTCCATTGTGCAATTCTCCCCAATAGCGAGTCCAATTGTGTTGTAAAGAAACGCTTATTTCCTCAGCCGCAAGATTTTCAGGATAGATAAGGAAATCAACTCCAAGTTCCTTTAAAATAGAACCGTTGTCGCGGATAAGAAACTCGCTGTTGTCAATGCGTGCCACAGTCTTTTTTGCTCCGAGTTTCTTTGCTATGGCGCAACTTGTGATATTCCTCGTTTCATAAGGTGTGACGGCTATATAGAGATCGGAATCTTCGACACCGACATCACGCATACTTGCAAAAGAGGAGGTGGAGCCATTCCAGGTCATCAGATTATAATTGGAATCTATCACATCAAGTCGTTCCTGATCATGGTCGATCAGCACGATATCCTGATCCTCGTTAGATAACATCTTTGCAAGATGAGAACCTACTTCTCCCGCTCCGGCAATAATAATCTTCATACTTTATTCCTTTGCTGCACTATCTGATAATTCACCCAAAACTTCCCTTCTTATTCCTTCTGCATCAAAACCACAATCGGATCTAAGTTGGGCCACACTGCCATGTCCTACCCAGGAGTCAGGAACGCCCAGACGCAAAACCGGGGTGGTACATTTTAATGAAGAGAGAGCCTCAAGCACAGCGCTTCCNAAGCCTCCACTTCTAACACCGTCTTCTACAGTCAATATCAGATCGTATCTATCTGCCAAGGATGAGATAATATCCATATCTATCGGTTTAATCCATATCATATCGAAAACATCGGCATGGATATTGTCCTGCTCAAGGAGTCGCGCAGCTTCCAAGGCCTCTTTTCCCACCGGACCCACGGATAGAATTGCAACTTTCTTCCCATCAATTTCAGATTTGAAAATCTGACGNCCCTTGCCGACCTCAATCTTTTCTATCTCGGGCAAGTATGAATCTGTTTCAGATTTTCCTCGCGGATAACGTATGGCAAAAGGCGTTTTGGATGATTCAGCAACTTTCATAAGGCTTCGGAGTGTAGGAGCATCCATAGGGGAGGAGACGGTCATATTAGGTATCGTGCGTAGATACACGAGATCGAATAGCCCGTGGTGCGTAACCCCGTCTTCCCCTACAATCCCTGCTCGGTCGATGCAGAACACTACCGGCAATCCCTGTATGGCCACATCGTGAATTATGTTGTCGTAGGCTCGTTGCAGGAATGAGGAGTAAATGGCAACAAAAGGCTTTTTCCCTGCAGCGGCCAGACCACCGGCGAAAGTTACGGCATGTCCTTCAGAAATGCCGACATCAAATGTTCTNTCAGGAAATGCCTCCTGCATTATTGATATAGATGTGCCTGAAGGCATTGCAGCGGTAACACCGCATATAGCATCATTATCAGCGGCAAGTTCGACTAAAGTTTTACCAAAGATCTCCTGCCAAGCAAGATTNCCTTTCTGTGAAATTTTCTCACCTGTGGAAGGATTGAATTTGCCCGGCGCATGCCATGCCTGCGGATTTTCTTCAGCGGATGTGAATCCTTTCCCCTTTTTTGTAGAAAGATGGAGGATTCTGGGACCTTTCATATCTTTTATTTCAGAAAGCACTTTGACCACTTTCTTCACATCATTTCCGTCAAATGGACCGAAATAGCGGATGTTCAGGCCTTCAAAAATATTCTGTTGCTTTGAAATCAAGGCTTTTAGAGAATTGTTAAATCTCAGCACCAACCCTTTCCCTTTATCTCCTATCCATCCTTTTTTTCGGAATTTATTGTAAAGCTTCATTCTCACCCTATTGTAGCGGGATGAGGTGGTGAGATTTGAAAGATAACGATGAAGGGCACCGACATTATCATCTATCGACATATCATTGTCATTCAAAATGATAAGCAGGTTATTGGGATTGTTGGAGGCATTGTTCAACCCTTCGAATGCGAGTCCGTTACCGATCGAGGCATCGCCTATTACGGCGACNGTTTTCCGGTCNGTCTCTCCGGGGGTGTTCATATCTGCGATGGCCATGCCGAGAGCTGCCGAAATCGAGTTTCCGGCGTGTCCGCATACAAATGTATCATATTCGCTTTCCGAAGGGATCGGGAAACCGCTTATGCCGTTATATTTACGCAAATCCTTGAAATCCTCTCTACGGCCGGTAAGAAGTTTGTGTGCATAGGCTTGATGACCTACGTCCCANACAATTCTGTCGCGCGGAGTATTATAGACATAATGCAAGGCAACGATAATGTCAACCGATCCCATGCTCGAGCCGAAATGTCCGGGATTCTTGGATAGGTTTGAAATCAAGAACTCGCGTATCTCCCCGCAAAGTGCAGGAAGCTGATCCTCCGATAGCTTACGCAAATCATCAGGACTGTTTATACATGAAAGAATCGAAGACCCCCGGGGGGTATCATCTTTCTTGTTGGCGGACTCCTGTTCAGCTGTATTAATCATTTCTCGAATTNTCTTTTTTAGAAACATCGGAACGGTTCATGAAATACTTCTTGTATAGAGGAAGAAATATTATTATGCCCGTCATTGATAAAATAATCAGGTTGAGCAAAGTTATTCCTTTTGCNGAAAGAAATCCCCATGCGAGCCATATCCAGACCATTGCCAGGATNGCTATACCGATTATGCGTGTTATTTTTGATGTTTTCATGACAATATGCGAAGTTAATAAATTTTATTGAATAATGAAAAGAAGATGTTTCCCTAATTGTCGATGAGTAGGGTGTTAAATAAACTTTTCAACTGTAGCCTAAAAATATATGGTGAAAAATANATGTAAACGAAATAAAATCGTTAAATTTGCATTTCAAAATAAAATCACGTTATTTAAAATGAAGAAAAGTTACATCGGCCTGGGGATGTTGATTTTTATAGCATCCTGCGGAGGTCATAATTCGCAGCAGAATGATAGCGTAACTGAGGGTGATTCAATTTTGATTGACGAGAGCACACTTATCTCACCCGACAGTGCGACTGTGGCTAAAAATGATTCTTCGAAAAAAGCAACTCCACAATTGAAATTTTCATCTGCCGCCGACTTAAAAGATTACTTGCAAAAATCACCTCACAAAGCTGCGTATTCCCAGGGTATAATTCCATTGATTGCTGATAAATCACTGGAATATGCGGAGAAACTTGTAAACAATACACATGACGGTTTTATTATTGTAGATAAAAGCCGCATGAAGGTCATATTCTATGATAAATATGGCCGTGAAAAACTAAACTATGGCATGGCTTGTGCGAAGCGTTACGGTACAAAGCATAAGAAAGCCGATTCCAGAACACCGGAAGGTTTCTTCACGGCCGAAGGTATTTATAACAGCACTGACTGGCTTTTTACCAACGATGANGGGTACACTTCACCGGCAAAAGGACAGTTCGGTCCTCGTTTCATACGTCTGAAGTGTCCCAACACGTCACAGATAGGNATTCACGGCACTGCCGCTCCATGGTCGATAGGGAATAGGGCAAGTCATGGATGCATTCGNGTGACCAACGAGAACATACTTGAGCTTGTGAAACATGTGACTGTAGGAATGCCTATTATTGTGGTACCCGGCAAACGAGATATAGAAACCAATAATGCGGAAGGATATGAATCTGTTTGGATTCCATCTTCGTTCGATGCTGTAGAACCCAAACCGGGAGTAAAGGAGATTTCAGAGACTCCCAAGAAAGATTCGGAGAAAAAGACAGCTGAATCTGTTAATCAAAATGATTCTACAACGAATGTAANGGACTCGACAGATAAGATTGCTCCGAAAAAGGTTGAAGAACAATCTGAGGAAGAAGAGACAACCCACAAAGCTGATGCTTCGGTTCAGAACAGTGGGAATGATCCGGTCAGCTCTAATGATCCTGTTCAATCTCCTTCCAATCCTAATTAAATGTAATTGAAAAAAATGAGTGATTACGATAGCTATCGCCCCGAAATAACATATTCCGAAGATCTTCCTCCGGCATCAACCCTTGATGAAAAAAAAGAAGAAAAAGGAGGAAGAACTGTAGGAAGAAAAGTAAATAACGGGAAAAAGAATAATAAAAGGAAACCAAAGCGTCCGGCCGAGAAAGCACGTGCTGTGCCGACTAAGGATGCGGATGTTGAGAAGCAATCTTTCATAGGAAGACTTGTCGAAATGCTTACAGGCACTTCGGCACGTCTCATGGCAGGTATTTTCCTGGGATGCTTTGCAGTTTATCTTGGAGTGGCATTTTTTTCCTATTTCGGCAGCTGCATTCAAGATCAATCTGCAGTGAATTCGTATGCTATCGGTTCTGCTCCTGAAATCTCCAATTCGGCAGGGGAGGGGGGAGCCCGCCTTTCCGAGTTTCTTATTAACGAGACATTCGGATTAGGGTCTTTTGTTATTGTCTTTTGGCTTGGTGCGATGAGCCTCAAGCTTTTGACAGGACAGCCTAAATTCAAGTCAGTAAACTTCACAATAAAGTGTATTGTCGCTCTTATTACGGTGTCACTGATAGTAGGTCTGACAACGATTGCCATGCACTCATCCGTGAACTGGGGAGGCTATCATGGCCGTTATGTGAATGAGTTCATAATACATTTCTTTGGAGGAATCGGAGCTACATTGCTGTGTGTGTTCATGATNGCCNTGTTTATTGTGATATGTCTCCGCGATCTTGTTGGATGGATAATCCGGATGAAACGTAAGCGCGATGAGAANAAAAGAATCATAGCCGAACAGAAAGCAGCCGAGGAAGCTCAGAGAGAAGAGATACGCAGAATGCAGGAAGAGGAACGGATTGAGGATTTAAAGGCCGGAGAAACTGTTAACCTTGAACCGGAACGTATTCCGGAAGCNTTGGAAGACATGGTNTCTTTCGATTCGAATCAACCGCTATATTCCATTGAGAACGATGATTCATATTCTATTCAGAATGATGANGCGTACTCNACTACAAAAACAGATAATGTAACCGTCGTTGCAGAAAATAATACGACGATNTCTAATGAGGCAGATGATGAAATAAAAGAAGATTNCGATAATAAGACTCCCGAGGATAACCAACTTCCGAAAGANCCGGTTTCTGCCGATGATAGTGACACCGCAGATGTGGATGGATCTGAGGAACCGGAAAATAATGCAGNGCAATCTGACAGTGATCTTGAGGAGGTGGAGTCAACTATGGATNGCACTGATACAATGAAGGTCAATGTGAATCAGATTGCGGAAGCTACGGTACCTCATTACAAGGTCGGAGAGGGTCCTGCCGATAATTTCCCATATGAGTTCCCTCCATTTGATATATTACGTGCCGGCATCGACCGTATTAGCGTGGATAATGAGGAGCAACTTGAAAACAAAGAAAAGATTCGCAATACCTTGCTTGATTTCGGNATTCCTATCACTCGTATAGAGGCAACCGTGGGACCNACGGTNACTCTTTATGAGATTGTGCCCGACAAGGGAGTGAAGATTGCAAAAATACGGTCGCTTGTGGATGATATAGCTCTGAGCCTATCAGCTAAAGGTGTGCGTATCATTGCGCCTATTCCGGGGAAAGGCACAGTTGGTATAGAAGTTGCAAATAAGGATCCTCAGGTTGTTTCGATGCGGACTATAATCAAGTCTAAAAAGTTTCAGGAAAGTAAATACACTTTACCTGTAGCAATCGGCTCAACCATTTCAAATGATGTTTATATAGCCGATCTTGCCAAAATGCCTCATTTGCTTGTGGCCGGTGCTACCGGTCAGGGAAAATCAGTAGGCTTNAATGCAATAATAGCGTCCCTACTTTATTGCAAACGTCCAAATGAACTCAAATTTGTAATGATCGACCCCAAGCAGGTGGAATTTTCATTATATAATAAGATCAAGGATCATTATATGGCGGTGATTCCATCAGAAGTGGATGAAGAGCCGGTAATCACTGATATGCAGAAAGTGGAGGCAACATTGAATTCACTCTGTATAGAGATGGACAATCGTTACAACCTTCTGAAGAATGCACACACACGCAATATTGAGGAATATAATGCAAAATATAAAGCCGGAAAACTGAATCCAGCAGAAGGACACCGAGTTTTGCCNTACATAGTGGTTGTGGTAGATGAGTTCGGAGACCTGATCATGGTTTCCGGGAAGAACGTAGAGATGCCGATTGCCCGTCTGGCGCAGAAAGCGCGTGCGGTCGGTATGCATGTCATCATTGCGACTCAGCGTCCGTCGACCAATGTTATTACCGGTATCATAAAGGCNAACTTCCCTGCGAGAATGTCGTTTAAGGTTTCTTCAGGTGTNGATTCAAAGACNATCCTCGACACCACAGGGGCACAACAACTTATCGGCCGCGGAGATATGTTGATTTTCAATAACTCCGAGATGGTTCGCGTGCAGTGCGCTTTCATTGACACTCCCGAAGTGGAGGCTATATGCGATTATGTGGAGCAGCAACCTTATGCTCAAGGNACATACCTTCTTCCTGAGCCGATGCTTGGGGATGGTGATGGTGAAAGCGGTGGCGGAGGTGGAATAACCGGTGACCGAGATCCGCTATTTGAAGAAGCAGCCAATATTGTGGTTAATTCAGGCACTGCTTCCACGTCTTATCTTCAGAGAAGATTTTCGATTGGGTATAATAGGGCAGGTAAAATTATGGATCAGCTTGAGGCCATGGGTATCGTNGGNGCATCTCANGGNGGNAAACCNCGNGCTGTCTTGATTGANCAGATTGGACTTGAGCAGATTCTGAATTCAATATAAGATCGAAACACTTCCTATCGTTTAATTTTGAATACTTACTATAAAATGAATTGTAAGAAAATATATATAGCNATTTTTGCATTNCTGAGTCTGATGATACCGTTTCAGGCANATGCCGAGACGGCTCAGGATGTATTGGCTAAGGCTGCTCAGAAAGTNAAAGGTGCAAAGGGGATTGAGGTNNGTTATTCCGCGTCTTCGGCAGGTCGCTCCGTTTCCGGNCTTCTGAAAAGTGCCGGTTCCAAGTTTTATGTAAAGACCGGAGGAATGGAGACNTGGTATAATGGAAAAGTGTTGTACACATATAATCCTTCAACTAAGGAAACAACCGTANTCACTCCTTCTGCGGCAGAACTTTCAGAGATNAATCCTCTATTGTTTCTTAATTCATACAACTCATATTTCACCCCNTCATTTTCCAAAAATGGTCGGAACGGGAAATATGTCGTTGATCTTAAATCGAAGAGCAGAAAAGCTCCCGCAAAAAAAGTGACNGTTATTATTAATTCCAAAACACTTTATCCGGAAAGCTTCAGTATAACGGCACTTGATGGAAGCGTTACAAATTTGAGTGTAACTAAAATTAATTACGCTGCATCGCTCAANGNTNCCACTTTTGAATATCCCAAATCAAGATTTCCTAATGTTTCAATAGTTGATTTGAGATAATNANTNTGTTTAAACAAAGTTTTNTGATTTGNTTTTNTNACTNNGCTAACTGAANANATGGCTGTTTATTCNAGANAGAATGNTCTCAAAACAATCATGCAAAATAAGTTTAAATAATATCNNTTNNANAATNAGNGAACANAACAATCTCNTTAAAATTTTTATATTAGATTTGTAGTAAAATGATAAAAAGATTTTGTGGATTGTTATAAAAACATAAGTGTGATAATAAAATAGATCTTCACGGAATGCATAAATTTTAATGNACAGAAGACTAAACTATAATTTAAACAAGAAAATCTAAAAGACTATGAAAGAGAATTTGGTGAAAGTTTTAATCATAGGATCCGGTCCGGCCGGATACACAGCAGGTATATATGCAGGTAGAGCTAACTTATCACCATTAATATATGAAGGAGATCAGCCCGGTGGTCAGCTAACTCAGACCACCGAGATAGAGAATTTCCCCGGCTATCCCCAGGGTGTTGATGGAAATGAGATGATGTCGCATCTTAGGGAACAGGCACAACGTTTTGGTGCAGAAATCAGATCGCGTAGGATTGCGAAGGTTGATTTTTCAAAACGCCCGTTCAGATGTGAAGATGAACGTGGAGAAGTGATTGAAGCAGAATCCGTAATAATTTCTACAGGTGCATCGGCAAAATATCTTGGTTTGTCGGATGAAGAAAAATACAGAGGATTGGGCGTGAGCGCCTGCGCCACATGNGATGGCTTCTTCTATCGTAAAAAAAAGGTTGCTGTTGTCGGGGGTGGAGACACAGCATGTGAAGAAGCACTCTATCTTTCATCTCTTGCGGAGAAAGTATATATGCTTGTCAGAAAGAANTATCTGCGTGCCTCAGATGTGATGAGGAAAAGGGTNATGGCTAAGGAGAATATAGAGGTTCTGTTCAATTGNAATGCTGAAGGACTCTATGGCGAAGACGGAGTGGAAGGTGTTCATGTAGTGCGCCATCTCGGTGAGGAGAATGAAGAACGATTTGATCTTGCAGTTGAAGGCTTCTTCCTTGCCATTGGACACCGTCCTAACACAGAAATTTTCCGTGGACAGATTGATATTGATGCTGAGGGTTACATCAGAGTTGATTCACCTACCACNAAAACAAATGTCCCCGGTGTGTTTGCGGCAGGAGACTGCGCCGATCCGATATACAGACAAGCGGTCAGCGCTGCCGGAACCGGATGTCGCGCGGCTATTGATGCAGAAAGATTCCTATTGGAAAAAGAGGAACTTTAATATCACGTTAAGATGGAGAAAGATGAGAAACAGCGTCTGCTCGACCGACGATACCTAAGGATGGCGATGATATGGAGTGAAAATTCCTATTGTGTGCGCAGAAAGGTCGGAGCCCTGATTGTTAAAGACAAGATGATTATCTCAGATGGCTTTAATGGCACACCTTCCGGCTTTCCTAATTTGTGCGAGAGTCCTGAAGGCGTCACGTTTCCATACGTGCTCCATGCTGAGGCAAATGCCATCACGAAGGTTGCAAGAAGCAACAATTCAAGTGAAGGAAGCACACTTTATGTTACGGCAAGTCCTTGTATGGAATGTTCGAAGCTGATCATACAGTCAGGAATAAAGCGAGTGGTCTTTTCGGAACTATATAGAATTACTGATGGTCTTGATCTATTGGAGAAGGCCGGAATTGAAACAGTGCATCTTCCGCTTGACTGATTATCGGGCAAATCTAATGCTATCGAGGAATTGGATGACCCCTGTTAATGAAATGACATGAGAGAAAAAAGAAATTTTGGATATATATTGCTACCGATAGTGCTTTGTGCAGGAATTATCGGTGGCATTTTCATTGGCCGGTTTGTTGAAAAGCGACGTATCTCTCCTACTCAGGAGAAGTTGCAGACTATACTTGGACTGATTGAATCACAATATGTGGATGATATAGACATTGATTCTCTTTTGGAGAAATCAATCCCCGATATAATGATGTCGCTTGATCCTCATTCCGCATATATTCCTGCCTCCGAACTTACTCAGACTAATGATGAACTTGCCGGTTCCTTTGGAGGCGTGGGTGTCTCTTTCCAAATAATTAATGACACCGTCAATGTAATTGAAGTGGTGGCCGGAGGGCCTGCGGAAAAAGTCGGTCTCCTGCCCGGTGACAGGATTATTGAAGCAAATGGGAAACAGCTCAGCGGTGCGAATGTATCCAACGAGGATGTTTTCTCAACTTTGCGAGGGAAAGAGGGGACGAAAGTGAAGATAAAGGTGAAGAGGTCAAATAGCCGCAGTCTTCTTGAATATGAGGTGACACGGGGGGAAATCCCTTCAAACAGTGTAGATGCTTCTTACATGATAGCCGACAATACAGGCTATATCAAGGTTAGCAAGTTCGCACGAACCACTTATTCGGAGTTTCTGAATGCTCTCTCGAAATTGAAAGAGAAGGGTGCAACCGGATTTATTGTGGATTTACGCAATAATTCAGGAGGCTATATGGATCAAGCTATCTTTATGGCCAACGAGTTTCTCCCTGGGGGAAAAATGATAGTGTATACCAAAGGACGCACTCCCGAGAATGAGACAATTGCTGTGAGCGACGGAAGCGGTAGTTTTCAGGATGCAGAGATAACAGTGCTTACAAACGAATTTTCGGCTTCAGCTTCGGAGATATTTGCAGGGGCAATGCAGGATAACGACAGGGGGCTTGTAATTGGTAGAAGGTCGTTCGGTAAGGGACTTGTCCAGAATCAGACCGAACTTCCCGACAGTTCTGCCATCCGACTCACTGTGGCACGCTATTACACCCCTTCGGGCAGATCAATTCAGAAAGAATACAAGCGTGGTAAAGATGGTAAATATGAGCTTGATATAGTAGATAGATATAACCATGGAGAGTTTTATTCACAAGACAGTATAAAATTTGATAAATCCAAAAAATTTACCACTTCGGCAGGTAGAACCGTTTATGGAGGAGGAGGGATAATGCCTGATATTTTTGTGCCCGAGGATACGTTAGGCTATTCCTCATACTATATTGAGGCGGTAAATAAGGGTCTGATCCAGAAATTCTGTCATGAGATGGCGGAAAAGTATCGGCCGTTGATGAAAGAGAAAACTCTGGCATATATGAATCGTATAGTTCCGAGAGAAGACTCTTTGCTTACTTTGTTTGTAGATTGGGCCGTGGGACAAGGACTTCCGGCAAGGTGGTATTATATCAACCAATCCCGCGATTTATTGTTAAATCAACTGAGAGCGGTGCTTGCCCGTGATCTTGTAGGGTATGAAGCGTTTATCGAGATTCTTAACGAAAAGGACTCCACGGTTGAGAAAGCAAAGAATATACTCACTACCGGACAATCAAATACTTTGCTTAAAAAGCAACAGTGAGAAATTCCTTAATTTAAAATAAATCTTACTATGGAAAAAAACGAAATAAGAAGGAAAATAAAAGCCATGCGTTCAATGCTTCTGGAAGCAGAAAAAATGAGCGCTGCAGATGAGGTGTTTGAGCAGTTAGAGAAAACGGCGGCTTTTTTACTTGCCGATAGAATACTGATGTATCACTCTCTACCCGATGAGCTTTCCACTCATCGTTTCCTTGATAAATGGCATGGTAGAAAGAGTTTCTATCTTCCACGAGTCAATGGTGTCAATCTGGAGATTTTACCATATGATGAGTCGAGATTGGAACTCGGTGCTTTTCATATAGAGGAACCAACCGGTAATAATACTGTCCCGGCTGAGGATATAGAGCTTGTTATTGTTCCTGCGGTGGCATATGACCGTTCGGGAAACAGACTCGGAAGAGGAAAAGGNTTCTACGATCGNCTTCTTGCTACNACTAAAGCCACTAAAGTGGGAGTAGGTTATGAATTTCAGATTGTAGATGAGATTCCAGCTGAACCTCATGATGTAAAGATGGATATGGTTATTACGCAGAAAACCGTCATAAGAATTAAATAAACCATTTTATCGTGTGGATTCTTAGAAAGAATTTGACACCCCGGAAATCTTATTTTCAGATTCCGGGGTTTCTTGATTAGATTTATTCTTTTTAGAAACACACTCTTAAATACAATTTAAATCTTGAATGATGCAATTCATTCAAAGATTCTAATTAATTTTGCAGCGCTTAAAGTTTCAAAATTTATGCCGGTATATAGTAGAGATTCCAAATTNTGTGATGTGATACTTTACGATCCTTCGGTGATTCAGGTCGTAAACCGTTTCGGAGTTTATTTGGGTGTCGGAGATTCCACGATCAAGACAATTTGCGAGACACATGAAATTGATGAGACATTGTTCCTTGCAATTGTAAATACTTATCTTAACCGCAACTATTTTCCGGAAGGAATTGAAGGTAGGGTCAGTCTTCAAAGATTATTGGACTATCTTGAGAAGACAGACTATTATTACAGTCATGTTCTTTTGCCCAATATAGATCGCCATTTCTCTTTGTTGATGTCTAAAAGCGACTCAAAGGATAAATCATCCAATCTAAGTTTATTGCAAAAATTCTTTATAGAAGTTAAGGAAGAGCTTTTAGGTGTTATCAATACAGATCTTACTCATTGGTTTCCGGTGCTGAGAAATAATGATGTGATGTCGGATATAAAGGGAGCTTCCGAAAGCCTCCGTATGCCGTATGATAATCACGTGCTCGAGGAAAAAATAAGCGACTTGATAAATTTCTTCGTAATTCATTTGCGCGGTATCTATGATCACAACCTATGTGTAGCCGTAGTTTCGGCTCTTGTTACCCTTGAGAAGGATATACAACAGAATAATAGAATACGCGACAGAATTTTAAAACCGTTATGTCAAGAATAGCCATTATCGGATTATCCTCACTNGAAGCAATGGGGATAAAGGGTCTGATCGCCAATATCCCTGTAACAGACATGACGCCGGTTGAAATATGCGTTTACAATAGGTTTGAGGAATTGNTATGTGATGCAGATAAAACGGATCTGTTTACAGTTGGGGTGTCGATATTCNCTCAGCATATAGAATTCTTTATGCCGCGNCGGGGTCGTATCATTCTGGTGAATCCTGATGAGAAACCACAATCACATGATACNGGAGAAGAGGAGGGTACAGGTTCTTCTCTCAGACAAATTTTCAGAAACACTACGGAAGACGATCTGTCACTCATGTTAAGAACAGTGCTTGAAGAGCCGACCGGAAAAGGGGAGATGTCGGGTGAGTTATCGGTGCGAGAGAAAGAAGTATTGAAAGAAGTTGCGTCGGGTAANACCAACAAAGAGATTGCAGACCGCTTATCCATTTCAGTGAACACAGTCATTACTCATAGAAAGAATATATCGGCTAAGCTTGGTATAAAATCTGTATCGGGATTGTCATTATATGCTCTTATGAACGGAATTATATAATGAGAAGGNATGAATATCGGNNTTTCCGCTTNATAAAATGTTATTATTTTTTGATAAGTAGAAAAAAAAAGCTATTTTTGTGTAATTCTTTAACCTTTGAAGCGTCTATATAAAGAATACATATTTAAAGNCCCTTTCTGATTACAAAGAATGGGAAGTATAAATAAATATTCGGCNGAGAGTGACTTCAGACAGTTGATGTGTGACGGGGATTATATAAGATTTCAAATCAACCATAATATTAATTAAAACTAACAGTTTATGATCAGGAAAGCTTTGAGCATGGCGATGTTTATACTTACAGCGTTATGCATGAGTGCCCANATGCCTCAAGTGCCGCAGATCCCATTGGATCCATCGGTGAAGAGCGGAAAGCTTGACAACGGGCTCACTTATTACATCCTTCATAATGAACACCCCAAAGATCGTGCCAACTTCTATATCGCACAGAAGGTAGGCTCTACTCTTGAGGCTCCGACACAGCTTGGTCTGGCTCATTTCCTTGAGCATATGGCTTTTAACGGCACAACCAACTATCCCGGGAAGAGTATGCTCAACTATCTTCAGTCGAAGGGTATACGTTTTGGTTACGACATCAATGCATATACATATTTCGATGAAACCGTCTATAATATCGATAATGTCAATACCACCGATAAGAATCTTATGGACAGTGTGCTGCTTTGNCTTCACGACTGGAGCTGCGGGATTCTTCTCGAAGATGCTGAAATTGATGCAGAGCGTGGTGTGATCGAGGAGGAATGGCGTTCGAGAAACAATGCGGATTTCCGTTTGACTGAATCAGTGCTGCCGAAGATTTATAGTGAGTATCAGTATCAGCAGTCGGTAATTGGAAAAATGGATATAGTTCGTAATTTCCCATATTCTGAAATCAGGGATTATTACAAAAAATGGTATCGTCCGGATCAGCAGGGTATAGTTATNGTCGGTGATTTCGATGCTGATGAAATGGAAAAGAAGGTGATTGACCTTTTCTCAAAGATTCCGATGCCCGCGAATGCTGCAGAAAGAGAATATCCCAANGTTTCTGACAATAAAAAGCCGATATTCGCTTATTTTGATGATCCTGAAACTAAGTTCCCTCGGGTTGATCTATCATTCAAGATGGATAAACTGCCTCTGGAATTAAGAAATACAGGACTCTATTTCCAGCAGGATATCGTAGAGAATCTGATTGCAACCATGATTAATAATCGTCTTAAAGAATTCAGCGAGAAACCGGAATGTAATTACGCATATGCCGGGGTAAGATTCGGTGATTTCTGGGTTTCAAAAACAAAGGCTGCTTTCGATATAATTGTAATCGGTAAAACAGAAATTACAAAGGCATTCAGCGATGCGATGAGCATCGTGGCACGTGCATGTAAGACAGGTTTCACTGATTCCGAGCTTGAAAGGGCNCGCGATGAGATGCTTGCCGGTTATGAGAATTTCTACAATGAACGTAATAATTCAAATTCCGGAATGTTCGGTGAGCTTCTTTATCGTCATTTTATCGATAATACTCCTTATCCCGGTGCTGAGGCTGAATATGAGATGGCGAAGCAGATTCTTCCTATGATTCCGGTTCAGGGCATTAATGAGGCTGTAAAAGGACTTTTGACCTCAGAGAACCAGGTTATCGTGGTTTCTCAACCTCGTAAGGACGGAATGGAAGTGATTGCGGAAGATCAGTTCGTTGGTAATCTTCAGTCAATACTTAACGCTGAATATGAAGCGTATGTTGATGAGGTCATAACCGACCCGATGATTACAAATCTTCCTGCACCCGGTAAGGTTGTGTCGCAGAAAGAGGGAGAGTTTGGAACAACAGAGCTGACTCTTTCCAATGGTGTGAAGGTTGTTGTGAAGCCTACTGACTTCAAAGCAGATGAAATTTTGATGACCGCATTCTCTAAGGGTGGTAAACAGGCTTATCCAGAATCAAAGGCATTAGAAATAATGTTTGCCGAAGACGCTTATGATGTTAGTAAACTCGGAAACTTCAATAAGACAATGCTTCGCAAGTATCTTGCAGGAAAGAATGTCGGATTCAGTTTCGGTATAGGCAACGTAACCAATTCTCTTGAGGGCTCTGCAAGTGTGAAGGATCTGAAGTATCTTCTTGAGGCAGTATATGCATCATTTACAGAACTTTCTCCTGATGAAGAGGCATTTGCAACTTCGCTTGAAATGAGTCGTACTTCTTTAAAGGCTCAGGAATCTAATCCTCTGTATACTTTCTCAAAGAATATTAATAAGGCGTCACATGATAACAATCCTTTGTTCAATTTGCCTACACTGGCAGATGTTGATAAGGTAAACTATAAGTCTACGCTTGATTTTGTTAAGGGAGCAATGAAAAATGCCGCTGACTTCACATTCCTTTTTGTAGGAAATGTAGATGTTGAGACATTGAAGCCGCTTCTTGAGCAGTATATCGCTACTCTTCCTGCAGACGCAAATAATCTCACCGATGTTAAGAAAGTTACATCTTTGCTTACAGCTAAAGGACAGATTAAGGATGAATGGAAGGAACCTATGCAGGCACCTGCCACTCATATTTATGATCTTCTCAGCGACACCAACATTCCTTATAGCATAGAAAATGCCAAGAAGATGGAGATGATCGGCGCATTGCTTAGAAATGTATATACCGAAACTCTTCGTGAAGAGGAGGGTGGAACATATAGTCCTCACGCTTTNGCTTATATGTCGCCTGTCACAGGAGAGTGGAATCTTGTATACACCTTCTCCACAAATCAGGCTCAGCAGGAAAGAATGATATCGCGTGCTAACGAAGAGCTTTTGAAACTTCTCGAAAACGGTACAAATGCTGAAAACTTCAATAAGGTAAAAGAAGCTACATTAAAGCAGTATGAAAATGCTGTCCGCACCAATAACTATTGGAAAAATAATCTCAGCCTTTATCTGCGTGGAGTGAATGACATTACTAACGGGAAGACTGCAATTGAGAATGTTACTCTTGATCAGATGAATACGTTCATGAAGAACCTTTACAATGGAAAGAATCGTATTCAGGTTATCATGGAAGGTGTGAAGGAATAACCTATTTGTTGATAATGTATTTTGAGCCGGTTCCCATTGGGATCGGCTCTTTTTTTATGTTTATTAGACTTTACATTGAACTTTTAATTTTTAATCTGTGTTAAAATAGGAAAAGAAATTCAAAAAAACTATATCAATGAAAGAACTAAAAGGAAGTCGCACGGAAGAATGTCTTATGAAGGCATTTGCAGGAGAATCACAGGCATGTGTAAAATATTCTTTTTATGCGAAACAGGCAAAGAAGGATGGTTATCAGCAGATAGGTGCAATTTTTGAAGAAACCGCACATAATGAGCATACACATGCAAAGTTATGGTTTAAACTTTTGCATGGCGGAGATGTCCCCGGCACAATTGATAACCTTAAAGATGCNGCCGCCGGTGAGGAATACGAATGGGAAGATATGTATAAGGATTTCGCTGCTGTTGCCAAAGAAGAGGGATTCAATGATATCGCCCGTCTNTTTGAGCGCGTAGGNGANATTGAGCGAACACATATGGAGCGTTATCGCAAGCTTCTCAGNAATATTGAAGAAGGTATNGTATTCTCACGGGAAGGTGACCGCATGTGGATGTGCCGTGAGTGTGGTCACATNCATTTTGGAAAGAAGGCTCCCGAGGTATGTCCGGTTTGTAAACATCCGCAAGCTTTCTTTGAAATCAGACCTGATAATTATTGATAAGTTCTTTCTTTAGAACGCACTTATTCAGGGAAAATAAGTATCATTTGAAGTTAAAGATATAACGGCCTGCCTGTAAAAGACAGGCCGTTGTTGATATAAGAAAAGGAGTAGATATGAGACTTAACGGACGAAGATCGAGTAGCAATGTTGAAGATCGTAGAGGAATAAGCGGAGGTAAGGTTGCAGGAATAGGAGGAATAGGCGGTTTAATTGTCACAGCATTGATAATATGGCTTGCCGGAGGAAATCCATTGGAAGTTTTAAATCAGTCAGGTGGCCTCGTATCAAATACCAATCAGGTGCAATCAACGCTTTCACCGGAGAAAGAAAAGGAATATGAGGAGTTTGCCAAGGTTATTCTTGCTGGAACAGAAGATGTATGGAAAGAGGAATTCAGTAAAGCCGGGCTGACCTATCGGAACCCCAAGATGGTATTGTATACAGGTTCTGTAAGATCAGCGTGCGGAAACGCTACCTCCGCTGTGGGTCCATTCTATTGTTCGGCAGATGAAACATTATATATCGATCTTTCCTTTTTTGAGGAAATGGAAAAGAATATGGGTGCGGGAGGTGATTTTGCTTATGCATATGTGATTGCGCATGAGGTTGGGCATCACGTTCAGAATCTATTGGGAACACTTGATGAAACACACAACGCTATGAGACAACTCCCGGAAAAGGAGGCTAACCGGATCAGCGTGCGTACCGAACTGCAAGCCGACTACTATGCCGGTGTATGGGCCTATCATGATAACCGAAAGTTTAACAGTCTTGAACCGGGAGATATCGAGGAGGGCCTTAATGCTGCCTCTAAGATTGGAGATGACTATCTTCAGAAGCAGGCACAAGGGTATGCAGTGCCTGAAACATTTAACCATGGCACATCAGATCAGCGAGTGAGATGGCTAAAAAAAGGTGCATCAACCGGTAATCTCAGAGGTGGAGATACATTCTCTCCTGATTACAACAATTTATAAAAGCAAAAATTATGGTGTGTCAAATTGTAAAAAAATTGACACACCATCTTTTTTATNGTTTATAATATATTCAGATTAAAACTTAATAAAGAATGAAAGGAGAATCAAAAGAATTAAGGGNGGAGCAACGAATTTTACNACAAAGCNGATTAAAGGNTAATATTTCCCNTTNAGACTNTNGTTATTGGTTATCTCCTTNCGCATAAAGTCCTTTCTTACTATCCAGCCCATAAATATGCAAACCAGTATCGAGACAATAGGGAGGAGAATATTGGTTGCCATATTATCAAGAAAATCAAAAATTGTCATACCGGCGATTTTAACTCCATTTAATGAGCCGAAGGAAAGNGAGCATAGTGAACTGAGGGCAAACAGNGGTAGCATGACGATCATGGTTGCGGCCTTTCGGCTCTTTTTGAATCTGTCCTGTAACCATGCCACGGAAACCTCGGCAATAGAAATGGTAGAGGTGAGAGCCGCCACAAACAGAAGTAAGAAAAACAATACAGACCATAGTTGTGTGAAATGCATTTGCGCGAAAATCTCCGGAAGAGTTACAAATACAAGAGTGGTGCCACGCAAAACGGCACTGTCAAGACCAAAACTTGAAACGGCCGGGAAAATTATTACTCCCATCATGATTGCCACAAGCAAATCGAGAAGAGAAACGGTAAGTGCTGTTTTGGTAAGTTTTGTGTCTTTAGGAAAATATGATGAATATGTGATGAGTATACCCATTCCGAGACTCAATGAGAAGAAAGCCTGCCCTAAAGCATTTACGATCACCCCCGGAGTGATCTTGCTGAAATCGGGCGACAGGAAGAACTTCAGACCTTCAGATGCATTAGGAAGAGAAAGAGAAACACCACAGAAAATAAGAAGGAGCAGGAATAGCAGCGGCATGAGCACGTTTGATAGACGTTCGATCCCTTTCTGTACTCCGCATAAAAGGATGATTATATTTACAGCTATGAGCACATAAAGGTTGATCAGAGGTGGTATATCTGCACATATATAGCTTTCCATCTTTGCATGGAAAGATTCATCCATCCCCATTTTGGCTGCATCAATAGCATAAAGGTCGCCGGTCAATGACTGCCATAGGTATTCAAAGGTCCAGCCCGCCACTACCATGTAGAAGCACAATATTAGATAGGATGCGAGAACNGCGAGCGCTCCGGTAAGCCACCAGGGAGTGTTGGGTTTCAATTTAATNAANGCACCTACAGCATCTGATTTGGAGCCTCGACCTAATGAGAATTCCGCAAGCATAACAGGCACTCCCAATATTATAAGGCAAAGGATATAAATAAAAAGAAAGGCGGCTCCTCCGTTAGATTGTGTTTCTGCCGGAAACCGCCATATATTCCCTAATCCGACAGCCGATCCAACTGTGGCGGCTATCAATCCAATCTTACTGCTGAAAGTTGCTTTTTTCTGTGTCATACCTATAATAGGAGTTATTTTTACTTTAACTTGATTTTATTGGATGGACTCTTACTCTTTCATTCCATAATCACTCAGCAATTACGCATATCGATGATTGGGTATTACGCTGATGAGTTACTTCACTCCCCTTTATTGGATGGACTCTTACTTTTAATCATATAAAGGGGATTAAAAAATATACCTACAATCAGACAAAAATACAAATATATTGGCAAATATCNTATAATATGAAGATATTTTGTTAATTTTGTATTTGATTTGGGAGTAGTTTAAACAACTTATGTGGAAAAGCTAAACCGCTGAAAACAGGCAAAAAATAAAAATGAAGCATATTAAACATCTATCTGCCATAGGAATCGGAGTGATTGCCTTCACAACTTTAGGTCAGACGAATAAAGTCAAACTGCCGGTTGTAGAAGTGCTTGGGAAACAGTATTATGTTTATGAAGCCAAGAAAAATCAGACTTTCTTTAATATAGCCAACGATTTCAATTGGGATCTTGAGGAACTTATGCGTATAAATTCCAAGGTGTTGAGTCCNATGGAGAAGGGAACAAAGGTGTATTATCCTTGTGCATATACCCCTTCTGACATAGCTAATGGCAAGGAATCCCAGAATATCGACGATGTNATGTCTGAGAACTCGATTCATCCTGTGACTCATCTNGTGAAGAAGGGGGAGACTGTCTATAGCATCTCAATGATGTATAATATGCCGATTGAGAAGCTTTATTCNCTTAATCCNGGTAGNCGAAGCGGTATTAAAGCCGGAGAATTGCTTAGAATAAAGGATTCCGCTGAAGTGGATATAGATAAAAAAGGTAATCCGGAGTTTTATACTGTAAAAAAAGGCGATACCCTATATCAGCTTGCGAAAGGTTTCAAGACAACTGTAGCCGCGATCCTCAATCTCAATCCCGGTATATCGGAAAATAATTTCAAAGCAGGTGAGATTATAAAGATTCCCGACATAGGTGAAGGTGTAAAGGTTGAGACCAAATATGTNGAAGAGCCGACAGTACTGGGATTTTCAAGTTATAAGGTCGAGAAGAAAGACACGTGGGATTCTGTTGCAGAGAAGACNGGNGTGAGTGTGGATGACCTGCGCAAAGCAAACAACGGAACATCTAATCTCAAATCCAATCAGATAATNGGCATTCCGGAATTCGGAGTTGANTCCGTTTATAAAACCATTGTAACAGAAGATCCTCGTGAGCTTACATTGACNGGTGTGGGGGAGATATATGATGATCTTCATCGTATAGTTTCAACCACAGATTCTATGAAAGAGATAAGAGTCGGTGTTTTGATGAACAATCCCGCTTCCAAGATAGACCTTGATTTTACAAGAGGTTTTCTTACAGGTGTNGAAAAACTTAAAAATTCTGATTATAGAATCAATCTTAAAATCTTAGACGGTAGAANGTCTTCTGACGCGATAATCGATAGTCTCGGAAATTTCAATCCTACTATTCTTTTTACAACATATGAAAAGAACACTCCGGTTTTTCTTGCAGATTATGCGATGGTGAGTCAGGTGCCTGTAATCAATACTTTCGACCTNAAGGATGAGACATATCTTTCAAATCCNTATTTTATCAATATCCTTACGCCTTCCAATTATTTCAATGAGGGAATTGTAAATGAGATGATGTCTCGTTACCCGGGCGCAAATTTAATTATAATCGGAGGAGAGAACGATGCGAATGATCTTCTTCTTTCTACATTTGAAACCAAATGGNATAAGAGCAAGATTATACGAATCACTGCTCCTGATGAATTGAAAGATATTTCCGTTATACCGGAGGCAAAATATGTTGTTTTCGGTAATCTATCAAAGAAAGATGAAATATCACAGCTCCTTGAAAAAATGGTTGATTTCCGTGACGAGAACTTCAAAACATCAATAGGTTTTCTCGGACGTCCCAATTGGATAGTTTATGACGATGCAATGAAGGAAGCGTTTCAGAAGGCTGATGTCTTGATTCCAGCACGGTTCTATTANGATAAGAATTCTTCTGATGCAAAAGATTTTCTTGAGTCGTATAGTTCATTATTCAATATGACTCCTGCCAAATCATTCCCTATGTATTCCACAATGGGATATGATGAAGCGGTATATTTTATTCCTTCGTTGGTTGCCACTGATGGAGATATTAATGCCTTCAAGGAGAGCAGGACATCCGTGCAGTCGGATTTTGCGCTNATGCGTACGTCAAATTGGAGTGGATTAATAAATCCGATGGCATATCTTGTCAGATTTACCCCATATGGAACTATCGAAAAGCAGAAAATAAAATGAAAGAAAGATTATTTTCTAAACATTCCATAGGACTTAAGGCAGCCATTTTGGCTTTAGGTGCTTGTTGCTCATCTTTCCCTATATTCTCACAGACCCATTACAATGCCAATATCTCAGTGGGAGTAAAAGGGGGAGTTGATCTTTCAAGAGTAAATTTTACTCCAAGTGTTAAGCAAGGTTTCGTTCTTGGTGGGAACGCGGGATTAACGTTCAGATATATAGAGGAGAATCATTTCGGTCTGATAGCGGAGGTGAATTTCGAACAGCGTGGATGGAAAGAGAATTTTGAAGAGGCTCCNTACAGTTATTCGCGAACACTCAATTATATNCAGATTCCATTTCTCGCTCATATCTATTTCGGACGAAGAGGAAGATTCTTTTTTAATGCCGGTCCTGAAGTCGGATTTATGATAGGGGAGAGTACAAAATCAAATTTTGATTATAAAAATGTAAGCGGTATCTCCGGGTTTCCATTACGCAACACGTATCAGTATCTCATGAATGCGGATCCGAAAGTGGATTATGGAATTTCGGCAGGAATAGGAGGTGAGTTCAATATTACACGACTTCATTCTGTCTATCTTGAAGGACGATTCTATTACGGATTGGGAAATGTGCTTAAGTCAGGAAGGACGGAAAATATCCGCGGATCAAACTCCATGTCGATAATGATTTCAGCCGGCTATTGGTTCAGGGTTAAATAGACATGGCAACTACTTTTAAGCGGTGATGCCACTTACAATAGAATCTTTAATGGCTGAATAGCNATACTTCATCTGAAGGAGGATTATCAGATAATATTCATAAAAAAAACGTTCAGGATGCNACTTGCATCCTGAACGTTTTTTTANGAACATTTAAATTANCTAAACAGATACATAAAGGCGAAGAAAACGCACACAGCCGGCATAGCAAGCAGGAAAGAATCAATACGGTCGAGAATTCCCCCATGTCCCGGTATAATATTACCGGAATCCTTGATATTAAAGTGGCGTTTGAACATTGACTCAATTAAATCACCCAAAGTGCCGAAAACTGTTACAATCACTGCTAGTCCGATCCATTGTNTTATATCAGAATGAAGTCCCATAAATGTATCCGAGCAGTAGCAGAAAAGCGTTGCTGCAATAAGATTGAAAATAACACCTCCGAAAAATCCTTCCCATGATTTTTTNGGAGAGATTCGTTCAAAAAGNTTGTGACGACCTATCATGCTTCCTACAATATATGCACCCGTATCGTTAATCCATAGCATCATGAAGACAATAAGGATCACTTTGGGATTCATAATGAATGCTGTAGCTCCCATACATGCCAGAGGGACACCGATATATATCTGAGCAAGCATTGAATGAGCGAGACTTTTTACGGGATTATTGTTTTTTATGTATAATTCCACAATAAATCTGGCCATTATTATGCAAAGCCAGATAACCAAGGGGAAAACAGGGATATANTTATTAAAAGACAGGGATAGGACAACCACCCCTAAGATATCTATTATAATCAAAGGCTTGGTTCGGGANTTAATATCATGGCATATCTTTTCCANTTCGAAGGTAGCNAGAATCGCAAGCACCACTCCGAGAATCGCCAATCCCGGATAGCCCCAAAGAATACAACCAACTATTATAAGCACATAAACGAGACCGGAGAGAGCGCGTGTCAGTAATTTCTTTAAATCCATTTTAAGAGATAATCAGGTGATGTAAGATTACTTGGGAAGAAAAGAAATCCTTCGCCAATGCTTTCGCAAAATTAATTAAACATTTTGAATATTCAATAATAGGGATTTGTTAAAAATTAAAAAAGGAACGGTCAAACCGTCCCTTTTTATTGATAATATTCTAAGTTGTCTTGAATATATTTTAAGAATATCCGCCCGACTCCGGCTTATTCCTCTCCGGTGATATCGGGAAGAGCTGCAAGCTTGTAATTATGTCCTTTCAAGAAATCAAGAATCTCTTGACGCTCTTTGCTCTCCTCCACATCCGAGATGATACGTTTGTATGCATTTCCGGGAGAAGTGTTGGTCTGGTAGATATGACGATAGCATTTTGCAATCTCATTGATTAACTCGTCGGATTTCTTTCCCTTTTTGAGCACATAGGCATTCACACCATAATACTCAATTGGATTGTGGGCCATGATCACGAAGGGAGGCACATGGTTGTTGACACGGCATCCTCCTTTGATAAGAACCCATTCTCCGATTTCGCAATTCTCATGCACAAGGGCGTTGGAAGACAAGATGGTGTAATTGTTGATCTTGCAATTTCCGGCAATCTTCACTGCATTTCCAATCACCACCCAGTCNCCGATTACAGAATCGTGGGCGATATGCGACTGAGCCATGATAAAGGAATTGTTTCCTATCTTGGTTTCTCCTCCAGGGTGGATACTGCGGTTGATGATCACATGTTCGCGAAATTTATTATTATCGCCGATCACAACATAGCTATCGTCGCCTTTCCATCTAAAATCCTGAGGAGAGGCTGAAATGATACTCCCTTCAAAGAATACATTCCCTTTTCCGATACGTGCACCAGAAAGAATGCTTACATGAGGGCAGATCACACAGTCGTCGCCGATCACTACATTCTTGTCAATGTAGGCAAATGCGCTGATGGTGACATTATCGCCAATCTGAGCATCCGGATGAATAAAGGCTAATGGACTGATTTTTTGCATAGTATAATGATTTTAAAGTGTTCAATTAGCGTCCGCCGCCTACNGCCTGATAAAGGCTGATAAGAGCTGCCACTTTACTGTGCCANCAACTAAGGCTTGCCAGCTGAGCATTCAAAAGAGANGAACGCGCAGTCAGCACCTCAAGATAGGTGGTCTGCTGAGTAAGAGTGAAGAGTTCCTGAGTATATTCCACAGATTTCTCAAGGCTTTCAACCTGTTTCACGAGTNCCTCTCGTTTCTCCTCGCTGGCTTTGTAAGAAGCCAAAGCATTGCTCACATCTGAGCTTGCAGAGATTATGGATGTTTCAAATGCGTTCATTGCCTGCTTCTGACGAGCCTTTGCCGCTTCAAGAGTGGCGATATTCTGTCCTCGGGAGAATAGNGGAGCTGAAAGCGAACCGGCAAGCTGAATGAACCATTTGCCGGGGTTGGTGATGAGACTTCCCAGAAGATTAGTGAACCCTCCGTTGGAAGATATATTAAGAGAGGGATAGAAGGCTGCGCGTGCACTNTTTGTGGAATAGTAAGCCGCTGCCAATCCTCTTTCTGCCGCTCTGACATCAGGACGAGAAGCGAGATAAGAAACCGGAACACCGTTGGCAATTGAAACAGGGAGTTCAAAATTAAGATCCGAACTTACCGTCCAAGCCTTAGGATAGACACCAAGCAGAAGAGAGAGAGCATTCTGGGTAGTGGTGATTCCTTCCTCAATATCAGGGATGGAAGCAAGGATGCTATAATAATTGGCCTCGCTTTGAACCACAGCAGCTTCATTCGTACGAGCCGCCTCCTTCATAAGCTTCATAGATTCCACCTGATCTTTCCAAATGGCAGCAGTGCGCTTTGTTAAGTCGAGCTGTTGATTTAGAAGTACAAGGGCATAATATGTTTTTGCAACACCGCAGATCACCTGAGATCTTACAGCCTGNTCATAATCCAACATCTGCTCTTTGGAAACCTGTGCTCCTCTTTTGCGGTTGAGAATTTTNGCAAACACATCCACCTCCCAATTTATTGCAAGAGGAAGGGTATAGGACCAATTCATATGACTGCCTCCATAGCTGGCTGTGCCTCCATTCGGATTTAGAGCAACAGAAGGGAAGTAGCTTAATTTAGCACCTTTAAGCTGTGCATTGGCAATCTCTACATTCAGACGAGCGTCATCAAGATTGCGGTTGTTGTCGAGCGCCATNCGGATGTATGATTGCAAAGTNGGNTCGGTGAAGACCTGTTCCCATCTAAGATAATCAAGTCCGGTGGAATCAACGNTTTCTGTGGCTTTCTTGAAATCGGAAACGTAAACGTTGTTGTCCGCAGGAAGCTCATATTTCTTGTAGATGTGGCAGCTTGAAAGGGAGNNCATAGCTGCAAACACCAAAGAATATTTTAATAACTTATTCATTGTAAATAAAGATAGGTGGTATGACAGATGCCACAAGAGCATCTGTCATACGGGAATTTATCTTAGTCTTTGTTAATACTATATTGTTCGATCTCAGAAGAAAGACCGCTATTATCGGTATCCTTCCACTTCGGAGGAGTGATTTTTTCCTGAATCATCTGGAATGCCACGAATAGAGCAGGCACGACAAGAAGCTGAAGGATCATACCGATCAACATACCACCGACAGCACCNGTACCCAAGGCGATATATCCATTCGCACCGGCTCCTGAAGAGAACATCATCGGAAGAAGACCGATAATCATCGCAAACGAAGTCATAAGGATAGGACGGAGACGGTCGGATGCACCCTGAATTGCAGAGTTAATGATGCTGAGACCGGTTCTTCTTCGTTCGATAGCAAACTCAACAATAAGAATGGCATTCTTCGCCAAAAGACCGATAAGCATAATCAACGCAATCTGAAGATAGATGTTGTTGTTGACTCCCATCATCTTGGCAAAGACGAACGATCCCATCAAACCGAATGGCACTGAAAGAATAACAGAGAAAGGTAAAAGGTAGCTTTCATANTGTGCGCTAAGAATCAAGTAAACGAAAAGAAGCACGAGTCCGAATACATATGCTGTCGAACCTGATCCATTAGCCACCTCTTCACGAGACATACCGGCATATTCATAACCGAATCCCATGGGCAGAGTTTGCGCCGCAACCTGCGAAACAGCTTCAAGAGCCTGACCCGAGGAGAATCCGGGAGCGGGNGAACCCGTAACTGAAATTGAGGTAAACATATTGAATCGGTTAATGATGTCAGGACCATAAACGCGAGTCAATTTCACAAAGTTATCGATGGGAGCCATGTCAGCACCATTTCTGACTTTGATTCGTTTCAATGTCTCCGGAGAAACGCGGGCTTCAGGATTTGCCTGCATCATTACACGGTAAAGTTTTCCGAATTTATTGAAGTTAGACACATACATACCTCCATAATAACCNTGCAGAGCTGAAAGAATTGCGTTCTGTGTCAAACCGGCTTGCTTGATCTTTGCAACATCGAGTTCNACAAGATACTGGGGGAACGTGGGATTGAAGGTAGAATATGCCATTGCAATCTCCGGACGAGCATTAAGCGCTCCAATGAACTGCTGATAAACCTTGAAGAAGTTATCAAGCGAACCACCGGTCTTATCCTCAAGACGAAGCTCGAAACCGTTGGTGACACCATAACCCGAAATCATAGGAGGCTTGAAGAACATAATCTGAGCATCCTTGATTGCTGCTGTTTTTTGGAAAAGCATACCCAAGATTGCATCCGCACTCTGAGAAGCTTCCTTACGTTCGCTCCAAGGCTTAAGCTTGATGATAAGCGAGCCGTAGGTATTACCCTGTCCACCGATAAAGCTGAAACCGGTAATAACGTTTCGAACATCAATTTCAGGAATAGTGGCACAAATGCTATCCACCTTGTCCATAACTGCTTTTGTCCTTTCCTGAGAAGTAGCGGGAGGCATATTTACAACACCCATGATTGTACCGGTATCCTCATCGGGAACAAGACCGGTAGGGGTAGTAGTCATAAGGAATCCCAATACAGCAATCGCAGCAAGCACAGTGGCTGCAGAGATAATTTTATGCTTTACAAACCAAGATGAAGCTTTAAGATAAACGTTATGAAGCTTCTCGAAATATTTGTTGAAGGCATCCTTGAACTCTTGTGTGAAAATACCAATCACTGCCAATAATGCCACAACACAAGCAATCACACTCTCCGCAACGTTCTCAAATTCATACCATCCGAGCACAAGGAATACGATTGCAGCAATAAGGAAAATGAATGTTACAAGGGGAGGGAAGCGGAGTGAGGACCGTTTNTTATAAGTCTCTTTCATCACTTCTCCGGCAGCAGAATAAGCCTCTTTCATTCTCTCTGAAAGGGGAGCAACTTCACCATCTTCGTTCTTATGAGGCTTAAGGAACATCGCACAAAGAGCAGGCGTAAGAGTCAATGCATTGATAGCCGACAAGAAGATTGCCATGGCCATTGTAAGACCGAACTGGCGATAGAACACACCTGTCGTACCGCTCATAAACGATACCGGGATGAACACAAGCATCATGACAAGGGTGATGGATATCAACGCAGAGGTAATTTCATTCATTGCATCAATGGCAGCCCTTTTTGCCGAGGTATAGCCTTGGTCGAGCTTGGCATGGACCGCCTCCACCACCACAATAGCATCATCGACCACAATAGCAATCGCAAGCACGAGAGCTGAGAGGGTGAGAAGGTTGATGGAGAANCCAAAGATATACATGAGGAAGAACGTACCGATAAGGGCCACAGGAATTGCAATCATCGGGATGATTGTNGAGCGGAAATCCTGAAGGAACACGAACACTACAAGGAACACCAGTACGAATGCCTCAATAAGAGTTTTAACCACCTCATGGATAGAGGCAAACAGGAACTCGTTGACATTCATGGTGGTTGTGATCTTTATCCCTTTCGGAGCTTCTTTCTGGAACTGATCAAGATTTTTCTGAATTTCCTCGACAACCTGNGTNGCATTNGATCCTGCTGACTGATAGATGATAGCCGCACATCCGGTGTGTCCATTAATCGTGGTGTTGAAACCATAAGAAAGACGACCAAGTTCGACATCNGCCACATCTTTCAGACGAAGAAGNTTNCCATCAGGAAGAGCACGAATCACGATATCTTCAAATTCCGACTCGTTCTGAAGACGACCCTTATAGCGCATCACATATTGGAAAGTCTGATTTCCCTGCTCACCAAATTGACCGGGAGCNGCCTCTATGTTTTGCTCAGCAAGGGCGGCAGTGACATCGGAAGGCATCAGAGAATACTGAGCCATTACATCNGGTTTAAGCCATATTCGCATACTGTAATCGGCACCCAACACGGTAGCATCACCAACACCATATACACGTTTGATAACCGGAATGATGTTGATTGCCATATAGTTGTCGATAAACTCCTGCGAATACTGTTTATCTTCAGAATATACGTCGAACACCATAAGCATTGACGATTGCCTTTTCTGAGTGATAACACCCACTTGGTTCACCTCAGAGGGGAGAAACGAAGCGGCTTTTGCCACACGGTTCTGCACATCTACGGCTGCCATATCCGGGTCTGTTCCCGGTTTAAAATACACCTGAATAGTGGCCGAACCATTATTGGCGGCAGTAGAATACATATAGTCCATGTTCTCCGCACCATTGATCTGCTCCTCGATAGGGGCAATCACAGAGTTAAGAACCGACTGAGCGTTAGCTCCGGTATAGGTNGTGGAAACCTGGATCGTCGGAGGAGCAATATCCGGGAATTGCTCGATTGGGAGGGAGAAAAGACCTAATATACCGAAAATCACGATAAAAATCGAAATTACGGTAGATAGGACCGGACGCTTAATGAAAGTTGAAATATTCATATTATCTCTTCTTAAAAGCAACTCCTATGACAGAGCATGCTTATTTATTTTTTAGGTTTGATCACCATTTCATCTTTTACAGAGATACCTACACCCTCAGTGACAACAACATCACCGGGTTTGAGGCCACCTGTNACGATATAGTTCTTTCCGTCGTTTTCAGGATCNATGGTGATGGGCACAGAATGAACCTTGCTGGAGTCGCCAACTACATAGCAGAATTTCATATTCTGTACTTCGTAGGTGGCGGATTGAGGTATGAGGATTGAATTAGTGCGCAAAGAGGGGATAAGCACCTGACCGGTTGCTCCGCTATGTATCATACCATCAGGGTTCGGGAAGAGAGCTTTTGCTGATGCAGAGCCTGTGACGGGATCGATTACACCTGAAATGGAGATAATCTTACCCGGACGACTGTATCTTTCACCATTAGCAAGAAGAAGTGTTACTTCCGGCATCTTTGCAATTGCTTGGTTGATGGAACGTTTGCCATCATCTGTCAAGCTGAGGATGTCTTTTTCATTGAGCGAAAAATAAGCCTCGATGTCAGAATTGTTTGAAAGAATTGTGAGAAGAGTCTGTGGAGTGACAAGCGATCCTTCCTTATTATCAATCACACCAACAACTCCTGAAACCGGGGCTGTAACAGCAGAATAGGAGAGATTCTTTTTTGCGGAAACAACCTGAGCATTCGCCTGTTGAAGTCCTGCACGGGCTGCGTTCAACTGTGCTTTTGCTGCGTTTAGCGCATCAACCGAAGTCTGATAAGCTGAAGCTGAGATGATATTCTTATCAAGAAGAATTTTATTATTGTTCGCATTTGTCTGGGCTGTGTTTACATTTGCCTGGGCAACATTGACTTGTGCCTGTGCTGATTGAGCAGCAGCCTGTGCGGCATCTACTGCTGCTTGAAGCGATACCTGATCAATTGTAAACAACACCTGACCTTTTGATACGTGCTGCCCTTCCTGAACATGTACTTTTGTTAGAAATCCTGAAACCTGAGGACGTATTTCAACGTCGTTTTCTCCATGGAGGGTGGCAGGAAAACCGGTTTCAAGCTGAGTATCTTCCTCTCCAACGGTGATTACTGCCAGTTCCGGCACCATAGCGCCCTGCTGTTGCGCATCTTTTCCCTTACATGAAGGAAGCAGCATTGAAGCTGCCAAAGCGGGCAGAATCAACGCATTTACTGTTCTAATTTTCATGTCGACTTTATAATTATAATTTGTTGTTTAGTCAGTGAAATCTTATTTTTGGTAATTCGATTTTTAAAATGAGATTGGTATCTCATTNTTTCATTATTTCATTGCAAAATTAGTTATTTTCTCCGGTCTTATGAAACCTAAAGAATAATAATATCCCTTTTTGACCAATATTTCACGGATTGGGAAACTATTTTACAACAATTAGTTTTCAAAAAAATATTTATTTAGCCGCATTTTCAATATGCGGCTAAACAAGTATAACGATTTATTCTTTTGTGAAAGGTGGAGGAGTTCCCGGATCTTCATCGCTTGGTTCTCCAGACTCAACGGGCTTTTTCGGTTTGGGCTTTTTATTGAAAAGCGAGTCTAATTCATGCTCATCGTTTTCTTGAGCTTCCTTAGCTTTGCGTTCCTCATCCTTCTTATTGATTTCCATGATCTCGTCTGTTCTGGATTTCCAGGGACGTTTGCCAAGAATCTCTTCCACATCATCATGGAAAATCACTTCTCTTTCTACAAGAAGATCACGAATNCTATTGTGTTGAGCTGCATACTTACGAAGAATATCTTTAGCTCTCTCATACTGTTCGTTGATGATTCGTTTCACTTCATCATCAATGATCTTTGCNGTTTCTTCCGAATATGGTTTTGTAAAGCCCATATCCTGTCCGGTTGAATCAGAGTAGTTTAGATTTGGAAGTTTCTCACTCATACCGTAAACCAGAACGAGAGCTCGCGCAATCTTAGTGCAACGTTCAAGGTCATTGCTTGCTCCTGTGCCGACTTCTCCAAGGAAAACCTCTTCTGCAGCACGACCTCCAAGAAGACCGCACATCTCATCGAGAAGAGCCTGCGTAGGCATTATCTGTCGTCCTTCCGGTGCATACCAGGCGGCTCCTAAAGCGCGGCCTCGTGGAACAATTGTAACTTTGAGAAGAGGATTGCCATATTTTGTCAGCCATCCGATAGTGGCGTGACCGGCTTCGTGAGTGGCTATCGATTTCTTTTCATCATCAGTAATGATTCTTGATTTTTTCTCAAGACCTCCCACTATACGGTCGATTGCGCCCATGAAGTCATCCCAATCCACCTCCTGTTTGTTATTTCTTGCAGCAATCAGTGCGGCTTCGTTACATACATTCGCAATATCTGCACCTGAGAAACCTTGTGTCTGACGTGCNAGCTGTTCTACATCAAGCTTACTGTTGACTTTTATATTTCTTAAATGCACATTNAAGATTTCGATACGATCTGTAAGTTCCGGTAGATCGACATATATCTGTCGGTCAAAACGGCCTGGACGCAGGAGAGCCTTATCGAGCATATCGGCACGGTTGGTTGCGGCCAGACAGATAACACCGCTGTTGGATTGGAAGCCNTCCATTTCAGTAAGCATGGCATTGAGGGTATTTTCACGTTCGTCGTTAGATCCCATGTTCGGATTCTTTCCACGAGCACGACCCACTGCGTCAATCTCATCGATAAATATGATACAGGGAGCTTTCTCTTTTGCCTGCTTGAAGAGATCTCTCACGCGAGCAGCTCCGACACCGACAAACATCTCAACGAAATCAGAACCTGACATTGACAGGAAAGGCACATTGGCTTCNCCTGCAACTGCTTTGGCAAGAAGTGTTTTACCTGTTCCCGGAGGACCAACAAGAAGAGCACCGCGTGGAATCTTAGCACCTAATTCAGTGTATCGTTGTGGATTTTTAAGAAACTCCACAATCTCTTCGATCTCCACTTTGGCTTCAGCAAGTCCGGCAACATCTTTGAATGTAACATTTGTCTTGTTGTTTTTATCAAATACAAGTGCCTTGGATTTGCCCACATTAAAAATACCGCCNCCTCCGGCTCCACCACTCATTTTTCTTGACATGAAATACATGAAGGCAAAAATAAGCAGGACGGGNCCGAAATACCAGAAAAGTTTCATCAGGTCGCTCCCTTTTTCATAAGTGACCTTAATTTCAGGTTTCCCTTCCGCCCCAAGNGCGGAATTCCATTGATCTATTTTATCTTGAATCTTATCGTTTGATGGAATTGTGGCCTTAATTTTTTTTGCATCGGTAATTCCAACCACATTCTGAAACTCATATTTAGGATTCTTTTCCCCTTGTTTGGTCAGAAATCCTTCTGCAGTTCCGCTTTCTGAGAATACAACAATCTTATCAACGTCTCCTTGAGCGGCACCCTGTTCAAATGTGGTCCAATCAACTGTCTTTACCTGTGAACCATCCTGAAAATAATAAAGGGCGCACAAGGCAAGAATAATCAGAGCGTAAAACCAATAAAGGTTTTTAAGAGGACGCTTGTTTCTATTTCTATTTGGTTGAGCCATTCTAAATATAGTGTAGGTTATTTATTTAAAGTAAGATTTTATTCAATATCTGGAACATAAAAGATTTTACCGTCGCTCCATAGATCCTCCAGATTGTAATATTGGCGCACTTCAGGAAGGAAAACATGAATCATCAGGTCGCCATAATCAATTATAATCCATTGTGAATTCCGATAACCATCGTAATTATAAGGTTTACGACCTGTTTTTTCCAGGACTTCCTCTCTTATGGAATCNGCTATCGCTGCAACTTGAGAGGTACTTCTTCCCTGACATATTACAAATGCACCGGTAGAAGCTCCTTCTATTTCGGAAAAATCTATTGTGGTGATTTTTTGTCCCTTTTTATCTTGAATGGCCTCAATAATCACCGGAATAATATCCTTATTTTCTTGCATCTGTTAGATTGAAATTTTTGAATGGAAAATTTAAGAGTACTTACTTTTAAACNAAGCAGATTCCAATAATCAATCGATATAAGTTAAACAGATTAACCGGGAATATCCTGAACGCTAAAACTGGTTTTTTGGGGATGCTTCGAGCGTGTCGTTAAGTCGCNAGGTCAACTCTTTCTCACCGCGCTCAAATCATATCATGAATAACTTCGTTTTATTTGTTCAAAAATTATTAGTAACTNCTTATTAAAGAGATTNANATACTTTGAAAATCTTATGATTTCATCACAAAGCATTTTTGTAGTTAATTTTGTAATAAAATCTTTTNAAAGTAAACATACTCAAAAAAGCAATTATATATGTAACAATTATAAGTAGATTTCTATCATAAGATTTTTGTTAAAAAATATTCAATCCATATNCTTTATTCCGNAATAGGATGNTTAAACTGCTATAGGACAGCATAATATAAAAAGTANAGTTANTTGTNNGAATACATGCTTNTNATATATAATTTTTTTATCTAATGGTTAAAAGTAAACANACTCTAAGATACCTGCATAAAAAANTTGCAGANTCCAAATAATATGTAATCTGCAACTTTCCCTAATTATTTTGTTGAAAGGAAATTTATTCCTCCCCTTCATATCTTCTTTCAATGGTGGCCCAATTCACGATATCCCAAAGTTTTGACAGATATTCACCTCGGCGATTCTGATAGTCAAGATAATATGCATGTTCCCAGACATCGAATACGAAAATCGGACGCAGACCTTTGGTGAGAGGATTTTCAGCATTNGANCCCTGTGTTATAAACAGTTTCCCATCAGAGTCAGCTGAAAGCCATACCCATCCGGAGCCAAATAACGAGAGNCCGGCTTCTTCAAATTTCTTTTTGAATTCATCAAACGACCCGAACTGTTCATCGATNTTATCTCTCAGATTTCCNATAGGTTCTCTTTGACCCGTGGGAGAAAACTGGAAGAAATACAGGATATGATTCCAGGCNTGTGAAGCTTGGTTGAACATCTTTCCTTCGCTTTTACGAATGATATCCTCAAGAGACATCTCTTCAAATTCGGTGCCTTCGATAAGTTGGTTTAGCGTATCAATGTACGCTTTCTCGTGTTTTCCATAATGATAGTCGATTGTCATTGGTGAAATCACCGGTGACAGAGCATCAACTGAATAGGGGAGACGTGGTTGTGTGAATTTCATTGGTTTATATGTTTTNTGGATAAGTAAAAAACTTACCCGTTGTTAATAATTATGCTTCATCACTGAATTTCTCANAAGGCTTTAGTATATCAAGGAATTCCTCTGTCTCTTTTTTAACATCTGCTGCAAACGCGATATCTTTGCTGACAGCAATTCCATTAACTCCTGCNTCAAGAAGAGTTTTTACATCATTTTTACCGACACCACCGGCTGCTACATGGGCTATGTTGATTTCAAGTTTCTGCATGTCTGAATCAAGATCCTTTATTCCATCGAGACCAAGCACAGGCANAGACTTATCAAAAAGATCGGATTCTTTATACGGCCCGATAGTGATATAATCCACATCNAGTGAACGAACTGCTTTTATATCGTCAATAGNATTGGCTGTAACTCCGATCACGGCCGCCGGGCCCAGTTCGAGACGGGCTTTAGAGGGGAGAATGCTTGTTTTTTCCAAATGAACACCTCCTACATCAAGTGTCTTTGCAAGTTCCACCCGATTATGCAGAAGNAGAAAGGCCTGAACTTCCAGACACAGTGGCTTAATCTCTTCNACCACTTTACTTATTTCTTCATCCGNAGCATCATCCATTCTCACCTGCACCCATCGCCCTCCTCCTTTTATAAACCCTTTTATCTGATCTACAACCGATACGGGAGACTTTTCATTAGTTATAAATTGTAGCATTTCTTTTCTTTTTTACTTTTACTGTTATAACGATGGTAAGGGGAGTATGGTTTAATATGCTTCTAATTGTGTAGAACCATATGTTAATTGTAAAAAGGCTATATGTGCATTATCTATATGTGCATTGTCTATTGGAGCTATCTATTAAAGATATATAGAGGGCCATTTCCGTAGTCGAGTTTCATATCCACTCCCTTCTGAATGGCGAATGACACATAGTCTTTTGCCATTCTTACTGCTTTTGAAAGTATGAATCCTTTTGCAAGTCCGCAGGCTATGGCCGATGAAAGCACNCTNCCTGTGCCGTGGGTTTTATCGGTAGAAATCTTAGATTGTCGGAACATACGGGTCTCTTCATCNTCGAACAATATATCCGTGCAATAGTCTGATTTACTATCACCTCCTTTCAGCAGGACAGCCGGAGCCCCTGATTTTTCATAAAGGATTTTTCCAAAATCTTTAGCGCTTTCAAGGCGTTCGAGTCCTGTTATGGCTAAAGCTTCATCAAAATTCGGCGTGACAAGTGTTGAAATAGGGAAAAGCTTATCTTTGGTTTCATCAAAGATTTCCTTATTCCTTCCTTTCAAAGTTTCACCTTCNAACGAGACTATGACGGGGTCAACNACAATGTTTTTAGCACCATACCGTTTTAATCTNTCNGCNATTANATTNACNGCNTCAGGACTNGGTATCATACCAATCTTTACGGCATCAGGTTGAAAGGATTCAAATATNGTGTCAATCTGCAATGCCAANAANTCAAGAGGGGTATGAAAAATGGCCGCAACATCTTTTTTTGTTTGAGCAGTGATGGCAGTCACAACNGAAGANGCATAGACTCCGAAAGCCGAGGCTGTCTTTATATCTGCCTGAATCCCTGCACCACCCATGTTGTCGGAGCCGGCGATTGTCAGGAAAGTGCTGACTGTATCTCTTCTGTACATTTAAGTAAAAGTTGTTTAGTGTTAAAACCTTTTTCTCCTGGATAAATAGGCTTATGAATAGTTAATGTTATCTTTGCAGGAGTCATATTGTAAGTGGAACGTGGCATCGCCTTAAAGCTGCCGTCNATCGTGATCGGGACNACAGGAAGACCAAACTCTGAGGCCAGCATGAATGCTCCTCGTTTGAAAGGTATCATTTTCCCATCCCAGCTACGACTCCCTTCCGGGAAAATCACCAGAGACATTCCATCTTTAAGGGTTTCTTCAGAGTCCGTTATGGTTTTCTTAATTCCATGAATGCTGGAATCGTCTACAAAAACATGGCCGGCTCTTTTACAGGCCCATCCTACGGCAAATATTTTTTCAAGTTCCTTTTTCATCAACCATTTGAAATTATGGTTAAGATAGCCATAAATCGACCAGATGTCATATGCTCCTTGATGGTTGGCAACAAAAACGTATGAGGTGTTTTTGTCGATGTTTTCCCGTCCGACCACTTTTACTCTCATGAGGAAAATGAAACAGGTGAATCGTGACCAGTATTTAGGAGGCCAGTANCCCCAGAATTCCCGATTTCCTATCATTGAGCCGATAGCCGTTATCAATGCAGTAATGAATGTAGCGACAACAAAAATAGGACCGGCAATAAACCATTGGTAAATAAAATAAAGTATCCGTAAAACCTTATTCATGACAATATGCGTGTTTCTAACTCTTTTTCTCTTGCAAAAATATAAAAAATAACAAAGACTCAAAAGAACTTCGGGCCTTTGTTATTATTTTATCATTAAGTAGAGTTAAGAATTTTAAGAACCTACTTATTCCGAGACTGAAGCAGTTTCAACTTCNGGAGCAATAAGCTTATATCCCTTACCATGAATGTTAATAATCTCTATTGACGGATCATCACGAAGGAGCTTACGGAGCTTGGTGATATAAACATCCATGCTTCTTGCGTTGAAATAATTATCATCGATCCATATAGATTTTAAGGCGAAATTNCTTTCAAGNATATCATTTACATGNGAACAGAGCAANGCAAGAAGTTCNGACTCTTTTGTGGTAAGTTTCTGNGTCTTGTCGTCAGCGATGAGAACCTGTTTCTGGGTGTCGAAAGTATACTTGCCAATTTTGTAAAGAGTGATNTCCTTATCTTTTTTACCTTTTACACGACGCANAATGGCACCGATTCTGAACACAAGTTCCTCCATTGAGAATGGTTTGGTTATATAGTCATCAGCTCCTATTTTAAATCCTTCNAGAATATCTTCTTTAAGAGCTTTGGCCGTNAGAAAAATAATGGGCACCTCTCCATTCACATTCCTTATCTCCTGAGCAAGAGTGAAGCCGTCTTTCTTAGGCATCATCACATCAAGCACACAAAGGTCATATTTACCTTTTAGAAAGGCTTTATACCCTTTTTCTCCATCGGGATAAAGGTCTGCATTGAATCCCTTTGCTTGAAGGAACTCCCTCAGAAGCATACCGAGATTCTCATCATCCTCACAGAGAAGTATCTTTAGTTTATCATCCATATTTATAGCGTTTTTAATATTTTCGTAATCATTATATATATTTATAACATTTAAAATAGCATAATTCCTTATGCCTATGTTAAAAATATTAATGTTGTTCAGATATTTCTACCCCGGAGAGTGGGAGAATTATTATAAATGTTGATCCTTTTCCAAGTTCACTCTCAACTGTGATGGTTCCTCCGAAAAGTGTTATCATTTTTTTAACGTATGCCAATCCGAGTCCGAATCCTTTTACATCGTGGCGGTTACCGGTCGATACACGGTAGAATTTCTCAAATATTCTTTTAAGATCGTCTTTCTTGATACCGATACCATTATCTGACACTCTAATCTCGAGTTTATTTCCGTTTAGATTGCGTGTTGAGATTTTAAGTTCTGGTTCCTCATCTTCACGCATATATTTCACTGCATTGTCAAGGAGGTTAAAAATAACATTGGTGAATTGCATTTCATCAACTCTCACTTCCGCNTCAGGAGCCTCNATNGATGTCGAAATGGAGCCGCCATATTTTTCAACCTTGATTTTGAAGGTATTGGCTACTGATTCAATAATATTATTGGCATCAACATCTGCAAATTTAAGCGCACTGCCCGTATTATCAAACACAGACATCTGCAATACTTTCTCAACCTGAAATCTGAGACGCTTTGATTCGTCGGTTATAACTTCNGAAAGATGAGAGAGTGAGGCCGGNGATTTCCTGATAGAGGGATCACTGAGCATCTGNCCGGCNAGTGAAATGGTTGAGATGGGGGTCTTCAGTTCATGTGTCATATTATTGATGAAGTCTGTTTTCATCTCTGTCAGTTTCTTCTGTCGGAAAATCAGAATGACAGTGTAAAGAAATATTATCAGAAGAATAACAGTAAAGGCAAGTGTCGGTATAATAAATCGTACGGATGAGAAAATATAATTGCTTTTAGTTGGGAACTGAACACTTAATCTATAGTTTACATCAGTGTTTGGAAAGAGTTGGATATTATAATTATCCTGTGCATCATCGCTTACTTCATATCCATTTGTTGAATACAGGAGATTGTTTCGGGTGTTGTACACTCCGAATACAAAAGGAACGTTCAGTCCATTGTTTGCCAACTCNGTACTGAGACAATTCTTGATCATTGTAGAGTCAGCACGCTCCATNAGAGGGCGGGCTCCGGAATCTCGCAAAATGGATANGATCACCTCAGTGATCAACCCTTTCTGNTAGAGATACTGACTTCTTATGACCTCCTGCATGTTNCTATATCTTGCACTNACACCCTGGCCGTTGGATGAATATCCTAATGTGACCGGTTTTCGATTGGTGTTATCGACCTTTGATGAGAGCGTGTATTGTGTCACACTTCCATCGCGGTTCTGCACCGAATACTCCAGATTATTGGTGGAATCATCATATGCCGGATCCTCATAATCTGAATATAANCTTGATTCTATAATATTAACATCTTCTTCAAGGAAATGAAGAGTTTCCTGTCTTTCCATGAACTCAGAGGTAGAATTTAAAGACCTCATCACTCCTTCGGTGAACTGTTCTTCCCGCATCTTAACCATATTTTCAAGATACATTATCTGAAAATACAAGAGAGCTCCGAATGTAATGGCCATTACAATGGTGAGCAGCCAGATCAAAGATTTTTTCATTATATTACCAAGTGTGTTAATTATAATGGAGAATTAAATTGAGTTGTATTGCNATGCAAGAATNGCAAGTANAATTACAACTTCCGATTTCAATATTAACAATTAAAAACTCTTTTTAGTTGTTTGAAACATCTAAAAGTATTGAGGTTGTTTAAACATATTTCCCATTATTCCATAAGATATGAAGGTCAGGGGNAATAGATGGTTCTTTAACATTAGAATACAAAATTAACACTATAATGTTAAAAAAACAATTCTTTTTTATTNATGGCAAAATTATGGGACTGTCTATTATTGAATATTACAATAAATCTATTANNTTTGCGTTAAGATAAACTAAATTGGCTTTCTGAATAATCACCAAATAATAATCATGAAAAAAATAATCTCGGCAATANTGTGTCTAATAATTTTTTTAACAGGCTGTAAGGACTCAAATGTTTTACCGGAGCCAGATCCTACTCCTGTCGNGCCTGTTGAAAACAATGTAAAGCAGGTGACGCTCCTATATGCCGTGAACAGAAATAATCTCTCNAGAGCGCTTGATTTAAATGAACGTCAAATAATAGAGTCNTTTAAATCTTTACCNGAGGGAGAATATGTGATGCTTCTNTTCAAGACTTTCTATAAGGATGAGGATGGAAATAAAAAAGAGGTCGCCGGTTTGTTTAAAGCTGTATCGGGACCCAATGTAGAATTCAGTCTTCAGAAAGAATACTCGAGAGATGTGCTATCTACCGATCCTGTAAGGATAGCTGAAGTTGTGAATGATGCTATGGAAGAAAAAGGGGATGTGTTCAATCTGTTCTTCTGGGGGCACGGAATGGCATGGACACCTTATTTCTCCGATCATAAATCNACTCGGGGTGCTTTGAATCAAACTCAGGGGGATACTCCTGAATTAACTTCTTTTGGAGGAGACAATAATGTGGATTGGGCCGATATTGATGAGATTTGTCAGGCTTTGCCNGATGGGAAGATTGAGACAATATGGTTTGACTGCTGCTACATGAGCAATATTGAAACGATNTATGAGTTGAGAAACAAATGCAGATGGATGGTTGCTTATCCTACCGAGATTTTATCNAACGGACTTCCATATCATAATGTATTGCCACATATTTTGAATGATCAACAGAACCTTCCCGCTGCTGCAAAGGCGTTGTATGATTATTATAACAATAGTAATAGTCCTGTCACTGTGACAGTGTTGGATATGTCTAAAATTGAAAATGTTGCGATTGCCTGTAAACAGATCTATCATTCGGGAGAGAAACGACCGTCAACGATTGGTTTGCAGAATTATTCTCAATCGGCATCNAATCCATATTATGATTTCGGACAGTTTGTAAGAGAGTTTGCACAGGCCAACGATGCTGAGANTCTGTTGCCATCATTTAACAAGGCTTTGGATGAGTTGGTGGTTTATACAGTAGCGTCCGCAAAAGATTTTTCATATCCGGTTGGCAAACCGATTGTTCCTGAGAATTATTCCGGCGTAAGCACTCATTCCTTTAAGAATGGGTCTTCNGCAAAAGAGAAATATTATATGGAGCTTGCATGGTATAAGGCCACTTATCTGGATGAAGAGTCTGAGTAGAACCAATATTTATCATAAAAATAACCCCACATAAACTATCAGAAAGATAAAATGATTCAGACAGAGATACCTGTTCCTGAGGTTCCTCAGAGTATTCCATCGGGAACTGAGGCTTTTCAGGAATTGAAAGGATTGTCGTTTGACGATGCNATTTCAAAGATAGCTAACACATTGGTAGAGTTCTCGTTCAAGCTCCTGATTGCTATCCTTATTTTTTATCTCGGACGTTTTATAATACGAAAGATTTATAAAACCACATTAAACATAATGACATCCAGAAAGATGGATGCCTCTCTGACAACTTTTGTATTGTCATTGGTGAAAATGGTTTTATATTTCATTCTTATTATTACCATCATAGGTATACTGGGAATTGAAACAAGCAGTTTTCTTGCGCTTTTTGCATCTGCCGGTGTCGCTATAGGTATGGCTTTGAGCGGTACGCTCCAGAATTTTGCAGGCGGCGTGCTGATTCTGCTTCTTAAACCGTATAAGGTAGGTGACTATATAGAGGCGCAGGGATATGCAGGAACTGTTAAATCTATTCAATTGTTTCATACAATCATTAATACGGTAGATAATAAAGCTATAATAATTCCGAATGGCGGACTCTCCACAAGTTCAATCAATAATTTTTCTCTTGAGAATTACCGTAGAGTAGATTGGGAGATNGGNTTATCATATGATACTGATTTCGCCAGAGCAAAAGAGGTGATTCTTGCGATGCTTGATGAAGATTCGAGAGTTGTGAAACATTATATTGAGGATGATATGATTCTTCGTGAGGAGAACGCTCAAAAGGCTATTGAGAATCGTGAGAACAATGAAACTCAACNAGAAACGGTGGATGATGATAAACCCAAATGGTTTGAAAGGTTTATTCCGCGATTGAAGAGACGACATAAGAAAATTAAGGAGAAGCTTGAGGATGA
Organism: Bacteroides sp.; assembly: GCA_014801535.1. Classification (GTDB taxonomy): domain Bacteria; phylum Bacteroidota; class Bacteroidia; order Bacteroidales; family Muribaculaceae; genus Lepagella. The sequence goes on from JAAVEA010000001.1 coordinate 135,995, forward strand.
TATTGAGATGAATGCNTTTATTCCTCAGAAAATTGAGCGTCAACCTTTNGTCGGTCTNAAAGAACTTGGTGATTCCTCAATTAATCTTACAGTNAGGGCATGGACTCATTCNTCAAATTATTGGCCATTNTTTTTTCAAATGAATGAGCGATTTTATAAAGAACTACCCGAGAAGGGATTTTCNTTCCCNTTCCCGCAATTGGATGTNCATTTTGACAAACAGNNTTGAAAAATCATTTCATGNCANTTGTATNGATTANAAAATCAGCGCCCTTGAANTNANATNANTTCAAGGGCGCTTTANNTNACNGACCTGATNGNTAATTAACAGTTCCAATATTTTTCAACNAGTTCAAGCATGCCTTTGCGGTTTCCTTCAAGATCTTTTCTCAGCGATTGNTCATGGAAAGAACGNAGCGCATTGATAATGCCATCTATCATTGAAGAATTGAAGACACCGTTGCGTTCATATAAACCTCTGTTCTTTTCAAGAGCATCTGCCGATAACACACAGCTGTCGGGAAGATTCTTTAAAGACTCAAGTTTCTTCTTATTGCTGTCATTGTGTATATTGACGCTAACATAAAGCTCATCTGCTTTTTCAAGGGCATTCTCCATAAGGAATCCTTCTCTTGCGGCCACAATCATGGCAGCGAGAAGNTGATATATATTTGCNGAGCAGTCGGCGCTTCGAAGCTCTACTGTCTGCCTTTGGTCTGCTCCAGCCGAAGTGGGTGTTTCAAGTGGATTAACCTGAGAGCACATNTCTTTCTCTCCTGTCCATCCTAATGGTACGCGTATAAGCACCGATCTGTTTCNATCTCCCCAGCATATTGAAGTGGGAGCCTCCTGATGGGGCACNAGACGGAAATAGCTNGTGGGCACACGNTTGCCCATGGCTGTTATAGACTCTGCATTTTCCAATATTCCGACAATGGCCTTTTTAGCGACNTCGCTAAGGACACCGTTTTCAATCATCATGTTCTTACCATCCTTCATCACTTTGAAGTGAATGTGAAGACCACTACCGGCTTTTCCAACCGTGATCTTGGGAGCGAATGTCACATCATATCCTCTCCTCAAAGCATTGGTTCTGATTATCCATTTAGCAAGCATGAGTTGAGAGGCCGCTTCCTCTGCATAAACAGGCAGGAACTCTATCTCATTCTGTTCAAATATTCGGCCGTCAAGAGAGAAATTACCAACTTCGCTATGTCCGTATTTTATTTCGCCGCCTGCTTTTGCAATAAGATCCATACATTCAACTCTGAAATCGTTGAATTTAGCATAGGGAGAAGACTCATGATAACCTTTTTGGTCGGTTGCCGGGAACATTCCGTTATCTGGAGCGATAACATAATACTCCAGTTCACCCATGGCATAGAAATCCATTCCTGTGACTTCACGGAAAGATTTACATGCCTTATGAAGGGTATACTGAGGGGAAGAGTCAAGAGGATTGCCTTCTTTGTCAAAGAAAGAGGCCAGCATCACAAGTGTGGGGATCTCGGCAAAAGGATCAACAAAGGCGGTTGCGTAGCGAGGAATAACATAGAGGTCGCTGTTGCCGGCTTCTACAAACGGGAATAAGCTTGATCCATCTACTCTTTCTCCATAGGTAAGAATCGACTCAAGATATTCTTCCGAATTAATTACGAAATTTAAAGTCTTGAGTCTTCCATCATCAGCCGGATACATGAAATTGATCATTCTTATTCCATTTTCCTTAACAAATCGAATGATGTCGCTTCTGAGAAACTCACTGCTTGGTTTTTCAAGATATCTCACCACCTGATTGGGTGATAATCTCAAATCTGTTTTCATGGTTAGAATGTTTAAGGTATTAAAAGTTTTCGGTTTTAAGTAGGTGTTCAAAATTAATTTATACAGGATGCATGTTTTTTTTTCAGGTTATTCCGGTGCGAGGCTAAAGAGCATACTCATGAATGCAACTGAATGCAACTGAGCGACAAGCCTGAAGCACTTAAAAAGAAGCTGAATATTGTATAAAATAAAAAAACAATACTTACTATCGCTTAATTTTGAATACTTACTTATATAGTTCTCTTCTTGCAAAGGTAATAAAATTTTTCAAACCATAATAGCTTTAGGTTTGTTATTTAATAAAACAAATTCAATAAATACTATGGAAAAATTTGATGATATTATTAAATCAGAAAAGCCTGTTTTAATCGATTTCTTCGCCACATGGTGTGGTCCATGTAAGATGATGCATCCTGTTCTTGAGGAGTTGCATACAAAAGTAGGAGAAAAAGCAAGAATTCTAAAAATCGATATAGATAAGAATCAGGAACTCGCAGCGTTGTATAATGTTCGTTCGGTGCCGACATTCATGATTTTCCAGAATGGAGAGATGAAGTGGCGTTCTTCGGGCGCAATGCCTCTGGAAGTTCTTGAACAGGAGTTAGGCAAATATTTCTAACTATATTGTCACTAAGAATAGATCGTAAACCTTAATCAATTCATGCGATATGTATCAAAAAATAGATGCATATCGCTTTTTTCAGTTTTTAATTAAACGAACCATTGTCCATCCGGTCTTATAAATATACTATTAAGCATCTGATTATGAAAAGAACGTTCCTTATCGTATTAACAGGTATAATAACACTACTCAATATCGGGCTAAAGTCTTTTTCCTCGGCAGCAGCAATAAAAGATGAGAAATTGCACTATGTAATATCGTATAAATGGGGGATGATACATAAGGATGCAGGTGAAGCAACCTTGTCATTACGCAATAAGGGATCGGAATATGAAATTATGCTTGCAGCGCGCACAAAACCATGGGCGGATAAATTCTATCAGGTTCGAGATACATTATTGGGATCAATAAGGAAAAATGATTTTAAAGCCATGAGCTATACGAAGATTGCTCATGAAGACGGAAAATATGGTAAGGATATGATCTCTTATAAATATACAGGCTCACAGGTAACAGGGATATGTAAAAGATATAAAAAGAACAAAAAAGGGGAGGTGTCTTCTTCCTCGAAAACATTAACTGCAACCGGACCTGTCTATGACATGCTTTCAGTATTCTATTATCTTCGGGAGATAGATTATGCCGGATTTGCAAAAGGGAAAGTTTTAAAGGCCACGATATTCTCCGGATCAAAAGCGGAGACAATAACAATACGGTTAGTGGGAAAAGAAAAAATAAAGCTCCGCAACAAAACTGAACGCGAAGCTTACCATATAAAATTTAATTTTACAACCGGTGGGAAAAAGAAGTCAAGTGATGATATAGACACTTGGATTTCTACCGATTCATCCCATATACCTCTTTATCTGACAGGCTCGTTGCCNGTAGGACAAGTACGGGTCTATTATGTGCCTTGAAAACCTTTTAGGTTTCTTGTGATTAATTGACTTCTAACAGATTTTAAAATCATCAGCATCTTTCCAAGCGGGGAATTTTTCTCTGAATTTATCAAGTCGGTCGCGCGATAGAGTTGCATAGATTATCTTACTCCCTTCGATTGTGACAGATACGCTATTTCCTTTAAAGTCGATTGCATCAGAACTTCCGTCATATTCAAAATCTTTTGGATCTGTACCGGAACAGTTCACTCCGCATACATATGCCTCATTTTCAATGGCTCGGGCCACAAGAAGTGAATTCCATGCATTAATCCTGACTTTTGGCCAGTTGGCCACTGCAATCAACAAATCATATTCATTTGATTTGTTTCTGCACCATGCCGGGAAACGTATGTCATAGCATGTGATCATGGCAATATTCCATCCACGATATCTCACATGCAATCTTTTGTATCCTCGAGAAAACACCTTATCTTCACCAGCCATTGTGAATAAATGGCGTTTATCTGCAAAAGTTTCTTCTCCGGAGGGTTCAATAAAAAACATTCTGTTATATAATGAACCTCCTGTGTCGGCAATAAAGCTTCCGCAAATAGCCATCTTATATTGATGAGCAAGTTTTTTTAGCAGATCAATAGTAACTCCTGTATTTTTTTCTGCAAGTATTCTTACCTCTTCTTTATCCATACCGACAGGAAATCCTGTAGAAAAGGTTTCGGGGAGAATTAGAAGATCNGTCTGAGGATGTACGGATGATATGGCGTTTTCTAATGCTGATAAATTGGCCTCCTTATTGTTCCAATCTATCTTAAAGGGCAGTAAGGCCACCTTTAAATCTTTAGAAATCATATTGCTGTTTCAGATCAATGTTAGGTTAGTAAAAGATGTTCATATAGTGAATTTCTCAGGATATTTACCTGCATTCATATATTTNGAATAGTAACTCTTAACAAATTTCATATCGGNTTCCACATTCCCAACTGGAGTATATTCATCCTTTACGATGATTGTCTTGTTTTGATAGTCAATTACCCCCAATTGAATAGGAACATTCGCACCATATGAAATATATAAGAAACCGGTTCTCCATTTTTCAACCTTGCTTCGTGTTCCTTCAGGAGTGACTGCAAGATTTATATAATCGGAGTTTTCAAATTTTTTTATTATTACATCGGTAAGATTGGAGTTCTTATTCCGAGCAGGAACGGGAATCCCTCCCAAAGCCTTCAATAAAAAATTAAGTGGGAAGAAAAACCAAAATTCTTTCATTAGAAAATTGGCTTTNCTTCCCAGAGAATGATATGCACAAAGTCCGAGGATAAAATCCCAGTTAGAAGTATGAGGAGCAACACAGATAATGCATTTATCACGGCGAGGAGCCGTAATCTCAACTTTCCAGCCTGAAATTTTTAAAAATAATCCCCAGAGATTCATGAGTTCCTTTAATTTGAATTATTCGGTAACGGCAGCTTTGTTTCTTTCCTTCTCTTCTGCAGGTAAAGCTGCGTTAAACTCCTTGAGAGCGAGATTGATCTCTTCAGTAAACTCTGTAGACACCTTCTCAAAGAGAGCTTTAAAGAAAGTTTCTTTTGCTTTAGAGTATTCTTTCTTGTCAGCAAATGCCTTAACACCTCTGTCGAAGAAGATATTGGAATTCATGCGAGCTTTGTTTGTCGCGATAAGAACTTTCTCTATAGCTTTTGAGATAGCATCCTTATCTGCACCCTCTACAGTGTAGAATGAATACATCATTTCGTCACATGCCGCTGCGCCAAGGGCATCAACATATTTTTTAAATTCTCTTTTATTTGCCATAATAATTTGGGTTATTAATTCATGGATATATTTTATTTGTCAGGATATCTTAGCAACGATTCATTCACTGACATTTTTACCATAGTTATGTAATTATAACGTTTAATTAACGCATGTTGTTTGGATTGCTTAGAACAATTCATCCGATTTATCAGTCGGTTCTTTCTTTTCTTGCCGCATCAAGGCGTAAAAGGATAAAAAGTAGAATTGTAAATCCCCATAATGAAGATCCTCCGTAGCTGAAGAAGGGTAGCGGGATTCCAATTACCGGACACAATCCGATCACCATCCCCACATTAATGCCAAGATGGAATATAAGTATCGAAACCACACAATATGCATATACTCTTTCAAAAGCAGTCCGTTGTCGTTCGGCAACGTGAATAAGACGCAATATCAGGCCAANAAACAGTATAAGAACCGCAACGGAACCTACGAAACCTTCCTCTTCACCGATGGTGCAAAATATAAAATCTGTATGTTGTTCCGGCACGTATTTAAGTTTGGTCTGAGTTCCATTTAAGAACCCTTTTCCTGTTATTCCTCCTGAGCCTATCGCTATTTTTGACTGGTTCACATTATATCCGGCTCCCATGATATTCTCTTCAATTCCTAATGCCACTTTTATTCTTTGCTGTTGATGTGGCTCAAGAACATTTCCGAACACATAATTCACCGAGAAAAGGAACATTACCGAAGTTGCAACAAATCCGATTGTTATAAGATATTTTCCAATTCTATGTCTGAACATCATTATCGACGTGTAAACAATGCCCAGTCCAAGGGCGGAGAGAAAATATATCGTGCCATTCAAAACAATTCCGAAGAAAGCAAGCACAGACACAATAACACCGGAGCATGCAAATCCTATAAGTACGTTGCGTCCGACAATGCCATCTTTGCAATAAAATAAAAGCATGCACACAAAAATCAGCATTATCAACAGGTAAACAGTGAATTCCCCCATAGGGATTCCCAAAATCAGCGGGTCGGCGAATTTGACCGCCACGACAAAGAAGGTGACGGCGCATAATACAGAAAAGAGCACGAGACCGCTCATCCCTTCCCGATACAGCACAAATATAAAAGAGACATAGACAAGTGCGGAACCTGTCTCTCGTTGTAACAGTATCAGGATAATAGGTAGAAAAATAATGATAAGTGCCCGGAAGTAGTTACTGATCTTTTGATTAAGTATAAAATTATATGAATCAAACAACTTCGCAAGACACAGTGCCGTTGCAAACTTTCCGAACTCCGCCGGCTGCAGACTGACNGGCCCGAAAACAAGCCATGAATGTGAGCCTTTGGTATTTGGCGCTATGAAAATCGTAACGAGCAGGACCACCAGTACAATACCATAAATAGGGTAGGCATAGATTTTAAAAATCCTGTAGTCCATTAAAAGTATNACGAGACCTACTATCAGGGAGAGACCGATCCATAAAATCTGCTTGCCGGAAAATTCATTAAGATCGAANAAAGAAGCATTGTCGAAATCATAGCTTGCCGCATAGATGCTTACAGCGCCTACAGTAACAAGTATTAAATATAGCAACACTGTGATCCAATCAAGAGATTTAAATACAGATGTGCTCGCATCAGTGTTTCTTGACTCCACTTGTTTCAATTGTATTTGAAGTTAACATCCGTTGTTCTATACCTTTACGTGAATCACTGATCTCACCTTTAAGGTATTTCTCAATCATCAGCGAACCGATAGGCACACCGTAAGCCGCGCCGAATCCGGCATTCTCAACATAAACACAGACTGCAATCTGCGGGTCATTATATGGAGCGAAACCAATAAATGCAGAATGGTCACGTCCATGAGGATTCTGTGCGGTTCCTGTTTTTCCACAGACTTCGATGTCGNGTAGATTGGCAAGACGGCATGTACCGCCTGTTACGGCCATACGCATACCTTCAGCTACAGCCTCATAATATTCCTTTTTGATTTTCGGACGGTGTGGCTCCTTAAATTTAGGATCGATCACACTGTCTGCAATTTCTTTCACAACATGAGGTGTGTAGAAATATCCTCTGTTTGCAACCGTGGCGCAAAGNTTGGCTATCTGCAGAGGAGTTGCAAGAACCTCTCCTTGACCGATTGATATTGAAATGATGGTGTTAGCGCTCCAGTTGCTTCCACGGAAAGAATTGCTGTAATAATCAGCATTGGGAATAAAACCTCGGCTTTCAGATGGAAGATCCACGCCAAGACGATAGCCATATCCCATCTCCACCATATAATCTTTCCACTTGGTGAGCTGGTCTGCCGCCTTTGTGCCTGCTTTATCGATCATATTTTTAAGACCCCAGCAGAAGTAGGCGTTACATGATGTCTGTAAAGCAGGTTTCAAGGCAATAGGAGATGCGTGTCCGTGACAACCTACGCGCAAGCCGTTAACATATCCATGATAGCAGGGATACATCGTGTTTAAAGTAACAATTCCTTCTTGCAATAGAATCAGACCTTGCGTCGGCTTGAAGGTTGAGCCGGGAGGGTAAGCGCCTTGAAGAGCTCTGTCGTAAAGAGGTTTTAAGGGATCTTGCACAAGAGCGGCATAATTCTTTCCCCGGTCTTTCCCTACAAGCAATGACGGGTCATAATTGGGTGACGTNACCAATGCNAGAATCTCTCCGGTTTTTGGTTCGATNGCAACGATCGCACCTATTTTCCCTTGCATGAGTCTTTCTCCATATTCCTGAAGATCAATATCTATAGAAAGAGTAAGATTTTTTCCAGATTCCGGAGAAACATCATAGATGCCATCTTCATACTTCCCTTTGATGCGCCCGTAAGCATCTTTCATAAGGATTTCAATCCCTTTCTGGCCTCTAAGTGCAACTTCATAGCTTTTTTCAATACCCAAATCTCCCGTATAATCTCCACGTCTATAATAGCGGTCGCGGTCTATATCTTTTACAGACACTTCGCGGATATTTCCGAGAATATTGGCTCCAGCCGGATACGCATAATTGCGCACAGTGCGTTTCTGCACGAAGAATCCGGGGAAAAGATTTAGCTTTTCCTGGAATTTTCCGTAGTCTTCTATAGAAAGCTGTGAAATAAGCTTTTGTGGAGTATAAGCTGAATAACCGGGATTTTTACGCGGATTTTTCATATCCGCCCATTTCTCATCTAATTGTTCTCTGGTTAAATTGAGAGCCGTGCAAAGCGCAATGGTGTCAAATTCACCTACATCCTTGGGAATAAGCATAACATCATATGCCGGTTTATTGAAAACCACAAGCTTACCGTTACGATCATAAATTAAACCTCGGGAAGGGTAGATAACCCGTTTCAGAAAGGCGTTGCTGTCGGCACTTTCCTTATATTTGTCGTTTGTGACCTGTAGATTGAAAAGCCGTATGATATAAATTATAACGATAACGGCAATAAATCCACCGATCACATATTTTCTTTTTTCTAAACTATAGTCTTTCCTCACGTTAAACTTTGTTAAGTCAGCAAAAGTTTTAGAATAACCTATTATCCTATGATAGGAGATATAGCAAGGTTATCTCGAATCGCGTGTCAATCACGTTTTGTAACCATAAGACTATCAATGCCAAGTATCAAACAGAATGATAACACAGAACTTGCCGAAGCCATTATTACTATTTCTTTAACGTCAGCAAAGTTGAAATATTCTATAGTGAATACAAGGAAGCAGTATATGACAGACATTGTGAGCAAATACTTTGCGTAATCGGCAAAACCTAAATTTGCCAAAGATGGCAAAATGTCTTTTGTTCTGTCATCACGTGGAATATAAGCGTAGAGTATCGGTCGTTTCACCGATGCAAGAAGTGTGCATGAGAGAGAATTAACTCCCGGAGTGTCAGAGAAGAGATCAACAATAAAGCCGCTAAGAAAAGCCCATGTCAGAAGCCAATTGGTTGAAAGGGTCATAGGAAGACGCAATATGACATATATGAACACAAATGGCACTGCCACATTAAAGATGTGAATATGATTGCAGATAAGAACCTGGATAATAATCAGGCAGACTAATAAAATCAGGTTATATATTGTTCCTCTATCCATTTCTTTGAAAATATCAAAAGTTTGATCAGACAAGGTTAATTCTCTTTCTTGTCAGAATAATTTGCGAATCAGTTCATTTTCAATTCATCAAATTCAGCCAGAGAATCAATTTCCGATTTATATATATCCTTGATCACTCTAACGGTGCTTAAAGATCTGAAGTCGGAAGCGAGTTTAACTTTAAGCGTAAAGAAGCTATCATCTCCACTTTTTACCCTTGCCAGAACTTTCCCGACTGGAATCCCCTCTGGGAAAGTTGTGGAATATCCGCTTGTCACGATGGTGTCGCCAATATTGTATACAGCATGACGCGGAATTTCTTCGACATATCCGATGGTCGGATCTCCACCTTTCCAGCAAAGAGAGCCGATAAATTCCGTTCCTTTCAGTTTGACTGAGAAATGTTGTGTTTCATTAAGAAGTGAAATAACACGCGACATGTGAGGGCCGGTCACATTAACTATACCAGCGATGCCGTTATGATCGACAACACCCATACCAGACTTTATTCCATCGCGTTCTCCCTTATCTATAGTGAAAAAGTTTTTGGGATGGCTTGTATTATTATTTATCACTGCTGCCGCGACATATCCGAATCTATCGGAATATGTGATAGGTAGTAGCGAATCGGATGCCAAAACACGGTACTGGTCAAGTTGATTCTTTAGATTCAGAACTTCATTCTGTAGCAATGCATTGTTTGCCTGCAGATCTTGATTAATACTTCTTAGATGGAAGTATCCCGTGACTTGCGAAGCTACTTTATATACGGATCCTGTAACAACGTTGGCTGAAGTAAGATATACCGAACGCTGATAATTATTGCCTGTGACAAGAAGCAGCAGGCTTACAATGACATAGAATGCAAAAACAAACCATGCCGAATAACGCATTATGAAGTTTAACAGATTCTTCATTATAGAGCGTAAAATATGTTTTCCACTTTCCTCTCAGAAAGTGGAAAACATATAATTTTTTTATCTTTTAGCGAATGAGGAATGAGAAACGGTTGATNTTCTTCAAGGCTACGCCAGTTCCTTTTGCCACTGCGTGCAACGGATCTTCCGCAATCTTGAATTCTATTCTNATCTTGTCGGTGAATCTCTTGGCAAGNCCTCTNAGNAGNGCGCCNCCACCNGCAAGATAAATACCGTTTTCTACAATATCGGCATAAAGTTCNGGNGGAGTGTGTTCAAGNGCNGCCAGAATNGCATCNTCCATTTTGCAGATTGACTTGTCGATGCAACGTGCAATCTCTTCGTGNGTAACGGGCACCTCCATGGGAAGNGAAGTCATCTTATTCGGNCCACGCACAATGAACGGTTCGGGTGGATTCTCAAGATCTGCAAGAGCGGAACCGACATTAATTTTAATCTGTTCGGCGGTAGTAACACCAACTTTAAGATTGTGTACACGACCCATATGCTCTCTGATGTCGGCGGTAATGTCATTACCCGCCATGCGGATACTCTTGTTGCTTACAATCCCACCNAGAGATATAACNGCAATCTCTGTAGAACCACCGCCTATATCGACAATCATATTTCCATTTGGAGCNTCNACNTCNAGACCGATACCGAGAGCNGCGGCCATAGGTTCGTAAATCATGTACACATCACGACCNCCGGCATGTTCGCTTGAATCTCTTACGGCACGAATTTCAACCTCNGTTGANCCTGAAGGGATACATACAACCATTCTTANAGAAGGTGAGAACCAACGACGTTTACGGTTCACCATCTTGACCATTCCGCGGATCATCTGTTCTGCAGCGTTAAAGTCAGCAATCACTCCGTCTCTAAGAGGGCGGACAGTGCGTATGCCGGGAGGCTCTTTGCCTTCCATCTGATGTGCTACTTCTCCGACGGCAAGTAGCTTATCTGTCTTGTTTTCAATCGCCACGACACTGGGCTGATCAACAACAATTTTGTCGTTATGAATGATGATGGAATTGGCAGTGCCAAGGTCCATCGCAATTTCCTGAGTAAATGAAAAAAGTCCCATATTTTGAGATTGTCAATTTCTTTTTATGCGAAAATATATGTTTTACAACATACTCTGCAATTCAATTGCAAAGTTAAAAAATTTTTTTCATTATTTGAAGTATTTAGAAGATTTTATATAAAAAAGAGGAGAAATATTTAAATATTTCTCCTCTTTTAAATGAAACATCAATTTAAATCTTTAGTTGAAATAAGATTCAAGTGCATAATCAATGTTTTCAATCACATAATCAAGATCCTTGGTTGTCTCGGGACTCATCTCTTTAGCACGGTTAGCAACCTTCTTGGCAGTTTCGAAATAGTCTGCCTTGAGAGCCTCTTTTGCGGCTACATCTTTGGGATCGAGATTTTCGCGTTTCGCAACACCGACCTTGAACAGTTTTTTACATACATTTTTAAGAGTCTCTGCATCTACTCCATCCATACCGGCTGCCGTTCTGTAAGCAGTCACTGAAGCGTCATCATCACCTTTACGGTCGTAGACATAACCGAGAAGACCATAAAGATTTGCAGTAGGAGTCTTCTCAAGCTGAGAGTTAACCAGTGCAAGAGCATCGTCCATCTTCTCGTCCATAACGAGTGAATTCACCAGGTTGTTAAAGAAAACGGGCTGATCCATACCGAATTTCTCATATCCTGCTTTTGCAATGGCGTCAATCTCACGTTTTGCATCTGCCTCTTTGGTAGAGTCTTTCTGGGCGATATACTGCCAGCATGCGATCTCGTAAACATAGTTCTGCTCATTGGTCGAATTATTCAAACGAGCCATTTTGAATGCTTTGGCTGCATCCTCAAGGGCATTGCCTGAATAAGCGCAAAGACCTGCGTTGAAGAAAGACTGATTTACCAGCGAATCGGCCACCAGTGAAACCGCTCTATCGGCAATTTCACTCTTTGGAAGAGTTCCGGCAATCATAAATGCATTGTAAGCCTGAGGATAGTATTGCTTCTCATTATAGAATGTTACGGCTGCATTAGTGTAGTCATCATAATGAGAATTTATCTTCTTTTTTGCATCATTTGAAAGTTTTGCCTTGGGATCCTGAGTATCGAGCGGAAAAACCTGAAGCATATTGTTGTATCCGTTCACAACCTGTTCGGCCATATTCAAAGGATTCACATCCTTATCATTAGGATTGAGTTTTTGCTTTTGTGCAGCTTTATCGAAAGCATCATACTCAATTTTACCGGCAATAAAGTATGTATTAGGATCATTTTTGGTCTCGTCATTCAATTTTGCTTCGTTGATCATAGCTCTCGCTTCCTCAACCTTGTCGATTTTGCCTGCAAGTTTTTTTGCAGCGTCGACATTTACCTTCTGCGCATTCAATGAGCAAATTGTCATTGAACAGAGTGCGACTGTCAGAATTTTTTTCATAGATTATGATATTTTTGGTTTATTTTTACATTAATCCTGCTGATTGGACTCTTCGTTCTCCCCGGAGTTTAATTCCCCATTGATTTCTTCAGAAGCGATCTCTTCCTCAATCTCCTCTTCCGGATCATGGTCAACCTTGCATACGGAAGCAATTGTATCGCCCCGTTTGGTGAGATCAATAAGTTTCACACCTTGGGTGGCACGACCCATAACTCTGACATCAGAAACTGCAAGGCGAAGAGTGATACCGCTCTGATTTATNATCATGAGGTCATTTTGGTCGTTTACATTCTTGATTGCAACAAGTTTTCCGGTCTTGTCAGTAATGTTTAGGGTCTTCACTCCCTTTCCACCACGGTTTGTGATGCGATAATCTTCAAGAGGTGAGCGTTTTCCGTAGCCTTTTTCCGACACGACCATTACGGTTTCATCTTCCTTGCCGTTCATGGTTATCATGCCGATGATTTCATCGTCNTCTTCAAGAGTCATCCCTTTGACACCGGTTGACATTCTTCCCATGGGGCGAACTTTACTTTCATGGAAGCGTATGGCATTTCCTTCACGATTTGCAAGGATAATTTCAGAATTACCATCGGTGAGTCTAACCTGAATCACCTCATCATCTTCACGAATGATGATTGCGTTCACACCATTGGCACGAGGACGTGAATACTGTTCAAGCACAGTCTTCTTTATTATACCTTTTTTAGTGGCGAAGATAAGGTTGTGTGAATTAATATATTCCTCATCGTTAAGGCCATTTACGCGAATAAATGCGTTGACCCTATCGTCAGAATCTATATTAAGAAGATTCTGAATTGCGCGTCCCTTGGAGTTCTTGGCCATTTCAGGAATTTCATATACCTTCAACCAGTAACAACGTCCCTTCTCTGTGAAGAAAAGCATATAGTTATGGTTTGTGGCAGGATAAATATGTTCGATAAAATCCTGATCGCGCGTGTTTCCTCCCTTTGCTCCTACGCCACCTCTGTGCTGTGCGCGGAATTCNGTGAGGGCAGTACGTTTTATATATCCAAGATGAGAGATCGTTATGATCATCGGGTCGTCCGGATACATATCCTCGTCATTAAATTCGCTTGATTCATAACGAATCAGAGTGCGACGTTCGTCACCATATTTGTCTCTGACTGCGATCAATTCAGATTTCATCACCTCCTTGCACACGGCATCATTTGTAAGGATGTCGTTAAGGTGAGCGATAAGTTTCATCAAATCGTCATATTCAGCTCTCAGTTTCTCCATCTCCAGGCCTGTAAGCTGACGCAGACGCATCTCGACTATGGCGCGAGTTTGAATTTCATCAAGCTCGAAGCGTTCGGCAAGTTTCTGACGTGCCTCTTCTGTGGTGGAAGAGTGGCGAATTATATGGATAACCTCGTCGATATTGTCGCAGGCGATCATCAGTCCCTTCAAAACGTGGGCACGCTCTTCCGCTTTCTTTAATTCATAACGGGTTCTTCTGATAACCACATCATGGCGATGTTCAACAAAGGCCTCGAGAAGTTCCTTCAGGTTAAGGGTCTTGGGGCGCCCGTTTACAAGAGCCACATTGTTAACGCTGAATGAAGTTTGCAATTGCGTCATCTTGAAAAGCTTATTCAAGACCACGCGCGCGTTGGCATCACGTTTGATTTCAATAACTATATTGATTTTTCCTCTTGCGGAAGTATCGGTGACATCAGAAATGCCGTCTATCTTCTTTTCCTCTACAAGATTGACGATACTCTTTACAAGATCACCCTTCAAAACTCCGTATGGTATTTCGGAAATCACAATCTGATCGTTTGCGCCTTCGCTTTCGATTTCCGCTTTGGCGCGAAGCACAATTCTACCTCTACCTGTTTCAAATGCGTCTCTTACTCCTTGAATTCCGAAGATTTCTCCTCCAGTGGGGAAATCGGGAGCCTTGATATGCTCCATAAGTCCGGCGATATCAATTTCGGGATTATCGATTAGAGCCAAAGAGGCGTTGAGAGCCTCAGTAAGGTTATGGGGCGGCATGTTGGTGGCCATACCTACGGCAATTCCCGAAGCACCATTCACAAGAAGGTTTGGAATTCGGGTGGGCAGAACTGCGGGTTCGGAGAGTGTGTTATCAAAGTTGGGAACAAAGTCAACCGTATCCTTGTCAAGATCTTCCAGCATCTCTTCACCCATCCTTGCAAGCTTGACCTCCGTATATCGCATTGCCGCGGGGGAGTCACCGTCGATCGAACCGAAGTTGCCTTGTCCGAATACAAGAGGATAGCGTAACGACCACTCCTGAGCAAGACGAACCATTGTAAGATATATCGACGAGTCTCCATGGGGGTGATATTTACCCATAACTTCACCGACAATACGGGCAGATTTCTTGGTGTCACCCGAAAAGGTGTTACCAAGCTCATTCATTCCAAACAGAACCCTTCGATGAACCGGTTTAAAACCGTCTCTAACATCGGGTAGGGCACGCGATACTATTACCGACATTGAATAATCAATGTAGGCACTCTTCATTTCCGATTCGATATTAATCGGGATAATCTTATCGTCTCCTTGCATTTCCTATTTTCTTATTAATCGCCGATAAAGAGATTTTTCAGAATGTTTACCTATATCAGGATATGACAATCTTATGGCGATTCTAAAATACAAAATTAATCATTTTTTTTNAAATTAACAACAATTGTTTTAAAATATCAAGCTATCAACGAATTAAATATATTTTGAATTACCCCATATTTTTATCAACCTAAAATATTAGGAGAGAAAGGAGCTCCGTATAATTATGATGGTTTATACTTTTTTGGCACGACAATTGTTATAATATAGTCAAAAATACAATTCAAACTCTTATTTGGATGAAAAACGATTTTTCAAAACAATTCCGTCCCATAATTGAAATGGCATATGAAGAGGCGAAGAAATATAATTCTCCATTCATCATGTGTGAGCATTTTGTGCTTGGTGCCGTTCATAAGCAGGACGGGTATGCATTCAGGATTCTCAAACAACTCAATATCCCTATTGAAAAGATTGAGGCTGAGCTGGATGAGTATCTTAGTGAACCGCATAAGACAGAAGAGACAACTACTCTCTTCGAGCAGCAATATAANATTAGNCTCAGTGCGATCAGGCAGCTTCAGCTTGCCATGGCTGAGGCACGTAAAATGAATTCACAGGTGATAGGAGGTGAGCATATTCTTCTTGCCCTTATTCATGATAACCGTGGAATGGACAGTGAAATTCTNAAACATATAAAGGAGGAGTATCTTAATTTCGATATTTCTATTCAAAGCATCGGGCCGGCAGATTTTCCTGGACCCGGGTTCCAGAAAGGAAGTGCGAAAGGTCCGGAGGATGCTCTTTTCTCCGATCATGATGAGGATGAGCCCGAGTTTCCCAAGGCTTCCTCCTCAAAAGGTGGTAAAGGAAAAACCAAAAGTGACACACCGGCTCTTGATAAGTTCGGTTATGATATGACCAAGGCTGCTATGGAAGGTCGTCTTGATCCGGTGGTTGGACGTGAAAATGAAATCGAACGTCTTGCACAGATTCTTTCGAGAAGAAAGAAGAACAATCCTGTTCTGATAGGAGAACCTGGTGTTGGTAAGTCGGCGATCGTCGAGGGTCTTGCGTTAAGAATCGTACAAAGAAAGGTCTCGAGAATCTTATTCGATAAACGTGTTGTCAGCCTTGATCTTCCGGGAATGGTTGCAGGAACAAAATACAGAGGTCAGTTTGAGGAGCGCATAAAGACAGTCCTTGACGAACTTACCAAGAATCCTGACATTATCTTGTTTATTGATGAGATTCACACAATAGTTGGTGCGGGTGGCTCTCCGGGCAATATGGATGCTGCCAATATCCTTAAACCTGCGCTTGCACGTGGTGATATACAATGCATCGGAGCTACCACTCTTGACGAATATCGCCAGAACATTGAGAAAGACGGGGCTCTTGAGCGTCGATTCCAGAAAGTGATGGTTGAGCCTACTTCTCCTGAGGAGACTCTTGAGATTCTNAAACANGTTAAGGAGAAATACGAGAATCACCANAANGTNAATTATACAGATGGAGCNTTAGAGGCTTGNGTNTCNTTGACCGAACGCTATATAAGCGACAGAAATTTCCCTGANAANGCGCTTGATGCCCTTGATGAGGCGGGAAGCCGTGTNCATATCACCAATATAGTGGTGCCTGAGGAGATTGAAGTTCTTGAAAAGGAAGTTGAAGATCTCACCCAGCAGAAGCTTTCGGCAGCGAAGGCTCAGGATTATGAGCTTGCCGCTTCTCTTCGTGATAAAGTGAGCGAGACGAAACGCAAGCTTGATTCTACCAAAGCAGAATGGGAAAAGTCTCTTGATGCCGAGCGTCAGGAAGTGAACGAAGACAAAGTTGCCGAAGTTGTGGCAATGATGACCGGCGTTCCCACTCAGAGAATAGCTCAGGCAGAAGGTTCGCGTCTTATAAAGATGGGAGATACGTTGAAAGGATCTGTTATAGGTCAGGATGAAGCTATCAAAAAGGCTGTAAAGGCTATTCAGAGAAACCGTATCGGGTTGAAAGATCCTAACAAGCCAATCGGTGTATTTATGTTCCTTGGTCCTACCGGTGTCGGAAAAACATTGCTTGCCAAGAAACTTGCGGAATACTTGTTTGACTCTACCGATGCGTTGATTCGAATGGATATGAGTGAATTCATGGAGAAATTCACTGTTTCTCGTCTTGTCGGNGCTCCTCCGGGATATGTAGGATATGAAGAGGGGGGACAACTTACGGAAAAAGTAAGACGTCATCCATATTCCGTAGTGCTTCTTGATGAGATTGAAAAAGCGCATCCTGATGTGTTCAATCTTCTTCTCCAGGTAATGGATGAAGGTCGTCTTACTGATTCACTCGGCCGGAAGATAGATTTCAAGAACACTATCCTTATCATGACGAGTAATATAGGTTCTCGTCAGTTAAAGGAATTTGGCGGTGGCGTAGGTTTCAATACATCAAATGTATCTAAGGAACAGGCTCATGGAGTTATTTCCAAGGCTCTTAACAAGGCTTTCAGTCCGGAATTCCTCAATAGGGTTGATGATATAATCATGTTTGATCAGCTTGATAAAGATGCGATATTTTCTATCATCGATATTGAGCTTAAAGAGTTCTATAATCGTATTGAGTCTTTGGGCTTCAAGATGAATCTTTCAGACGAAGCAAAGAACTTTATTGCTGAAAAGGGTTATGATAAGAATTTTGGAGCGCGTCCTTTGAAAAGATCAATTCAGAAATATCTTGAAGATGAGCTTGCCGAACTAATGCTCAGGCTTAATGCCGAAGGCACTATCGGAGGCGAGATAAACGTTAGTTACAGAGAGGGTGATGACAAACTTACAATTGATTTCAAACCTCTCGTAAGCGAATAAGATGTTAGCTGCATAGAAAAAATGGTCGTGAGATTTTGTTCTCGCGACCATTTTTTCTATGCAGCTACCTCTAAGAAACTGTTTAAATTTATGCCGAAATTTTTATTATCAGTTTAAATATGCCATGATTTTAAACAGTTTCTAAAACAATATCGCTATACGGAAGACTATAAATGCAAATACCCATGCCAACGCCGTGTTATAACAGATGGAGAATAAAGAATATTTCCAAGAACCTGTTTCTCTCGCAATTGCNGCTAAAGTGGCGATACATGGGAAATAAAGCAAAACAAATACCATGAAGGCCAATGCCGACGGAGCTGTGAAAGGAGCGTGTCCGGTGACCACTGAAGGTGTTTTCAATCTATCAGCAAGCATATCGGCATCATCTTCGCCAATATAGAGCACGCCAAGCGTAGAAACCACAACCTCTTTTGCCGCAGCACCGGCAAGAAGCGATACACACGTTTTCCAACCAAATTCCATCGGACGAACCACCGGTTCAACGAATTTTCCTACATATCCTAAGATTGAATGGCTCTGCTGATATTCGGTTGCTATAAGTTCGTCAACCTTTTCTTGTCCTAAATCATTCACACGGTCTTGTGGAATATCAGCTAAAGTTTCGGTTTTAAAAGATTCAGGAATCTCTGAAGATTCATAACGTGGAAAATAAGAGAGTGCCCATATGATAATGGATGCGACAAGAATCAGACCTCCCATTTTTTTTAGATATTGTTCAGCCTTAGCCCACATATTGCGCATGGTTGCTTTAAATGTAGGTAATCTATAAGGCGGCAATTCCATTACGAATGGTGTTTCATCTTCTTTTAGCCAAAAGCGTCGCATGAGGCGTGCTGTAAGTATTGCGACAATTACGCCTAACATGTAGAGCCCNACAAATACCCATGCTCCNTAATGAGGNAAAAANGCACCGACTAAAAGGACATATATAGGTATTCGTGCCGAACAGCTCATAAAAGGATTAATAAGGATTGTTATAAGCCGGCTTGATTTACTCTCAATAATTCTTGTAGACATTATAGCGGGCACATTACATCCGAAACCCATGACAAGGGGGATAAAAGATTTGCCGTGCAGCCCCATNCTGTGCATAAGCTTATCCATTATAAAGGCCACCCTTGCCATATATCCGGAGTCTTCCATAAAGGATATGAAAGTATATAAGATCAAAATGTTGGGCAAGAAGACNATAACACCTCCAACACCTCCGATTATACCATCGAGAATCAGATCTTTAAGTGGTCCATCGGCCATCTTTTCTCCTATTATTCCTGAAAACCATCCTACGAGAGATTCGATCCANTCCATGGGGTATGAGCCGATTTCAAAAGTAGCCCAGAACATAAGCCACATTATGGCAAAGAAAATAGGAAATCCAAAAAGTTTGTTTGTGACAAAAGTGTCAATAATTTTAGTAGATTTTTCCTCTTTCACTTCTCCTTCAGTCATGGTTTCAGCCAGTGCCCCCTGTATGAATCCATATTTTTCAGCTGCAATAGCAGAAGTGACATCCTCATTCAGATTCTTTTTGATTTTTTCAGATTGTGATTCTCTTATTTTACACCATTTCTCAAAACCTGGATATGGCCGGAGCATCTCTTCAATCTCCGGATCCTTCTCCAGAAACTTGATGGCTAAAAAACGAGGGGAAAAATGATGGGAGATAGAACGATCTTCTTTAAATTCATTTTTAAGAAGGGTAACTGCATTTTCAATCTCCGGATTCATCTGCACATGGATATGTCGAGTATCTTTGCTGCGAAGTTCGTACACATCGATAATTGTATCCAAAAGATTATTGATTCCTTTACCGGCAGATGCCACGGTAGGCACCATGGGCACGCCAAGCATTTTGCCNAAAAGTTCGTAATCCAATTGCGCTCCCGATTTCTCTAACTCATCGTACATGTTAAGATCGATAACCATACTCCGGTTCATGTCGATAAGTTCAGTGGTGAGATAGAGATTCCTTTCCAGATTGGATGCCACAACAACGTTCACAATCACATCGGGAGTTTCNTCTCTTAAATAACGCATCACATAAAGTTCTTCAGGAGAGTAAGCCGACANGCTGTAGGTTCCCGGAAGGTCGACTATTTTGAAAAGATATCCTTTGTAGTTGATAACTCCCTCTTTTGCATCCACTGTGACTCCGGCGTAATTCCCTACATGCTCTCTCGCTCCGGAAACTCTATTAAAAATAGAGGTTTTGCCACAATTGGGATTTCCGATAAGTGCAATATTAATAATNTTGTCGTGACGGATATGTGCCAATTCATTATCCTCATGAATTTCGGTATGGGCATCTGTCAAAATTTTTGAATTAACCCATTCTTCAAGCAGCTGAACCTCCACCAGCTCNGCTTCTGCACGCCGCAGAGACACTTCATACCCCATGAGAGCATATTTTACAGGATCCTGAAGAGGGGCNTTTAGTATTACACTAACTTCACGACCTTTCACAAAGCCGATCTCCATGACCCGCTTTCTGAACGCACCGTGTCCAAGTATTTTAGTTATCACTCCCGTCTGACCGGGTTTCAAATCTGATAATCTCATCAATTATTATTATTAAGATTAGTTTATAAGAGAAGGAGTATGTTTAGTTTTAAACCGAATTATCAAAAATTGGGTAAAAAGAAATTNTTGATTTCAGTCCCAATAATCTTTGGGNTTGAAATAATTAAAATTTNATGTAAAATTAGTCTTATAATTTCATATTTCCTTTTAATTATGTTCATATTTCAGTTAATTTGATTCAAAATACCTACTATTAGGTATCTNTATTGTCTTATTCCGTCTAACCATCTCTATTAATCATGAAATAAAAACAGGGAATAACGATTGCATGATTAAAATAGTTTTTATAACTTTGTTTAGAAACTGTTNAAATTTATGTCGAAATATNTATTATCAGTCTAATNTNTCATGATTTTAAGNATTTTCAGCACTTTTTGCGTGATCCATACAAAAATTATTGGCATATAAATTNAAANANTNTCTTAGTCTACTATAAGCGAAGATTGCATAGAGTATAACACCATGAAAACAATATCAGACAGTAAAGCCGATTTCCGAAGAAAACCGGAATGGTTAAAAATTAAACTACCTAAAGGATTCAAAACAAAGCAAGTTGTTGGCTTGCTAAATGAAAAAGGACTTCATACGATATGCTCAAGCGGAATGTGTCCTAATCGTGCGGAATGCTGGGGTGCNGGCACGGCCACATTCATGATAGGAGGTAACATATGCACACGCAACTGTAGATTCTGTAATGTAACTTCCGGNCACCCNCTGCCATTGGATNCTCAGGAGATAGAAGATATTGCTGACTCGGTTAAGGAGCTTAACCTTAAACATGTTGTGATAACCTCTGTAGATAGGGATGACNTGCCCGACTGCGGAGCTAATCATTGGGCNGCTATGATAAGACAGCTTCACGTTAAATGCCCGGGCGTGACAATGGAAGTCCTGATACCTGATTTTAAAGGTAAACATGAGCTCATTGATATTGTGATGGNGGAGAANCCTGATATTATTTCGCATAATCTGGAAACAGTAAGGCGTCTAACTCCCGATGTCCGTACATTTGCTACATACGACAATTCTCTTGGAGTTCTCAAATATATGGCGGAAAACGGAATAAGAACCAAGTCAGGAATTATGNTGGGTCTTGGAGAGACACGTGATGAGATTTTAGCAACTATGGATGATCTGCTGGAAGTCGGCTGCCGAATCATGACTATAGGTCAGTATCTTCAACCCACGAAGGATAATTATCCGGTAAGAGAATATATCCATCCCGATGTTTTTGCCGAATACGGTCGTATAGGTANGGAAAAGGGNTTTNTACATATCGAAAGCGCNCCTATGGTGCGATCAAGTTATCATGCGGAACGTCATATTCATTAAATCCCGTTTTTATAGTTTGAGATCACTTTGCCCCTAAGAGAGAATTAAAATGGAGAGAATTAAAATAATTGATTTCGGGATTTCNCCATATAGAGATGAATGGGATCGTCAAAGGAAATTTCAGCAGATAATCATTGATCGGAAAAAAGAAAAGTTTCCTATAACTGAAGAATATATTCTCATCGGGGAACACTTCCCGGTCTATACTTTAGGGTTTCACGGTGACTCNGCAAATATGCTGCTGAAAGATGATGAGATGCATAGNAGAGGATATGAACTTATCAGAATAGAGAGGGGAGGAGATATAACATATCATGGTCCCGGACAGCTTATATTATACCCTGTGATTGATCTTGAATCACACNCTCTTGGTGTNAAAAAATATATAAATCTCCTTGAGGANGCTGTTATTTTGCTTNTAAAAGATTATGGTATCAAGGGAGAGAGGATTGAGGGAGCTACGGGAGTGTGGATTGGCAAAGGNAGCGAAAATGAAAGAAAAATTTGTGCAATAGGNGTAAAAATATCTCGTGGAGTAACCATGCATGGTCTGGCGCTGAATGTAAATACTGATCTCAAAGCGTTTTCATATATAAATCCTTGTGGTTTTGTCAACAAGGGTGTGACNTCAATGAAGGAAGAATTGAAGTGTGAGATANACCTGAGCAATATNAAGAAAAAAATTATTGAGATATTTCTTAATATGATANACCACGATTGAATGACATACCGTCTTATCGGAGATGTATGATAAAGACAGGCCGANGATCATGATCANCGGCCTGTCTTTATCATACTNCAAATATTGGCTATATCTGCATTCTATTTCTTGCCCTCTTCAGCCTCATATTCCCTTTCAAGGAANAGTTTAACCTCCCTGAAGAGTTTGGATGCGAATACAAAATCGTTCAACGATTCACTTTTACTTCTGAAAATGGTTCTGTCATCGCCACTCCAATCGCAGTGCCCCTTATTAATAAACACGATATGTTCTCCGATTCCNAGTACGGAGTTCATGTCGTGAGTATTGATGATTGTTGTAATTCCATATTCATGAGTGATATCGCTCAGNAGATTGTCAATAAGAATTGATGTGCGTGGATCAAGNCCNGAATTAGGTTCATCACAGAATAGGTATTTGGGGTTAAGAGCAATTGCGCGTGCAATCGCCACACGCTTCTGCATACCTCCTGATATTTCGGAAGGGAATTTATTATCGGCATTCTCAAGTCCGACACGTTTTATGCAGAAATGGGCTCTTTCAAGTTGTTCCTCATGATTCATGTCGCTGAGCATTTTCAAAGGGAACATAACATTTCCGAGAACAGTTTCATTATCAAAGAGGGCAGAACCTTGAAACAGCATACCTATTTCCGATCGNAACTGGCGTCTCTGTTCATTGTTCAGTGACCGGAAATTTCNACCGTCATAAAGTATGTCGCCCTCTTCNGGTGTCATCAGTCCGATAAGGCATTTCATAAATACCGTCTTACCGGAACCACTCTGTCCGATGATTAGATTGGTTTTGCCNGTTTCAAAAACTGCACTGATATCGTGTAGAATTTGAACACCATCAAACCATTTCGATACATTTTTTGCCTCAATCATTGTAATAAAAGTTTTGTTAAGATAACGTCAGCTAAAAGAATAAGGATAGAGCTCGACACAACTGCCTTGGTACTTGCCTGACCCACTTCAAGAGAACCGCCTTTTACGTAATATCCGTAATATGCTGCGACAGAAGTTATTATAAATGCAAAAATAACGGTTTTAATTATTCCATACCACACATACCATTCATTAAAGAACGATTGAATACCATATATGTAATTACCTATTGTAAGCATTGANGTGAATTCTGCTATCAAGGCTCCACCTATTAGTCCCATAAACATGGAGAAAATGCATAAAATCGGAACAAAGAGCACAAAACCGATTATCTTTGGAAGCACGATGAAGGATGCGGAATTAATACCCATAATCTCCATGGCATCTATCTGTTCTGTAACTCGCATCGTACCAATTTCAGAGGCAATGTTACTTCCTACTTTCCCCGCTAAGATAAGCGACATCATGGTTGAAGAAAACTCGAGAAGAAGAATCTCNCTTGTGGTTAANCCTGTGGCGTAAGAGGGAATGAGAGGAGACACGATATTAATCGTCATCTGAATGCATATTACAGCTCCAATGAAGATTGATATAATTATTACAAGTGGGATGGAATCCACTCCGAGTTTGTTTATTTCGAAAAGCAGTTGTTTAAAAAAAACTTTCCATTTCTCCGGCACTCTGAATACGTGTGTCATAAAAACACANTAGCGGCCAAATGATTTAATAGAACCGATAATCATTATAAAAATATAAAAATCGTTGAGAAACTTTTTTATTCAATTCGCAAAGTTAATAAAAAATTTGGTGCGAACCCTTGATTTTATTAATTTTGTGAAAAACAATTCAACACGGTAGGATATGCTTATTATCGGTATTGCAGGAGGGACCGGATCNGGAAAATCAACGGTCGTGAGAAAAATAATTGAAAGTCTGCCTAAAGAAGAGGTTGCGGTTATTCCTCAAGATTGTTATTACAAGGATAACGCTCATATTCCTCTTGAAGAGCGACTTAAAATGAACTATGATGAACCGGCTTCGATTGAATGGTCATTGTTGACGCGCCATTTGAAAGATTTGAAGGAGGGAAAAGCAATTGATATGCCTACCTATGAGTTTGTCACCTGTTCCCGATTGAAAGAAACCATACANATAGAACCGCGTAAAGTTGTTGTNGTAGAGGGTATATTAGTGCTTTGTGATAAAGAGCTACGCGATATGATGGATGTGAAGGTATTNGTGGATGCCGATGATGACGAACGGCTTATAAGGGTTATNCATCGTGACTGNATNGAGCGCGGAAGAACACCTCAAATGGTTATTGACCGTTATCAGGAAACACTTAAACCGATGCATGAATTGTATATTGCACCTTCTAAAAGATATGCCGATCTNATTATACCTCANGGTGGCCATAACAAGGTTGCAATAAAACTTCTTACCGACTACATACGGTCGCTTCTAAGTTCGAATGANACGGTNTAANCGATANTTTNANTTGANGNGATCNAAAATTNTTTAAATATAGTAGTGTTATAAAAAATGAAATTCTCCACCTTTTTNCCTAAGAAAAGATTTGATAAAAANAGCGTAGAAAAGCCTACCAAACTNACTCCNGAAGAGGANCGGGANCTTGANGGTTACCAGCCTGACATGCAAACTGAAAAAATTANTTATGAAAAGGTTTCCATAGCAGAAGAGGGTGGGGNTATTATAGAATCAGANGAAAAGGAANAGGATGATATTCCCGTTAAGGGTGTGCTNCGCACAGAGAACCTTGTNAAAAAATATGGGAAACGTACGGTTGCTAATAAGGTTACAATAGATGTGACGCAGGGAGAGATTGTTGGTTTGCTTGGTCCGAATGGAGCGGGTAAGACAACAACTTTCTATATGACTGTCGGCCTCATAAAGCCCAATGAGGGTAAAGTATTTCTTGATAATCATGATATAACCGAATATCCNGTATATAANAGAGCTCAGTTTGGAATTGGTTATCTTCCCCAGGANGCNTCNGTGTTCCGCACTATGAGTGTGGAGAACAACATACGTTCTATTTTGGAGATGACTAACACGTCAAAGGAATATCAGAAGGAGAAGCTTGAAATGCTTATTAAAGAGTTCTCTCTTGAAAAGGTNAGACATAATTTAGGTAATAACCTTTCCGGTGGAGAACGTCGACGAACTGAAATAGCACGATGTCTGGCAATCAATCCTAAATTTATAATGCTTGATGANCCCTTCGCCGCTGTCGACCCGATTGCNGTTGANGATATTCANTCNGTNGTGTATCATCTNAAGGAAAGAAATATTGGAATTCTNATTACAGACCATAAGGCNGATTCAATTTTGGGTATTACNGACAGGGCATATCTNNTGTTTGAAGGGAAAGTATTGTTTCAAGGNACAAGTGAGGAACTGGCGGCCAACCCGATAGTACGGGANAAATATTTNGGTAGAGATTTTATTTTTACAAGAAAGAAATTTGATTGAAGATATGCAGCGAAGGTATCAGGAAAGTTCCGGTGAAGGAACGCTCTTTGCGCGACTCGGAGTTTTATTCGGACTCTTTTTTATAATGCTGATTGCAGTTTCCGTTTCAATTGTTTTAATTGGTAAATTTCATCTTAATCCGCGAACAGAGGGTCTTCTGATAGCCGTNATTCAAAATCTACTTGTTTTTATTGTTCCGGCGTTGATATATGCCCGTGTTTTTTCTCACNATCCGTTTAAAACATTAGNTCTGTCNAATGGAATCAATNTCAGACAGGTNATNGGNNTATTACTCCTTTTTGTGATTGGATTNCCATTTTTAAATCAGATAATCCATTGGAATGAATCTNTNNGCTTNCCTTCCTCTATGGCNGGAATAGAGAGTGTGTTGCGTGAAATGGAAAACAATGCNTTGAAATCNACAGAAATCTTGTTGTCCACTTCTTCTGTAGGNGGNCTNATAAGTGGAATNCTGATAATAGGANTNCTTACCGGNTTNGGNGAAGAATTGTTCTTTCGGGGTGGTATTCAGAAAGCGATGGTAGATAGTGGAATGAGTGCGCATATCGCCATCTGGATTACAGCCTTCATATTCTCAGCCCTTCATTTTCAATTCTATGGATTTATTCCTCGAATTTTATTAGGAGCTCTCTTCGGCTATCTGCTTTATTGGTCACGTTCGATATGGGTTTCGGCATTAGCCCATGCAATTAACAATAGTCTCGTTGTGATCACTACNTGGTTGGCTCATAGGGNACTNATTTCTNTTGATGTGGAAAAATTCGGAATTATGGAAAGCGGCTTTCCTTGGATTGCGATGTTAAGCATNGTTCTCTTGCTTTATTTTATTAAATATGGGAAAGGAATATTCTTTAAGCCTTGTGAAAGAGGCNTTCGTCCCCTAAAAGGAAATATTTGAACTTTATTCTATTATTCCAAATTTATAGCCTGAAGCTTGCGCAACCTGCAATCATTCAATAATTTCTCATTCAAGATATTTATATGGCACTTCCCGGATTTAGAGAAATACTCACNTCAATAAANAAAAATATGAATCTNAGCCCCGTCTATATCTTNATGGGNGAGGAAACTTTCTATATNGACAGACTTGTTGAAGCGTTTGAGAATCACATAATNCCGGANTCNGATAGAGATTTCAACCAGACGGTNTTNTATGGAAACGACTCGGATATTGATGTAATAGTGGCTACGTGTCAGCAATTTCCGGTGATGTCTGATAGAAGACTGGTTATTCTTAAAGAAGCTCAGACAATGCATCANGCNAAANCNCAGATTGAGAAATTGGCGCCGTATGTCTCACGTCCGAACGGCACCACNATATTTGTGGTGGTCTTCAAAGGAGATAATCTGAATGCGACATCAAAGATTATTAAAGCTGCCGCAGCCTCTAAATCTACAGTATTTAAAAGTGAGGCAGTNAANGAATGGCANTTNGGNTCGCATATNAAGGATTATTGCANCTCNATAGGTTTCTCNATTGAGGAAAAGGCNACTGCCATGTTGTGTGATTACATTGGAGGACCGTTAAGCAAAGTTTTC
Source organism: Bacteroides sp. (assembly GCA_014801535.1). Taxonomy (GTDB): domain Bacteria; phylum Bacteroidota; class Bacteroidia; order Bacteroidales; family Muribaculaceae; genus Lepagella. The sequence continues at coordinate 163,604 of JAAVEA010000001.1, forward strand.
GGTGAAATAAATAAACTTTCGATGATAAAAGGGGGTGATAAAAAAATTACTGCCTCCGATATTGAAGCGCATATTGGTATATCAAAAGATTATAATAACTTTGAATTGATAAAGTCTGTGGCAAGTAAAAACTTTCCTCAGACAATGAAGATACTCAAATATTTTGAAAAGAATCCGAAGACAAATCCAACTGTTGTAACCAATAGTATGCTCTTTAGTTTTTTTCAAAAGATTTCAATTGCTCATTATCTTTCNGATAAGAGNGAAAANGGTATGATGGATGGATTNGGTGTGAAAAATTCCTGGCAGCTTAAAGANGTGAAAGAAGGTNTAAGATTTTACAATCCACGTCAATCTGTNAANGCAATCCATTATTGTAGAGATTTCGATACAAAGAGTAAGGGNGTGGAATCTTATCAGAANGAGTTTGATCTTTTAAGNGAGTTGATATTCAAGATTTTTACTAACTAANTCNAAAATGTTATACTATTTTTCAGGATTAGGTAATACGGCGTTTGCNGCCCGGAGAATCGCTGNGANAACNGGNANTGATNTNTCATATATTCCTGNCACNGATCCCTTNAAAGAAANNGTAAANGGANNTTCNATNGGATTTNTNTTNCCAATTTATTCATGGGGNGTGCCNCCTANNGTNTTANAATTTATAGAGANACTNCCGGAAGATTTCATACAAGTTATAAAGAAAAGGAAGCTTCCTGTTTGGATGGTGTGCACTTGTGGCGATGAGACNGGNAATGCCGCTGAAATGTTAAGGAATTGTCTGGCTAAGCGAGGATTATCATTAGATGGAGCCTGGAGCGTTATAATGCCTAATACCTATGTGTTGTTACCGGGTTTTGATGTTGATTCTCCCGACCTTGAAAATAAAAANCTGAGTAAATGTTTGCCCCGTATAGATGCAATTGCTGATAAAATAAACAATGAAAAATGGGAGTGGAATCTTCACAAGGGTTCTTTTCCATATTTGCGTACNAAGCTGATATATCCATTGTTTATGAAATGGGGGATATCTACTNAGAAATGGCATCATACGTCAGCGTGTGTTAAATGTGGGAAATGTGTCAGNTCGTGTCCGGTAAAGAATATCAGTCTGGGTGAAAACGGTCCAATTTGGGGTGATAATTGTCTTTCATGTCTCGCTTGTTATCATAATTGTCCNTATCATGCAGTGGAATATGGGAAAGTTACAAGAAAAAAAGGACAGTATACCTGCCCNTTTAAATAATNNAATATNTCNACTTCTAANTTATAAATNGNATTTTCAATNNTTGAAAAATGNNNTTTATAAGTTAGAATTGTAAAATTTNGGATTGCCTGTCACTTCTTNTCCGATAAATTCAGGTAAAGGATAATCGTAAGTGGATTGAGACAACTCGATTTCTGCTATNGTNGGGATGTCGNGATTAATAAATTCATCAATTTCCCANATNTTTNTTTCATGTTTTACNATCCATCTNCTTTTNTCNANNGGAANACCNATACATAATTTCAAAAGACTTCGNGCCTCTTGNANNGGNATCTCATATTCAAATTCAAGTCGTGTATCTCCAATGGTTTTACCTTTTACGGTTAGAAAACCTTTTTCATCATATATTCGTACNCTGACAGTTCTTTCAGGATCTTTTGATAAGTAACCTTGAATAATCANNTGATTNTCAAGNGANGACNTTTTAAAGCTATCGTTTTTTACAAGATATTTATGTTCAATTTCTTTTCCCATTAGTTTCCTATTTCATTTTTTTTAAGTAACGATTTTATATAATTTATCTTATAATTACCGTTAAAATAAAATACAAATTTGGATGCTTGATGCTTGGTCCGAACTTAGAGTCTNTCTTGAATTAAATGATTTAAGCACAAAGAGAGATGTCCGGTTGATTCTTTANTGAAGAATANAATAGCGGTATAGTTTNTACTTACTTATGACTGAATATAATTACACACGAAAATTATTCAATACTGTTATATCGGTTGCAATGTTAATTGTGGCCAGCTTCATGTTTTCCCCAAGCATATATGCTCAAAAGATGTTATATGGTGTCGCACTTGATTCGATCTCTGGAGAACGGTTAAGCTATGTATCAATTTTAAGCGGTGCGGGAAAAAATGTNCTGACNGATAATGATGGAATTTTTTCTCTACCGATATATAAGGAAACCATAGTGACTGCAAAATGTCTCGGATATAAAGATCTTTCAAAAANAATTTCTCCTTCTTTCAAAGATACGGTTTATTTTAGAATGGTTACCGATGCCCGGGATCTTGAAGAAATTGTTGTTAGAAAAAAAAGAAATAAGTATTCCAAACGTAATAATCCTGCTGTAGACCTTGTAAGGCAGGTAAACAGAGATAGAAAAATATCCGATCCATCAAAGGAGCCTCGATATAGCTATGAGAAATATGATAAGACCTTGATNGGAACTACCGACTTTAATCTTGACTTTGACAATCTTTCCAAAGGGAAGCAGAAATTAAGATTCATGGAGCAATTAATCGATACGGCACCATGGACAGGNAAGAGAATGATTGACCTCGCNTTGCTTGAAAAAACATCAGTAAGACTGACGGGNTCAAAGCCNAATNTTGATAANGAGATTATTACCGGNCGNCGGGAACATGGAATCAATGAGATGTTTNACGCCGATAATATAAGAACAATCCTCACAGACGTACTTGGAGAAATTGATATCTACGGAAACGATTTAAATTTGATGCAAAATCGTTTCGTCAGTCCGTTGGCAAGTATCGGGCCTGACTTCTATATGTACCACATNACGGATACTGTTTTTTTCGGAGGGGATAATTGTATAGAAATTTCATTTGCTCCAAAAACTCCGGAGACNTTTGGGTTTAACGGTCATCTTTATATCCCTAAAGATGACTCGATAAAATATGTGAAGCGAGTAAGTATGCGTGTTCCCAAAGCCATTAATTTAAATTATATAGATAATATATTTGTCAGCCAGAACTATGAGAAAGATTCAATTGGGAATGTGCATAAAGTTCTTGATGACCTGTCGCTTGAAATAAGTATTATTAAGGCAATTCCTCCCNTTTATGCTTCGCGACAAACACGCTATAGCGATTTTTCATATATAGAAAATGANNCATACAAGGATTTTTATTCTCTATTGGGTGATAATCATGAATTGGAAAATGCTACTGCAAGGTCTGAAGAATTTTGGNATTCAAAGAGAACCATTCCATTTTCCACTGCCGAAAATAATATTACCGATCTTGTAGGNAATATTCGCAAGATAAAACTTTTATATTGGGGAGAAAAGATTTTAAAGCCGCTCTTTCAAGGCTATGTAGGAACATTGCCGGAGGGGAGTAAATTTAATATCGGTCCCGTAAACACATTTATAAGTTATAATGATGTAGAAGGGCTCAGGTTAAAGGCAGGAGGTATGTCTACATCTGCTTTATCTGACAGATTCTTTATAAGAGGTTATGGTGCCTACGGTTTTAAAGATCATAAATGGAAATATAAAGCTGAACTTGATTATTCCTTCTTTAAAAAGAAAGTTCATTCAAGGGAGTTTCCNATTAATGGNATACGTGCCACTTATCAGTATGATACNGACCAAATNGGAGTGAGATATTTNTACTCTAATCCGGACAATGTTATTCTNTCAATNAANCGNAAAANAAATGANTTGATAATNTATNNTCGTCTNTTTCAGCTTGAATATATTCTNGAANTGAGAAANAATCTGTCGTTTAACGTCGGCTANCGNCATGAGACAATGGANTCNACAGATTGGGTGGCGTTTNAAAANGGATTCGGCGAGTCATCTTCCAAATATAAGACAGGCGTGTTTTTTGCNACAATCNGATTTGCTCCCGGNGAAAAATTTGTTCAGGGAACAACCAATCGTCGACCTGTGAATATGGATGCTCCAATCTTTTCNTTGACNCAGGAATATGGTCCTAAAAGGCTGTTTGGNTCTGAATTCGTCATGAATAAAACTGAATTCTCNTTCATGAAAAGATTCTGGTTNTCTGCNTTCGGNTATACNAACATGCTTATAAAAGCCGGNAAAATATGGAGCCAGGTTCCTTTCCCATCGCTGTTATGGCAAAATGCGAATCTTTCTTATACGATTCAGCAAGAGTCGTTCGCTTTATTAAATCCTATGGAGTTTGCCTTGGATCAGTTTGCTTCATGGGACTTGGAATACTTTGTTAATGGAGCAATATTAAATAGGATTCCGGGGATAAAAAAAGCGAAGTTACGCGAAGTGATTTCCTTTAAAGGTTTTTTCGGAGGNCTNTCCAAACGGAATAATCCGGAATATAATAANAATCTATTTTCCTTTCCGTCAGATTCCAACACAATGCTTATGGGAAAAAAACCATATATGGAAGTGGGAGTGGGTTTGGATAATATTTTTACGATCTTGAGNGTGGATTATGTCTGGAGACTNACATATAGGGATAATCCTNATATTGACAAGAGCGGTGTAAGAGTGTCACTACATCTATCATTCTAATAATATTNGGCTATTAAAAAAAATAACAGATGCGATTTAATCGCATCTGTTATTTTTGGATATTTTGGAACACTCCTCAATCCAACCAATAAACGTAAGAAATCGGAATCATCCACTCTCCTTAGAAGGAGATGATATCTTTGGGGTAATTATTTAACGATAATCTTTAAGNTCTTCACGGAGTCTTTTACGTGCAAAGAAGATTCGGCTCTTTACAGTTCCGAGAGGAAGATCAAGTTTATCNGCAATTTCATTGTATTTATAACCNGCAACAAACATGTTGAAGGGGATGCGATAGTCGTCNGAGAAAGAATTGAGAACTACCGATATTTCTTTTACAGCGTAAGATCCTTCAGGAGTATTGATACCTGAATCCTGGCTGATATTCAAGTGATAGAGGTCTTCAGTCTTGTCAATAACAGTAGCCTGACGAACAGTCTGACGATAGTTATTGATGAAGATATTTCTCATGATGGTAAAAATCCATCCCTTGAAATTTACATTATCAACATACTTGTCTTCGTTAGATAATGCTTTGAGAGTTGTATCCTGAAGAAGATCTTCAGCCTGCTCACGATTAGAAGTAAGNTGGTATGCAAAACTCATAAGATTGCCCTGAAGGCCGATTACGCGATCTTTAAATGATTCCTGATGTTTCATGGGGTATATACGTTTATTTGGTTTTCTGTATTCATAACATNCGGATTTNAAAAATTGTTCTAAAAAATTTGAAAAATATTTTAAATTATAACTATTATGTTGATTTCCAGAAGATAAAAAATAATTATTTGAATTGATTATCTGACTAATTATAATTAATTTTGCAAAAAAATAATCATAAAGATGAGATTTGAAGATATATTGACAAATGATGCTGTTCTTGACGGCCTTTATGATATGCATTTCGACAATTGCACACCTATTCAGGAAGCGGCAATTCCGGTTGTTATGGAGGGTCGCGATCTTCTTGCCTGCGCACAGACAGGCACGGGAAAAACAGCTGCATATCTTTTGCCGGTTATTAATGAACTCGTGGAAGGAGGTTATCCCGAAAATCAAGTTAACTGTGTGGTGATGGCTCCAACAAGAGAACTTGCTCAACAAATTGATCGTCAGTTACAGGGTTTTGCCTATTTTATGCCTGTGAGCGGATGTGCTATATACGGTGGGACAGACGGNTATACCTATGAGCAGCAACGTAGGAGCCTAAAAGCGGGTGCGGATATTATTATAGCTACTCCGGGAAGACTCATTTCTCATTTAAGCATGGGATATGTTGATCTTTCCAAAGTCTCTTTCTTTATATTAGATGAAGCCGATAGAATGCTTGATATGGGTTTCGCAGATGATATTCTCCAAATTTTGTCTCATCTTCCTAANGAACGCCAGACTTTGCTGTTTTCAGCTACGATGCCTCCAAAAATTCAACAGCTTGCAAAAAAGATTCTTAGAAATCCGGTAGAAATAAAATTGGCTGTATCTAAACCTGCCGATAAGATTGAACAGACAGCTTACATCTGTTATGAGACTCAAAAGCTACCGCTTTTAAAGGGTTTATTTAAGAAAAATCCTCCNTCCAGNGCTATTATTTTNTCCTCTTCTAAACAAAAAGTGAAGCAATTATCGCGTGAATTGAGNGGTAATAGTTACAAAGTTGCCGAAATGCATTCCGACCTTGATCAGGCGATGAGAGATGATGTGATTCTTGATTTTAAGGCCGGCAAAGTAAATGTGATAGTTGCAACCGATATCCTNTCAAGNGGAATTGATATTGATGATATTGAGATAGTGATTAATTATGATGTTCCNCATGATCCGGAAGATTANATCCACAGAATCGGCCGAACGGCAAGAGCTGATCGTGACGGTAAAGCCACCACATTTGTCTCAGAGCTCGATTTCAGTAAACTTAGGCAGATAGAGAAACTTTTGGAGAAAGAAGTGCCTAANGCAGAGGTTCCNTCTGAGATGGGGGAGNCTCCTGTATATAATGGCACGACAACATCAAGAAAAAAACGATGGAGACCGTCTAATAACAAAAAATCTCAGCGATTTAAAAANAGTGAAAATAAAAAGTATCACGGCAATAAAAAGCAACGCATACTTAATTCCTCCAATCCCAGTCAGTCTTGCGAGCAATGATNATGAAGTCTGAACGATTCGATTTCAAACACTTCAGCCTGATGCATGGTCAATCGTCCATGAAAGTTGGAGTTGATTCCATTTTACTTGGATGTTGGACAGATCTTAACTCTTCTCGTAAAATTCTTGATGTCGGCACAGGCTGCGGACTTCTGGCTTTGATGTGTGCCCAGCGTGCNNCTGANGCTGAAATAGATGCGNTTGAAATAGATTCTCCTTCTTTTATGGAAGCAGATAATAATTTCAAAACCTCTCCGTGGAAAGANAGGCTGTCNGCAATTTTAGTTGATTTCTCTAATTTTAATGGAAAAAGTTATGATTTAATAATTTCTAATCCTCCCTATTTCAACTCTGGAGTTAATAAAATTGTTAAATCAAGAGAGCGTGCAAGGCATCAGGATTCTTTATCTCCAAAAATTCTTATAGAAAGAGGACGGTGTATGCTTACTCCGAACGGAAAAATCTCAATGATTATCCCTTTTCAACAAATTGAAGATTTAAGTCAGTTTGTTTTGAAACACGAGATGGCCGTGAATAGATTGACTATAATAAAAGGTCGAGAGGAACTTCCGCCTAAAAGGGCGATGATCGAGCTGGTCAATCGAGCNGCATTTAATATAAATAATGTTGAAAGGTCAACATTGGTGATTGAAAAATTTCCCGGACAACCAACGGAGGAGTTCAAGACGCTTTGTAAAGATTTTTATCTGGAATTTTAAAATTGTGAATTTTTTGTGAAAATACATTACTCTTACAATCTTGGGATATGAGTTTAGACATAATTTAAGCTATTCTCTAATTCCAAAAGAATATTTCTTTAAATTTTGTATTTTGAAAATATTTTTTCAGATAATTAAACTTTTTGTTTTATCATCTGTCGAAACCATAAAAGTAAACCTTAAATGTTATATATATGAAAAGGTATTTTTACACACTGGCAATTCTGACATTGGGAGTGATTTCTGTCAATGCTCAGGAGTTTGATGATATATACTATAATCCCAAGAAGGATAATTCATCGTCTGTNAAGGAAAAGAAAAAAGTCAAGGAATCAAACTATATCCAAGACTTCAGTTCTATCGATGTGGATGAATATAACCGGAGAGGACAGTACTATGAGAGTCCAATTGATACGATAGGTGCGCGTGCGGAAACGGGTGAGGATTTCGTATATACTCAGAAAATTCAGAAATTCTATAATCCTACAATCGTGGTAGACAATATGGGTGTTCTTGATGATGTGCTTGTTAACTCATACGGGAACATTGATATTATCTTTGAAAACGGTTTGCCGTATTTTAATTCTATTTACGGTTGGCCCGGCTATTATAATTATTACTCATGGATGCCCTCTTGGCGCTGGGGAGGAATTGGTTCCTGGTACTATAGCCCGGTATGGGGTTACGAGTGGTGGCCATCCTGGAGTCTTGGTCCTTCCTGGGCATGGGGTCCGACATATGGCTGGGGTTGGGGTTACGGTCCATCCTGGTCATGGGGTCCGGCATATGGCTGGGGCTGGGGCTGGGGTCCTTCAATGACATGGGGACGACCTTATTATGCGGATTATACACCTTGGGGACGACAACCGAACCGTCCGGGTAGTAATTGGGCTAACAATACCCGTCCCGGTGGTAATGCCGGGCGCCCGGCAGGAAATCGCCCCGGCTATAGTGCTGTTAATGGTTCCAATAAGAATCCTTCTAACACTAACTATCATCGTACATACTCGTTTGGTAATAACGGCACGGCATCAAGAGTGAACGGAATGGGTTCATCTTCAGGTCGTGGATCATATTCAGTTGGAAGTGACGGCCACAGAAGATATGGCACATCTTCAGGAAATAGTTCGACAGTTAATCGTGGTTCTTCAACCAGCAACAGAAGCACAAGCTCTTACAATTCTAATTCCGGAAGCAGCAGTCGCGGTTCCTCATCATCGTCATATAATAGAGGGGGCAGTTATGGTGGCAGTCGAAGCACCACCGGCGGCAGCTATGGCGGTGGAAGAAGCAGCGGCGGTAGCGGTAGAGGCAGAAGGTAACCGATTTTTCAACGAGAAAATTTCAGTAAGATGAAAAAACATATTATATTGATGGCTGTCGGATGTATGGCCGGCATGACGACTTACGGACAAAGTGCGATTGATGCATATCGGTTTTCGCAACCTGATTTGAAAGGTACGGCGCGGTTTATGTCGATGGGTGGTGCTTTCGGAGCATTAGGAGGAGATCTTTCTACTCTTTCGCAGAATCCTGCGGGTATCGGTGTTTACAGAAGTAATGAGGTTGGTTTTACACTTGACCTCGATTTTCAAAAATCAACTTCTGATGCCCAAGGTATGAAAACAGGAGTTGATCAAACAAAATTCCTGCTTAATAATATCGGTGGTGTAGCAACTTTGCGACTCCCGAGTGCTACTGTGCCGAATCTTAATTTCGGCTTTACATACAACAAAGGAGCATCTTTCAACAGAAGATATAGGGGCAATATCCCTCGACTTGACATGTCAATGTCAAATTATATAGCCGGCATGGCGAATAATGCCGGTCTGACTGTTGCCGATGTCGAGTCTTCTGATTACTTCAATCCCTATAATCCTAATGATGGTGGAATTGCAGCTCCCTGGCTTACGATATTAGGATATGATGGCTTCCTGATCAATCCAAACGGAGATCCCAACGATCCATATTGGACCGGTCAGTGGGGCACTGCCGGAACTATAGATGGCACTGCCGTTCCAGCAACAAGCGGATCCGGTTATTTCGATGTAATAGAGAAAGGATCTGTAGACGAATATAATATCGCAATCGGCGGCAATATTGCGAACAAGGTGTTCTGGGGAATGAATTTTGATATTATAAATTTCGACTACCGTCTTCAGAGCCTTTATGGGGAAAATCTTAATAACGCCTGGGTATATGATACTTCTTCAGACAATTTGCAGCAGACTTCCTCTAATTGGAATATGCAGAACCTTTATCGTGCAAATGGTTCGGGTTTCAATTATCAGTTAGGTGTTATTGTAAAACCTATTCAGGAACTTCGTATCGGTTTGGCTGTCCATACTCCTACATGGTATAATCTGACAGAGACCTACAGTGCTGATCTTGTGGGTAGCTATTATGGTAGTAACTACAATCCGATGACAAATAACGGCACACCCGGATATAACGACGTGAATTTCCGCACTCCTTGGAAGATTATAGCAAGTGCGGCTGGTGTGATAGGTTCGAAATTCATCATTTCAGCCGATTATGAATGGCAGGCATATCAATATATGAAATTCTCGGAGCCTTCATATAATGATGGTTATTATTATGACTACTATTCAATGGCCGGTTCCCCGTTTAATCCGGATATATATGCCGATACAAATCTGGATATAAAGAATTATTATCAGCAAACCAATACTCTACGCCTTGGTGCAGAATATAGGATAACCCCTAAATTCAGTGTCAGAGCTGGATATTGCTTCGTATCTTCTCCTGTAAAGCCTGTGGCTAAAGAAAATAAGACAACTATATTTACGGCCGGCACAATGCCTAATTATAGATTTGATAATGATACGAACTATATCACTTGTGGTTTGGGATATAAGACATCAGGATTTTATGTAGATCTCGCATATGTCTATAAACATATGGACAGTGAATATCATGCCTTCTCCCCGGATCCTGATTCTTCAATAGTAAGTCCTCAGGCAAGCCTTTCTTTGAATAACAGTCAGCTTGTTCTTTCCTGCGGAATCAAGTTCTGAGATTTCTAAAGAATATTATTTGATTATATCGCATGGAGGTCTGATAATTATCAGACCTCCATTCTTTTTCCTTCAATTATCATAGTTTTCTCTTTTTCCCCGATTCTGAAGGCATAGATGAACATGTCGTCACTTTCACCTACACCAATCTTCCTTTTTAACTGTTCCGCCTTCATCGGGTAATTCCTTACGGAAACACTATAGCCTTTACCCTTTAGTTTTTTTAAATCACGAGACGATAAATTTCTCATAATCTCCACGATTCTTCCCGGAAAATCGTTGAAGAGAATGTTGGAGACGAACAATTCGGTATTTTTAGATAATTTTTTTAGTCCCGGATATTTCTCGCATATAAATTCCCCTGCATTCAATTTCATTACCGAAGCATTAGGTTCATATAAATATGATCCCTCGTTTAAATCACTTATTTCAGCAATTGGAGCTTTTTTACACTCTCTAATTCCTTTGACTGAGAATGTTGATTTAATGCCTTTATCATCTAAATCAATTGCTGTTATCCCATCATCATGCCGGTCACTTTTCAATTCTATAAGAACCTCCTTGCATTCCCCTTTAACTCCAACCACATATATATGATTTATAAACGTAAATTGTTTTTTTATGGCCTCGATATCAAGGAGAGGGGAAGCTTTGACAATTAATGTTCCTCCATTATTTAAAATATGTCTATAAAAATTAGTTATATCCGGTTTACAGTCAGAGAAGGCATATGTTTTATTTTTAGCCTCGTCTCTTCTTGCAGGATCAATGAAGAAAATCTCCTTATCATTGATTTCAATCTGCTTAAGATAGTTTTCACAATCATCATTAATCACAGTGAAATCGGTCAGATCAAGAATATTGGCATTATATTGTAAAATCTCTGCTTTTAAAGGATCGATCTCGACCGCCACAACCTTATTCCCTTCTAATGCCATTGTCATAGCATCTATTCCCAAGCCGGCCGTTAGATCGGTTACCCTGTTTCCTTTACCGATTAAAGCAGCATGAAAAAGAGCCACACGTTCATCAGTGGCCTGCTCTGAAGAAATAAGATCAGGGAAAAGAAAATTATCATTAGATAAGAAATAGGGAATTTTTTTACGTGCCCTCTTTCTATTTTCTATTTGAACCGCAGCAAAATTCAAATCAAATTTTACTTCTTTCCCGGAATATTTCATTAACAAGTCTGCAACATTACAATTTAAATGAGAATGGATAAATGGAAATAAATCCTTATTATATAAAGTTTCGGAGTGCATTTTAAAAAATAAGTTAAAATATCATTCAAATTTAATTAAATTTCCTTTCATTTACCACATTTTAGCTAACTTTGCAGAGTAGGAAAGAAATGAATATCTCGTCAGTAAACTAAATATAAATGTTAAAATACTGATATATTTAGTGTTTATGTAAAGTAAAAGATTAAAAAAGACAGTTTCTACTTTCTATAATAGATTTGTTATGAAATTATTATATAAGTTTATATTTGTTATTGCATTCATTTTGCCGATAATTAACGTATCGGCCGCTGAGAAAGATGCAGACTTTGTTGTGGTTATTGATGCAGGTCATGGAGGGAATGATACCGGAGCCATTGATAACGGGGTAAAGGAAAAAGATATAAACCTTGCAGTTGCCAAAAGATTGCAAGAAGATTTACAGAAAAAAATAAAAGGAATAAAGGTTATAATGACCCGAAGCAATGACACATTTGTCACATTGCAGGGTAGAGCTGACATCGCAAACCGGAATAAGGCCGATCTTTTTATCTCAATTCATACTAATTCTGTTGATGCAAAAAATCCTAATAGAAAGACTGTAGCGGGCACGTCGGTGTATGCATTGGGTCTGCATAAGGATAAAGATAATCTGAATGTGGCAAAACGCGAGAACTCAGTAATAGAACTCGAAAAGAATCACGAAGAAAAATACAGTGGCTTTGACCCCTCGAAAGATGAATCTTACATAATATTCGAGATGGCTCAGAAAAAAAATCTTGAGCAAAGCCTTAAATTTGCAAATTTTGCGCAGAGGCAGCTTGTTAGCTATGCGGGCAGAAAAGACAGAGGGGTGAAACAGGCCGGATTTTGGGTTCTTTGGGCAACTTCAATGCCTGCAGTTCTCGTTGAGCTGGACTTTATATGTAATCCTTCATCAGCAGAGTATATGGGCTCGGCTAAAGGACAGAAGAATCTGGCAGAGGCTCTTTCCAATGCAGTGGAACAGTATTATAAAAGTGTCAAGACTTCTTTGGGTTCGGATAAAAGGAAATCTTTAAATGCCCAAAAAAAAACCAATAATCAGGTTGCTTCCAAGAAATATATGGCTTCAACCGCACCTGAGAAAACAGTAGTTTCCACACCATCTTCTCAAAAAAAAAACGAATCCGAATCTGATAATAGAAAAGAACTGCCTGTAGTTGAGAAGAGTAAGAGGAATGATACCCCTCCCGGTTATGATAAAAATAGAGAAAACGGCAGAAGGGTAACCACCGCAAGAAAGCGAAGATCAGCTTCTGCAAAAGCGGTTTCAGACAAAAGAAATGTCGAAACATCAACGATTGTTGTCAAATCTGAATCGGCATACCTTGCCAAAGCAGATAATAATAAACCTGTTGTCAAACAGGAAAAGAAAGAAATTTTAAAAGAAACACCAAAAGAAAGGAAGAAAAGACTTGCTCTTGAAAAAAAGAAAAAAGAGCAGGAACGGAAGGAGAGGGAAGCTTTAAAGAAAAAGGAAGCCAAGGCTAAGGCTGAGAATTTAAAGAGGGAAAAGCGATTAAGGGAAAATCAAAAAAATTCATCAAAGAATAATAAATCCAATATGAAGATTGTTGTTAAAGATGATGGAAGCGTATCAAAGGCCAAAACTACACAAAGTGGTCAGAGTAATTCAAGTTCCACCGTGCAGGTTAAAAAGAGAAAGTCTTTGAATTCAAAGAATAAATAAGGTTTGATATATTTATTGGCTTTTCCAGACTTCTTAACACGTAAAAAATGCTACTGTTTATAGAAGAATTATGGTAATGCTAAGTATCATAAATATAAGGTTATGAAAAAAATATTTAATAAAGAATTTAAAATCGGAGTCTTCGTGATTCTTGCAATTCTGATTCTCATCTTCGGAATTGACTATCTAAAAGGGATTAATCTATTTAATCCTGCCAATTTCTATTATGCCAATTATGAGAACGTGCAAGGCCTGGAGGTTGCGTCTCCTGTAACTTGTAACGGATACAAGATAGGTCAGGTCAGGGAGATCTCTTTTGATTACGCGAATCCAGGTAAAGTCAAAGTTCAGCTGGCTTTAAATAAGGATGTCAAGATTCCTGAGAATTCCAAAGCACTTATTTCATCAACCTTATTAAGTGGAGCATATATTGATTTGAAGATGGGCGACAGTAAAAAAATGCTTCCTATAGGTGGTGAAATTCAACCGGCAAGTACACCCGATCTTATGGCGACAGTAAGTAATGATATAATGCCGGCTGTAAATGAAATGCTTCCTAAGATAGATGCTATAATGACGAATCTCGATGCTGTAACATCCAATCTTGCCGTGCTTTCAAGCGATCCGGCTCTTGGAACTTCAATAAAGAGATTAAATGGAATCACCGGAAATATCAACTCCATGACCGAAAACTTCAATTCTATTTCTTATGGTCTTAAAGGTCAGGTTCCAACTATAATGAATAATGTGGGAAGAATTACTTACGGTCTGGATACTGTCGCCGCCAACCTCGGTATGTTATCGGCTCAACTCAAAACTCTTCCTTTGAACGCTACAATGGAAAACGTGAATGAAATCACAGAAAATCTTACTCGCTTCTCAAATCAGCTTAATGACCAGAAATCTTCTCTCGGTATGTTGATGAATGATCCGGAGTTATATAACAGATTGAATTCTGTAGCTGCGGATGTGGATTCTCTCATTGTCGATATTAAGAAGAATCCAAAAAGATACATCAGCATAAAATTGCTTTAATTTTTGTATCGGGTTTTATTTTTCGGGGATTGATTTTTGTCTAAATCAATCCCCCGATTATTTTAATGAGAGATATGATAATTCTTCATTATTTAGAATCATTCTAAATAATATAAATGTATGATTTCATAGATAAAAGAGTGATATATAATATATTATAAAATATAATGAAGCGTAAATTTACTAAAAGGAGCGTTGTAAAAAATTGATTATATGGAATTTACAATGAAAATACATGAATTATCCATAATTGAAGCTAACTTTCCCAACATGCTACTTATCAGAACCGTAACGTAGAAATGATAAATGCAAGCATTTCATTATTTTTTTTTATAATATTTTCTTTGTTATTTTGTATTCTGAAAAGGATGCGGTTGTCATAACTCCTTCCGTATTCCAGCAACTCGGACTAACTCACCGAGTGCTTCAATAACTCAAACTCAAACCACAAATCTGAGAATGGACAATGATTTCAAACTAAAATGGAGCAAATGTCTTGAGCTCATAAAAGCCAATATTGGCTCAGAGCGATTTGATGTTTGGTTCAGCGAGACGACACCGGAGTCTTTTTCGGACGATATACTTGATCTGCGTGTTCCATCACAATTCTACGTTGAGATATATGAAAGAGATTTCATAAATCTAATACGTGCTGCTTTGCGTCATGTTTTTGGAAGAGATATAAATATTGCTTATCAGTTCTCCGTAATAGCTAATGATAAAAAATCGGATGTTAAGATGGAGGGTCCTGCTCATGCAAAGATCTTGAAAAATAAACTGGTGCAGTCTTATGAAAATGCTCCAATCCAAAATAGAACCACAAACTTTGATCCTCAGCTTGTTTCAAATCTTACTTTTGAGAATTATTGTGTAGGCGAAAGCAACCGTCTGCCTGTTACAATTGCTGAGTTCATTGCAAATAATCCTGGTCAGGCTGAATTTAACCCGTTCTTTTTATATGGCAACGTAGGTGTCGGTAAGACTCATCTTGCGCAGGCTATAGGAATCCGTATCAAGGAAAAGAATCCTAATGCAAAGGTTCTCTACGTCCCCGTTAAGCAGTTCCAAACCCTTTATGCCAATGCAACAATAAAGAAGGAGATTCCTGCTTTCATAAATTGGTTTCAGCAGATGGATGTGCTTCTTTTTGATGATCTGCAGGAACTTTCACATAAGCCGGGTACAGCAGAAGCTTTATTCCCCATATTCAATCATCTCCAGCAGAATAAAAAGAATCTGATATTCACATGTGATCGTCCGCCTATGGAACTCGACGGCATTGCTGACCGTCTTATTGACAGATTCAAATGGGGTGTGACCGAACGTCTTCCTAATCCGGATTATGAGCTCAGAAAGAAGATTCTTGCTTTCAAAGCAAAAAAGAATGGATTAGACCTTTCGGAAGAAGTAACCGACATCATCGCATCTTCAGTGAACGGTTCTGTTAGAGAAATGGAGCAGATAGTTATGAGAATGCTCACTCGTTCCATTGTCAAGAATGCACCGATCACTATTGATCTTGCACGTGAGGCAATGGTTGATGTGGTGAAAAGACCTGAAAAGAAGGTTGTTAATTTCGATATGATTGTAGAGACAACGGCCGAGCATTTCAATCTTAGTCCAGATGCGATATTTTCAAGGAGTAGGCTGCGTGACATAGCGGATGCTCGTCAGGTGATAATGTATCTTACACATAAACATACACGACTCTCTTCACCTGCTATCGGTCACAAGCTGAATCGGAAACATGCCACAGTGCTTCATGGAATCAGCTCGATTAAAGATCGCCTTAGCTACAGCAAGGAACTTTATGAATTGATAAACTCAATAGAATCTGATCTTATTTAACAAACTATATCTAAAAGGACTCCATACTGAATGATTAAATTTCAGTGTGGGGTTTCTTTTTAATACTTATTTAGAGTCCATCCAATAAAATCTGTTAATGCCAGGGTCGCAGATGTGCCTTGGATATCGCTATGCAGATTCAGGCGCATAGCGGGCTATGCAACTGAATCAAAGAGCGATAGACAAGGTGCAGCTGCGAGACGGATGGTATCTTTAAATTATTAAATTATTCAAATTTATTAAAATGTTAGTTTNTCCTATAAAATAGTTACCTTATGCCCGGCTCTTTCCGGCTCAAATATCCTTTTTCATCAGTCGCAACGCAAAGGTTGCTCCTTCTGAAAAAGAATATTTTAGCTCGAAAATCGCCGCCCTGGCATTTTAACATATTTTTTTGGATGGACTCTTAAACATACTCAGTATTAAAACAAAGATTATTTGCTTAATTTTTGAGTTATTTGTAATTTTGCATTGAAGTTGTCTCAACTAATTTCTTTTTTTTGTATCCGTAAATTAGTTGAGACACCTTATAAATAAGTAACTCACAAAAATTAAACGATATTTATAGAATTGCGATTAGATTCTTATCGATAGCATAAATATGGCTTTTTGTACGTTTCAGGCTTGTTGCTAAGTTGTTATTATCCTTAACTCCGCGACTGAATCGCATATAGAATCCCTGCGTTTTATACGTTAATAGTTTTTGTGATTTACTATACAAGAGGGAGATTTTTCTCATATTCCGGTAAAAAAATAATATTCTCCTTCTGTAGGTTAAATAGTTCTAAAAGATTCTCGTAATGAAAACGAACGTAGCAGTATTTTTCGGAGGTCGCTCCGTTGAACATGAGATTTCAGTAATCTCTGCACTTCAGGCTATTAATGCCTTTAACAAAGAGAAATATAATATCATACCTATATATATATCCAAACAAGGGAGATGGTTCACCGGCGAAAATTTATTGAATATAAGAAACTACCGCGATCTTAACAAATTAACTCAGGAGGCAGAAGAGGTCTTCATGCGTCCCGAGTATGGAGATTACAATCTCTATAAGGTTAACATGGGTAGATTCTCAAAAAAGAATCCCGTGGTCGCCGAATTACACGCGGTTATACCGGTGCTTCATGGCACAAATGGTGAAGACGGAATTTTTGAAGGGGTGCTCGAAACTATAGGAATTCCATTTGCCGGATGTAACACATTGTCAAGTGCAAACGGTATGGATAAAATCACGATGAAAATGATACTTCGTGAATGTGGCATACCTGTTGTTGATTACGTATGGTTTACTGATCGTGAATGGATAGGAGACCGCGATGCTATCATCAACAAGGTGGAAAGCAAGCTTTCATATCCTGTGATCGTTAAGCCTGCTAATCTCGGTTCAAGTGTTGGAATCGGTAAGGCATCAAATAGAGAGGAACTTATTGAGCGAATCAATACTGCAGAAAAATTCTCGCAAAGAATAATTGTAGAGCATATGATTGAAAAGCTCAAGGAGATCAACTGTTCGGTATTAGGAGAGTCTGACGACCATATTTCTTCTGTATGTGAAGAACCTATCAAAACCGGAGACTTCCTTTCCTACGAGGATAAGTACATGGGTGGAAGCAAAGGAGCCACCGGTATGCAGGCAAGTGAAAAGAGAATACCGGCTGATCTTCCCGACGAAATGAGTAAGCGTATTCAGCATCTTGCAGGCGAAACATTCCGTGTGCTATCATGCCACGGGGTAAGCCGAATCGACGTGATGGTTGATGAAAAGGACAATTCCATCTACGTAAATGAGATTAATACCATACCTGGATCGTTGTCTTTCTATCTTTGGGAAGCATCGGGAATTTCATTTGAGCAGTTGATGGATCGTCTTGTTGCGCTCGCTTTAAAACGCAAAAGAGACACCGATAGGAAAACATTCACTTATGATCAGAATATTTTCGCTCTTGGCGGTGGAGTCAAAGGTGCTAAAGGAGCAAAGGGATCGAAATTCTGATTTGATGTTCTTTTAGCAAGTGAAAACTGGAAATCTAACTAAAGAATATGAAAAATTTCAAAGAATATAGTAAACAGCTGAATCTTTCCGACATCAATAAAGAGATGCTGGAAGTTTGGGATGCTCATTCTCTTTTTGAGAATAGTATGAAAGAGAGGGAGGGATCTCCTACATTCGTTTTTTATGAAGGTCCGCCGAGTGCAAACGGTATGCCCGGAATCCATCATGTAATGGGTAGAACAATCAAGGATATATTCTGCCGTTACAAGACAATGAAAGGATTTCATGTCAAAAGAAAAGCAGGGTGGGACACACATGGTCTTCCTGTTGAGCTCGGTGTTGAGAAAAGCCTTGGTATAACCAAAGAGGATATCGGAAAGAAGATATCAGTTGATGAATATAACGCTGCCTGTCGCCGAGAGGTGATGAAATATACAAAGGAATGGACCGATCTGACCCATAAGATGGGATATTGGGTCGATCTTGAACATCCTTATATTACCTATGATAACAAATATATTGAATCTGTTTGGTGGCTTTTAGGTGAACTATACAAGAAGGGTTATCTATATAAAGGATATACAATTCAGCCTTATTCACCAGCAGCAGGCACCGGTCTTAGCTCGCATGAGCTTAATCAGCCCGGCTGTTATCGTGATGTGAAAGATCTGACCGCTACAGCACTGTTCTCAATTGTGGAGCCAAAAGAAGAGATGAAAGGGTGGGGCACTCCATGTTTCATGGCATGGACCACAACTCCATGGACACTGCCTTCAAATACTGCTCTTTGTGTTGGCCCGAGTTTTGACTATGTTGCGATACGCACTTATAATCCGTATACAGGCGAGAAGATCACTGTTGTTATGGCTGAAGTGCTTGTATCTTCATATTTCAAGAAAGAGGGTGCGGAGCTTCCCATTGAAGACTACAAACATGGAGATAAGGTGATTCCCTATCAGATTGTCGGCAAATGGAAAGGTGCAGAACTTGTTGGTATGAAATATAACCAGCTTATGCCTTGGGTTAAGCCTCTTGAAAAGCTTACTGACTTTGCACCAGAATATGTGAGATCATATGCTTCCGCTCACCCCGACAAAGTTTTTGCCGTAGGTTCCGATAAATTTGTGGAACTTGAGTCGGAAGCCTTCCGTGTTATTCCGGGTGATTACGTAACTACAGATGATGGTACGGGTATCGTTCACATTGCACCTACTTTTGGTGCCGACGATGCAAAGGTGGCGAAGGCTGCGGGAATCCCGTCTCTGTTTATGGTAAATAAGAAAGGGGAGACACGACCAATGGTTGACCTCACCGGAAAATTCTATCTTTTGTCTGAACTTGCTGAGGAGTTCGTAAAAGATTGCGTAAACGTGGAGCTTTACAGCAAATACGAAGGTGAGTATGTGAAGAATGCCTACGATCCGCGTTTTTCACCCGATGGAAAGTATAATGAAGAGGAAGCCAACAAAGCGGAGGATCTGAATGTACGCTTATGCATGGCCATGAAACAGGATGGACGTGCATTCCGCATGGAGAAGCATGTTCATAACTATCCTCACTGCTGGCGTACAGACAAACCTGTGCTTTACTATCCTCTTGACAGCTGGTTTATCCGTACACCAGAAGCGCGTGAACGGCTTATTGAACTTAACAACACCATAAAATGGAAACCTGCAACAACAGGTACAGGCAGATTCGGCAAATGGCTTGAGAATGTACAGGACTGGAATCTTTCAAGAAGCCGCTATTGGGGCACTCCGCTCCCGATATGGCGTACGGAAGATGGTAAAGAGGAGATCTGCATAGGTTCATATGAAGAATTATCGAATAGGATAGACGATGCAGTAAAAGCCGGTGTAATGAAGAGCAATCCTTTGAAAGAAAAAGGATTTGTTCCGGGTGAGAACAGCCAGGAGAATTATGATAAAATTGATTTGCACCGTCCATATGTTGATGAGATTCTCCTTGTTTCCGAAAGCGGAAAGCCAATGAAGCGTGAAACAGACCTTATTGATGTTTGGTTTGATTCAGGTGCAATGCCTTATGCCCAGATTCATTATCCGTTTGAGAATAAGGAGTTGCTCGATAAAAAAGAGGTTTATCCGGCCGACTTTATCGCAGAAGGTGTTGACCAGACTCGCGGTTGGTTCTTCACACTTCACGCCATCGCCGGAATGATATTTGATTCGGTTGCATATAAAACTGTTATCTCCAACGGTCTCGTTCTCGACAAATTTGGTAACAAGATGTCAAAGAGACTCGGCAATGCGGTCGATCCATTCAACAATATTGAAAAATTCGGCTCAGATGCTGTGAGATGGTATATGATCTCAAACTCTTCACCGTGGGATAATCTCAAATATGATGAGGAAGGTGTAAAAGAGGTTTCAAAGAAAATTTTTGCAACTCTTTACAATACATACAAATTTTTTGCACTTTACGCTAATGTTGACGGTTTCACCGGATCAGAACAGCAGCTTCCTTCAGAGAAACGTCCTGAGATTGACAGATGGATACTTTCTCTGCTAAACACTCTCGTAGCAGAAGTGACTGCTGATCTTGATGATTATGAACCCACAAAGGCGGCTCGTGCTATCGAAGAGTTTGTAAGTGACAACCTGAGTAATTGGTATGTTCGTCTTAACCGTCGCCGTTTCTGGGCAGGGGAGATGAATGATGATAAGCTTTCTGCATATCAGACATTATATGCTTGTTTGAAAACAGTTGCTCTTCTGATTGCACCTTTCGCTCCTTTCTATGCGGATAGACTTTATTCTGATCTCGTGGCTCCATCTGAAGAAAGAGAGGGATATGCCTCAGTTCATCTGGCTGACTTCCCGGTTTCAGATCCCTCTTTGATTGATAAAGGTCTTGAAAATCGTATGAGTCTCGCACAGATTGTAACCTCAAATGTGCTTGGCCTTCGAAGAAAGGTTAATCTGAAGGTGCGTCAGCCTCTTCAGACCCTCCTTATTCCGGTTGTCGATGCCAATCAGAAAGAAGATATGAATAAGATCCGCGATATTATTCTCGATGAGGTGAATGTAAAGGAGGTTAAGCTTGTAGATAATGAAGAGAGCGGACTCGTGAAGAGAGTTAAGGCAGACTTCAAGAAACTCGGTCCTAAATATGGCAAGATAATGAAAGACCTTGGAAAAGCCATTACAGGGATGTCGCAGAAGGAGATCGCCGAACTTGAAAAGAATGGTTCCTTTACATTCGAGAATCTAACCGGTTCACCTGTGATCACAGTTGACGATGTTGAGATTATTCCTGAGGATATTCCGGGTTGGCTTGTTGCAAACGATGGCAATGTTACAGTTGCACTTGATGTTACGGTTACACCGGAACTTAAAAACGAGGGAATGGCAAGAGATCTTATCAACCGTATTCAGAATATCCGTAAGGCCTCCGATTTCGAGATAACCGATAAGGTATCTGTTGAGCTGACACCCACGGAAAGTGTGAAAGAGGCTCTCAGTCAATTCGCAGATTATATCTCCGCACAAGTTCTGGCAGATGAGATACGTCTTGAAGATCTTGTGCCGGGCGACGGAGTAACAGAACTTGATATCGACGGTGAGAAGATTCTTGCCAGAGTGACAAGAAAATAAAATATCTCATGGCAGATAACCGATCTCTATCAAACTATCATAAGCCATCCGGTCTTTCGGCCGGATGGCTTGCCCTAATTATAATCTTAGGAGTTATTATTGCTGATCAAACTTTGAAGTTATGGGTTAAGACCTCATTTTATCTTGGAGAGGATTTGCCTGTTACATCATGGTTTCAGATTAAGTTTATTGAAAACAACGGCATGGCGTTCGGAATGGAGCTTTGGAATAAACTTGTGCTTACATTCGGACGCATATTGGCTGTCGGACTCTTTATATGGTTCCTTTGCAGAATCAAGAATCTTAAAGATATAAGGAAAGGCTTTATTGTATGCATTGCATTGATCACGGCAGGGGCGGCAGGAAATATATTTGACTGCGTGTTCTACGGAGTAATATTCAATAATCCCATGCCTCCTGAAATCGCTGAAATTTTTCCGCCTGACGGAGGATATTCCACATGGTTTGAAGGACGTGTGGTTGATATGCTTTATTTCCCGTTTTTCGACTTCTATTGGCCGGAATGGGTGCCTATGATTGGAGGAAAGTATTATGAGTTTTTTGCATACATATTCAATTTGGCTGACTCTGCAATATGTGTTGGTGTGGCATTACTTATATTCTTCTATTCCAAAGATGCTTCCATAGCTTTTAAGGCTTTAAGCAAAGATGTAAACTCAGATCATGACTAACAGAATCTTAGTAAACATATTTTTCATCTTCTCATTTCTCCTTGTTTCGTGTTCGGACAGACCCGAGAATATACCGTCTGATTCCAAAATGGTAAAGGTGATGGCTGATATTGAGATTGCTCAAGCATATATTCAGTCGAAAGGGTATAGAGATGGTAATCCCGACAGTAAGGAGAGAATCTTGAACTATGTTCTGGAAAAGAATGGAATGACCCGAGAAGATTTCGACAGCACGCTTTCATGGTATGGCAAGCATATTGACAAATACGATGATCTGTATGCCAAGGTAGATAAAGAATTGGCACGCAGAGAATCAAAAATCTCGGGAAATAATGTGGATATGCTGTCAAACGACTTATGGCCATATTCGCGTTCTCTTGTTATTTCCGGAAAGTCCTCGACAGATAATCTTTCCTTCAATATACCTGCATCCGAACTCGTTAAAGGTGATAGGCTATCTTGGAAGTTCCGACTTAACACACCAACCGATGGAACTGCAACATTTGGTGTGAAATATTCTGACGGCAGCTCGGCATATACCACACAGAGTCTGAACGGGAATAACATTGAGGTTGCATTGCAGACCGATACATCGCGAATTGTCCAGAAAATTTTCGGTACTCTCCGGGTGAAAGTAACTCGTTCTTTCGTTGGTCTTGATAGTCTGACACTTTATGCGTCTCCATATGACAGTACATTATATTATCGAGTCAGCTCAGCAAAGAGATACTTCGGACCGAAAGCGAAGCTCAGAAAAATAGAAAAGAAAGATTCTACGGTTGTGGTTAAAGATTCACTGAAAGAAAAAAATAACGCTGATGAACCATAGGATTGACGGTTATTTAAGCAGAAGGATTATCGTGTCATACATGAATGGTAAAAAAAATTCTTATGACCTGAATATAATCAAACCTATAGATATAAAGGATAATGATCCGCAGACGGGAACAGATTCACGTCTGCGGATTTTTATGTCGGATTTCAAAATTATTCCTTATACCTTCGAAATTCCTTATATTATATATATTGATAATCCTATTTTGGTGAATGAACTGTCTGGTGGTGGATATGAAATGATATTGTAATTTATAATTCCATTACTGCATCAGTCCGAAACTTCAATAAAAAGTTTATAAGACTTCTATGTAAAAGTTGAATAATTGCTAAAACTTTTTTAAATTTGTATTTGAATAGCGTGGTTACATATAGTGACAGGACTATTTAGAGAGATTTTGAAGTTATTCATAATTTATTCTATAAATATAGAATTTTAAAGATTTCACTGAATTAAAACAACCTTCTAATCATAATTCATGAAAACAGAACGTATTACATTATCCTCCGAATGGCCGGAGATGAGTGATTTTGTTGAGGGTATTCGTCGGGCACCCGACAGAGGTTACACCCTCACACCGGAAAAGACAATCACAGCTTTGAAGAACGCCTTGAGATACCTTCCAGAGGAACTTCATGAAAAAGCGGCTCCCGAATTTCTTGAAGAGCTGCGTACACGCGGCCGTGTATATGCCTATCGTTGGCGTCCTGAAGGAGATTTAAAAGCAAAATCCATAGATGAATATAAAGGAAAGTGTCTTGCCGGTAAAGCTTTTCAGGTTATGATTGATAATAACCTTTGCTTTGACATTGCCCTTTATCCTTATGAACTTGTGACTTATGGAGAAACAGGTCAGGTTTGTCAAAACTGGCTTCAGTATAGACTGATTAAGAAATATCTTGAAGAACTCACCGAGAATCAGACATTGGTTGTAGAGTCAGGTCATCCTCTCGGTCTATTCCCCTCAAAGCCCGATGCACCGCGTGTAATTATTACCAATGCAATGATGGTTGGTCTCTTTGACAACCCTCATGATTGGCATGAAGCAATGCAGATGGGTGTGGCTAATTATGGCCAGATGACAGCAGGAGGATGGATGTATATCGGTCCTCAAGGTATTGTTCACGGCACATTCAATACTCTTCTTAATGCAGGAAGAATGAAACTCGGTGTAGCTCAAGATGGAGATTTACGTGGACATCTTTTTGTTTCATCAGGTTTGGGTGGAATGAGCGGAGCTCAGCCTAAGGCAGCCGAAATCGCAGGGGCGGCCGCTATCATCGCTGAAGTAGACCTTTCTCGAATTGAAACAAGAAAAAATCAGGGATGGGTGAAAGAGGTTACTAATGATATTGAGGAAGCTTTCCGTCTGGCCGAAGATGCTATGAAGAAAGGGGAGCCTACCTCTATAGCTTATCATGGAAACGTGGTTGATCTTCTTGAATATGCAGTGAAACATAATAAGAAAATCGAACTTCTTTCTGATCAGACCTCTTGTCATGCGGTTTATGAAGGCGGGTACTGTCCTGTAGGAATCTCTTTTGAAGAGCGAACCCGACTGCTGCATGAAGATCCTGAAGAATTCCGCAGAAAGATCGATGAAACTCTAAAACGTCACTACGAGGCAATCAAGACACTTGTGGATCGAGGCACATATTTCTTTGATTATGGCAATTCTTTTATGAAGGCTATCTATGACGCAGGTGTAAAGGAGATTTCAAAGAATGGCATCGACGAGAAAGATGGTTTTATCTGGCCGTCATATGTAGAAGATATCATGGGTCCGATGCTGTTCGATTTCGGGTATGGTCCTTTCCGTTGGGTGTGTCTAAGCGGAAAACATGAAGACCTTGTAAAGACCGACAAGGCTGCCATGGAATGTATCGATCCTGACAGACGCGGACAGGATAGAGATAACTATAACTGGATTCGTGATGCCGAGAAGAATGCATTGGTTGTTGGTACCCAGGCTCGAATTCTTTATCAAGACGCAATGGGTAGACTTAGAATCGCCCTGAAATTTAACGAAATGGTGAGAAATGGTGAAGTTGGTCCCATCATGCTTGGTCGAGATCACCATGATGTCAGCGGAACAGATTCTCCTTTCCGTGAGACATCCAATATCAAGGACGGCTCAAATGTCATGGCTGATATGGCTGTGCAGTGTTTTGCCGGTAACTGTGCCCGTGGAATGAGTCTTGTGGCACTGCACAATGGAGGTGGTGTCGGAATCGGAAAAGCAATCAACGGAGGTTTCGGAATGGTTTGCGATGGTTCGGAACGAGTTGATGAAATTTTGCGTCAGGCTATGCTTTGGGACGTTATGGGCGGTGTGGCCCGCAGAAGCTGGGCCCGGAACGAGAACGCCATGTCTACAGTGAGAGAGTGGAATGACACTCAGGCTGAGAACGGATTTATGATTACCGAACCTTTTATTGCCGATGAAGAGGCTTTAAGAAACCTTATATCTAAATGAAAAAAATAGTGGAATGTGTCCCCAACTTTTCTGAGGGACGCGACCGAAAGGTTATAGATGCAATCACTGCTGAGATTGAAAAAGGTGGTGAAGTAAAATTACTTGATGTTGATCCCGGAGAGGCTACAAACAGAACTGTTGTTACTTTTGTGGGAGAACCGGAAGCTGTTGTTGAGGCCGCTTTACGCGGAATGAAGAAAGCAGCCGAACTGATCGACATGAGTAAACACCATGGAGCTCATCCGAGAATGGGAGCCACAGATGTTTGTCCGATAATTCCGGTAAGCGGAATTACACTTGAAGAATGTGCAGAAATTGCACGCAACTTGGCGAAACGGGCTTCTGAAGAACTCAATATACCATGCTATTGCTATGAGGCCGCTGCCTTTACTCCTGAAAGAAAAAACCTTGCCGTGTGTCGTGAAGGTGAATATGAGGGGTTGGCCGATCGCATGGGTAAACCTGAAAAAGGACCTGATTTCGGCAATAGACCGTTTGATGAAGGTGTAGCAAAAACGGGTTGCACGGCTGTTGGCGCCCGCGATTTCCTGATAGCTGTCAACTTCAATCTTAACACAACCTCTACACGAAGGGCAAATGCCATCGCATTTGATGTGCGTGAGAAAGGACGCCCGATGAGAGAAGGCGGAAAGCCGAATGGCAAACCTATGAAAGATGAAAACGGAGAGACAATAATGATTCCCGGCACACTTAAAAGCACTAAGGCCATCGGTTGGTTTATTGATGAATATGGAATCGCTCAGGTGTCAATGAATATAACTGACATGGGAGTGACTCCATTGCATAAGGCTTTTGATGAAGTATGCAGAGCAGCGGCAGCCCGTGGAATACGAGTTACTGGCACTGAGATTGTCGGTCTTGTGCCCAAACGAGCTTTGATAGATGCAGGGAAACATTATCTGAAGATGCAACAGCGTTCACTTGGTCTACCGGAAGATGAAATTATTAGAATCGCTGTTAAGTCAATGGGACTCGATGAACTGAAACCTTTCGTGGCGGAAGAAAAGGTTATTGAATATATGCTTGAGGCGGGTAATGAAACCAAGAGACTGGTAGATATGACCTGCAAGGAGTTTGCAGATGAAACTTCGTCTGAATCTCCGGCACCGGGCGGTGGATCAATATCAGCATATATGGGTGCTTTGGCGGCTGCTCTTGGGTCAATGGTGGCCAATCTGTCAGCACACAAGGCAGGATGGGACGACAGATGGGAAGAGTTTTCTGACGTTGCTGTGAAAGGAAGAGAACTCCAGGATCAGCTGATCCATCTGGTTGATGAAGACACCGAAGCCTTCAATAGAATTATGGCTGTGTTTGCCATGCCTAAGAAAACACCGGAAGAGAAAGCTGCAAGATCTGTTGCTATGGAGGAGGCCACACTCTATGCCACACGAGTTCCATTGAAGACCATGAAAGTATCTTTTGAAACATTCGGTGTTCTTGAGGCAATGGCCGAGAAGGGTAACCCCGCTTCGGTGTCAGATGCCGGAGTCGGTGCGCTTGCCGCCCGTGCAGCTGTCTTAGGTGCCTGGTTAAATGTCCGCATAAATGCGGCCGGCCTTAAAGATAGGGAGATGGCGGAAAAGATTCTTGCCGAGGCATTGGTCATCGCTGATAAGGCTAAAGAGGCTGAGGAAAGAATTATTGCTATTGTAAATAAGGTTATCGACAGATAAGCTCCATCAATTATGAAGGGTAATCTTATAATTAAGAATGCTTATGTGGCTACTCCTGTCGGGATCTCAGCGGTAAAAGGTGAAAAAATGGGATTTCTTCGTGAAATCCCAAATGCCACCATTGTTGTAAGGAATGGAAGAATTGTTTTCTGCGGTCCTTCTTCTGACGCTCCGGTTGTAAATGAAGCCGACTATGAGATTCTTGATGCAAATAATCGCGTTGCACTTCCCGGTTTTGTGGATTCACATACCCATCTTATTTTCGGAGGCTATCGTCCTGATGAGTTTGAATGGCGTCTGAAAGGTGATTCTTACATGAGCATCATGGAAAGAGGGGGAGGAATTCAGTCTACTGTGAATGCCACCCGTATTGCCGATGCCGATGATCTTAGAAAAAAAGCTCTTTGGTTTATCGACCGAATGAGTAGCATGGGTGTCACTACAGTTGAAGCGAAAAGCGGATATGGTCTCGATCTGGAATCGGAAATGAAGATGCTCGATGTGATCAAATCGCTTGAAGATGACGCCGATCTGAAACTGCGGGTTGTCGGAACTTTCCTTGGTGCCCATGCGGTTCCTAAAGAATATAAGGGAAAGACAGATGAATATATAGACCTTATGATCCGGGAGATGCTTCCTGCTGCTAAAGGTAAGGCTCGATTCTGCGATATCTTCACTGAAAAAAATGTTTTTGAAATAGAGGAATCGAGACGTTTTATGCAGGCGGCCAAAGATGCCGGTTTCAAATTGAAGTTTCATGCTGATGAGATTGTTACCTTAGGTGGAGCGGAACTCGCAGCAGAACTTGGAGCCGTTTCCGCAGATCATCTTCTTCATGTAAGCGATGAAGGTGTGAAGGCTATGGCCGAAAAAGGTGTGGTGGCTACCCTTCTTCCACTTACAGCATTTGCTCTTCGTGAGCCTTACGCGCCGGCAAGAAAATTTATTGATTCAGGGGCTGCAGTAGCTTTAGCAACAGATCTGAATCCCGGGTCTTGTTTCAGCGGATCTATACCTTTGACAATTGCGTTGGCATGTATCTATATGAAGATGTCGATTGAAGAAACTATAACAGCACTTACCCTTAATGGAGCCGCGGCTCTGGATCTTGCTGGTGAAACCGGTTCCCTTGAAGAGGGTAAATGTGGTGATATTGTTCTTCTTGAATTTGATAACTACAGAATGCTCCCGTATTATGTAGGGATGAACTGCGTGTCGACAGTAATTTCAAAGGGCAGAATTGTTTCACAAAATTAAATCTAATCTAATTATGAGTAAACTTGATATATATGCGATAGGATCGTCTCAACTCACTTACGATCTTATCGAAAAGATATTGAAAGATAAGACCAAACTTATTCTCTCTGAAGAGGGTAGAGCTCGCATTTCGCATTGCCGTGAGTTTCTTGATAAGAAAACAGATGAGAACACTGTGCCTATTTATGGAGTTACAACAGGTTTTGGTTCTTTATGTAATAAGCATATCTCGAAAGAGGATCTTTCTACACTTCAGGAGAATCTTGTCAAGAGTCATTCATGTAGTGTAGGTACACCTGTAGATAGCGTCATAGTTAAGCTGATGCTTCTCTTGAAGGCGCACGCATTGACAATGGGATTCAGTGGAGTGCAGGTGCAGACGGTGGAGCGTATCATTGATTTCTACAACAATGATGCTTTACCTGTGGTTTACGATCGTGGCTCTCTCGGTGCATCCGGCGACCTCGCTCCGCTGGCTAATCTTTTCCTTCCATTGATTGGTGAAGGTGAGATGGTGCTTGAAGGAATAAAATATAAAAGTTCAGATGTGCTCAACCGATTTGGTTGGAAACCTATCAAACTCCAGTCAAAGGAGGGTCTTGCACTTCTTAACGGAACTCAGTTCATGAGTGCGAACGGTATTAAGGCTCTTATCGACGGTTGGCATCTGGTGAACTGTTTCGACTTATTCGGTGCAATGTCACTTGAAGCGTTCGATGGACGTATTGAGCCGTTCTGGGATTGCATACAGCAGGTGCGCCCTCACCCCGGACAGATTGAAACCGGCAAGGTATTTCGTGAACTACTTGAAGGTAGCGAGATCATTAAACGTGAAAAAGAGCATGTTCAGGATCCTTATTCATTCCGTTGTATCCCTCAGGTGCACGGAGCTGTTAAGGATGCGATGCATCATGTGACAGAGATACTCCATATTGAAATTAACTCCGTAACCGACAATCCGACGGTTTTCCCTGATGAAGATCTGGTTGTGTCAGGAGGAAATTTCCATGGAGAACCTTTGGCGCTTGCATTCGACTATATGGGCGTTGCGCTTCATGAGCTTGGCAATATTTCTGAACGTCGCACTGCACAATTGATTCTTGGTCTGCGTGGACTTCCGGAATTTCTTGTTGCAAAACCCGGCCTAAACTCCGGATTCATGATTCCTCAGTATGCCGCTGCTTCAATGGTGAGTCAGAACAAGATGTACGCATGGCCTGCTTCGTGCGATTCAATAGTTAGTTCTAACGGTCAGGAGGACCTTGTTTCAATGGGCGCCAATGCGGGCACGAAACTTCATAAAATAGTAAATAACCTCAAATATATTGCCGCCATCGAGTTGATGAATGCCGCACAGGGAATTGACTTCCGTCGTCCGCTAAAATCCTCACCTTACATTGAAAAAGTGATGAAGGATTATCGCAAACATCTTCCTTTCGTAGAAGATGATGTGGTGATGGCAGATTATATTGCCAAAACTATGGAGTTCCTTGAGAACTATGAAATAGACTTCGAAGGGGAATAATCATCAATCGAAGGTGCTGAATAAAAGGAGAAGATTCCAGCTTCAATGCCAAGGAATCTTCTCCTTTTAGTTTTGTCTTTCCTTATCGGAATATTATCTCTTTATAAGCCTTACAACGTTTTCAACATGGTGGGTATGAGGAAACATATCGACCGGCTGCACATCCGTCACTTTATACTTCTCATCAAGCAGACTTAAATCACGGGCTTGAGTAGCCGGGTTGCAACTTACGTATACCAACACATCCGGCGCAGATCTTAAAATCACCTTTACTACATCTTCGTGCATTCCCGCACGTGGCGGGTCAATAATCATGACATCCGGCCGACCATGTTTCTCAATAAATTCATCGGTCAGAATGTCTTTCATGTCACCGGCGTAGAATAGTGTGTTATCCAGACCATTAACTGAGGCGTTAAGTTTTGCGTCTTCAATAGCAGCTTCCACATATTCGATTCCTATCACCTGACGAGCCTGACGAGCCACGAAGTTTGCAATTGTGCCCGTTCCCGTATANAGGTCATATACCAGTGGNTTNACCNNTTTCCCTTCAACCATTTCGGGAGATAATCCGGCGAAATTGCGTGCAACTTTATANAGTTCATAAGCTTGAAGAGAATTGGTTTGATAAAAGGATTTTGCATTAACCCTGAATCGGAGTCCCTCCATCTCCTCCTCAATATAATCAGGTCCCTTGAAGCTCTTCACTTCGAGATCTCCAATCGTGTCATTTAATTTCAGATTCACTACATAAAGAAGTGAAGTGATCTCCGGAAATTTATCTTCAATTGCCTTTAAAAGCTGATTTNGGGCATCNGGATTNTCTTCTCCAAAACTAACGCACACCATAACCTCTCCGGTTGAGGCAATACGTATCATAAGTGTCCTTAATANCCCCGTATTCTCCCTGATGTTGTAAAAAGACAATCCGTTCTCTTCGGCANAATCATATATGAAGTTACGAATTCTATTACCCAGATGATCCTGTAGATGACATTCTTTTATATGATAAACCTTATCAAATCCTCCAGGAATATGAAAACCTAACGCATTGGGACTGTCTGTGAATTCCTTNCCTGATTTTACGTCCTCCCATGTTCGCCATTTCTTNTTGGAAAAAGTATACTCCATTTTATTGCGATATTCCCAGATCTTTTCTGAACCTAAGATAGGAGAAATTTCCGGTAAATCAACCTTTGCAATACGAGTAAGAGCATCCGCNACCTGTTGCTGTTTGAATTTCAATTGTTNGGAGTAGGGCAAATGCTGCCATTTGCAACCACCGCAGATTGTAAAGTGATCACATCTGGGCGTNACACGGATAGGTGAAGGGGTAATCAAGTGTTCTATATGCCCCTCTGCATAGCTTTTTTTCTTTTTGTCTATCTTTATATCTACAATATCACCGGGTGCACCGAAAGGTACGAACACCACTATGGGNGATTCATCAGTCGGCTTTATTTTAGTTCGGGTCAATGCCTTCCCTTCAGCTGCGACTCCCGTTATCTCTATAGCCTCAACGACTGGCAATGGTTTCTGTTTTCTTCCCATTATTTAGACANGTAAGTATTCATAATTAAACGATAGTAAGTGTAGATTTATATATATTTTATCCTGTCTGCNTATTATTTTTGGCCACAGATAGCATAAACTAATTTCGAACACTTACTTACGCAAATAAACGTGACGACAAAATTACATAAAAACATTGAGATAACCATATCGATATACATCTTATCTATCTTTGAGATATTCTTTAAATATATTACTTTTGTAGAGTATTTAGATTTGAAATAATGAAAATGGTTAATCGTATTNTAACTTTTCTTCTTTTATTGTTTGTAACGCAGAGTCTACATTCGCAGATTCAGCGAGAGTTCGGTGGTTTTGAATTAGGAAGATCTACAAAAAAAGAAGTAACAGAGAGTCTTGAATCTCAAGGTATCAAATTTGAACAAATGGCCATCGGCGTGTTATTAATGGGAGTAAACTATGATAACATTTCATGGACAAGTATGGGGTTAATGTTTGATATAATGAATAAAAACAAGCTATTTGAGGTAAGATTCCTCAAATTTATGGAACCGTCTGAGTTACGACAGTTTTATGAGACTACGGGAGCGATGCTGAAAAGTAAATATGGAAAGTATTACGTAGAAGAGGAGAGCAACCCTGATAAAGTTTATTTCCGGGATGATAAAACAGATCTATGGATTGAATATACCACACAAGTTATGGAATGTGTGGAGGTTGTATATCATAATCGGAATAAATAATCTTAACCATTAAATAGATTTTATGGTATATGAAAAATATTAAATTCTGCGTCTATCTGATTCTAAATTTTTTCATCATTACCTCATGTTCGGCCAAAAATAAACAACTATTTTCGGAAAACTTAGATTCTAAATCTAAGGGCTATAATCTTGTCGAACTGGAAACTCGATTAAAATCTTTTATATCGACAAAGAATTGCAAGATAGGGGTAGCAGTTATTGTCAATAGCCGTGACACAGTGTCTGTTAATGGCGAGATCCCATTTCAGATGATGAGTGTTTTTAAATTTCCTTTATCTTTAGCTATCGCTGATCGCATAGATGCCAACGGCTATTCGCTTAAAGATTCTGTTGAGATCAGTGCAGAAGAATTATTGGAGGATACCTATAGTCCGATGCTTGGAAAATATGGAAAGAGAAATTTGAGATTACCGGTAGCGGAAATTATGGATTGGGCCTTGACGCAAAGCGATAACAATGCTGCCGATATTCTGATAAAAAGGATTGGAGGAGTGGAAAGGCTAACCTCTATAATGAAAATTCTCGATTTCCCTGAAAACATAAAGGTTGGTGCCACTGAAGCTGATATGCATAGAGATCAGGAATTGAGTAGACTCAATACATCCACTCCATTGGCAATGGCAGAGCTGTTTGATCAGTTTAATGTAAGAATGAGAAATAAATCTGAATCGTTCCGTACAATTGCTTCATTAATTGAGCAATGCAAAACGGGCACAGACCGCCTTGCCGTTCCATTTGCACACACATCCGACACATTAGGACATAAGACTGGTACCGGGTTTGATACAGACGAAGGGGGATTATCTGCACTTAATGATTGTGGATATGTGAATCTTGCAAACGGAGGCCATTATTCCATAGCGGTTTTAATTGAAGATACTCCTGCAGATATGAAGGAAAGCTCAAAAATAATTGCCGAAATCTCCCAAATGGTTTACGATGTAGTGGGAAATTAGATGTTCTTAGAAATTGTAACCCAAGGCAAAGACGAGTCTGTTTTCTTTAAAGCTGACATCGTTTTTCTGAAGATCGTTAAGACCGATTGAACCGGTAATAGAGAAAACCCAATGGTAATTAAATTCAACGCCAAAACCAATGTTCCAGTCGAGATTGAAACGGCGCTGGCCATATTCGCTGAATAGATTTTCCGGAAAACCGTCTATATCTTCTTTGGTTTTGACATTTCCGTAAAAGGCATATCCAAACTGCGGCCCGGTGAAAAGAGACATACTCAGATGATCGAAAAAATCAAATCTATAACCCAGAGAAAGAGGAATTCTTATTCCATATTTTCTAACTTTAGGATCTTTATCTACAATCATGCCGGTCTCATCTGTAAGGAGAAGATCTTTATAAGCATACTTATCATAATAGAAAGTAACGCCTGGTTCAAAAAAAAGATTTGCTTTGATCGGAAGGTTATAGATTCCACTTACAGATACACCTGAGCCGGATTTAAACAGGTCAATATCATTTTCATATGGTGTGTTCCATTCTCCTGGAAGATTCCAGTCATATCCTATACGTACCCCCCAGTAAGAACAGTTGTCAGGGTTATCCAAAATAGGATTGGATGCAGACACTACCGACGCAAAACAAAGAAAAGCAGACAAGGATAAAAATAGCTTAGTCATAAATATATTTTTCTTATAAAACGTGAACCATATGCTGCTTATTGTAACATTTCCACCCTTATAATAGTTATATTTGTATGGAATTACGAACTCAAGAATTAACACGTTACATCTTACCTTTGAGAGAGGGTGGTTCGCTGCCTGCACTTGGGGAAGCAGATGATGGATTCAAATATGTGGTGAAACTTCGGGGTGCCGGACATGGCAAAAAGGCACTTATAGCAGAGTTTTTAGGTGGTATGATAGCCAAGGCATTTAAGTTCAAGGTTCCGGAAACAGTTTTGCTTAATCTTTCGCCCCTTTTCGGCATCACAGAGCCTGACGAAGAAGTGCAGGAACTTCTCCGGAATTCAGAAGGAATAAACGTTGGTCTCCATTTTCTTTCTGAAGCTGCAACGTTTGACCCGTCGGTTAATAAAATTGATCCTCTTACAGCTTCAAAAATAGTTTGGCTGGATGCCTTTTTAACAAACGTTGATCGAACCCGATTGAACCCAAATATGATGATATGGAAAAATGAACTTTGGTTGATTGATCATGGAGCATCGTTTTATTTTCATCACGCATGGCGCGATCCGGAAAAATCGGCTTTGGATCCATTCCCATATATTAAGAATCATGTTTTTCTTCCATATGCCATGAAAATGGATGAGGCAGATAATTTAATGCGTCAGGCCATAACGCCCCGTACATTATCGAAAATTGTTGATATGATTCCGGAAGATTGGTTGAAAGAAGAAGATTCGGAGATTTCGGCGGATCAGCGTAGGGAGGTATATAGGAAGTTCCTGCACGAGAGATTAAAAAATTCAGCATTATTTGTTAATGAAGCGATTAAGCAGCAGAAACTACTTGGACGATGAATAAAGAATATAGATCGGAAAATAAAGGATCGATTGCTCCTGACACCTCCCTTTATGAATATGCCGTCATAAGATATGTCCCGAAAATTGAGCGAGGAGAATTTATCAATATCGGACTCATCATGATGTGTAAAAGGCAACGTTGGTTGCGTAGCGATATTCGTATAAATGATATGAAAATAAAGGCTATCTGCCCACATGCCAATATTGATATGTTGCAACAACAGGTAAAGCTTTTCCTTCGAAGAGATGTCCCTGAAAAAGGATTGCCGGTTGAGGAGACTTATAGATGGTTGACAGCTGCCAAAAGTGCGATATTGCAAACTTCTCCCTCTCATCCGGGAATCTCTATAACTGATCTTGAGACAACATTTAGCAATCTGTTTCATGAATTAGTGGAATGAGTGACGAAGTATAAACTATATAGATATGAATCCAGAAATAAGAATTGATGTAAATAAACAGACGGAAGAAGAGTTGGCTCTTGCGCGTGATCATGCCCAACTCATATTCCGGTTCAATAATACTTTGCCGGGAACAGAGGAATATGACGAACTCATGCACAAGATATTTCCGACAATGGGGGAAAACAGTATTGTAAACACCCCTTTGACCGCTAT
>JAAVEA010000002.1 GCA_014801535.1 Bacteroides sp.
AGCGACTTTCCGAAACGTCGGGGACGGCCCAGGAAGTAATATTTGCTTCCCTCTACTATTTTCTTAATAAAAACCGTCTTATCCACATAAAGAAAACCCTCTTTGCGGAGTCTGACAAACGATTGTTCTCCAATCGGATACTTTATCTTCTTGCTTTCCATTCTTTCAGATGCTACCTATATATAATTCCCAGTTTATGCAAAGATAGTCAATTTTTGAATGCATGACAACAAGGGGGCGCGGGTATATGTAAAAATAAGAGAGAAATTGAGTGTAAAGAGCGATTGATTAAGGAATTATTTCCGTAATTGGAGATAAATGCTTAACTTTGCAGACCATTAGGTGAGGAGAATTGATTTTCTCCTTCTACAGAAATGAAAGTTCAGAACAACTTCATTCTAACATTCGTAAATTAGTTTAAACAACTTCAATAGGTAAAAAAGTATGAAAGCTTACGTTTTCCCCGGTCAGGGCGCTCAGTTTGTAGGAATGGGCAAGGACCTCTACGACAATAATCCTGAAGCAAAAGAACTTTTTGAGAAAGCAAACGACATACTCGGTTTCCGTATCACGGATCTTATGTTCAACGGCACCGAGGAGGATCTGAAGCAGACAAAGGTGACTCAGCCTGCCATTTTCCTTCATAGCGTTCTTCTTGCCAAGAGCCTTGGTGATGATTTCAAGCCTGACATGGTTGCCGGTCATTCTCTGGGTGAGTTCTCTGCTCTTGTCGCAGCCGGAGCCCTCAGTTTCGAGGATGGTCTGAAGCTTGTATCCAAACGTGCTCACGCAATGCAGAAGGCTTGCGAAGCTCAGCCCTCAACAATGGCCGCTGTGCTCGCCCTCCCTGATGAAAAGGTTGAAGAACTTTGCGCGGAGGTTGACGATGTTGTTGCTCCCGCCAATTATAACTGTCCGGGTCAGGTGGTGATTTCAGGTACGGTTCCCGGAATCGATGCCGCTTGCGAGAAGATGCTTGCCGCCGGTGCCAAACGTGCTCTCAAGCTCAAGGTAGGAGGTGCTTTCCACAGCCCCCTTATGCAGCCTGCCCATGATGAACTTGCCGCCGCTATAGAGACAGTGGAGTTCAAGACACCGGTATGCCCCGTGTATCAGAATGTGGATGGCAAACCTCATACCGATCCCGAAGAGATCAAGGCAAATCTTGTTAAGCAGCTCACCGCTCCCGTGCGTTGGACTTACGACGTAGAAGCAATGATTGCCGACGGTGCCACAGAATTTGTTGAGCTTGGCCCCGGCTCCGTGCTTCAGGGTCTTGTAAAGAAAATCAATCGTGGTGTCGAGACAAGCGGAATGCAATAACATAAAATAATTAATGATTACCCTATGAATATAGCAATAGTAGGCGCCAGCGGCGCAGTAGGACAGGAGTTCCTCAGAGTACTCGACGAGCAGAATTTCCCTATCGACAATCTTCGTCTTTTCGGATCTAAAAGAAGCGCGGGAGAAACGCGTACTTTCCGGGGGAAGGAGATAGTGATTGAAGAGCTTACCCATGATTCCGATTTTTCGGGTGTGGATATCGCTTTCACCTCTGCAGGAGCCGGAACCTCAAAGGAGTATGCAGACGTGATCACTAAGCACGGTACGCTGATGATCGACAACAGTTCTGCTTTCCGCATGGATGAAGATGTTCCTTTGGTTGTGCCTGAGGTGAATGGAGCCGATGCCCTCGACCGCCCACGCAATATCATAGGAAACCCCAATTGCACCACAATTCAGATGGTGGTTGCCTTGAAGCCGATCGACGACCTCTCTCATATAAAACGGGTGAGGGTGGCCACTTATCAGGCGGCGAGCGGTGCCGGGGCAGCGGCGATGGATGAGTTGCGCAACCAATATGTGCAGCTTGCCAACGGGGAGGAACCCACAGTTGAAAAATTCAAGCATCAGCTTGCCTACAATGTGATTCCCCATGTTGATGTCTTCACCGATAACGATTACACAAAGGAGGAGATGAAGATGTTCAACGAGACCCGCAAGATAATGCATTCCGACATCCGTGTTTCTGCAACATGTGTGAGAGTGCCCGTTTTGCGCGCGCATAGCGAAGCGATCTGGGTTGAGACTGAGAAGCCTCTCTCTTTGGAGAAGGTTTCCGAAGCTTTCGCCAATGCTCCCGGTTTAGTTGTATGCGAGGAGAAGGATGGTGAGAAGCACTATCCGATGCCTCTGGATGTGGCTGATAAGGATCCGGTTTATGTGGGTCGTCTCCGCAAAGATTTATGCGATGAAAACGGACTCTCATTCTGGGTGGTAGGCGATCAGATCAAAAAAGGTGCCGCTCTCAATGCGGTGCAGATTGCACAGTGGCTGCTTGAGAATGATCCTAAGTTCAGGAAGTGATCCGGGATTAAACAGTAGATAGCATAACAACTTCATAAAAAAACCGGCGGTCTGTCAAAGATCGCCGGTTTTTTCGTTCTATACCCCTAATGTTGTTTGCTTTCACGTTCCAATAGTTTTCTGTTGGCTTTTCTTCGCTTAGGGTCGATCCACCATCCCCATTTGTTGAAATATCTAACCATATTGGTGATGTGAATCCAGAGCATCTTTCCGAATTTGCGCGATGCGGCTCCATGAACATGATAAATCGAGACATAAGGGTAGAATATCGTTTCCGAAACCTCGTGAAGCCGGCGGGTGATATCGATATCTTCCGGATACATGAAGAATCGTTCATCGAAAAGCCCTGTTTTCTTTAAAGTCTCGTTTCTGAACATCATGAAACAACCATGCATGTAAGGCACATTCATAATGTGGTCATACCCGGTGAAACGCAGCTCAAAACGTTCATTCCTTTTCCTTGTCCATGATTTTGGCAGGAACCTGCGGCCTATAAGATCGAGAGGGGTGGGAAGGAGTTTACACGTATATTGCAGCCGACCATCTGGAAAGAGCACTTTCGGAGTGATCATTCCCACATCCGGATGATGATTCATATAATCAGCCAATTCTTCTACCACAGTGTCGGTGACCCCCCATTTTATATCCGGGTTGAGAATCAGATGGTAGTCAGCCCCAAGCTCCATGCTTTTTCTTATGGCACGGTTATGTCCGGCTCCAAAACCTCTGTTCTCCGCCTGTTCATACTCGACGATATGTCTTACGTTTTTCAGCAACTCTTTCAGCCGAGGCTCGCGATTGAGCAGAATCCATACTTCTGCATCGGGCGAATGATCTACGATATAAATCCTGGATATAGGTGCGGAAAGCGCAGAAGACAATACATTATATAAGTCTTCCGCGCTATTTCGATATGTGACAATAGAGGCCGTGATCATAAGAGGGGAGGGGATGGAATCATTATTTATGTCCGCATCCTGTTCCATCGAAACAATGGGTGCAGACCTTGCATTTTGGCAGACCTATGGCATCGATGAGGGCTTCGAGAGTATTGAACTTGAGCGAAGTCAAGCCGAAATTCTCACGAAGAATCTCCACCATGCGGTTATATTCAGGGCTGTCGGTCTGAGCATATTTCTCAAGGTTCTTGTTGGGGTCTCCTTCGAGATCCTTAATTACTCGGCGCGTGATCAGTTCAAGGTCGCTCTTGGAAGCAGTGAAGTTGACAAACGGACAGCTGTAGATAAGCGGCGGGCAGGCGATTCTGATATGCACCTCCTTGGCTCCGTAATCGTAGAGCACACGTGTGTTATCGCGAAGCTGAGTTCCCCTTACAATTGAATCATCGCAAAGCAACACCCTATTCCCCTTCAGCATCGCGCCATTGGGGATGAGCTTCATTTTCGCCACTAACTCGCGCATATCCTGACGGGGAGGAGTGAAGCTGCGAGGCCAGGTAGGAGTATATTTGGATATGGCTCTTTTATAAGGCACACCTTTACCATCGGCATATCCCAAAGCCATTCCGACACCCGAATCGGGAATGCCGCATGCGCAGTCAACTTCCGTGGGATCCTTGCGTCCCATCTCGTAACCGAAACGGAATCTGGCATCCTCCACATTTCTTCCTTCATAGGTGGAAGTAGGGAAGCCATAATATACCCATAGGAATGAACAAACCTGCATCTCTTCGCCCGGTTCCTTGAGAACCTCCATCCCATCAGCTTTGAGATGCACGATTTCGCCCGGACCAAGATCGCGTACCACCTCATAGTCGAGATTAGGAAAAGCAGTGCTTTCAGAAGTGGCGGCCATTGCGCCCTCTTTTTTACCAATGATAATCGGGGTGCGTCCGTAACGGTCGCGGGCGGCGATTATGCCGTCGGTAGTGAGGATGAGCATCGAGCATGAGCCCTTTACCTTGTCATACACATTCTCGATACCCTCCTTGAAGGTCTTCTTCTGGTTGATGAGCATCGCCACGAGCTCCGTCTGGTTGGTATATCCCGAAGAGAGTTCGGCAAAGTGCTGGTTGCCGTCGAGAAGCTCCTTCTCAAGTTCGTCAAGATTAAGAATTTTAGCGACGGTGACTATTGCGAATCGTCCCAGATGCGAATTGATCATGATTGGCTGGGCGTCGGTGTCGCTGATGATTCCTATTCCGGAGTTGCCGCTGAATTTGTCGAGATCAGGTTCAAACTTAGTGCGGAAATAGGTTGACTGAAGATTGTGGATCGAGCGGGCAAAGCGTCCTGTCTCCTCATTGTAAGTGGCCATGCCTCCGCGGCGTGTGCCAAGATGTGAATTGTAGTCTGTGCCATAGAATAAATCATTTACACAAGACTCTTTAGACACGGTTCCAAAGAAACCTCCCATAGAAACTTTTGTTTTTCGTTATTAAGACGCTGCAAAGTTAATAATTTTTTAGTATAATTTACTTATGAGCAATATTAAAAATAATCCGCGGCGAAAATCATTCGTCGCGGAGTGTTAGAACCTAAGGCTCCATCCACTAAGAAATTTTAGTGGATGGAGCCTTAACAAATATTGTCAGAAAAAGAGAAAGATTCCGGTGGAGAAGGAGCGGAAGTCGAGACCGGCTGAAGATCGTAGCACTTTCATGGGAGCGTAGCGTGCATAAATGCTAAAGGAGCGCCACCCGATTCCTCCCATCAGATCTACAGTGACCGGCGATTGATGAATTTTGCCTGTCTTTATCGAAATTTTGTCGGAACCGATGGTGTATTTGGTCGATATGTGGCCTCCGGTGTTGAAATTAAGAACAGGACCCGCATAGAAAGAAAATTGCGACCTCTTGCCGAAGGAAAGATGATAAAGAACCGGTATCTGAAGGCTGAACGTCTGAAGACGTGAGCTTCTTTCAGATTCTCCCTGCTCGAACGGAAGTAAGGTTATGCCGCCATCCTCCTCCTTATGGAAATAGCAGTCTTTTTTCAAAGAATAGTTTCGCCAGTCAAACCCAAGGCCACTTGCGATTGCATGTCGACCGTAGCTCCAGCGCACTCCTAAGGCTATCCCCCATGTGAATTCAAGACTCCGCCCCATTGAAGTGTCAAGAAACGGAGAGGCGTTAACCGGGGTGACCCATCCAATTCCTAAACCTGTGCTTATAAGATCCCATTGACTTTTACCTGATTTTGAAAGAGGGAGACCAAAATTGTTCCGATTGGTTCCTACAAATGATTTCAGTGTTCGATTGGCAGGATCGGGAATCTCAAAGGTCAGGGAATTAGGAATGTCGGAGGCACCGGTAAAATTCACCTCCAGTTGACGCGAATCGATCTCCACGATTCTTACATCTTTCACATCTCTGAATTTAGAGGAGTTCACCTCGTCGGGCAACGTCGCGTTCGACTTCGAGGATTCATAGTAGTAGCTTTCATTCGTATTATCAAATCTTTTAACTGTAATTGAGATTGATGTGCAATCGGCCATAATATATAAGGATTCTGCTTTTGATGCGTTAAACAGAGTGTCGCGTTGCTCAGCGGCTGTGGCCGGGAGGAAAAGCAGGAGAATGAGGATAGGTAAGAGTAATCTTTTTAACATAGTTTATAATGAGAAAAGAGGTATAAGGTTATACTGTATTATTTTATTATTTTGATTTCGATGTTAATGACTGTATGAAGTCAGACACTTGTTGCTCATTAAGTGTGCCTTCAAGATAGACAACAAGCACAGATGGATTCTTATGGTTGGAATTGTCAAGATAATAAAGATAGCGATTCATCCTGACATTATTTGATACTATAGGTTTCAAAATAAATAGGCCGAAGTAAAGTCTGCCATCCTTATATCTTACGCTCTTTCCGATAGACTTGGATGCATCCGCAAGAACCATACGCTCAACAATTGATCTGTATGATGATGCGGGCCCTTTGAAAGTGGCGAGTACATTAAGCTTATGTTTCTTCAGGAACTTGTTCTTCCCGCTAATGATGGTTTCCGTCACATTCGGATCCGTTGCATACTTGCCGTTGAAGATTGAATTTATCTCCAGTCCGGATTGAGCGTTCATGACCATAACTGTTGAGACCATCATGAAGAAAATGAATAATAAACGTTTCATATAATTTCATTTCTTGATTATTCTATTTCACCCGATATAGGGAGGAGTTCATTCAAATCTTCAATGAACAGGTTTTGAGCTTCCTCAGCCCCGCGGTCGAGTTCACTGATATTTTCAACGAGCAGGCTCATCACTGTTTCCTCGTCAGTGATACGTTGACCGTTCACGTATGCGATGCATTCACTATTATTGATTTGATTTGAACCGGCTTTATTTATAAGCATCATCCCTAATGAAACAATGAGAGCTATAGCTGCAGCAACTCCGGTTAATTTGAGAAGATTGCGTTTGCTTTGAAGGGTCATCAAAAATCTTGGAGAGGGGAGCCCTTTGTTGGAGGCATGATGGTTGCCGCTATTTATTGTGGCGAATCCCATCAAGGCTTTTGCCTCCAAAACCGATGGATTGTCGGAGTCGGTAATTGCCAGTATCCTGCGCAGCTCTCTCTCCTCATTATCGGAAAGAGCGCAATCGAAATAGCGATCTATGGCTTCTAAAAGTTCTTTTGATGGAATTTTATTGTTCTTTCTCATGTTGAGGAAATTAAAAGTTTTTTCTACGGTATTCTTCTCGTATTGTTTTTCTTGCACGACTTAAGATTGTCCGTACATTCTCTTGTGAGATCGAGAGTTTTTGTGCAATCTCCGGATATGGCAATCCTTCCACATCGTGCATAATGAAAATTTGATATTGGCGGTCATTAAGAATTTTTCGACTCAGATTCAAAACCGCATCGCAAACAGCACTCTCTTCATTTTCTTCATATGAGTCGAGCGATTCGGCAGGTTCCATACCATAATCAATAGAGGTCAAAGAGTGAGCTCTGTTGCGACGGAATGAATCTATCGCAGTATTGCGGACAGTGGTGTAGGAAAGCTTTGAGGCATCCAATTCGCTTTGTA
Organism: Bacteroides sp.; assembly: GCA_014801535.1. Lineage (GTDB taxonomy): Bacteria > Bacteroidota > Bacteroidia > Bacteroidales > Muribaculaceae > Lepagella. Next base: position 7,360 of record JAAVEA010000002.1, read on the forward strand.
TTCCCTTATGGTTGATCCAAAGTTTGCAGAATGCATCATGCAGGATATCTTCTGCATCATCGGCATCACCTACAATCCCGGTGGCGAGACAGCGAAGTCTGTCACGTATTTTAAGGAACGTGGATGTCAAAACGGATTCTCTCACTTGTGTCTGTTTTATCAATTTTCAGAAACATAACGAAGAGCAGAGATGTTTGTGACAAAAAAAGAAGTTGTTTAAACTAATTTTTTATTAACAATTGCGAGAGATTTTTGTGGTGATTTTGTCACTCGAAGAGGCAGCAACCTCGCGGTTGGTACCGATGAGAGGGGCAAAAGCACCCAAAAAGATCCGCAAGGGTTAATAAAAGAATGTAAACAAACTTCATTTTAACATTCGTAAATTAGTTTAAACAACTTCTAAGTTAAAAATCAGCCATGTGGCATAAAAATTTTGCTATGTCGGCAGAATTTATTAATTTTGCGAGCCGATTATATCCAGTTTTAATCACCGTGCGGTATCCCGGAAAGGGTTTTGGCCGACCCCGAAGGTAGTTCCGACGGTATATAACTAACATTTAACCAATATTTTAAAGTGGATACATTAAGCTATAAAACGCTATCAGCCACCCCGGAGACAATCCAGAAGAATTGGGTGGTTATCGATGCGGAGGGCCTCGTGCTCGGCCGCGTATGCTCTGAGATCGCAAAGATTCTCCGTGGCAAAAACAAACCTTCATACACTCCCAACCTCGACTGCGGCGACAACGTGATCGTTATCAATGCCGATAAAGTTGTCCTCAACGGCGACAAGATGTCGAAGCGTGAGTATCTCCGTTACACAGGCTATCCCGGCGGTCAGCGCAGCTACACTCCGGGCGACCTCATGGAGAAGAGTTTCAAGAAGACCATCAAGCCCGGTCGTCATCCCCTTTTCATCAAGGTGGTAAAAGGTATGCTTCCCAAGACCAAGCTTGGTGCAGCTCAGCTCAACAACCTTTATGTATATAATGGTACAGAGCATCCTTTCGAGGCAATGAATCCCACAGTAATCGATCTCAAAATTAAGAAATAAGGAAGATGGAAAAAATTAATGCAATTGGTCGCCGCAAGGCAGCTGTAGCCCGTGTTTATCTCACAGAGGGTAACGGTAACATCGTTATCGACAAGCGTCCGCTTGAGGTTTATTTTCCCTCTTCAATCCTTCAGTATGTAGTGAAGCAGCCTCTTCTCACTCTCGATTGCGCTGAGAAGTATGANATAGTTGCTCACCTCGACGGCGGCGGTTATAAAGGTCAGGCCGAGGCTCTTCGTCTCGCCATCGCCCGCGCCCTCGTGAAAATCAATCCCGAAGACAAGCCTGCGCTCCGTGCGGAAGGTTTCATGACTCGCGACCCGCGTGCCGTAGAGCGTAAGAAACCCGGTCAGCCCAAGGCTCGTAAACGCTTCCAGTTCAGCAAGCGTTAATCGTTTCAGATTTTTTATCTTCACGATTATCGGCACTGAACATAAGTTTTCTCTCCCCACGGCTCTCCTCAGTGTTTAGTATCTAAATCCACGAGATGGACACGTTCCCTACCCGCGGATTGTAAAATCAGAAGAACGTAAACAAAAAAGAAAAAAAGTAAAAGAATGGCAACACCAACATTCGATCAGCTCCTTGAGGCAGGATGTCATTTCGGCCACCTCAAACGTAAATGGAATCCCGCAATGGCTCCCTATATCTTCATGGAGCGCAATGGTATCCACATCATAGATCTCTATAAGACAGCAGCCAAGATTGAAGAGGCTTCTCAGGCACTCCGTCAGATTGCAAAGAGCGGCAAGAAGGTTCTTTTCGTGGCTACTAAGAAACAGGCCAAAGAAGCTATCGCCAACAAAGCCAAAGAAATCAACATGCCTTATGTGATTGAGCGCTGGCCCGGCGGTATGCTTACCAACTTCCCCACTATCCGCAAGGCAGTCAAGAAGATGACCACCATCGACAAGATGCTTAAGGATGGCACATTCGANAATCTCTCAAAACGCGAGAAACTTCAGATTACCCGTCAGCGTGCNAANCTCGAGAAGAACCTCGGTTCTATCGCTGATCTCGGTCGTCTTCCGTCAGCACTCTTCGTGGTTGACGTAATGAAAGAGCACATTGCAGTTGCAGAGGCAAAACGTCTCGGCATACCTGTGTTCGCAATCGTCGATACAAACTCTAATCCTGATGACGTTGATTTCGTGATCCCCGCTAACGATGACGCTTCAAAGAGCATCGAGGTTATCCTTGAGGCTGTTTGCGGCGCAATGGCNGAGGGTCTTGAAGAGCGCAAGGTAGAGAAAGTTGACGCTCCCGAAGATAAAGAGGAAGGAGATGCACCGGCAGCCGGCAAGCGTCGTCGCGTTCGTCGTAATGAAGANCGTGCCGCAGCTCCCGTTGAAGCTGAGGTTGAGGTGAAGGAAGAGGTTAAGGAAGCTGAGTAATTCAGATCTCTTATAAGCGGCTCTCCTTTAATTCAAAAAGGAAAGCCGCTTTTCTCTTTTATTTGAAAATATCATTTTTAAGAAATATACTGAAATGGCAGTAAGCATAGAAGATATCAAGAAATTGCGTCATATGACCGGCGCAGGTATGATGGATTGCAAGAACGCTCTCGCAGAGACTGAAGGCGATATCCAGGCTGCAATCGAAATCATCCGTAAGAAAGGTCAGGCTGTAGCGGCTAAACGTGAAGACCGTCAGGCAGCCGAGGGTTGTGTTCTCTCCGGCGTTAAGCCCGGATTCGCAGCTATCGTGGCTCTTAAATGTGAAACCGACTTCGTGGCAAAGAACGANTCATTCCGCGCTCTTACCAAGAAGATTCTTGATGCCGCTGTAGAAGCAGGCGTGAAGACTCTCGATGAAGTTAAGGCTCTTAGCCTTGACGGCCGCACTGTAGAGGAGCACATNACTGATGAGATCGGTAAGACCGGTGAGAAGATGGAGCTTGGTGCTTACGAGTGCATCGAAGCCGCTTCTGTTGCAGGTTACGATCACCTCGGCAATAAGCTCGCTACAATCGTAGGCTTCAATCTTGAGAATGTACCTNCTGAAGTAGGTAAGGAGATCGCCATGCAGGTGGCTGCTATGAATCCTGTGGCTGTTGCTCGTGAGGACGTTCCNGCTAACCTTATNGAGGAAGAGAAGAACGTGGCTATCGAGAAGACAAAACAGGAGCAGGTTCTTAAGGCTGTTGAAGGCGCACTCCGCAAGGCAGGTCTNAACCCCAACCACTTCGATACAGATGAGCACATCTCTTCTAACGTGACCAAGGGCTGGATCACTGAGGAAGAAGCNGCTAAGGGTCGTGCAATCATCGCTGAGGTTTCCGAGCAGAAAGCCGCTAACCTTCCCGAGCAGATGATTGAGAACATCGTGAAAGGCCGTATCAACAAATACTACAAGGAGAACTGTCTTCTCGAGCAGGCTTACACACGTGATGCAACACTCACTGTAGGTCAGTATCTCGACAAAGAGATGAAGGGTCTTGTTGTGGTTGGCTTCAAGCGTGTAAACCTCAACGAAGACTAATATCTTCATATGTTTCCTTAGGGAAGCAAAATAAATTTAGAGCGACATTCCCGAAAGGGGTTGTCGCTCTTTTTCATTTATAACTATTCAGCGCATATGGATTGTGCAAATTTTTGCGCAATATCGGGATACATTCGCTGAATAGTTATTTTTTATATTTTTATAAAAGTATTTAACAAAAATTAACAATCGGGGGGGGGTAAAATGAAACCTTTTGTTTATATTTGCAGNATCATCAANATGCTATGAGTTAACTAAATACATTACTAAAAATAAATATATATNNCNNTGAATCGAATTTTATTTTCTACGTTTCTGTTTTCTGCCGGAATAGCTTCTATGATGGCAGAAAGAATCACACCGGAGGAGGCTCGTGATGTTGCCGAAAGTTTTCTTTCTAATCACAGTATAACTCGTTCTAATGCAGGTCTTTCCAATATCTCTGTTGAAAATTATAAAGACGCTGTCTATGTAGTTAATAAGAATGAAGGAGGATGGATTCTTGTCGGTGCTGATAACAGTCTAAAACAACAGGTTTTAGGTTATTCTGATCAAGGTCGTTTAGAGCTTGATCAACTACCGGCAGGGATCAGCTGGATNCTCGACGAGTATGCTCAGGGAATCTGGTCGCTCAACGGAAGGAAGCATGAACTTTCATCTCCAACCCGTGCCGGGAAAAGTGTCNTGCCTCTCTTAGGCGAAATNTCATGGGATCAGTACGAGCCATATAATGATTTGTTCCCTGTCTTAGATGATATAAAATGTGTGGCAGGATGCACCAATATAGCTGTTGGCCAGATTATGCGTTTGCACAAGCATCCGCAGAAAGGAAACGGCAGTTACTCTTATATGTGGAGGGATGTTGAATATTCCGCTGATTTCAGCAAATCTGAGTATAAATGGGATTTGATGAAACCGCAATATAACGGTGAAGAAACTCAGGCTGAGCGGGATGCCGTGGCAACATTAATATATGATCTTGCCATTTGCAATAATTCGGCTTTCGGGAGCGCTACAGGTGCCGGTTTTTGGATGGATAGATTCACAAAATGCTTNGGTTATGACCGCAGCATTCGCCGGGTTGAGCGTAATTTATGTTCACGTGCTGAATATGAGGAGATAATGCGTTCGGAGATTGATGCCGGCCGACCGGTGTTTGTTGAGGGTGGCTCTTNGGNAGGCGCGCATGCTTTTGTTTGTGACGGTTATGACGCTGACGGTTATTTCCATTATAATTTCGGATGGGGTCCTCATAATAACGGCTACCTCTTGTCCTCAGCAACAGGCTTTGATGCAAATCCCTCTCTTGTTATATCCATAATGCCTGATAAGGGAGGTCTGCCCGGACTTTGGGCCGGATCGNGAGACGATTTCAAATGGATTCAAGATAATGTTATCGGGTGCGGCATAGAAGGTAAAATAAGCATGGAAGTGCCTGCCGATATGGAAGTGGCTTTGGCTGTAGAAAACAGGCAGNCGGGAGAAATCCGGTATGTGCAGATACAGACCTTCAAAAACCAGATGAATTTCTATGTAGAAGGTTTCACTTTTTCTGATGTGGTTCCGGATGGATCCTATAATCTTTATCCCGTTTATCGTGTTAAAGGTGATTCCAAATGGGATAGAGTTTGTTTCGCCGACAACTGTTCCAATCATGTGGAGGTTGATGTAAAAAATGGCGTGAAAACATATACCAATGTAGGTCTCGGCGGGGTGGCTGATGAAGGAGTCATTGAAATAGGCGGCGTATATTACCGTGTCGAGAATGGGGAGGCAATAGTGACTTCGCGTAACAATCGCGGTAATTGCTATGAAGGAGATGTCGTAATTCCGGATGAAATTGAATATGAGGGCGAAATGATTCCTGTGACAATGATAGGAGAGAATGCTTTTGAGTATTCCAGNAATATCAACAGTCTGATTATTGGAAAGAATGTAAGGGAACTGGCATTTGCTTCTTTCTCCAGCAGCGNGATAAAAAATCTCTGTTTTGCTAAGGATTCCGGACTAAAGACTATAGGNGGATGGGCCTTCAATGCCTGTATCGTGCCGGAATTACGTTTGCCGCATGGATTGGAGAACTTGGGGATGTGTGCATTCAGGGGAGATATCAATCTGCTGGATCTTCCTGAGACGCTGACTTCGCTTCCGAGTGAAACCATTTCATNTGGTGGATTGAAGGATGTTTATGTGCATTGGAAGGATGATGATAGCCTTCCTGATTATGAGGAATGGACAATCANCTGTGGTGTAAGCAAAGTAACATTGCATGTTCCGGCCGGATGTGCTGACCTTTATCGCAATCATGAACTGTGGAGTGCGTTTGGCAACATCANGGATGATGCAGATGAATCCGGTGTGAATGATTTAAAGATTGATGAAANAGAGATAANTATTGAGCTTAGTGATGGAATGCTTTCTTTCAATTCGTTGGATGAAACAATGGTCGGGAGAGTATATTCCTCACAAGGAGTGAAGATTGCAGATTTGCGTTCAGGTGAGTCTTTGCAGTTGAATCCCGGGGTCTTCATCATTCATATCGGTAATAGGTCGTTTAAAGTTATCGCCTCCCTGGCATTTTAACATATTTTATTGGATGGACTCTTAGATTAAATACATCATACAATACTTAAAACCTATCAGTTTATGAGAAAAAATCTATTTACATTTATCGTTTGTTTACTATGCTCTGTGTCCTCATGGGCAAGCCTGAGTTTTCAGAGTTCTCTACCCGCGTTGGGAGCAAAACCCGACATGAGAGTAAACCATGTTGCGGGCACGCGTGCCGATGTCGAGGAGCCGATTGATTATTCTACATTCTACTTTTTCATAGGACCTAACAACCATATGTGGTCCTCATATATGCTGAGACCGGATGAGGACGGGAATGAGAACAAATTTATCGTTAAAAATATTCCGGTTCATAAAAATGACGTGTTCATGTTGCAGGGATGGGTCGGAGAGGGAGGCTGGTACTATGCGAATGCCGAAAACGTAGGACCAACCTCTGAAAATCCATCATGCGAACTATATTTTACAACAGCACCGTTTACATGGGATCCATATTATGGACTTTCCGGGATAAGCGCAATATGCGACGTAGTTGTTGAATTCGAGGGAGAGAAGGTGAAATTGACCTTCAACAAGATTGAAGATCTTGTGCTTCAGCCTCAGTATCTTTCTTTGATAAGCGACTCGGGGAACTTTGGGGGTGAAGTTAGCGATCCCGGAAAGGTGGTATATAAAAACGTGCCGGTGACCGATGGCTGGAGATTCTATTTCTATGACCGCTTTACATTCATCGAACTGGGATGGACTGAGGAGAATCTGCCGCCTCTTACTTCTGATAATCTCACAACTACTGTCAAGATCGATCCGGAATATTATGTAGAGACAAAGGGTCTTGAAGGGAATTATAATATAACCGTAGAATTTAATNAAGATNNTACNGAGGCAAGGGTATCGNTCAGCGAGTATGTCGTACCGGATGAATTGGCTCGCTATTCGGGCGATCTTTACATCTACACCTCCAATTACGGTTTTAAGAATGACCAATACAAGATGACATGTACCGCGCCGGGTGTTTATGAATGGAGCGGTGACATTTTGGCTTCATCTTTCGCCATCAACGGCGGATCGGATAATGCTGTGGTGCCTGATACCGATATAAGATTATGGTTCGGTGGATTATACAGTAAACCGTTGGTAAGCGGAGAANCATATCAGTTGCGTATAGATGGCGACAACCTTGATTATAATATCAACAACAGAGGATTGATTGCCAGAAATGTAAAGATGGTGTTNGATCTCAAAACTCTTACCTTGACCTTTACAGGCGAGGTGGAACGTCCGGTTTTGGATCTTCAAAAATTTTTCCTTTTCCAGAGACATATTTATTCAGGAAAAGTTACGGGCAATGAGATTTGTTATGAATCTATAGAGATGAAAAGTGGCGACACAATGTTTATTGACGCAGAGAACTGGTTCAGATTCGGCTGGGCTGTTGATAATGAAAACCTGCCGCTTTCTGAAAATAATCTTGAAACCGAACTCTATACCAACGACAACCCNGANCTTGTAGATGGTGTGAAATGCGATTTAAATGGAGAATATGATGTGTATGTCACATTCAATGATGCTCAAACTCAGGCGAAGATGCGTTTGGTTAAAAGCAATGGGGCCGGAGTTGAAGCCGTTGGCANCGANAGCATNGAATATCGACACATTTCGGGCGGAGTCGAGATANTCAATGCAAGAGAGGGTGAGGAGATTTCGGTCTATACTCTAAGCGGAATNCCTCTCTTCAAGACGATCGCCGGTGGCGGCACTTCTGTTTTCATCCCTCTTGAGAATGGAGAACCCTGCATCCTTAAGGNNGGGTCTAAATCCATGAAGCTGATGAAATGACAGGGTGAGCGGATAATGAATNAATCAGTATAAACATTTCCTTAAACATGCAGTTAACCGTGGGTTCCTTTTCACAGGAATCCACGGTTAATAGAAATTTAAACCGCTCGACGATAAATACATCCGATGAAGGAAATAACCTTAACTTACATAATCATGCGAATCAGATTTACTAAAGAGCTAACCGTTTTCGNAAAGATATGGATATGCATTNTNCTGCTTCTTACAGGTTCATTTAANGCTCTNAGTTACGATGGAGAGTATATCAATGATGCCGATGAAAAAGAATTGACNCTNNNTTATCANGTAGTTTCGGAATCGAATAAGACTGNAGAAATAGTGGGTNNCTATNATNNGAGNGCCGGTTTGGAAAATATTGTGATCAAGCCTGTCATCACCAAGAAATNTTCCAAAACCAAATATAAGGTAATCGGNATNACAAGAAACGTGATACAAAGCTATACGAAAACCGTGGATATGTCGCAGGCTACCAATCTGGAATATATNGGTGAATCCTGTTTCCAGTTGAATGCCTCCATGACAGCGTTCGAGAGTTTTGATTTTTCAGGGCTTACTAATCTTAAGAAAATNGGNAAAAGAGCATTNTATCAGGAAGTACCTATGCCAAATGTCACAGGTATANNTCCTTCTTATTGCACAAAGCTTGAGGAGATAGGAGATGAAGCTTTTGCTCAGGTNAGGTTATCGTATNATGGAGTAGTTTATCTTAAAAACTGTACTACCCTCAGATCCATAGGAAAGGGNGCTTTCAAANACACCAACCTGACAGATATATATCTTAAATTATGTAGCAACCTCAGTTTCATAGGAGAGGGAGCTTTTCAGAACACCGACCTGGCAGAGATAGCAATTCATCATGATGCGCCCTTTACTAAAATAAGTGATTATTTATTTTATGGATGCTCCAAATTGAAGAAGGTAGATATAGATTTTTCTAAAATTACTTACATCGGTAATTACTCATTCTACCAGTGTCGCAATATGTGTGATAATACCGATTTAAGTATGGAGAAACTACCTAATATCGAGACTATTGGCAGCTATGCTTTTTATTACACCAATTTAAAGGGAGGTCTGGATTTTAACCTATGTCCCAAGCTAAAAACAATACAGACGAAAGCATTTGCCAGTATTAAAGATGTCACTTACGCGAATCTTAGTAATCTGACATCATTGAAAACAGTGGGGGATGGCGTGTTTGATGATNNTNNNCATATTGAGTATATTGATTTCTCCGGATGCACGGCATTGACTGAACTCCCGGANATGGGGCNNTGTTGGNCTATAAAATCCATCAGCTTCAATGGATGCAGTTCAATCAAGCTTAATAAGGGACTGCACGGAAGTTTTACATATCTTGAAACAGTTGATTTTTCAGGTATTAAAGTNAAGGAGATTCCTGATAANTTTATATGTNANGNGNGGAGTCTGAAAAGNATAAAAATTGACATTGATTCTACTCTGGTCTCTATAGGAAACAGAGCATTTTATAATAATCNCANCCTGGAGCTGGATTTNTTGGATTTATCCAACTACCGCTATCTTCAGAAGATCGGTGATAATGCCTTCTCAAATATCAGGNCATTGAGGAAAGTTGACCTTGAAGGAGCNATCTATCTGAAATCTATCGGAGCCGAAGCATTTTCCGGATGCACCAATCTTGAGGAAGTCTCGCTCAAAGATTGCCGGCGCCTTCAGACTATCGGTGACGGTGCTTTCAGAAAAACAGCCATAACGGAGATNGGACTTCCGGCTTCACTCATAGAGATAGGGAAAGAGACGTTTCTTGAATGTCGNAATCTNAAATATGTGGTTTGCGAGGCCGNNGCGCCTCCTAAAGGTGTGGCCGGTACAAGTTCATTCTCTGCACCGATGACTACGNAAGGGAGACTGTATGTGCCCAATTCANCTCCCACACCATATCATGCCACGTGGCCCTGGAGTGAGATAGAGACGCATCAGCTCATCGGCTCGGTAGATAAGCTTACAATCGAAACGGATAAGGAGTCATATTCCACTTTCGAGCCAATTCATGCCCGGCTNAAATGGATTCCGGAGTGTTCACCGAGTCCTAAATTTATCGAATGGATTTTCACTCCCGACAGAAGTTCGCACCGTGCCGACGGATTGGAAGCACCTAATTNCTATGATGACTATTACAGTGAGGATCCTCTCTACGAGGTGACATATTCAAGAGACGGGTCGGAGGCTACCATTATTCCCAAGTGGAAAGGGGAGTTCCGCATAGAGGGCATACAGNNCTCTCNGGTTTTATCCGGAANTGNTGATGGANCGCTTGCTGTGAAAAAAGTAGCGGTGGAACCGGTAAAGGCAACTTCATTCAGATTNGAGAAAGAGGAGTACACATTCCATATTGACGATGATTATCCGATAATTTCCATTATTCCGGAGCCTGCCGATGCTTCTTCCGATAGCTTTTTCTTCTGGCGTGACGGTGGAGAAGGATATGAAACCGACCGACTTGTCGGCCCTTATTCCGTAAAATTGAATCTCAATAAAATATGCGAAACGGAATATCCGGTGTGGATTGTAGGAGAAAATAACAATCAGGATTGTCTGCAGACTGTAAAGATAAACATAGTTAATTCTCGACCTGAATCTGTGAAAATCATACCNGNTTCGACNCATATGGATGATGGAACGGAACAGATATTGCGCGTGGAATATGAGCCGTCGCAGGCATATGTGAANCGTTTCAAATGGGAGATAACAAATAATAANAATGATTCTCCCAAAGCTGAATTGATAGAAACAGAAGATGCCGATAAGGTGATTCTCAAGGCATTGCGNGCCGGAGAGGTNAATATAAAGGTTTATCCGGAGGGTGCGNCCGATNTTTANCAGACACAGAAGATAACGATAGATCCTGTGCGTATAGANTCGATAAAAATATCAGATGAAAACCGTCATTTCAAAAAGAGTGATGGTAATATCCGTCTGCAATTCACTACGGTGCCTGAGAATGCAACTGTCTACANCGTAAGTTGCAGTGTGGATGACGATGATATAGNCGAAGTGGTCGGAGCAGACTGGAAATCGAAGTCGGTAGAAATAAAACCGAAATCAATAGGAGAGACCGTGGTGCATCTGGTTGTGGAGGGNACTACGGTAAAATATGGCGTGACACCGATAGTGATTGATCATGACCATCCGGTGGAGAACATTACCCTTTCACATGATAATCTCTTATTCAATGGTAATTCGGCAATGAATGTGAGCATAGTTGCCATAGAGCCTGAAAATGCCGATCTTGACCTCATATCTTGGAAAGCGGATGCAGAGGGACTGATAACCATAGAGATGAATGAGGATCGACGTGGTGCAACGATAAGAAGTCAGCAACCCGGAACATGCAATCTCGTAGTNACAACCGATGCCGGCAGAGGGATAACGAAGAGAATTCCNGTAGAAGTCAAGGGGGTGGATCCTNAGAAGATCGTTTTAGATTCTTCTGANATTTCATTATCTCTTTATTCCAAGCCCAAAACCGTAACGGCAGCAGTCANCCCCATGAATGCGTTGCCGGCGGAATTGGTGTGGATGTCGACAAATGAAAATATCTTTACAATAGAAAGTGTCTTGCCCGGCTCAGCCCGGCTGCAGGCNAAACAACTTGGNACNGCCAGACTTATTGTCTATGAAAAGAATAATCCTTCGATAAAGACTGAGNCAATGGTTTCAGTAACAGATATAGAACCATTCACAACCCTTAAGTTAGAGCAGTCGCAGTTTACTGTTTCCGTGCGTGAGAATCCGTTCCGTCTTGGAGTGGTCTACGCCCCGGAAAATGCACAGCCCGACNATATCCTTTGGGAAAGCAGCAATGTCGGAGTAGCTGTGGCCGATGCTTCCGGAATGATAACACCNGTGGCTTCCGGACGCACGATGATAACGGCACGCACCTCCGATGGCTCGGGACTTATCTCCTATTGTGAACTGATTGTTACCGATATGGCGGAGGAGAACGNATTTGGCTTAACTGTGGACAAGTTGGAGGTGGAACCCGGAGANGTCTTCACNTTGGAGGCTCTGTTGGCATCAGAAGAGATAGAGACAGAGTGGAGNATTGCAGACGGTTCTGTNGTGGAGAGGCTTGGAGGCACAGACCGGATCACCGGNCGTTTCCTTGCTCTNAAGGAAGGTGANACTACCATTGAACTCACATCGGTAGCAAATGAGCAATTGAAGGCATCATGCAGTATTATCGTGACTCCGGCGATGCTGAAGNGCATAAAGATAGAGCGGAATTTCGATGAGATAAACATAATGGANGGAGTTCAGCGGGTGAGGGCCGTGCTTGATCCATATTATTTCGAGCCTAAGATACGTTGGAGTTCTTCTGATGAGTCTGTAGCGATGATTGAAGCCAAAGACTCCGGATTCGCTCATATCACCCCTTTGCGTCAGGGAATGACCACTATCAGGGCCGAGCATACCGATTATCCCGGAATCAGTGATTCATATCTTCTGTNTATTGATGATATAGCCACCGGGNTAGAAGAAATTGGTGAGATCGATGATAATAAAACCGTCAGTCTGTTCACTATAACCGGCCTTCTGATTCGAGACAGGATCAGAATCGGGGAGATGAAGAATCTTGANGCGGGAATATATATTATTGTTGATGAAAAAGGTGCGAGAAAAATCATTAAACCATGAATAAGATGAAACNATATATAAAAATTGTGCTGACCATCGCCATGTTGATGTCGACGGTAGCGGCGATGGCTGCGAAAGTGTTTACTTATGAGGGGGTGCTGTATACGGAGACATCTCCCNCCGGCACCTGTATGCTCGGTTCGGATAACGCCGCTGCCAATGCTCCAAATATGGAGATTTCTGTAGAATTATTGAAAATTCCGGCNGAAGTGACCGATGAAAACGGAAATGTGTATAGNGTGGTGAAAGTNGCAAAAAACGCCTTNAAATCTTCTGAGATAGGTGAGTTCGATTTGTCGGGCTGTCANTATCTNACATATTTAGATCAACGTTGTTTTGAGAATGCGAAAGCTACCAGAATCTCGCTTCCATCTTCAGTTGANACCATAGAGTTGGCTGCTTTCAACTCTCCATATCTTAAATGTCTNGTTCTTAATTCCCTTATTCCACCTCTCGATGCGACTAAGTCGAAGAATAAGACCAACTTCCTGTCGTCGGATTTCTTGAATGAAGGTGTGCTGTATGTCTCTCCTCAATCAGTAGAAAGCTATGAGCATGCCAGCTGGAGCAGTATCCCTCTGAATATTCGTCCCATCGGATATTATGAAAGTGTTTCAATTCCGGAGACTCTTGATGTCTATGTGAATTGCCCTCAGGAAGTGGAAATCAGATGGACTCCTGACGATGCTCCGTTTCCTGGTGATTTGGAGTGGTATATAAAGGAGGAAGAGCCTGGAAAAGAAAAGATTGTAAGGTTAGAGCAATCGGAAAAACCGGAGAGGATAATTTTGAATCCGCTTAAACCCGGNATATGCACGCTCGTTGCGAAAATCAGAATCGAGGAGGCTGATAAGGATGTTTACAAAGAATTGGAGACAAAACTGAACATCTCATATGTACAGATAGAGAAATTCATCTTCGAACCGGAGGAATATATTTTCGAGAGCGGCGGCGGTATTGAAAAGACGATTAAGGTGAGGACGGTGCCGGAGAATGTGCCTATGGAGGATATCTATTATTACGTTCTGGACGGCTATAATACAGTGGATATAGTTTATTGGTACGAAAAATTCCTGCGTCTNATATCTCTTNGACCTGGGAAAACAGAAGTTATAGCCATGCGCGGTGACGAGGAGCTTGGCCGGATGACGGTGAAGGTAAAGAACAGTGAAGTGACGGAGATCGAACCCGAGAAGCCGTTTCTTGAGATTTNTAAGGGGCGTAGCGGAGAGATGCGGATTGTTCCCGATTTCCCGGATCTCGCCGTNCAGGGCGCGCTTACATGGACTGTGAAATCNGGTTCTGAAAATGTAGAAATGACAGTGTCCGANGATACGTGGTCGGCCTCATTCACGGGCGTTAGGAAAGGAGAGGCAAATATAACGGTGAACGGTGGACGAGGATTGGATACCTCTTTCAAAGTATTTGTTAATGACGGAGACATCGAACGCGTGGTGNTGGATAGGGATTCATACACTCTGCATATGAACAGTGACCTCNGGATCATCCCCTCAACCGAACCGATGGACTATGAAAATACAGGGTTTGTGTATACGTTCTCANACCCTNAAGTAGCTGAAATCAAGGAGAGCGAGGATGGTGTGTTCCTNTCTCCCAAAGAGATTGGGAAAACCGTATTGAAAGTAGTGTTGGATAGTAATCCGATGTTNTATGCCACAGCCGAGGTTACGGTTATGGCGGAAGTCCCGCTTACGGAGCTTACAATAGAGGGAGAGAATCATCCCACCATAGATATGAGAGAAGGCGAGGAGAGGGATCTGATGNTGGANATTGCCCCTTTGAATGCCACTGACGCGATCTTCCGCTGGAGTACGGATGCTTCGGAATCACGGCTGAGTCTCACACCNTCCGAAGATACGCGNAGCGTGNGGATTGAGGCTTTGAAGGCAGGTTCTTACTTGCTGAGTGCGACGGCTCTCGATGGTTCAGGATTGGTGGCTACCGCAAAGATAAATGTAANCAGGGTCAATCCGGAATCAATCAGCATAGAAAAGATNGGGGGAGACCTTAATCTTAACGATGCTTCCCGGACTTTGAAGGCAAAGATTTTACCGGAGAATGCATCTGAANCTATCCTTGCATGGAGTGTGGCTGATCCTGAAATCCTGACAATAGAGGAAATCACTGACGATGAAGTGAGGATAGTGCCTAAAGCAGTAGGCACCACGGTTGTGTCGGTTATGATGTGTGAAGAGCCGTGGCTTTTTGATCTTGCNGTGATTAAAGTGATTAAAGATAACAGTGCTGTGTCAGTCGGCATTGCCGAGGACAGGATAACGATGGTAATGGGAGAATCTCCNNATCAACTTACCCCTGTGATTGANCCTGCGGATATGGATTGGTCTTATNTCGTATGGAGCAGTTCAGATGAATCGGTGGTGACTGTGGACGAAAACGGTGTCNTCACTCCGGTCGGTNTCGGAANNGCTGTCGTAACCCTCAGAGCGGAGGATGATCCCGACCTTATCGGCAGATNNACGGTTGTGGTGTCTCCCATGGTTATAGATTCCCTCGGTTTGAACAAAGAGGAGGTGGAGATTATAGAAGGATGGAGCGATATTGTANAAGCTGTGTTCCCCAACGAGAACGTTCATCCGGAATTGGAATGGAGTGTCTCTGANCCGGATATAGTTTTGATAACTCCGCATTTGCTGACAAATGCTGTAAAGATAGAGGCTTTGCAGGCAGGAGAATGCATACTGAGTGTCAGGTATGGCGGTCTTTCNTCTGAATGTAAGGTGAAGGTTATGGAGCGTCCGGCTCATGTAATCACACTCCTTCTGGAAGAAGACTTCATAGATATNGATTCNGAAGGTNTGGTGGCNTCATTCGGCTATGATCATGAGGAATTAGGTTGTCCGGAAGTGGAATGGTATAGTGATGATGAGACTGTGGCNCGCATTGAAGAGATGGANNACGGATGTGTGAGAATCATTCCTGTCGGAGAGGGGAGTTGCACAATCCGGGTTGAGGATGCNTCCGATGCCGGAGTGTNCGACAGCCGTAGAATNACGGTAGGCTCAGTGTCTTCAGTGTCGGAAATATCTNCGTATGGAGAATTGACGAGNTATGNNCTCTTCGATATGGCCGGGAGGGTTATNCGTCTTGACGTTACGGTGAATGAAGTCAAGAATCTTACACCGGGAATATATATTCTCCGGACAGATGAAAAAGTAAGAAGGATAGTTGTAAAATAGATAAGTANTTGAACATCCAATAAGAGTCCATCCAATAAAATATGTTAATGCCGGGGTAGATTGTACCCCGGCATTTTTACGAATGGTGAGGGTGATGTCATAACGACCNGTCANGGNGCTTATGACATCACACCTTCNTTTTTATTGAAGTCTTACGGCTTTCTTGAATTCCGAGACTTTCGGAACNCCGTGCCTGCGCCATAACCATAGGATGGTAAGAGGGATTGCCGTGCCGGCAATTGTGTATAAAATGAAGAACAGATCTTCATGATTGTTGTAATGGATNACGATGTGACATCCGATCTGACCNGGGTCGAGTCCAT
Organism: Bacteroides sp.; assembly: GCA_014801535.1. GTDB lineage: Bacteria > Bacteroidota > Bacteroidia > Bacteroidales > Muribaculaceae > Lepagella. The sequence continues at coordinate 23,544 of JAAVEA010000002.1, forward strand.
ACCACCAGATTTTCAGCAAACTCACNGTCTTCATGGATATAATATGGAATATGAAGACNTANANGGTGTTATTCCCTATGTAAGTCAATAGCTTGGCAACCAATCCTCCGGCTGCGTCAATGAGAGTGGAGAAATGCTTGGTAACGATGAAGCCGGCGATTCCTGTGAGCGGAAGGGTNGCCAGATCGCGTAGCTGACCATTATTGTTCATACCGCACCAATGGTTCCATGCCCCTATGCACATAACGCCCAAGCAAATTGCCGTGAGCCACCAGCGGTTACCGATTTTCGATTCGTAGTAGCGGTAAAGAAATCCGATACCGAAAAAGAACATCCCCCATATTTCCCTTAATCCACCGTTCGGAATAGTNGAGATCCTGAATCCAAATCCTAAACGGTAAGCNTTGAATCCGAATGCTATCAGGCACACAACGGCTACGCCAAGGGCAGGGGAGAGACGTTTGGTGGAATCAACAATCTTATATATTATGAGAAACATTATGCTTGCTATGAGCAGTCCTCTGAAAAACCAGAACGCACCGGCCATGAATTCATCATAACCGCTCATGGAGGTGACGATGAGAAAGAGCCGGTGGAAGAAATCGCGGACACTATATGGATGAGTCACGCCACCTTCCCAGTTGCCGAACTGTTCATTGAGCAGACCCACCTCAAACCATAGATTGTGAAGAAGCAGGAACACAATGCTCCATTTCAGGAAAGGAAGATAGAGACCCTTGAAACGTTTTACACAGAATGACCATGGGTCGTCGAGATATTTCCTGTTGAAGAAGTAACCTGCCGTTATAAAGAATAACGGCATATGGAAAATATAGATGAAATTTGAAATAAGGTTTGGCGGTTCGGCATGACCCATAACCATCAGTATGATGGCTATTCCCTTGCATATTGAGATGACTGTATTTTTTGGCATAAGCAACTTCTACTTCCTACAATGATTTTTTGAGTGAGGCGAACTGTTCCTGTCGTTCCAATAGGACTTGTTAACGCGATATAGAAAAATCGCGACCAAAATTACAAAAATAATGGCAAATAATCCAACGAAGCCCCTGATAAGAAGAAGCATGGTTACAGANAGCATATCCATCAGTACAATCATAAGNATTAACAGGATGATGCATAATACTATTGAAACAATGGCCCAATTCTTGAGTCGTCTGCTCAATTTGTCATAGGAGTCTTTATTATTAATCATATNNTNANTATTANTNNTANATGNATNTTTTAGAGTCTANTTATTCCCTGATGGCTGATGATAATTGAAAAGTCTAAAGCCAAGCGGTGGCTCCCGGCGGTTGCCTATAGAATCGGTTACAAAGTTATTCCTTAATACTTCAAACTCAAAGATCGATTCTTTTTCCATTGAAATATATTGTGAGCGCGGAACCTTGATAGATTGATAAAGAGTTCTGCTGATTTCAAGAAATGGAGTNATGACNGCAAGGAAAGAGATTGTGAAAAATAAAAGGCGTGTGGAGAGTTTTTTCTTTTTCAAGTGTGAGATATAGATAATGATCTGGGTTGTCAAAAAGAAATTCAGGGGGAGTTCGACCCGGCTGTTGAAATCGATCGATGAACCCATGTGAATGAAAAGACAAGCCACAGCTGTAAGAAGAAGTATATGGAATTCAATATTCTTTTTCAGCTGTTGGTATAAAAATATGGCGAAAACACCTATTTCAAGAATCAATATCAGAAAAAAGTCTTTTATTCCGGACCATGAGGTGAGAGGAATGAAGCTTATATATGTCTCTGTCTGATTGTTGAACATGAAATAAAACATNACTGGGAGNGCCCCCAGAAGACTGATGATATTTGCAGGGGAGAACAATAATTTTAATCCGTTACGCCAATTCCCGGCTAAAAAAGATCTTCTGATTATATAATAAAGGGCAAGAGGGAAGAGCCCGACTACTGAAAAAGGAGCNGATATTGTAAGAAAACATAGNGTTAAGGCCGGAATNCCCTTGTGAAATCCTGAATTNAGGAGTATCATTGTAGCGACCCATGAAGGGATCGCCTGGTTATATACCCAGAAAAGCATAGTGGTATTCGATTCCCAGAAAGCTAATGGCGACCATAACTCGAGATGGAAATTCTGGCGTATGCTTTCTCCTGAAAAAAGAATGCCAACTATGTCGAGGCCTGAGAAAAGAATGAAAGGGATCAGATAGCGCANTCTAAAATTTCCGACTTTTTCAACAGTAAGTAAAAAGGCGATCATGATACCTGCAAATCCATATAACAGTTGACAAAAACGACCGATCCANATAGTCCCGGTCAACTTTGCAATCGCCGCCGGAGGAAGCCAGAATCCTATATAGTAGGTCAGGATATTTTCTCCATCCGCCACGGGCCATGGTCTGTTGACAAGGTCGTTGAAAACTGCGTTACGGAAAGAATGGTCCCAGCGGTTCTGCCATGCGTATCCTCCTATGCCGGATAAGACAACCCATGCCGATAAGACTATCATTGTAATAAAGAGTTGTCTGCGGGTAAATGTAACAGAGCTGCCGCCATTATCCATGCTCTGCTTGCATAATAGCAGGGGGGATATTCCAAGCAGTAGTGCCAGCGGGATACTGATNCNGATATTCACCCANGCGCAGAGAAAGAGGGCGAGCGGGATGTAGAGGTAATATAGTGCGATGAGGAGTAGATTATTCTTTTTTATATTAAAACTATTCTTTCCTATATCAGGAATCAGACTTTTGGTTTGAATATTCATAATTATGCANATATATTTAAAATCAACGAGTAGACAAAGNCTTTTCTTATGGAAGTTATTTCGTTTTTTTACGAGANTTGGTAAATCGAAATNAATTANGTAAATATTCAGCGTAATGAAAATCTATACAAGTTCAATACTTTGCCAAATTTTTTATCTAACTTTGTATAAGAAAGAAAATATAAGGGATGGTTATCAGCATTAACATAAGAAAATGAATATTGAGGAAATTCGAGACTATTGTTTGTCAATGGATGGTGTGACAGAGAAAACTCCCTTCGGGAAGTTTGCCAGGCGCTATGAATCCATACTTGTATTCTACATTCTTGACCACATGTTCTGCTTTGTCGATATGGACGACTTCACATCCGTAACTGTCAAATCAACCCCCGATGANATTGAGGAAATCCGCATGAGGCATTCATCGGTGAGCGATCCGTTGAATCAAAGCCTGCGTCATTGGATACAACTTAACCTCAACGGTGATATTTCCACCGGAGATATTTACCGCCTTGTAAAAAGAGGATATGAGATAGTAAAAAAACAATATATGCGGAAGAGTAAAAGCAGATAGGTCTTCATCTCTTTATGCTCCTTCTCTTCTCACCAAAATAGACTAAAAAATAAGCTCACGTATAGTATAAATTAATTTTGAATACTGAAGTTGTTTAAATTAATTTCATTTTAACATTCGTAAAATAGTTTAAACAACTTCACTTACTTAAAAAATAAAGCGATATATTGGAAACACCCAACTTCAATAGATATTACGAGAATATAGATGTTGATTTTTGGCGCAATCTATGTGTTGAAAAAGGCGTATTGCGACATTATGACAAAGGAGAACTGTTTGCAGAAGAGGGAAGTATTGCAAAATATTTCGGCTATATTAGGTCTGGTTCTCTTAAATACACAGTATATGCTCCCGACGGTACCGAGAAGGTTATCGGTTTAGAGTTTGCCGGTGAGTTTGTCGCTGATTTCCCATTTTCCTTATACGCCAAGAAATCGCGAGTTTCAATAGTGGCGGTTACTCCCTGTGAGATTTATTGTGTATCAACACGGGAATTAGGNGATATGATGAAATCGGATGAGGAATTATATAGAGCTGTTGCTGAAGGTAGCATTGCTCTGTTCGACACCACNTATAACCGATATATCGATCTTTACATTAAATCAGCAAAAGAACGATACGATGAACTTGTTGAAAAGCACGAAGATATTTTCTCGATATTCTCTCTCAAAGACATAGCATCGTTCCTTAACATTACTCCAACATATTTGAGTAGACTACGAAATGCGAGGCATTCGTGAGTGGGTAGAGTTGTAGCGCATGTCGGCAAAGAATGCGCGCGGTTATAGGGACAAGACCTACCGCAAAAAACAACATCTAACAGTTTTAAAATTCTCGACTCTCAACTTAGTTTGAGAGTTTTTATTTTTATTGTCGTTAATTTTGCGCCATAATCTNAATGACTTTGTNTTATGAAACAGATATATGGCTTGGTTGGTATATTGCTTTGTACTTTTAGTGCAATAGCNCAAAGTGAGACAAACGACAGTATCAGAACACAGGANCTCAAAGAGGTTGTTGTGGAGGCACAACTTCAATCTACATCTGCAACCGTATCATCCTATATCCCTACCAAGCGCCAACGCAACGCCGCACAGAATGGCCCCGAACTGCTAAACCACATGGCAATTCCACAACTCGGACTGGTGTCGGGGTATAACGTAACCACNAATTCCGGTCAGAAAGTAGATCTCTATATCGACTATGTGCCGGCATCGGAACAGGATCTTAACGGTATGCGCATGGCTGACGTGAAGAAAGTGGAATATTACGATTTTCCCACCGACCCACGTTTCCAAGGCTCACAGCATGTCATCAACTTTATCATGCAGAAGTATGAATATGGCGGATATGTGAAAGCATACGCAAACGAATTCTTCATTGCAAATTCAGGACAACTCAATCTGTTCTCGAAGCTCCAGTATAGACGCATGACCTTCGACATAGGTGTCGGNGGCTGGTATTCAGCCAACGACCATATGAGTCAGTCTGCCGTAGAAACATATCGACTGCCACAGCTCGACGGCACTGTAAAAACCTTCAGGCGAATATCAGAACCCGACTATGCCAAAGTGCGACAACAATCCTACTGGCCCACTTTCAAAGCTACATATCTTAGCGATAAGATAACTATGGTAAACACTTTGGGGGCGAATTTCTTCCGCTCTCCAAAGCAGAATACCGCAGGTAAAGTTTATTTCTCTCCGGCAGACTTTTTATCGACNGATTATACCGATGAACAAAACGGTCGNACAAACTCCATAACCTATTCGGGCTTCTGGAATTTTGTGCTTCCTCACGGAAACAGTATCAATTTCAATCCCTATTACTCATATTCACACACCCGCCAACACACACTCTATTCCGAAGCCTCNGGTTCATCATTTGACAACGGAGCTATTGATGATTCACACNNTGCCACCGCATCATTGCGCTTCATGCACGATTTTGGCAGATACGGCAACATTACTGCAATCCTTAACGGAACCCTTCTTTCCAATCGNACCCAATATTCCGGCACTTCGACTGCCACTGACCGTTTGACCACTTATCGTATCGGTCCCGGTTTGTTCTATAACTTCAAAACCGCTAAGTTTAACGGCCTGTTAGGCGGCGGACTTAACTATGACCACTCTACATTAGGCTCTGAATCCGAACACTCCACTCAGCCGTGGATGGATTTTTCACTGCAATATGCCTTTAACAATAAAAACTCTATAAGCGCAGAATTTCATCANGCCACGTGGACGTTGGCTTCCTCTTATCGAAGCAATGCTGTAATTCAGTCAAACCCTCTGTTTAGCTATACAGGCAANCCNGATGTNCACCCATACAGAAGCTGGGATGCAAGCCTGAGATATGTGTTCATGCCCAACAATAAATTCAACTTGGCCGCTTTCGGTCAGGCCACTGTAATCACCGACCGATATGCCTATGTATATAAGGCATCTCCNGATGGTATTCTCCGCACCATACAGCAAGAGGGAGTTGGCAATTATTCATCATGGCTATATGGAGTGCAAGGCACCNCACGACTCTTCAACAACAGCCTGATGATTAACGGACAGGTGGCGCACCGCATAGTGCGTAACGGCGTGCCNTTTGATTGGACTAAGCAACGANTCCTATGGTATCTTCANGCATTCTATTATGTCGGAGGGTGGAACTTCGGNCTGCAATATCAATCNCCACAGGAATACTGCGATGGTTATGTNAATGGCGCATGGATGAAAGACAAGAGCGCATACACCGCTATTGTAGGATGGGGCAATTCCTCNTGGAACGTACAGGCACGGCTCACCAATCCCTTCCGTTGGAATTGGGAAGCATCCAAATCCGAAACGACAAGTCCGAACTATGATGTGGCCACCACCTATTACAATACAAGTTATCATTGTTACATATTGCTATCGGCTACTTATACTTTCGGCTTCGGCAAGAAGATACAGCGCGGCAATGAGGCATCGCAACAGATGGGCACATCGTCAAGTATTTTGAAATAAACAGCAACTCATACAACGCAGGAACCTCGGCAGGGATGTCGGGGTTTCCTTTTGGAGTTTAGCGACTCGTTCGAACAAATCCTGGTGCAGACGGTCACGTTTTCCGCCGAATCTGACTCCTCCAACTCCTCTGCATCAAGGGCTTTTCCGAAAGGGAAGACTCTTTTGTTTAATAATTTAGTCCGACAGAGAAAATCCCTGCCGCACTAAAATAAAGAACGCCTCTCAAGTATGCTGCCATAAGCGCGCCTGAGAGGCTTGTTATCTTGTGATGTTCATTTTCCTTATAAAAGAGGTCGTACAGCGAAATGCACGACCTCATTTTTCCCTTTTTAGAGTGTTGGCATTGAGCCTAAAGTCAATACCGGCACTATTTGTGTCTGCAAAGGTACTGCTTTTTTTATTACTAAACAAAATCTTGCTGACAATCACAACAAGATTTTGTTGGTACGCTCCGAAAAAGGCGATACGGTCAGCATCCTTACTTCGCAGAATCTTACACGCGGCAACCGCCCCGAGTCTGCCTTTATCTCCACTCGCTATTGAGAACGCCCACCGGAATCTCCTTGACATGGAGGACGATGAGTAAAATAATTTTCGTATATTTGCACCATGAAAAGTTTCTATAAAATATTATTCTTCTTGTTGCTCTTTGTGTCATTTAACACTCAGACAACAAATGCGACCTCTGTAGAAGAAACACCTATTTATATAAATGGTGGAGTTAAAGGGCTGTTAAGAGACCTATATAGTAATCTTTCAAGCGCAATAACTTCTCAATCTGACAGCATTAATGGGAGATGTGTCTTTAAATTTGCTATTTCTAAGGATGGTACAATTGACACTGAAACAATTGAATTGGTGCGGAATACTTCTTTGCCCGAAGAATATGTCAATGCTGCAAAAGAAGCAATCAAAAAATTAGGTAAATTTGAGCCGGGAAAAATGAATGGTACGCCCATAAAAGTATGGTTTAACCAACCTGTCATATATCCTATTCCTTTAGATAAAATCAAACCGAGTGAATGAAAAGCTCGTCTTTTACTGCATAGAACGGCTTATGTATCTTCGCGGTACATAAGCCGTTTTTTATGTCATATCCACGGAATCCACCGTTGGCGCACCAACGAAATGCTTATTGCCACTTATAAGATGGCGGAGAAGCGCAAGGATAGCAAGCCTATAGAACGCCGCCGTGAGACGATTGATATTGAGGACGTGGAATTTGAGGAATGTGATCTGAAGTTTGATACTCTGTTCCCTTCAAGCGATGAGGTCGGAAATAATACGACAGATTATGGACCCAACGAATATGACAACAAAATAACGTAACGGCTTCGACTTAATTATTTTAAATTTGTCGAAAACCGAAAGCAAGAGGCATGTGACAACTGCTATTACAGTGTACATAATCCAGTTTTCGCGCATCCTAATTTGATTTTGAAGTTTTCTTAATAGACGCGAATTTACACAAAAAATTACAGATGAGCGAGAAAAAGTTTACTTTAACAAACCGCATGTCGACTCACTCGACAACTCCGAGGAAGCCTACTGCGGAGAGTGGGAGAGCGAAGAAGACTTCGCCCGGCATATCATGGAGGAGTGTTACAATCTTAAATTGAAAATCGCTGAATACCGCTGAAATAATTACGAAATGAAGCAATGTCGCAAAATCCGAGACTGGTGCATCTATAAAGTCAATGACCTTGAAGTATTACTTTGATAACTCGCGGATTATTCGTAAATTTGCGCTATGACAAAAGTGAAAAAATTAAAGATATGCGACTGGACTTTGGCTATTCTTCTACCAATAGTCCTCGCATCAAGCATACAACTGGAAGCGACTTCAAGCAGTGGTATCTTTCCGGTTATTCTCCATATAATA
>JAAVEA010000003.1 GCA_014801535.1 Bacteroides sp.
GCGTCGGCGCTAAGCATATTGTTGTCCCACTGGAAACGCACCGCATGACGGGTCTCGCACGGTGCGAGGTCTTCATAGATGGGGTTGCTGTCGCATGATGTAAAAAGCGAGGCTGCGCCGATTAGGGTGTAGAAAATAGGTAAGTTAAGGTATTTCATTCGCATAAGTATGTTTTATTTCAGGTATATAAAGTAAGTTAGTTTGCCCGCGGCCGCTGCTTTTAACAGCGACCGCGAACAATATCAATTGTTTTCAGATCTTTATCATACAGGGAATGAGTCAAAAATCAAACTCAGTTTTCAAAAAATACATATCCGTAAGGATCAAGCTCATATGTGAGTCCGAGAGTTTCGTCCACACCTTTTATAAGGTTGGTCATGGTTGTGTTGGCCAATGAGATGGGAACGCGGATCGCTTTTGATTCTCCGGTCGGGTTCACCATCACGAGAAGTGTTTTGCCGGGGATACTGTAAGAGAAGCAGATTCCCGTGGCAGTGGAATAACCATAGAGCTCCCCTCTCCTGACTTCAGCGGTTTTCACGAATATATCATTAATTGCCTTATACTCATCGCTAAGAGCCGACGAGAAATCAAGAGTTCGGTAAGTGAAGAATGAGAGTTCTCCGGAAATACCGGTAGCGTCCATTCCGGAATAGATCATAGGCGTTCCATTGAGCATGGAGGCGCACACATATGCAGCCGGGATTGCATCGACACTGCCGAAATAGGTGTCGAAATTATTCTCGGCAGCCACATCGTGGTTGAATGCGTAACGGAGAATGGAATCCCCTTCGGGCACTCCTCCAAGTGCTTCCTTAGCCTCCTTTACAAGCTCACTCGGCAACGCTTTCCCCTGAAACACCGCAGAGATTGTAGGGGCACTGTTCCAGTCATAGATCATATCGAAACCGTAGTTGTAGAAATTGTTGTTAGCGGTTTCGGCAAGCATGATCAGATCCGGATTCTCAGCACGTAGACCGTTTATAAGCACTCCCCATGCTTCTGCCGACAGGCCATCCGCATAGTCGCAACGATAACCGTCTATTCCAACCTCCTTCACCCAATAGAGCATCTCATCGAGCATCGCCTGTCGTGTCTCCGGATTATTGAAGTTGAGCTGTGCCACATCTGTCCATGTGCTTGCCTGCTTGATGTTGCCATCCTCATCCTGTTCGTAGCGGTCGGGATACTGTGTAACCCATGGATGATCCCAGGCCGTGTGGTTTGCAACCCAGTCGAACAATACCTTCATCCCTTTGCTATGAGCGTTATTTACAAGGGTTTTCACATCGTCGAGCGTGCCATATTTAGGATTCACCCCTCTGTAGTCTTTGATGCAGTAGGGAGAACCGATAGCATTCTTTTCGCCCCTCACATAGATAGGCATGACCCAGAGGATATCGCATCCCATTCCGGAAATACGGTCGAGCTGCGCGTTGAGTCCTTTCAGGCAATCCTGGGTTCCGAAGAACCCGGGATTGGCTTGATAGATCACATTTTTTGAGACTTCCCTCCCTACTGCCGGTGCTTCCGGGTTTTCGGGCATATCAATCTCGTAGGATGTACAGCCACCCATCATAAGCGCAGCGGCCGCAACCATTGAAGCTTTTATTATATTTTTCATTTACGTGCTTTGTTACGTTTCTTATTCTTCAGTTGTGCGCCTTGCGCATCAATCGCGATTGTATAATCCTGATCCAAAGTCAGCGTTATGTCGCCGAGCTGAGTGCCGTTTCCGTTGTTGAATATGAAGTTTTCGCTTTCTCCGTCTCCATAAACATAGAACACATCATATTTCACACCCGCTACTGTGGCAGTTCCGTCGGCAGCCTTGCCGGGCCATTTGCCGAACATTTCACCGGCATCTCCATAAGCATAGAGATAGGTTGCCTCCCAGCCAGTGTTATTTTCCACGAAGAGTGTATATTTAGTGCCCTCCGGTTCGGGTTCAGGATCCGGTTCAACTGCTCCACCAGGTGAGAATGTGTTCGGGTCAATCTCAGTAACACCCGACTTGCTGACCTCGAAATAGAGATTCTTGTCTAATCCGAACCCACTGATGAGATCGTGCTGACTACCGTTATCATTATTGTTGATGATAAAATTATAAGTGAGTCCTGCATCGCAGTTCGCAGCTCCGAGATCAAAGTAAGTATAGGTGGTGCCATTGATTGTCTCCGTTCCTGTCGGAGCCATTCCGGGCCATCCGCCTAAGAGTTCGGGTGATCCGTCAGCCCATGCATAGAGTGCAAGCTCGTTCCAGCCGGCAGCGTTGTAGATATATATGGCATATCCGTCATGCTGAATGCCTGATCCCGGAGTAATTTCCGTTGCCCCGGAAGGAGTCAGTTCAACATAGTAGTCCTTATCGAGAGTTACGCTGAAGTCTGAAAGCTGATTCTCTCCGTTATCGCTGAATATGAAGTTGATGTTCAAGCCTTCGTTGGAAGCTCCGGTATCGAAATACTTATATGTCGTGCCGTTCAGGTTGACGGTTCCGGTTGGTTTGACACCGGGCCATCCACCGAATATTTCAGCATCACCCCATGCATAGCAGGTGAGATCACCGAAGCCTGAATTGTCGAGCACATAGAGAACATAACCGTCATGGTCGATTTCATCAGGAGCCGGAACAGTCTTGAAGTATTCCTCCCAGAAATAGATCATAACGTTGGCACGACCACCCACAGCCGGAGATTCATGATGAACCACAGGCACATCGTTAAGACCACGCTCCTCACCCTGCTGCACATTATAGAATGTGTAACCGTCGGCAAGCGTCTTGCCTGCAACGAAATCACCGGGATTAAGATAGATTCCCCATTTCACATCGGTGTCACCGGCTTTCTCAAGCTGCCAGCGAGAGTCGCCCACGGCATCCATTCCACCGTTGAACTCACCAATGATATATACTTCATCGGTTGCTGATGTGGCCTGAGGCACGATGGCTTCAATCAGCTGGTAGCCGGCACGTGTCTCGAAGCGAGGAAACTCGCTCTCAAAGATGATCTCATCCTTGCTGCATGCCCCTAACAGGGGGAGCAGCAGGAGGATAAAGAGATTATATATATTTAGCTTTTTCATATTGTTTTCCAGATATTAATAGTTAGGATTCTGAACCAATCCGGGGTTAACCATAAGGGCAACCTGAGGAAGCGGGAACCACTCATATTTACGGTCGCGTTTTGCGGGAAGCTCACGGTCTGTCTCTGTGGCACGTCCGAAGAACCACCACTGACCCTGCGTGAACTTGTCGAAGCGACGGAGGTCGGTGCGTCGGCGGTTGCCTTCGCCAAGGAATTCAATACCCCATTCGCTGAGCATCCAGTCCAGATCGAAGTTGTTGAAACCGGGACCAGGGTTTTCGATTTCCGATAGATCTGCCGATGCGAAGTAGCGCTGACGCACTGTGTTGACAAGCTCTTTGGCTCCTCCTGCATTACCGGCACGCAGACGGCACTCGGCGAGAGTATAATAAACCTCGGTTAAACGGAACTCAACTTCTGAAATGTCGCAATAGTCTTTACCTGAAGAGGTCGGGGTGATCGGATAGCGGATCAGTCGGTAACCGGTATTGGTCATACCCCAACGGGGAGACATTACCGGTTCGAGATTACGGCCGGCGTTGGTGAACGTTCCGCACTGGTCAACATAGATAAGGGGGTCATCCTGAAGATCGGCATCTGCAAGAACAGGAGCTCCGCTTGCCCATTCGTACTGCTCGCCCATGAGGAAAAGGCCGGTCCAGTTTCCTGCGGCGTCCGACTTATAGGGCTGCTTGCGGATATCCTTGTCGTTAATACGATCCAGGGGCGCACCGAGCTTGTCACCATAGTCGAATATGAAGCTCTTGCCATCGCGCGTTCCGCAAATCTTGTTGTCGGCCATGATATAGTCCGAACCGGTGTTATCTTTTGAAGGAGCCAGACAACAGCAGTTCCAACCTGTCTGGGGAATTGACTCCATACCGAAGAGTTCGCCATATTGCAGCGGGATGAACGGACTGGTACGGTTATTGGTGAAAGTCTTACCCGACCAGCTTGCAAATGCAAACACTATCTCGGGACAACTCTCATTTCCCATGCTGTAGATCTGACGATAGTCGGAAGCAAGGCTGTAATTACCGTAATCACCGTTGATGATTTCCTCACAAAGCTTGGCACACTCGGTGTATCTTGCAGTGCCTGTCCAAAGTTCCGAATTGAGGAGAAGACGCATCTTCAGCATTCGGTTCATACCCTGGTTCATGCGGAGGCGGCTTGCATTGTCACCTTTCTCTATGGCGAGATCCGCATAGCAATCATCAAGCTCGGTGGAGATGAAATCCCAAACTTTCTGACATCCTACATTGAAATCGGGGTCGGCCGAGCCGGGCACTTCACCACCGACTGTGGTGTTCAAGGGAATTGCGCCACCCCAAACCTCGAAGTTATTGTAGTAAACGTATGCACGCATGGTGCGCACTTCGGCAATATACTGTTTGAGGGCCTCCTCCGACATACCGATGGATGTGGGATTGATTCCCTGAAGGTCGCTGATGATATTGTTGCAGAGGCCGATGGTTTCCCATGCCTTCTCCCATGCCAAGCGGATGATCTCAGCCTCCGAGTTCCAAGACTGGGTTGAAAGCACAAACTTCGCGCCTTCATCCCATCCCCATGCACCGCCATTCCATGTGCGCCATGCCACCTGGTCGGCAGAGAATTCGTTAAGATACCAGAAAAATTCAAGGAAGCTGTTCTGTGCGCTTGAATAAACGGCCGCCACAGCTCCTTTGACGCTGTTTTCGTCCTGATAATAGGCTCCGGCGTCAATGCGGTCGAATGTCACCTCATCGAGATCAGTACACGATGTGGCACCGATAGCGAGAGCCGCTACTGACAGAAGGGAGGTGATATATTTTTTTAGTTTCATTATTGTCTGTTTATTTGTAAGAAGTATTACAAAATTAATTTTAATATCCCTGTTTTAGCGGAACTTGAATGTTACACCCAAGGTCAGCTGAGTTGCTGTCGGATAAGCTGATGTGGCATCCACACCCGGTGTGATACCCGTAGAGGTAACAGCCGATGGATCTGTGCCTGTATAGCTTGTGATGGTGAAGAGATTCTTAGCCGAGAGATAGACGCGGAGGCTGTCGAGCACCTTACGGTTCTTGAAAGGCACGTTGTAACCGAGTGTCACGTTCTCAAGCTTGAAGTAGTCACCGTTCTCAAGGAAGTATGAGGAGATCACACCACCGCCGCTCCATACATCGCGGTCTTTTAGATATGTGCTGCGGAGCACGTTGTCGCTACCGCTACCCTTCAGCCCCATACCATATCTGCGCATATTGAAGATCTGGAAACCGAACGCTCCGTTGAACATCACGCTGAGGTCGAAGTTTTTCCATTTAACGGTATTGTTCCATGTAAGGAAGTGCTTTGGAGCACCGTCACCGATGTAGCGTTTATCTTCGGGCTGCGCACCGGCCGCAGGTATTTTCTCTCCCTTGGCGTTGTATACGAGCATATCGTGTGAGTCGTTATAACCGGCATATTCATATCCCCAGAACTGTCCGACACGGCCACCCTCTTCAACACGGAAGAAGAATTCGCTTGTTCCGAGACCCGGCTTCCGATAGAGGTCAACATAAGATGCCTTGTAGATTGAGTTTGAAAGCTTGGTGAGCTTGGATGTGCCGTAAGAATAGTTGATTCCTGTGGTCCAGGTCACGGGCTTGTCTACCACCGCATCGGCTGTAAGTGAGAGTTCTACACCCGTGTTACGGATTGTTCCTACATTGACAAGAATGGAATTGTATACATAAGGGGGCTGAGGAGCTGTGTAGTTATAGAGAAGATCCATTGAACGGCGGTCGAAATATTCGATTGATCCGTAAAGACGGTTAAAGAACATGAAGTCGATACCGTAGTTCATACTTGAAAGTTTCTCCCATGCCAGTTCGGGGTTGACATTGTTAGAAGGCTGATAACCTGTTACCCAGGTGCCGTCCATGAGATATGTCCCGCCGGTTGTATAGGTGGAGAGTGACTGATAAGCACTGTCAGGCTGACGACCTGTGATACCGAATGAGATACGGGGTTTCAGACTCTGCACCGTCTGCACGTAATCAGAAAGGAAAGGCATCTTGGTCATTTCCCATGCTAAAGAAGCAGAGGGGAAAGCACCCCATTTCTTATCGGCACCGAATTTTGTGGATCCTTCGTAGCGGATTGATGCCGATGCTATGAGCATCCCTTTCCATGCATAATTGACACGTCCGAAGAAACCGGCGAGAGAAGACTGGCTGCGACCGGCCCACATGCCTGCCTTACCGTCGCTAAGATAAGAACCTGAGCCTATACCCCAATAAATCGGTTTGTTGAAGGTAAAGTCGTAGTTCTGTTCTCCCATGCGGTCCCAGTTGTAGCGCTCGAATGAATAGCCACCCACGAATTTAACGTCGTGATCATCATTGGTGAAGCCATAGTTCACAAGCCATTCCACACGGTTTGTCCATTCTTTGGTATATTCCATAAATGCACGTCCGTTATAAGAGTTCCAATATGATTCTCCGGAATTGGTGGGAGTGTAATAGTCGTTTTTATAATCTTTATATTCGTATGAATAAGAAAGCGTGGTGCTCAGATTGTGATACTCGTTGCTCCAGATATTATATTTCAGATCTGCTGTTCCGAGAAGATATGTGCGGTTTCCTTTGGAAGTATTTACCGTAAGCTGCTGCACCGGATTATAGATACCCGAAGGAGAACTCGGCTGATAGAAACTGCCGTCTTCATTATAAACAGGAATTGTAGGGTTCATTCCGAGAGCAGTATCAAACATGCCGTCATCACCATAAGTCTCGTTCACGCGACGTGCGTTAAGAGAAGCAGAGATACGGATATGATTGTCCAGGGCATTTGCGGCAACTGCAGCGCGACCGCCGAACTCCTCGCGTTTGCTTGCAATATCAAGACCGTTGGCGCTCTTATAGTTCATGGACGCAGTGTAGTAACCACCGCCGGGGAGAGAGCCGTCGATAGATACATACTGGTTGGTATCGTATGCGGCGTCACGGGTGATCAGATCATACCAGTCGGTGCTCGCACCGTAGTCATTGCCTCGGCGGGCAAGTCGCCATTCATAAGGAGAAAGAACTTCAGGTTTGTCTTTGGCAAAAGCCACTGCCGCATAAGAATCATAAGTGATTACCGGTTTCCCTGCCTCGCCTGTACCTTTTTTGGTTGTGATGAGAATCACACCGTTCGCACCACGCGTACCGTAGATAGCGGCTGAAGCGGCATCCTTAAGTACAGACATAGATTCGATATCCTGGGGAGCAACAGTGCGGATGTCACCTCCGATCACACCATCGATAACTACAAGCGGTCCGTTGCCTGAGTTAAGAGATGTGGCACCGCGCACCTGAAGATCTGCGCTTCCGTTAGGGTTGGCTGCCGCAGTGCTCGATACGTTAAGACCGGCAACCTTTCCGGTGAGCATCTCCATAGGGTTGTTCATGGCACCCTGTGCGAAATCATCGCGGTTTACCTGCACGATTGAGCTCGACACCTCCTTGCGGCTCAAAGAACCGTAACCGACAACGACAACCTCATTAAGAAGCTCCGCGTCTTCACGCATCGTGACATCAATCTTTGTTCTTCCGTTAACTTTCTCTTCAACCGCTCCGAATCCGACGTAGCTGAAAATGAGAGTTGCATCGGCGGGAATCTTGTCTAAAGAATAGTTTCCGTCAATGTCAGTGTGCATACCGTGTTTCTGGTCGCCTTTTACCGAGACGCTGACTCCTATCAGCACGTCTCCCGATTGATCGTAAACGGTACCCGAAACAGTGAGTAGCTGCGCCGAGATCCCCGGTGCAACTATCAGAGCTAACGCCCAGAGAAAGCTCAGGACGACGACTCTAAAATTCCATGGTTTTCTGTTCATTGTTGATTATGTTTTAATTGTAATTTTATTCGTTGCTTTCACCCGAAGTGGAATCACGGTGCAAAAATCGCTATTCTTTATTATATCGTCAAGCGCATCTAACTACAATCTAAACTAATCTAAACAAATCTAAATACAAACCAATTTATTTTCAATATATTAAGACGTTCCGACACCATTAAAAATCTATATGGTAATCAGAACGTCTCAACACGTTTTTTAAGTCATTTTCATGATTTTTAACTTAGGTTTTTCACCTCCCGCTCGAAATCCTCAGGATTTACGGCTCGTTTCCTCATCTTCGATCTATATGTGTATACAGTGGAGATGGAGCATCGTAGAAACTGCGCTATCTTCGCGCTGTCGTCTATTCCAATTCTTATTAAAGCGAACAGTCGAAGCTCGGTGTTGAGCAATTCGCCTGATTTCAAAACCACCTGTTCCCCCGGAACAAGAAGGGCATTGAATTTTTCTATAAAGGAGGGATAGATATTAAGGATGGCCTCATCGAATTTTACATAGAAGTTTTTCAAAAGCTGATCGGATATTTCAGAAGATTCGAGTTTCTTCATCAGGGCGGCCCGGTTCCCTCCTTGAGCGGCACTGACACGAAGAGACTGCTGATAACGCTGCAGGGTTAAGATTGCCGAACTACAGAATTCCATAAACAATCCGGCATATTCTTCTTTAGTGCGGTTATATTCCCCCAATTCTCTGTTACGCTCCTCCAACTCGCTATTCATCTCCTTCAGTTTTGCGGAAAGATTGCTTAATTCCTCGTTGGCTCTTCTTGCTTTCTCATTCGCTCTCCTTATATTTCTCAACTGCTTGAGAATATAGAAAACTGTTATCCCGAGAATTACAAGAAGCAGACAACTCACAGCAACCATGATTCTCAGACGCTTGGTGAGACCGTTCTGAAGAGAAGAATAGGCATCGTCTATCACCGGCAGCATCTTGCTCGACTGCGCGTTGCGCATCAGAGCGGAATAGAAATTGGCATCGGCTATGCTTTTCTTCAGATATAGATTGGCTCGTTCCACATCTCCCTCTTCAAACATGACGGTAGCGACTTCACGAAAAGACATATTCTCTTTTACAGCTGCCTGAACATCGGAAATGGCGCTTAGCACAAGATAACGCTTATATTCTTCATCCATCCCGTTCGATTTGCATATATAAGACAGTGTGGAGGCAAGAATGGAGAATTCTCTTGTGCCTGATGGATATTCTTCAAGATGTTTCTTAATCCCTTCTATAGCCTCTGCAGGCTCTCCGTTTCTCGCTTTTTCCGACATTACATAAACAAGATGGTTGAAACTTCCGGGTTTCACCACCTGTTTGAGCGAATCGGTATAGATGTTGCGTTTTACTTCATATTCCTTAGATGTTTCATGTTCACTGGTATATTCCGAGAGATATTGGTAAGTGGCACAGCAAGCCGAATAATACTCTTCAAGAAGATCTTCGGTAAGAGAATCTCGAGGTATACTGTTTATGACGGTAAGGGCATCGCTGAAAAGTCCGGCATGGGCATATTGGTCCAACCGCTTTATCATATTCCGTGTATATTCACCTGGATGATTTCTTAAATCCGGCCTGCGAAGGTTATAGCTAATATAATATAATGTGGAGTCGGCATTATAGGCGGCGAATTCATAGATAAGGCTATCAATAATCATGGTTCGTCGATGGCTGTCGCCTGTGAGATCATATTCCTTTTTAAGACGGGATATCCGCGCCTCTTTCTCTTTCTCATATATATCACTCCGGGATATCTCCGTGTCAAGACGCGAATAGAGTTCCTGGAGTTCAGGGGAAGATGAGGTTTGCCTTCCTATGCAGGAACAAAGAAGAAAAAGAACACAAAAGAAATATATCGACTTCATAACCAAATTATTTTAAATTTCTCCAACCCCATTGAGTTCATTTTATGGAACGGAGTCTGAATTTACCAATGTTATCCGACACGGAATTACTCCGTGTCGGATAAATTGATTTTTAGATTTGTAAAAATAACTAAAAATCCGCATTGTGCAAAAATTATGTGTTCCTCTTAAATCAAGATTCTGCACTTTAGGCTTAACTAAATTTAATTTACCGTAACTTAACTTATTATAACCTCAGTAATTCACATTACCTTTATTTTATTTCATTCTTATATTTTATTTCATTCTTTCATTTTTAACATATACAGCTGCTCCGTAAGGAGGGAGAAAAAATTCCGAAGCACCTGACGTTCCCATCTCATTCCCGGTGAAAGCATCTGAATAGTCTCCTTCTGGCAATCCTTTGGGAATATTGAATTTCTGATCTTTGTCGGAAAAATTCAACATCACAACCACATTCTCATCACCGAGCGTGCGTTTATAGGCATAAACTGCATCATCGGCCGATGTGGAGAGGTTTGTGAGAAGTCCGCTCTCTTTTCCCGTGCGCAATGCCGGCTGGGAATGCTTGATTTTGATGAGAGTCTTGATCATGTCTGCCATCTCAGGATTCGGATTGCTCCAGTCGATAGGAGTTTTCTCTGCGATTGAAACACGACCGCCTGAATTGTAATTTATTTCCTGACCATTATATAGCAGGGGCATACCATAGACTGTGAACTGAAGCACTGTAAGCGGTCTCACATATTTATGATAGACCACATCTTCAGTGCCGCCTTGATCCTGAACCACATCATGATTTACCAGATAAACCATTCGGGAGCGTCCTTCATAAGGCTTCCTGATAGTATCTTCGGGAGCTGACGCTTCTCCGAGTGTTATACCTTCATTTGCAAGAAGTTCACAGGCAGCGCGTAATTTATCCAGATCAGGATTGTTTGCAAATCCTTTCAACACATGCTCCTGGAAATCCCAACAATAGTTATAGTCGAAATAACCGTTCTTTACAAGCGAAGGACGGCTGGAATCTTCTGCAAGCCATGCCACACGTTTTCCGTCTTTAAGCACGCGCTCCGAAGCCTTGCGCCACAATTCAGGAGAAGGACCTGATGCATAATCGCAACGATAGCCGTCGATGTCAAATTCATCAACCCAGTACTGCATATCGGAAACCATAGTGTCCTGCATGGCTTCGCTGTCGCGGTTAAGCTCATAGACATCTTTCCACATACCGTTGAATGGATGAACAAATTCTCCATCTTTCTTGCTGTAGAATTCCGGGTGCGATTCAACCCATACATTATCCATAGCGGTGTGGTTTCCTACCCAGTCGAACCATATCTCCATATCGTTGTCATGGATAGTCTTCACAAGGTCGCGAAGGTCTTGCTCGGTTCCGTTGTCGGGATCGATCATCCTGTAGTTCTTGATTGCGTAAGGACTGGAATAGCTGCCCCATTTGCCGGTATCTCCCAATTTATATATAGGCATCAGCCATACCACATCAACACCCAGCTCTTTCAGACGGGGAATCTGTGCTTCCACACCTTTAAGGTTACCCTCCGGAGAGAAGTTGCGCACAAAGACCTCATATATAACACGGTTTTCCGGCACCCGTTCCTCTTTTAATTCCGGAACGGCCGCGACTGAGACAGAAGCTGACAAAGCTACAGTCACAGCACTCAATATTATTTCTTTACTGAACTTCATATAATTTCTCCGCAAACTTCACAATGTTGTTCCGAAGTTGCATTGCAAAATTATAATATAAAAAAACGGTTGTAAATAGCATCATAAGATATTCATAAAATTTCAAATATCATCTTTCTGATACTTAACACCTTCAAGATTTAAATATCAAAATCTTGTTAAACCCTCCGCACTATCCGCGAGCCATTATGGAGCGGCAGCTTTCGCTAACAGAAGATGAGTCCGATGCTCTTCTTCTGTTAAAAGACATGCCGAAAAAAATAAACCTCAATCCGGCCTCGAGCCGAATTGAGGTTTGCTGTAGCTGCAAGCTCCTGTTACATAAAGCTTCGTATCCCGGGACTAACCCACGGATGGGATTAGTCCCTGAGAATTATTTTAATTATTATGTATCATTCCCAAATACATTAACTATTTTATTTGTGATACTTGGCAACTGCTTATATCAATTCATCTTGATGAACGCAGGAACCCAGGCTTTAACCGATACGGTGCTGCTGACGTTACCGCCGTTGATAAGATCAATGCCGGTTCCTCCAATAGAGATATTACTGTCGGTAGAACTGAAAATCACCATAACCTTGTTTCCTGTCTGTGAATCTGTCTTTGTTATAATCTCAGTAGTTCCTTGCGTTCTGCGCTCTGCTGTGCCTCTCCATAGAGCCGGATTCTCAGAGCGAGCCTTGAACACTTTGGCCACATAATCATGAACCATCTGCTCATTAGCATTGAAACCGGATATGCGACCCGATGTGCGGGCCCAGTTGTCGGGGTTTCCATTGCCGGTGGCCTTGCCGCTCTTGTCGCCGATCTCATCACCATAATATGTGCAAGTCGGGCCGGAATAGGCAGCCACAGCTGCATGGCGTGTCATAAGCCCTTTCGGATTGGAATTGATATCCACATAGTCGCCCACACGGTCGGTGTCGTGGTTGGAAAGGAAGATAGTGGGATTCACTCCCGAATCGCGGTAGCCGCGTGAAGCCGCATCATTAGACAGGAACCATCCGGCCGAACCCACTCCGGAGCTCATGTTCACAAGATTATCCTTGCCATCGAAATCCATTACACTCTTCAGACCATCCTGCTGAGTGGTGGTGATATTTCCGGCAGAAGTCCAGTCTTCTCCCACCATATAGGCGAGCGTGCCCCACTGTTCGCCGCGCGCCTTGCGCTCGGAAGCCACTTTCTCTGCTTCCTGACGAAGTTCTTTCCAATAGTTATGACCTCCCTGATATGCCTGATAGCACTGGTCCAGACGCCATCCGTCAACACCGCGCTCCATCCAATAGCGTATCACTTCCTTGAAATATTCAAGAGATCCCGGAAAAACAATATTCCCCGATTCTGTGCCACGCACATTAACGGTATTGGCCTGCGTCTGAATCGTTTTCCCATTGGGAGAGGCGCTGCTCACTCCACCGTGATGACCGAACACTCCGTCAAGAATAACATATATCCCTCGATTATGCGCCTCGCGGATTAGCTCGTCAAATTCCTCTTCCGATCCGAATTTGGGATCGACTTTGAAATAGTTGGTGCAGAAATAGCCTGTTGCCTGTAGTTTCTCACCTCCCTGACCATTGGTGGAATCAAAGATGGGAGTCATCCAGATGGCATTCATTCCAAGATCCTTTATATAGTCGAGAGAATTTATGATGCCGCGAAGGTTTCCGTTCTTGCGATGTCCGGAGGGTCCCCACATATCGCTATAGCCGGAGGCTCCGCCGTCGCCATGCTGGAAGGAGGCCACCATTATCTGGTAAATGGAAAGCTCGCGCCAGTCGCCTGTGAGCGACACCACCGGAGTGGAGTCGTCTCGGGTGAAGGAGGTGTTAAGTGTGGATGTGCCGACAGCGTTAGTGGCTGTGATCGACATATTGCCACTCTGGCCATCGCTAAGATAACCGGCCACAGAGATATTATTGGCTCCATTGGAAAGCGAAAGTGCCTTGCCATTGAATGTTCCGGTGATAGATGTGGCGGCGTTACCGATTGTCACGACAATCGTTCCGTTACCTTTCACTGTTCCCTCTGCAGGGGAAACTGAAATAGATGGTTTCTGAGGACCATATTCTATGAGGGAATGGCTTCCGTCGGCCTTATAGGTGTGTTTGTTCACAAAAGCAAGGTCTCCACCGCCGGCCTTATCATCGTCGTTATGAGCGCCCCAGCTGATTATAATATTGGTAGGCACGCTCTTCCCGGCAGGAAGCGCCCAATAATATTTGTCGTTCTTCTTTGTCATGCGGTCGCCGGGCCATGTGCCTAATGCTGTGCAGTTCACATCGTTTTCACCCCATGCCCATATTGCCACATCCTGCTTTGATGTGTCGTCAAAATAAATATAATATTCATCTTCTGGCTCTACCGGATCAATAATTACAGACTTCTTGGTATAGGTGAAGCTCTGAACATTCGATGCACCATTATTCTCTACGTAGGTGGAGAGTGTGGTGGTGCTTGTGAATGTCAAGGGAGATGAATAAACCGGTGAAGAAGCAGTGGCGGTGCCACTTGTGGAGTAATGGATAGGCAAGCCTGCCGGGCTTACGCTCAAAGTCACAGTGATTCCATCAGTGAATTCTGTTGAGCCGGGATTAGCTATCACTGTCGGTTTAGTGGGTGTGGGAGGAACAGGCGGATTCGGGCCATCATTGACTGTGCCGTATTCCTCTATAAGAAGCACCGGACCCGATGCTGTCATTGTGACTTTTCCACCGCTAACAGTGGCTGTGCTTGAGGTGTTATAGCCATCCATTACACGAGTCCCCTCCGTGAAGGCATCACCTACATTGACGGTATAACTCTGGCCGTTCTGAGTGTTGAGCTTAATTGCCACAGCATTGGAGTAGCCATTTTCGGAGAATTTACGTATGTAGGTTCCATCGGAGATGGTCTGTGTGCCGGCACCGACAGCCGGATTGCGGCGACGGAATTGTCCGATTTTCTGCCAATGCTTGTTCACATCGTTATCCACGGCATCCCAGTTGAAGTCGCCGCGTGTCACCATGCCGGGATCCCCTTTGCCGTCTACATTAGGACGCGAAGTCTCGTCGCCGTAATATATCTGCGCTCCACCGGGACAGAGAAGAAGCATTGTCGCCACATTCTTCTGATCGCCGGGACGGTGAAGACCGGTGTCATGGCTCGAAACATAGTTGAGCACCTGTTTGCCGCCATTGCCGTTACAGAAGTTTGCATAATATTCCCAGTCGCCTGTCGTGGGAGTACGGCCGGTGCCTCCTTCTGTTCCATTAAAGGCGAAATTGATCATCGAGTCGAATCCGCCCTGAGTGAAATATCCGGTGTCGCCATGATCCCAACCCCATGCTTCGCCTGTCATCCAGAAATCATCAGTCCAGTTTTTAGCATACTGATCCGCGCGGTCGCTCTGACGCCATGCTGCGAGTGCCTGCTTGCAGGCATTCTTCAGCTGATTCCAACGATTGAACTCAACATGCTTGGCCGTGTCGCAACGGAAACCATCGATACCGAAATATTCCACCCATGCAGCAAGCCAGTTGATCACGTAATCGGCGGGAGCACCCTTACCGTCAACTCGCCAGGCCTCTGCTGTGGGGAGACGATAGTTATCCCAATCTCCACCCTTCTCGGCAGCCCATTTCTTTTTGAGGAAAGGAGGTATGTTTACTGTCTGTGTCTTCTCAGTCACGACATCGGGCAAACCTGACAGCGACATAGTTTTGTCATCGCCACCGGGCACGGCAAATCCGGCACCCTGACCCCAGCTGCGGTCACCGAATGCGCGTACGAAGCCCGACCACCAATTACCCCATTTCCCTTGGGTATCAGCATTGAAGCTCACAGGATTGGATGCAGACCACATAGTGAAGTTCCCATTGGGAACCCAGCCGGCCTGAGGAGTACCGTTGAAATTACCGAAGTCGTAATCCACGCAGTCGTCAAGAGTGCAATAGCCTGTGTGGTTGAGCACGATATCCATTACCACGCGGATACCACGGCGGTGAGCTTCAGTAACGAAGTTGCGCATATCCTCGATAGTACCCATGTTGCGGTCCATGAATGTCCAGTCGAGAGTGTAGTAGCCATGGAAGGCATAATGGGGGAAGGCATCATCCTTACCTCCGGTCCAGCCGTGCATCTGTTCATAAGGAGCAGTTATCCAGATGGCGTTGACACCGAGATTGTCAAGGTAATCAAGTTTCTGAGTCAGACCCTTGATGTCTCCACCGTGGAATGTGGCCACATTGCTGCCACCTGCGGTCTTATGACGATGATAGCTCTCGTCGTTGGAGGTATCGCCATTATAGAAGCGATCGGTGAGAACGAAATAGATGTTGGCATTCTTCCATGTGAAATATTCGTTTCTAACCACCTGTGGCGTTGTAACCTTTATAGTATATGTCTCGGTGGAAGTTCCGCTTTTTACAGTGTAGGTGATCACATTCTCACCTGCTATCAGGCTTCCTAACGAATGATTAGTGTAGGAGCGGCCGTTGACCGTGATGTCGACCGTTGCGTCGGCCGAGGCAGGAGCGGCTGAGAATGTAGCTATTGAAGCTGCATCCTCTCCGAGTTCTATTTCATAGTTTTTAGTCTGCTTGTTAAAGCCTCTGAGTATATTCTGACCATCTACCTTTATTTCAAGACGGTTAAGAGTGGCATCATTGGCAGCCACACCACTTAAAGTTCCGGCTCCCATCAGAAGCGCGGCCATAACTGCCTTCAGACTTTGAAAATTATTGCTTTTCTGTTTCATTATGTCGGGAGGAGATTATTTCTTTATTACTTTATTGATGTTCTCAATTCCGTTTGAAGTGAGCGAACGGAGAATATAGAGCCCATTGGAAAGACCGCTCAGGTCGACAACTGTCTCAGTTACGCCTCCTGTATAATCTTTCTTCACAACCTGGCCGTTTATACCGTAGAGTACATATGACTCTATTCCATCGGATGAACTGATATGCAATTCACCATATGTAGGATTGGGGCCGATGCTGAATTCACCCTCTGTTGTCAAAGTTTCCTGCAGTGATGTGGTATAGCTGAAATAGGTGTCGGAAAGAGGACAATCCTGATTTGACAGACCGCGTAACACCGGATACTCTCTTTTCCCTTCTACTCGCCATTCCCATATATTGTTGAAATCCCAACCGGTGAGTGTTTGAAACTGAGTCGCATCACGGAGCACATCGGCAGGTTTTGCAGATGCATGGTCACCGTGAGAGGTCCAGGACTGATGGCCGGCTGCTATGTTCTCCCAGCTGTAGTTACTCTCTATTATATTCCGTGAATTATTGTTACCTCCGAAACGGGCCACAAAATCATTGAAAGCTGTAATTTTTGAATTAAGCGCAAGGGAATTTTTCACCGTACCATAGTTTGCTCCGACAAGTCCGCCCACATAATCGTAACCTGTAACTGAGCCTGAAGCATATGTATTGGCGATCTGTCCGCGATTTTTTCCTACGAGACCACCCGCAGCATAATCAGCAGGATTCTCCACGCTTGCTCCGGAATAACAGTTAAGGATATAGCCGGCTTCATTTTCACCTACCAGGCCTCCGACACATATGGAGCTTCCTGAAACGGTGCCCGTGGTAAAACAACATTCCACGCTACCGCCACGCAGCTGCCCCGCGAGGATACCCACATAGGTGGTTCCGGATACTCTCGCACCTGTGACACCGAGATTCTTGACCGTTCCGCCGTTTATACAAGAGAACAGACCTACAGCCGAACCCACTGAATTTGAAGTAAGGTTGAGATTCTTTATCGAATGACCGTTGCCATCGAAAATGGCTGCAAACGGAGAACTCGTCGAACCAATACCGGAGGTCAGTGCCGAGGCGTCTATATCGGCATCCATACGGAAATAATTCTCCGATGTCCAGTCGCCCGTTGTGGAAACAAGCATCTGAAGATCCTGAGCCGTCTTTAGCACGTAGGGATCAGCGGCTGTGCCTTCTCCGCCTGAATAAGCGTCGCGGCGTCCCTGCACCACATCTACATACAGATTATCCGTCTGGCCTCCACTCGTATTCTTTGCGATGAAACCAAGTCTTGTAAGATTGGAAAGTTCTGTGTCTGTCAATCCGTAGAAAGCTTTGATATCGGAAATCGTAAAGGTATAATTTCCATTGCTTCCGGTCATCTGGAATTTTGATGTGTTGACATCATCCCATTTAAATGGCGATTTCGAACCTGAACCCAACTTGTCACACCATGTGTAACAATATACCGTTGAACCCAAATCCTGTCCTGAAATCGTTATCTCCAGCGATTTATTAGATACGGCCGGAGATGGTGTTGACGTTATCGAGACTGCCTCTGCATCAATTGATGAGCACAGTATTCCCGATAAGGCCAATAATGAAATCAATAATTTTTTCATTGGAAACACACGTAAGAAAATTTTGATGTTTATTCCCGAATTCAACACGAATGCAGGAATGAGATTAAAAATAGTTAGCCAATTACAAAATTATAACTTATTTATACCCACGACAATTATTTTTTTATGTTCTATAACATAGTTTTATGATTTACCCTACTCTCATCCGTCACCATCATGTCATCTGGAATTTGCATTATTGTCGGGAAGTGTATAATTTTGAAGTATGAATGATGAGCACCCGGAATCAGGATATGTTGATGACGATGCAGTGGAATACGGACTCGAATCCGCTTTCACTGACATTGAAATTTTACGCACCACCGACTACAATGTAGTGGCGCGTGGACGTCGCTATGGCCGATGGTGGCTGCTAAAGGGGTTGCCGCCGGGGAAATCGGAATCCGCGGCATTGCAACGTCGCCTTAAAAAGGAGTTTGAACTTCATTCGCGGCTGCGTCATCAGGCAATACCAATGGCTGTGGCTTTAGAAAATGCAGGTCAATTAGGTCAATGTATTGTGATGGAATGGATTGAAGGAGAGACATTGGCCCGCACGCTTGACTCCCGCAAACTGAAGAGAGGTGAACGCCATGAGATTATGAGAAATATTGTGGCGGCAGTGAGCTATATCCATTCAATGGGGATAGCACACCGCGACCTCAAGCCGGCAAATATAATGCTCAGAAAGTCGGGCCAGGGAATCGCTCTCATTGATTTCGGTCTTGCGGATTCAGATGACTATGCCGAAATGAAGCAACCGGCAGGCACTCCGGGGTTCGTGTCTCCCGAACAGATAGAGAGAGGTGGAACAGATCCGGCCGACGATGTGTTCAGCTTAGGGATGATAATGAAACTCCTTTGCCCCGAGTATAAGAGTTTGTCGCGCAAATGCACGGCTCCCCGGGCGCAGCGTCCGGCCGACGCCGGAAAGATAGCCGCCGCGTTGGATCGCAGAAAACAAAGACCGCGTATTCTATTCTACACGCTCATAGCGATTCTTTGTGTAGTTTCTGCAATCTTAGCTTATACTGTATATTCACTCTCAGATATATCTAAAGCTGAGAGAAGGAAGGTGACGGAGATTGCCGAGGATAATAGTGAGAACCGAAGAAAGGCTTCTGAACTCGAGGATTCCCTGACAACGATGGGGTATCGTCTTTCAGAAGCCGAGGCACGGCAAGCGGAGGCACATCTGAAACAAGCGGAAGCCGAGATGAGACAGGCCGAAGCGGAATCAAGGCTTGCTGAAATCGCCAACCACGATAGGCTTAAACAGGAGACCATTAAGGAGGGTATGAGAATGATCGACATGCTGACAGCACGTTACGACTCTGAACGAGGCACTCATCTGTCGGCCGGAGATGCTGAGAAACTTATGGCTCTGCAAACCGAACTTCAAAAGGATTTTCAAAATAAACTTGGCGGATTCAGCACCATGATCGACAGCAGGGATCTCTCTAATCAGGAGAAGAAACTCATTAACTCCGAACTACAAAATTATTTTGCAATCGCATTCAACAATTATTATCAGAAATGGCTCAGAAAAGTGTATCCGACTTTAGAATAGATCAAATCGCGGATCTCTGCAGAATGGTGGAGACTACGTTTTCTCAAAAGGTTTCGACGCCCAAGCATTTCGAGGCTTTGGCGGAAAGTATCTTCAATAACACGGGAACTCCCATAAGCCCTACAACACTGAAACGTCTGTGGGGTTATCTTAACGAGCCTATGGTGCCGCGCACTGCCACACTCGACCTTTTGGCGCGATACTGCGGTTGGAAGGACTTCACCCATTATACGTCGGGAAACGATACGGAGATAGAAAGCGGATCAATAGGCACCGCTGTGCTCCACACTGAAAGAGATGTCAGAAGGGGCGACCGCATTAAACTTATGTGGAATCCGGGACGCGTCTGCATAATAGCATATAAAGGAAATGACATCTGGGAAGTGGTGGAGTCAAAGCTCTCACGGCTCACTAAAGGAGATACGTTTTCATGCGCGCTGTTTGTAAACGGTGAGCCCCTCTATCTCGATAATCTCGTGAAAGAGGGGCGAAAAACAGGTGTCTACGTCTGCGGACGCAACTCGGGAATTACGTTCAAGAGAATCGATTCTTAGAGTTTGTTTGAATAAGTAGCTACTTACTTAAAAACCTTTATCTTTAACCAACCGTGAAAAAGATTCAGACACTTCCTCATTCATCTTTCCGGGATAACGGATATCGGTGAATACCTGGGCAAGTGTTTCTTTACTATTCTCTTCAACAAACCTTTTTGATTCTTCAAGGCTCTCCTTATATTCAAACAGTCTGTCGATATCATCTTTGGAATAGTCCTTATATGTTTCCTTATGAAGCACACCGTTTACAGGTATTCTGTCGGAAGCCGGAGGAAACCCCGTACCATCTTCCGGATAGCCCACGGTCAGGCATAGCACGGGCACAACACGTTCGGGAAGGCTAAGAATCTCCGCGATTTTCTCTGCGTTGTATGTCACTGTGCCGAGATAGCAACTGCCGATACCGTTAAGCTCGGCAAGAGTCACAAACTGTTGGGCAAAAAGCGCCGTATCGATAAGAGCCGTTATAAATGAATGGTAATTACGGAAGCCGGGGCGGGCATTTCGTTGCTCACACCATTTTTCAAATCTCCGCAAATCAGCACAGAAAGTAAGCATCACCGAACATCCCTTCACCGTGGGCTGATTGAAATGGAGTGGAGCCAAACGCTCTTTCATATCGTTGTCCCTGGTGGAGATCACACTATAAAGCTGCATATTGCCGGTTGTCGGCGCATGGGAGGCCGCTTCCAAAAGAGCTGTCAAGGTTTCATCGCTCACCTCTTCAGAGGATGAATATCTTCTTAGCGTGCTTCTTTTCTTGAAAAAATCAAGATATTTCAATTCCTTTTCCATAGATTTTCTTTTCCCACAAATTTAAGAGAATTATCAGTAATTACCAAAGATTCTTTTTCATTGGTCGCTGAAAACAGCACTTATACTATAATATTTGGATTATTGAAATAAATTCCTTTCCTTTGTAAAAAGAAATCAATATGAACTATACAAAGGAAGAATTAAAGTATGAGAAGGTTATTAACCCGACCATAGATGAGGGTTTTAAATTGATTTTCGGTCGGGAGGATGTTTCAGAGCCGCTATTGTTAAGCTTACTTAACAGTATTTTTGCCAATGATCCTGACTTTGGTGATATAACTAAACTTCGGTTCATACAGACTGAACATCCCAACGAATATATACATGGAAGGGGTTTGAGATATGACATAAGATGTGAGACCGCCTCCGGACATCGCTTTATAGTAGAGATGCAAAAAGCCGATCAAGAGAATTTCATTGCGCGATCGCAATATTATGTCAGCAGAGACATTGCCTCGCAAGGATATAAAGGGAAAGATGACAGAAATAAACAATGGGATTTCTCTCTGGTTCCAGTTATAGGAGTTTTCTTTTGCAACTTCATGATTTCTGAACTGGATCGCAAACCGGTTACCTACGCTCGTATTCTTGATGAAGAAAACCATCAAACTATTGGTGAGTATCAACGTTATGTTTATATACAATTGCCTTGCTTTGTAAAAGAAAAAGTAGAGTGCGATAGCTTTATAGATAAATGGATTTACAATATAAAAAATATGGGGACTATGCAATCTGTAGCTTTTAAAACACAAGACGAGATATTTGAATATCTTGATAATGTCAGCAATGTCGCTACATTACCTCCTGAAGAAAGGGGAGTATATGAAGCGGCTCTTATGCGTGCCCGGGATTATAACGCACAAATGAAATTTGCCAGAAAGAAAGCGATGGCTGAAGGACATGCCGAAGGTCGTGCTGAAGGACGTGCTGAAGGACGTGCCGAAGGACGTGCCGAAGGAGCCGAGCTGGAGAAAATTTCACTTGTAAAGAGTTTTGCTGCTCAAGGTGTGGATCTGAATATCATTGCAAAAGCAACCGGACTATCAATTGAGAAAATTCATGAGATTATTAATGATAATCATTTATAAGTAGGGGGCTGAATTGATTTGAAAACCTACTTAACATTGTTCAAAACCATATAGAAATGACCTGCGTTTCTGAGAAACGCAGGTCATTTCTATATGGTTTTGAACTCAATCCTCCTTTATGTTGTGGAATACGTTCTGCACGTCTTCGTCATCTTCGAATTTATCAAGGAGTTTGTCAAGCTGTTCGCGCTGTTCGGGTGTTACTTCCTTATAGTCTGTCGGAATACGCTCGAACTCTGCTGAAACGATTTCCATACCCTTATCTTCAAGATATTTCTGAAGATTGGCAAACTGATCAAACGCTCCGTAAATGAGCCATTCTTCCTCGTCTGTCTCAAGCTCAGCCTCGAAATCCATCAGTTCAAGTTCAAACTCATCGTGATCCATCCCCTCATTGGGCTTTACATGAAACACACTCTTATGATCGAATAGGAATGAAAGTGAACCCTGTGTGCCAAGTGAACCGCCGAATTTATTGAAATAGCTGCGCACATTAGCAACGGTACGCTGGTTGTTATCGGTTGCTGTCTCTACTACAATGGCAATTCCGAAAGGACCATATCCTTCATATACAATCTCCTTATAGTCGCCGGCATCTTTGTCGGTAGCTTTCTTTATAGCACGCTCAACAGTATCCTTAGGCATATTGGCAGCCTTTGCATTCTGCATAAGCACACGAAGACGCGGGTTCATGTCGGGATCAGGTCCACCGGCTTTTACTGCGATAGTGATCTCCTTACCGATACGCGTAAAGGTTCGGCTCATGTTGCCCCAGCGTTTCAATTTACGGGCTTTACGATATTCAAATGCTCTTCCCATTGTGAATTTCTTATACTTATAGTAGTTGTTATTCTGTTTTCTCTTTTCTTAACGAAGTTCCGCTCCGAAAGTCTGCAAGGCGTTGATGATCTTGTTCATCGTAGCCTCAATCTGTTTATCGTTAAGCGTTTTCTCCATATCCTGAAGCTTCATCGAAACGGCATAAGATTTTTTACCGGCCGGAAGATTCTTACCTTCATATACATCGAAAAGACGCACGTCGCGAAGAAGCTTCTTCTCGGTCTTTCGGATCACTTCTTCTATATCCGAAAATTTGACATTCTTATCTACCAACAATGCAAGGTCTCGTTCAACACCCTGTGTCTTCGGAAGTTCGGCATATTTCACATCGGTCTTACGTGCCTGGCGGAAGAGAGCAGTCCAGTCAACTGCAGCATACACCACACTCTGCTCTATATCAAATTTCTTCAACACTGATGAACGAAGAATACCGACCTCGGCTAAATGTTTACCCGATTTGAAACTTATATCAAGCTTGGCAGCGAAAATCTCATCACTCCCCTGCTCAAACTTCAACGAACCTTCAGATATTCCGGCACGTGAGAATATATTCATCAGAATACCTTTAAGATCGTATACGCTTGCCTCGACTGCCTTTACATTCCACGATGCACGGTTCATGTTACCGGTCATCCACAATGCAAGATTTTCGTTTTCCGAATATGGTGAAAGCGGTTTTTCTGCAGTAGATTCCTTTGTCGGATCAAAGCTATATACTTTGCCGAATTCGTAGAATTTAAGATCCGCTTCTTTACGGTTGACATTATGCGAAATGGATTCCAAGCCTCCGAATAACAGAGTCTGGCGAAGCACGGCAAGATCGTTACTCAACGGATTCATCAGGCGAACACATGCTGAGAGAGGATAACGCTCCGAATCTTCATAATATGAAACGGCTGTAAGCGAGTTATTAAGAATCTCGTTGAAACCTTGCGCGGTGAGTTGCTCACTAACAAGCTGTTCAAGCGCATAGCTGTTATCGGTATCCGTGCGCTGAGAAAGCGAGACATGCATTCTGTCGGTTATCTCAACATTATTATAACCATACACACGGAGAATCTCTTCAACCACATCACACGGACGATACACATCCACACGATATGTAGGCACTTTAAGATGGAGTGTATCGGCATCTTTCTCCTCCACATCAAATTCAAGAGCTTTCAATATGCAGATGATAAGCTCTTTCGGAAGAGTTTTACCGATCAGACGGGCACAATAATCGAGAGAGAAATCCATCTCGGCTCTATTCACCGGTTCTTCATAAAGATCCTTAACGCCGCCGCAAATCTCACCTCCGGCCAATTCTTTTATCATTATAGCTGCCAATCGGGCGGCGTAGTCGCAGATATTGGGATCTGTACCACGCTCATAACGGAATGAGGCATCTGTGGAGAGACCATGACGACGTGCTGTGCGGCGCACACGGGTCGGATTGAAATATGCAGACTCGATGAATACCGATTTGGTGTCGTCTGTCACTCCGGAATCAAGTCCACCGAACACACCTGCAATACACATCGGCTCCTCGGCGTTGCAAATCATAAGATCAGACGCATCAAGCTTCCGCACAACTCCGTCAAGCGTAGTGAATTCAGTGCCCGACGGACAGCTGCGAACCACAATTTCTTCCCCTTTAATTTTATCGAGGTCAAAGCAATGAAGTGGCTGACCGATCCCCTGAAGTATAAAATTGGTTATGTCTACGATATTATTGATAGGACGCTGTCCGACTGCGCTTAGCAGATTCCTGAGCCATTCGGGAGATTCCTTTACCTCCACATTACGGATAGTGACACCACAATAACGAGGACAACCTTCTTTATCTTCGATGCGGATGGAAACAGCACCATCCTCGCGATCTACAGAGAAAGCCTCTACAGAAGGAACAGTAATTTCAGGATAATCTTCACGTTTTCCTTCGGCCGCCTCACACCACATTCTTGCCTTTACGTCACGGGCAACACCTAAATGGCTTGCAGCATCCACCCGGTTCGGAGTCAGCTCAACCTCCAGCACATAATCGCTCTCAACGTTGAAATATTCCGAAGCAGGGATGCCCGGTTTTACATCATCGGGCAGAACCATAATTCCGTCATGGGAAGCGCCTACTCCTATTTCGTCTTCGGCACATATCATGCCGAACGACTCCACACCGCGAATCTTTGATTTACGAATCTGGAATTCTTTGTCACCGTCATAAAGCGTGGTCCCTACGGTTGCCACTATCACATTCTGGCCGGCTGCCACGTTGGGAGCCCCGCAGACTATCTGCACCGGTTCATCTCCACCGAGATCTACAGTAGTGATATGGAGATGATCGGAATCAGGATGATCCACACAAGTCAGCACTCTACCGGTTACAATTCCGCGCAGTCCCCCACGGATGCTTTCAACCTCCTCAACTGTGTCGCATTCAAGACCAAGCGAAGTGAGTTCGGCCGAAAGTTCGCGTGGAGCGACCTCCGGATCAATGAACCTCTTTAGCCATTTATATGAAATATTCATTGTTGCTCGTTTTCAATTTATTTAGATTGCAAAATTAATAAAAATAGTTGAAGTATTGTCCATCTTTACTTTTTTTCTCCCCCTGCCGAGCGAAGCTCTATGCGGAAAGTGGTTCCTTTACCTATCTCGCTCTCTTTTACGAAAATCTTTCCTCCGTGATATTCCTCGATGATCCGTTTCACAAGTGTAAGACCCAGTCCCCAGCCACGTTTTTTGGTGGTGTAGCCAGGATTGAAGACCGTCTTGAAATTTTTCTTCGCTATCCCCTTTCCGGTGTCGCGCACCTCAATCCATACAATCCCCTTGTCAGAACCGGTGGTGATGTGCAATTCGCCTTCACCCTGCATCGCATCCACAGCATTCTTAGTGAGATTCTCCATTACCCATTCGAGCAGCGGACGACTCACATTCACTCCATGATCATCCTCCGAAATATGCATCTCGATCTTCACTTTCCCCGAAACACGACTCTTCATATATTCCAATGAATTGCTCACGACATCGTTCAGATAGTCAAACTCTATCTCGGGTTGCGAACCGATCTTTGAAAAACGATCGGCTATAACCGACAATCTTTTAACATCCTTATCAATCTCATCGGTTATCTCTTTATCTGTGCCTATAGCCTGAAGATATTCCGTCCAAGCCATCAGTGATGAAATGGGAGTACCGAGCTGATGTGCCGTTTCTTTTGAAAGACCGGCCCACACACGGTTCTGTTCAGCGCGCTTGGTGTATATTACGGCCATATAGATAATGAGGGTGAGAATAATCATCACAATCATTTGTATATAGGGGTAGATGCTTATGCTGCGCAGAAGATTGGAATCTTCATAATATATATACTGCTTCTCACCTCCTGTATATTTTATCTCTATGAAATGGGGGTTTTCCGACACGAGCTGTTCTATGGTTTTGTTACCTACAGCTTTCCTGAGTCTGTCTGAAAGATATTTTTTATTCCTTTCTCCCAATTCCATGTATAGCGATTTTTCGCTTTCGCTCTTATCGGGAAGATCAAAATTACGGAACTCCGATATATTGAAATTACGATCGCACGTGAGTACCGGTATCGAATTATTCTGTGATATAATGGCGAGCATGAATTCTATATCGGTGTCTATGCCAGCCTCGGCGATGCGCTCGGTGGCTTGTGCCCATATATTCATTCGCTCTCTTTCCTGCTGGGCAAGCTCCTTGACAAGACTATTACTTATAAGAAGGAAAACGATAACCGCTATGGCCGAGACGGCGATCATAACCATCCAGCCTGAACGTTGTTTGTCGTAAAGGCTGAATTTCATATTTCACCTCCTTTATCAAGCCCCATATCATGAAGAATGAAACGCGCCACGGCATCATCCGTATTTCTGCCTGTCACCACATCGGCTATCCTCTTCACCTCTTCCAGCCCGTTTTCCATCGCCACACCAACATCGGCAAGCTCAAGCATCGGGATATCATTGATATTATCTCCGAAAGTGACAATTCTCGTCGCTCCCACTCTGGAGGCAAGCTCACGTATGGCGATCGCTTTTGTGCTTTGCGGAGAAAAGGCCTCGAGAATACCGATTTCCGGACCATAGAAGTCATGATATTTCTGCACGCGTACATTCTCCACCTCAGAAGTCAACCTGAACACAGCCTCTGTCCTGGCATCGGGTTGCATACCATAAAAAAGCACCGTGTCGCCAAGATAATCAGGCAACTCGGAATTTCCGTCAGAAGGTATATGAAGTATTTTTGCGAAATTGTGACTGCGCTCTTCAATAAAGGTGCGTTCTATGTCCGATAGAGAACCCAGATGATATATGTGTATCTTTTCATCGCGAAGCGTATAAAGGAATGTGGGATAATGCGTTTCCCGGTATATTTTCACAAGCTCCTTTACAGCCTTGTCATCCATATATTTCACGCACGAATAAGTGCGATCATCCTTGTTCCAGAGTGCGGTCCCGGTCATCACCACAGCCGGCAGGCGCAGGTCGAGTTTTTCAATTATCGATGCCACAGTGGCCGGTGTGCGCGCTGTGGCGATAGTGAAGAGGGCTCCTTTTGATATAGCCTCGTTAAGCATGGAAATAGTGCGCTCGGAAAGACGGGCATCCGGCTGCAGAAGCGTGCCGTCGAGATCACTCACATATAATGTCTTCCCTTTTTCCATAACTCATCATTTTATTATTACGAACTCGGCGTCAGACACCTGCTCCTCCATCTTAATTTTCATTCTTCCAGAATCAGAATCCTGTTCGAATCTTATATCAGCGGAATACTCCCTGATCTCAATATATTCCACATCTTCGGCATATAGCCTCATCATGCGTATGTCTTCTGCCGGATTCCCGACATTATGATTGCGGCCTCTGCTTCGGAATCCATATCTGTGGTTAGCGCTCCTGTCTTCCTGACGGGCGGTGTCGCGTTCTTCGCGGGCCTGAGCCTTACGCGCCTTCTTCTCCTCGGCACGTGTAGGCATTCCCATCATGCGACGCATATTGTCTTCCATCTTACCCATGGCATATCGCTTGATCAACCGTCCGATATATGGGAAGATCAAAGGTAAGAGAAGTATTATCAAGACTGCTATAAAGAATCCCATCTATTCTATCCTTTTTATATTTTACCTGTCACTAAGGTATTTATGCATTCTCTCGCCAATAAAACACAGGCCAAGATCATTTTTTTGAACCATCAAATATTCCGTAAGCCACATATACTATTATAAGCCACATCAAGCCTTCTACACCCATGCAGAAAATAAGCCCTATGGCTGTAAGGATCAGGATCCAACGGAATTCATTCCCTTTCCATCCCCAAGTCTTGAATTTGAGAGAGAAAAGTCTTAACGGACTTACCATTAGCCAGCTTTCCAGCAGAACAGCTGTCACGAAAATCCAAGGTGTCGACAATAAGGTTGAACCCGAATATACTATAGATGTATAACCGATCCAGAACAATGCATTAGCGGGGATAGGGAGACCGATAAAATTTTCTGTCTGACGGGTGTCAACATTAAATCGTGCCAAGCGCAATGCTCCAGCCACGGGAATAATCAGCGCAAGCCATTTCATCCATTCCGCACCGTTAAGCTCCATACAGGTATACACGGCCAGCGCAGGCGCCACTCCAAAACTGACAAGATCGCTCAACGAATCCAACTCCTTACCCATCTCTGAATAAGCATGGAGAAGACGTGCGGAAAATCCATCGAGAAAATCTGCCACTGCGGCTATGCCTATAAAAATATAGCCCCATTCATAACCTTTAAGTCCCCAGAGCGATGATTCTCCTTGTATGGAGCAAACTATCGACAGCAAGCCCGCAAGAATATTCATGCAGGTGATGCAGTTTGGGATATTTCTTCTTATTACATTCAAAATATAATTCATTTAAGTATTGCGACAGGAGTCAGTCCACCACGAGTCAGATCGCCTATCTTCACCAGTATCTCACAATCAACCGGCAGATAAAGGTCGACTCTTGAACCGAATTTTATGAATCCGAGATGTTCGTCAATCGAAGCCTTATGTCCTTTCCGGGCGTAAGTTACGATTCTGCGCGCCATCGCACCGGCTATCTGGCGGACAGTGATACGGTTGCCGTCATCACAAAGAATCCCGATGGTGCTTCGCTCATTCTCCACACTCGCCTTAGGAAGATAAGCCGAAAGGAAACGTCCGTGGTGATGTTTCACATATTCCACCTTCCCGTCTACCGGATACCAGTTGGCATGGACATTAAGCGGAGACATAAACACCGACAGCATTATGGCCTCGCTTTTAAGATATTCCCCTTCATACACTCTCTCCACAGCTACCACCTTGCCATCGACAGAGCTTACCACGTGGTTCTTTCTCTCTCCGCGATAATGCCGTATAGGGCAGCGGAAGAAATTGAACACGAAAAGATACACTGTCACCGATATCCCTGTGAACAAAGCAGGCAATATATAAGGAGGCAGGAATAGCCATACCGGTATGTTGAGCACTCCCAATACTATAAACAGTAATATGAGGATGTTGGTTCCTTCGTGATGTATCTTCACTTTTTCGTGTCTGTTGATATGTTCTATTCAGAAGCACTTTATTTGCTTCATTTTATTATCTCTCTCCCCTTCCATTTCCGCAGATGATAGTGGATGCCGAGTTTTTCACGGTTCAAAACATTCTGCCACCGCATCTGATATTGTTTAATTTGCAAATTTAACTTAAATGGTTTAAATTTGCAACGGAGGAGGGGAAACTTTTAAACAAATACGCATTTTTAAGATGACAAATTCTAAAAAATCCTCATTGGCATCGTTGGGACGACCTCTCTATTGGATTCTGCTTGTGTTAATGCTCTTCCCTTTTAAAATGATATGGGGAGTTGAGGTCATAGGCGCTCCCACGGCACTGTTCTTGGGTCTTGTATTCGCTCTTGTATTCGGCACTCCGTTCCCTGCGTTCAACAAGAAGCTTTCGAAATATCTTCTTCAGGCATCGGTGGTGGGTCTCGGATTCGGAATGAATCTTCAGCAGAGTCTGAAATCGGGTGCCGACGGGATGCTTTTCACCGTGATTTCTGTAGTTGTGGTAATGGTGGCCGGCGTATGGCTTGGCAAAGTGATGAAAATTGAAGAGAAAGCTTCTTATCTCATATCTTCCGGTACCGCTATCTGCGGCGGGTCGGCTATAGCCGCAGTGGGAGGTGTGCTTAAAGCCAATGAGAAAAGTATGGCTGTATCTCTCGGCGTGATATTTATTCTCAATGCCATAGCACTCTTTATCTTCCCTCCCTTGGGTCACCTTTTCCATATGAGCGACGCCCAGTTCGGAACATGGGCCGCCATCGCCATCCACGATACAAGTTCTGTTGTGGGCGCCGGCGCCGCCTACAGTCCGGAAGCTTGTGAGCTCGCCACTTTGATAAAGTGTACCCGTGCCTTATGGATAATACCCCTTGCATTCTTCACCATGTGGTATTTCCGCAAAGACATCAAGGGAGGTGAAGGGAAAGCTAAGGTTTCCATACCTTGGTTTATCCTTCTGTTTGTTGTTGCAATGATCATCAACACTTACACACCTTCCTCCTTGCTTCTGCTCAAAGATACAATCTACCCGGGCATCGTTGCCATAGCCAAGCAAGCGCTTATAGCCGTGCTTTTCGCCATTGGAGCAAGCCTTAGCCTTAAAGTTATTAAGGAGGTAGGGGCAAAACCGCTTATTCAGGCTATCCTTCTCTGGATCATCATAGGTGTGTCTTCGCTGTTTGTTTGTCTTTACACGATTGAGTGATGAGAATATTTCTGACCGGTGCTACCGGTACAATGGGATTTGCCACACTGGAATCATTGCTGCAACTCTCCAATAAACCTGAAATAACTCTTCTCGCTCGCGATTCGAAAAAGAACAGGAAGAAACTTGCTCCCTACTTGAATCTATCTCGAATCAGAATGATATGGGGTGATCTCCGCGACCCCAAGGCTGTGAAGAAGGGTGTGGACGGTGCTGATATTGTGCTTCATGTCGGTGGACTCGTTTCCCCTAAAGCAGATTATTTCCCTGAACTCACACTGGATGTGAATATCAAGGGGATGCAGAATATCATCGATTCAGCACTTGTTCAACCGGAATCAAGACAGCCTGAGCTGGTGTATATAGGGTCAGTATCGCAATACGGGCCAAGGGAGACACCCCGGCATTGGTGCCGCACAGGCGACCCGATGGTGCCGGCGGATCATGATATGTATGCTCTCTCTAAAATTAAGGCCGAACGCATACTCGCTGAGTCCGGATTGAAGAGATGGGTATCACTCCGTCAGACGGGTATATTGTATCCTGCACTACTCTTCAACGGCACAGACCCGATCACTTTTCACGTGCCATTGGCCGGTGTGCTGGAATGGACCACAGTGGAGGAGTCGGCAAAGCTTCTTGCAAATTTGTGCAAGAAATTTGAGGAGCGCGAACTGCCGAAAGATTTCTGGCGACGTTTCTATAACATTGGCTCCGGCGAGGCATTTCGACTTACCAATTATCAGTTTGAGCAACAGCTTCTGAAAGCCCTCTCCTGCCCTGCTCCCGAGAAAATTTTTGAGACAAACTGGTTTGCCTCACGCAATTTCCATGGTGCATGGTTCTCCGATTCCGACCTCTTGGAGAAGATGGTTCCTTTCCGCGCAAACACCACTCCTGAAGATTACTTCCGGTTCATGGCCTCTCAGCTCCCCCCCTACTTCAAACTGGCCGGGATTGTTCCTGCTCCGCTAATCAAATGGGGTATGAAACAGATTGCGAAAAAGAAAGGGTTAGGAACGTTGGGATGGTTCCGCGATGGTAATGAAGAGAAGATTCGTTCTTATTTCAAAAGCCGGCAGCATTACGCCAACATACCGGATTGGAATCAATTCCCGCTTGACCCACCATCGATGGAAGCAACATATCTCTCCCACGGTTATGATGAATCAAAACCGTTGTCGGAGCTGAATATTGATGATATGAAGAAGGCAGCTGAAT
This sequence comes from Bacteroides sp., assembly GCA_014801535.1. Taxonomy (GTDB): domain Bacteria; phylum Bacteroidota; class Bacteroidia; order Bacteroidales; family Muribaculaceae; genus Lepagella. The sequence goes on from JAAVEA010000003.1 coordinate 31,787, forward strand.
TCCGTGGCGGCAGATGTAGGTCGGAGGAAATGGCACCCGGCGACCTTTACACCCCCCTCGAATGGGAATGTGCCTTCGGCCATAGGTTCAAGGCTTCCCCGGCAACTGTGCTGTTAGGAGGCCACTGGTGCGACGAATGTCTATCAGATTCTTCCAACTATCCCCGCGAAGCGGCCCGCAATCCCTTCATGGCCCAGGCCTGGCTTTCCACCCATGGAGAAGATGAGATTTGCTGAAAGTTTCGATTATAAGCGGAAACTTTTATATAAATCACCGAAAGTTTCGATTATAAACGGAAACTTTATTTATCGTCTATAATCTTCCAATCTTCGATACACCGGGTTTTAGAAGAAAATGCTACCCCAATCTCTACTATTCTGCGGAGATCGGTCTGGTAGGGACGTGCGTATTTCTTCTCCTTAATTTGTTGCAGTGCATCCTCGGCCGAATGATCATACTTTAATTCAATGATGTAAATATAATCATCAGTCTTTATTGTAATATCTATACTCCCGTCTGACGTATGCGCTTCTGCCTTGGCCTCCAACCCAATAAGATCTATAAGAAGAAAAAAAGCATTGTGAAAATTATTCTCGTTTTCAATCTTCAATTTAAAATCAATTCCGGCAAAATAGGCTTGCATGGCCCTCATCGCTTTATCGGGATTACCCAGAATAAAATTAATCACAATCTCATCTACAACCTGATTGGAGGTGGGATGTTTACAACTTACATAATAAGGAAGCAGAACATTCAGAAAGCCCTTCCTGACTTCATTATTCGGCAAACCGAGCCTTATCCTGCGTATCTTGGGGTTATAGGATTTTATGGTCAGGTAACCTGTTTGGAACAGCAACGCCAAAGGGTTAGGATTCATTAAATCAAGTCCTTTAAGCTCATCCTCTGTGCAATATGAATGGAATGTCTTCTCAAGATTGGCATTGACCCTCTTGAGCGACTCCGCAAGCAACGTCGGAATCCCAGTCTCATTCCAATAATTAGCTATCTCTCTTTTATCCAAACAATTCAACAGAGACCAAGGATTATATATGTAGGATCCTGTTTTAGTAAAGTTGTACCCATCATAATTACTTTTCAACGCCTCGCAAGTTTCCCTGAAAGACATTCCTGATTTATCAGCAAGTTCCTCTATCCCTTCATTAAAATTTTCAAAGAGTTCATTCTCTGTTATTCCGCAAATATCGGAAAAATTCTCATCGAAGGTTATGTCATTAAGGTTATTAAGATCGGAAAATACACTTAGTTTACTGAATCGACTCACACCCGTCAAGAAAACAAGACGAATATGTTGAGCACTGCTCTTGAAATTAGAATACAGAGACGACAATTCAACCCTGTAATTGTCAAAATTTTCATTATTATTCAGATTTCCCACAAGTGGTTTGTCATATTCATCCACCAATATCACCACCTGCAATCCCGTCTTTTCGTGAGCTTTTTTTATTATTGTGGCGAATCTTTGGGAATAGTCCGTATCCTTTACCTCAATATCATATTTCTCCTCCCAATTTCGAAAAATCCTGTCAAGAGCCCCCTCAAGCATTCCAAGGTTCTCATAGCGAGATGTATTTAGGTCAAGATGCAAGACAGGATACCGTTCCCACTCCCAATTAATTGAATCCACATATAGACCCTTGAACAATTCCCGCTGCCCTTCAAAAAAATACTGAAGGGTAGATAGGAACAGACTCTTACCGAAACGTCGGGGGCGAGCCAAAAAATAATACTGGCTACCTTCATTAACTATCTTTTCTATAAAACGAGTTTTATCCACATACACACAGTCACGCATACGCAGGGTCTTGAAATCTTGCTGTCCTATAGGATATTTAATTCTGCTCGCCATAATTCTCTGACTTTTCCATTATTTAGCAAAGATAATAAATTTTTATTTCCCAGCATTATAATCCTTATGTTTTAAGTTACACGTTTAACTACCCCGAGCATCCGAAAGATTAAAAAAGAAAATCTTATTAAATATTGGTTTTTCTCGAAAAAAATAGTAACTTTGCAGTCGTAAACAAGATTCGGGGTGTAGCACAGTTGGTTAGCGCGCTACGTTCGGGACGTAGAGGTCGGGCGTTCGAGTCGCCTCACCCCGACAGAAAAGGCTTGATTTCCATCAGGAGATCAAGCCTTTTCATATTTTTCATATCATGGAATAGACAGGAGCACAAAAGATACAGGAGCAACCATTAGATTGAATTTTAGCAATTACTGGCTGCGTTTCTATCCCTCCTTCACAAATAGTGAGATGGAAATTTTTAGGTCGCGTCAGCTAATTTATCTTCTTTCACTCCCGCCTCAATCCAGCGAATGGATGCGTCGGAATTTTGCACGGTCTTTCGGAAACTCACCCTCGCGCTTTGAGTAGAAATGAGGAGCTACAAGATCTATCTCCGCATCATGGAAGTTATCCTGAACATGCTGCAACAGGTCTGACATTATATCGGGCATCATGTCGGCATCCTTGATGTAGGCATTGATCTGATAACACATGTAGTTGTCGTTCAGATCCAGCTCCAGCACAAACGGTTTGGGATTCTCCAATACTCCTTCCGTCTGGAGAGCTGACTTTATCAGAAGTTCATGAACCCGTCGCCACGGCACATCGTAGCCCATTGTCATAACAGTGTGTATAATCAATCCATATTTACGCGCTGAAGCACTGTAGTTAACGGTATCCGACGACATTATGAATGAATTAGGAATGGTCACTATCTCATTCTTTATTGTCTTCATCCGTGTTATAAAGGGAGTCTTCTCCACAACGGTACCGATGGTGTCTTTAACTTTTATGAAGTCGCCAGGCCTGAAGGGACGCATATATGTGATAACAAAGCCCGCGATAAAGTTTGAAATCACCGTGCTCGATCCTAACGATACAATCAAACCTACAAAAACCGAAATACCTTGAAAAACACCTGATTTTGCTCCCGGCAGATAGGGATAGATCATAGCAATCATAAAAGCGTAGAGAAGGAACCGGACTATATTGAACGTCGGCTGTGCCCATTCGGGATAGAAACCGGAAATCTTCAGTTTCTCTGTCTCAATCTCCCTCGACAGATAGCGGAACATTTTCACAAGATATCTCACACAATACCATATCACTATAATGATAAAGAGATTAGGGATATAATCTATCACCGCCTTCACCACCATTTTCACAGGATCTATGATATATCGGAAAAGTTTCATTGCAAGACCCTCTGTCTGTGGGAAAATGGAGAAAAGAACAGGCACGGTTAGAACCAATACCATAAGAAGAATGAAACATCTGATGATATTGCAGACCAATAGCAGCACACGGCAAAGCCTGTCGGTGTTCAGAAGCTCATAGTCCTTTACCACGAGAGCATGCATCTTCTGCTGCTTGAACTTTATTATCCTGCGTCTAAGTTTGCGAAAAAGCCAGTTTATAAATTTGAATATGAGATACTGTATCAGAATCACCGCAACAAACAGAGCGGCCCGTTTCAACATCAGCAGGAAACTATTCTCGTTCTTCAGAAAATCAATCTTAGCCGAAAGAATACGGCTATACGAGCCGGCCAGTTCCTGCTGTTCGATCCCTTCCCACAATGCGTCCTGCACCGTTACAGTCATAAGAACCTTATCTCCATACATGATGTCGATATATCCTTCATTTTCAAAAAGATGAACTGTATCACGGCGTATTCTTCTGTTGTCGCCTATTTTCTTAACCGTCTCAGCGATTCTTTCCGCGCGGTCAAAAGCCGACCGACCGCCCATTGAGGCGTAAAGCATGAACAATGTGTCGCCCTCAACCACCACCGGCACTCCAGAAGTGACATTGCGCAGAGAATCTATCATGCGGAGCTGCTCCGCCTTTTTTATGGAATCGGCCTTATGATTGCGTCCGGTTGCATCATTGAGCTGTGCATTAAGCGTAATCTCTTTCAGTTTCATCTCCTGTAGCTGAAGAGTCATTTCATGCAGACGCAGCGAGTCACGGCGAATCCGTTCCTCAATAGAACCGGGAGTGTCGGCAAGAGAGTCGGCCTCTCCATCCTCCAACGCCGTAGAGAGAAACTCACCGGCCCTTTTCATCAGCTGAGAATGCACCGGCACGGCACAGATCATTGACAGTAGCGCTAAAAGAAGAAAAAATAACCGTCGCATGATTATCTCACTTTATTATCTGAAATAATTTCCATCCCGGGGCATTCCTGTAAGCTGAAACCTTACCCGGTGATACATGAAGGATCACCTCGCTATATCTACCCTCCTCATCGGGTTCAAAAATAAAACTGTTACAGTCAAATTTCGGTGGCACCGCGCTTAATTCACTTATGCTTTCAAGATTATCGCACCCACTCAAAATAAGTTCTCCCAATAAGGAGCTGTTTTTAGGGAAGGTTATCCTCTTTAAATTCCGGCAATCGGAAAAGGCGTAAGACTCAAGCTCGGTCAAACTTGCAGGCAAAACAATTTCGGTCAGCGATTCACAACATGAGAAGGCATTCATCCCGATATTTTTTATTCCGGCAGGGAAAGAGACTGATTCAAGACTGCGACAGAATCCGAAACACCCGCGTTCTATCACAGTCAATGCAGACGGGAGCTTCACCTCCCGTAGGCCCTCGCACCAATAAAACAGAAACTTCGGGAGTTTCTTTACCTTAGATGGAATCGCAATGCTTTCAAGACCGACACACTCGCGGAATGTCCCTTCTCCCAACGTCCGCAATGATTCAGGCAATTCTATCTTACGTAAATTCTCACATCCTATAAAGGCATAATCTCCTATCGATGTCACCATCGAAGGAGATTCAAAACGGACCTCCGCTATATCCTTGCGGTCACGGAATGAATACGCCGGAATATTCTTCACTCCTTTCTTAATCACCAACACTGAGTCAGCTTCCTGAAACCAGCCAACCTCCCCCGCCTGAACAGGGAAGATGACAAACGAGAGAAAAAAAGAAGTGAGGAGGGAGAGAAAACCACCTGTAATGCCTGAATTGCTCATATCGCCTAATTTGTCTACAACGCCATGTATCGTCTGCTTAGCCCATATCGTCTATCACTACTAAAGCACTTCCGGCTGAAATTCGGGAGGAAGAATCAAACGGGGATCCACGCTGTCAACCCGTGTGATGATTATATTCTCGTCACCTCGCCATGGCAGCCATCCTTTATAAGCTTTATATTCCACCCTTACCGGTTGGTTAGAAAATTGCATACGGCGTAATTTGGTAGCCAGATCCTCATCGGTAAGTGAAAATTTAAAATCTTTCCTGTAAACACGTGTCGTATCTTTCAATTCTTTGTAAGGAAGAATCACACCCTCGAAAGTAGTGAAGACAGTTCCTCTACGCTCAATGCCTTCTACATATCCACACATAGTGGCCTCACTAACATAAGGAGTGAAATAACGCAGGAATACAGCGACTAAAAATCCGAGAATTACCGCCGCGCACCCAATGAGTGCCCAGAAACGCCAGTTTCGTTTACGTGGCTTGAGATGTTCCCATTCCGACTCCGGCTGATCCCAGTATTCAGGATCATCCGGATGATACACCGGCCCTTTTGGCTCTTTCGTCTTAACCGGCTTATCGGGCACATCCGGTCCGTCAAAATAATCGTTATTTCCGTTATCTTCGTCGTAAAATCTCATATCCTATATTTTTAATTTCCGAAGAATATTCCCCGAATCCTTATTTAAATAATATATCTCAATTTAAAACATATATCTCATTTCTTGCTTCTCGATATATACCCCATGGTGAAGATTCCCAAAAGGATCAGCATCACAGTCTGTGCCGACCACACGAGCATGGAGAAAGCCGTTCCCTCCGCCTCGGTCACCCCATAGACAGCGAGTCCGAACATCACAGCTATATTCCACGGGCCGAGACCTCCGTTGCTTGGGATCGCCATACCCATCGAGCTTAACACAAAGGCTACAAGACATGGCACCAAACCGAAACCGAGTGCCGGTTCCATGCACAAATCTCTGGTAAAACTGAAAGCGAAAAAAGCCACATAAAGCTGAACAAAATAGCAGCCCCACAAAGCCAACGTAAGAATAAGGAACTGCCATTTCCCTTTCATGTTCCACAACGCGGCAAAGCCAATCCACAGTTCCTTTATCCATGATCTGATTTTTCTCACCAGACCTATGTTGTCTCCATATCTGAACAGTGCCCACACCCCGACTGCCATAACCACGCATCCACACCAGAACCACCTGTTTGAAAGTATGCCGACAAGGCTTCTCCCCACCGGATATTTCACCATAAAAGATTCAATGGCGGGAGTAGCGACGGCAAACGTCAGAATGGTAAGGAGCAAGACCATAAGAGTGTCGCACAGTCGGTCTCCGACCATGGAACCGAGCACACTTGTGAAGGGTGCCCGCTCCCTGCGCGAGATATAGGTACACCGCCACACTTCTCCCAACCGAGGAAAGACAAGATTGAGTGCATAGCAGCCGAAGATGGAGCAGCATAGAGCCATCATCGGCGGCTCCACGCCAAGGCTACGCAACTGTATGCGCCATCGAGCGGCCCGGAATATGTGGGAAAAGACACTCAACGCCATAGCCAGAAGAATCCACCAGTAATCCACCCCCCGGCTCAGCAGGCTGAGCATCTCGGCAAAATCCACTTTGCTGAACATATACCATACAAGCACTATTGTCAGCAACAGCGGAAGTCCCCAGCGTAATATCTTATTTTTCATAATATAAACTCAACCTCCTTGAAAGCATATTTTTTCAAGCTTCCGTCCTCAATGTTTCTCACCAGTAGAAATCCGGTCGGTTCAACATCTTTTATCTCGCCCATGAACGGCCGGTTCTCTCTAATATCACGAAACCGATAGCTTCCCCCGTCACCTCGCCATAGATTGCGCAGGAATTTTTCGTGCAGTTCCCGCCTACCTTCTGGTGTAACGGTTTTCTCAAGATATCCTCTGATGGTTTCCACCACCGCCCTCAACTCCTCTTCAAGATCATATTCTTTTCCTGAAAGCTGAAACATCGACACAGGATTGGGCGCATCACTAAGAAATTCTTCCTGATTGACATTGATACCGATTCCAATCACACTCCTTTCGAGAGTCGATCCCAGCAGGGAGTGTTCGATAAGAATACCGCAGATCTTCCTGTCTGTCACATAGATATCGTTTGGCCATTTCACAAGAGCCGGGATTTCATGCTTCCGAAGATATCCGGCGACGCCCAGAGCGACCGCCTCACTTATGGAGAACTGCTCGGATGGGGCGACTCCCTCTGGACCCCATACCAATGAAAATGTGAGATTCCTGCCGGGTGCAGCCTCCCATGAGTTACCCCTCTGGCCTCTTCCGGCCGACTGGATTACAGCCCTCACCACCACCGGCGCCGTCAGTTCCGACGCGTGCTCCCGGCACCAAGTATTGGTGGATCGGGCCTCTGGCAATGTCATATATTCAATCCTATCCATCTTTTTCTCGGATCCTGCATCGGTTCATTCTTCCGTATGGATTGTCCTGACTCCGTCGGCATCTACATCAATATAAACGTCCAAGGTATCATCGGGCAGAAAATCCTCCACATTCTCAGGCCATTCCATCAGACAAAGCGCACCCGACTCGAAATAATCATCAAGTCCGAGATCGAGAGTTTCCTCAGGTGTCTCTATCCTATAGAAATCGAAATGATAAATTCTTCCGGGGCCACCCTCCGGTGTCTGATACTCATTAACGATACTGAATGTCGGACTGGTGGCCTCATCCTCCATTCCGGCAACCTTGCACAGCGCCGATATGAATGTGGTTTTCCCCGCACCCATCTCCGCGTGGAAAGCTATGTGACGTTGGTCGCCTATGGCACACATAAACTCACGCGCTGCAGCTTCAATATCTGCTATGTTCTCTATTCTTATCTTCATATTAATTTGCAAATTTACTCAAATCCATCCAATATCGGAGAATCAATCCTATTTTTTTGTTATATTTGCAATTATTTTCTCCTCTCATTATCCTATTCTCCTCATTGGGCTTAAAAATAAATTTAAAAACATAAAGTTATGGGAAAAGTATTAATCATCGGCGCAGGCGGAGTTGGCACCGTTGTGGCCCACAAATGCGCACAAAACCCCGAAGTATTCTCTGAGATTGTTCTGGCCTCCCGCACAAAATCAAAGTGCGACCGCATAGCCTCCGAGATCGGGGCAAAAAACATTGTTACAGATCAGGTGGATGCCGATTCAGTTGAACAGCTCGTTGAACTTTTCAACCGGCACCGTCCGGACATCTGCATCAATGTTGCTCTCCCCTATCAGGATCTCACCATCATGGAGGCCTGTCTGCAGTGTGGCGTCAATTATCTCGACACCGCCAACTATGAGCCCAAAGATGAGGCTCATTTTGAATACTCCTGGCAGTGGGCTTACCGTGAGCGTTTCGAGAAGGCAGGGCTGACCGCTATCCTCGGCTGCGGATTCGACCCGGGCGTTTCAGCCGTGTTCGTGGCTTACGCCGCCAAACATCATTTCTCCGAGATGCGCTATCTCGATATCGTTGACTGCAATGCCGGGAATCATGGCAAGGCTTTCGCTACCAACTTCAATCCTGAAATCAACATCCGCGAAATCACTCAGAAAGGGAAGTATTGGCAAGATGGCAAATGGGTCGAGACAGAGAACCTTGAGATTCATCAGCCTCTAACATATCCCAACATCGGTGAGCGCGAATCATACCTCCTCTATCATGAAGAGCTTGAATCGCTCGTGCAGAATTTCCCTTCTATCCGCCGCGCACGTTTCTGGATGACATTCGGTCAGGAATATCTCACACACCTCCGTGTTATCCAGGATATAGGCATGGCACGCATCGATCCCGTGATGTATGAAGGCCGCGAAATCATACCGATACAGTTCCTGAAGGCTGTGCTGCCCGATCCCGGTTCGCTCGGAGAAAACTACACGGGCGAGACCTCTATCGGTTGCCGCATAAGCGGTCTCGATAAGGAAGGCAAGGAATCCACATATTATATCTACAACAATTGCTCTCACGAGGCTGCCTACAAAGAGACAGGCGCTCAGGCCGTAAGCTATACCACCGGAGTGCCGGCAATGGTAGGAGCTTTCATGTTCCTCACCGGCAAATGGGTGATGCCCGGAGTGCACAATGTCGAGGAATTCGATCCGGATCCATTCCTTGAGAAACTTGCAGTATCCGGTCTCCCCTGGAGCGTGATAGTAAATGAGGATCTTGAATTTACTGTAGAATAAACATGAAATCATTATCTATATTATCCCTTTCTCTCATTGCAGCCGGTGCGGTGGCGGCAGTGGCTCCCATGCCCGGTTCGATGAGATCGGAAGGTAACACCACGCTGATATCCACACCTAAGGGTACGGTGATGGTTACTCCCGTCACTCCCGACATCTTCCGTATCTCGCAGATGCCGGTAGGGGCTGCGGTCATGAGCTTCGCCGAATCGCAGTCGGTGGTGCTTCCCGAACAGAATTTTCCGGTCTCCTCAATAGCGACCGATTCAGAATTCGTGATCTCTACTCCTACAACTATTCTGCGTGTAGACAGACTCACCGGAAAAATAACTTTCGAGAACGCAGAAGGTGAGACTCTGCTCACGGAAGCCGACGGAGTGGATAACTCAAGCCTTACGAAGACCGTAACGTTTGTCACTCCGGACGGTGTTTCATTCTACGGTGCCGGAGAAAGAGGCCACTCTTTCCGTCTGAACGGAGATTCTCTTCCGATGTGGAACCGCCCCACTTACGGTTATGGCGCAGGCGACAGCCGCATTAACCAGATGAATATCACCATGCCGGTGATTTTGGCGGAGAATGGCTTCGGAATTCTTTTCGATGATTATAACAAGGCATCCCTCTCAATCAAGGATACCATTAAATATTCATCGGAAACTCCCAAACCGCTCTCCTACTATTTCATCAACGGTGACGGATCAATAGCCGGAGCCGCTTCCAATTATGCCAACCTTACCGGTCGTCAGGATCTTCCCCCCTTCTGGACTTTAGGTTATATAACCTCGAAATATGGATATAAGTCACAGGATGAGGCGCTTGGTGTGATCGATTCACTGAAGCGCAACGGTTACCCGGTGGATGGTCTTGTGTTCGATCTCTATTGGTATGGTGTGGAAACCGATATGGGACGCCTCGAATGGAACAAAGAGAAGTTCCCAAATCATAAGGCTATGCTCGACTCTCTGAATGCCATGGGTGTGAATACCATCCTCATTCACCAGCCTTATATCAACAAGAAGGGAGCAATCGACAATTACAACGCTCTTAATGCGGCAAATCTCCTTACCAAAGATGCAGAAGGAAAAACCAACGATGTTACAACATGGGTTGGTGAAGCCGGCATGTTCGATATATCCAATCCCAACACACGCGAATGGCTCTGGAACCGTCTGAAAGGACTTACTGAAGAGGGTCTGGCTGGCTGGTGGGGCGATCTCGGCGAGCCGGAAGTGCATCCCCTCACTATCGTTCATAACAATGGCGAAACCGCAGCCGAATATCACAACGTATATGGCAACGAATGGTCACGGCTCGTTTACGAAGGTTTGCGTAAGGATTTCCCCGACCAACGCCCTATGCTTCTGATGCGCGGTGGAACAGCCGGTCTCCAGCGCTACTCCGTCTTCCCGTGGTCGGGCGATGTGGGTCGTTCCTGGGAAGGACTTCAGGCACAGATTCCTATCATGCTCAACTCAGGTCTTTCGGGACTCGGATACATGAGTTCGGATATCGGTGGTTTTGCTGTGGATGAGAAGCATCCCACCAATCCCGAGCTTTATGTGCGTTGGCTGCAAATGGGTGCCTTCACCCCTGTGCTCCGCACCCACGCCCAGGCAAAACCCGAACCTTACCATTATGAAGCTCAGCAGCAGATCCTGAAGAAATTCATCAATATGCGTTACGAGTGGTTGCCCTATAACTACACTCTTGCCTACGAGAATGCTTCACAGGGGCTTCCTTTGGTTCGTCCGCTAAACTTCCGCTCTGAAAATAAGAAGGCTGAATATGCAAATGTTCAGGATGAATACCTCTGGGGCGATGACGTTTTAGTAGCACCCGTGATGAAAGCCGGACAGACTTCACGCAAGGTGCTCTTCCCGGCCGGTGAATGGATCAACTGGAATAATCCTGCCCTCAAGTACAAGGGAGGCACGACAGCTACGGTCAAGGCTCCCCTTTCCGAGCTTCCGCTCTTCGTGAAGGCTGGCAGCTTCATTCCCCAGTATGTTTTGCCGATGAAGAATGTAGGGGATTACAACCCGGCCTTCCTTACCGTGAAGTATTTCCCATCCTCTGAAGAGACAAGCTATACGCTCTTCGATGATAACCGCACCTCTCCCGTATCTCTTGAAGAGAATGACTATCAGCTCACCACATTCAAAGGACGTGAGATCAACGGAAAAATAGAGCTTTCACTCTCAGCCAAGGGTCAATACAAGGGGATGCCCGAAGGGCGTAACCTCACTTTTGAGATTCCAGGTATAAAGAAACCGACAGAAGTAATCATGAGCAACGGTATCCGCATGGAAGAAGCCGTGTCATTGAAAGCCATCCGTCTCTACGGATGGAGCTATGACGCTGCCAAGAAGACCCTCTACGTCCGTTTCCCCTACAACTATGATAGCCTTACCATAACTGTAAAATGAGGTTATTAAATAAGATTATAAGATTTATAAAGCTATAAGATCCTAAAATTATAACCTTTATAAAGTTATAATATAAGAACCGTGGAGCGGTTCCACTTCCTATTAGCCGGGGGTTCCCACATTGTGGAACCCCCGGTTTTTAACCCCCCATTCCATCATATGAACCGCGGAGCGGTTCCACTTCCTATTAGCCGGAGGTTCCCACATTGTGGAACCCCCGGTTTTTAACCACCCATTCCATTATATGAACCGCGGAGCGGTTCCACATCCTTGTCATAATTAATGTGCAACCGCTCCGCGGTTGATATACCACCCTAAATCGCCAAACCGAGGGTTCCGCTAAAGCGGGAACCCTCGGCTAATAGAAAGTGAAACCGCTCCGCGGTTTTAATAATACAAACATTCCAAAACAAAAAGCAGCACACCCATGACAAAAGGCTGCGCAAGACGGAGCCCAGGGGCGGGAGCTTATAGCTTCCGCAATTCTCATTTCGGCTCGATGCCGGAATGAGGATTAAATAAACAGTTGTCCAAATTTTATAAGTTCTTAATAAACAATCCATTATACTCTTTAAATTAATTGCTTAAGGAACTTATCACAGAGCATTAAATTTCATTACTTTGCATAAACGTTCCCGCTGTTGGTATCCCATATATACTCAGAATAACCTCTTGAAGAAGCAAGTTCTTCAGCTTTAGATTGACTTGAAGCAACTCCAATATAGTCATATCCATCATGACCAGCACCGGCCCCTATTAATGCAGAACGTCCTACTGCTCCCCAATCAGTTCTGCTACCTGTTGAACTTTGTGAAGACGAGCTTGCAGCTGCCATAGAGCAAAATACCACAAGGCCTATTACTTGTAGTATTAAATTTCTTTTTTTATTCATATTTTTCTATCGAATAAACATGTTAAAGTGAAAATGATAAAAACGAAAAGATAAACCAACAAATCCATCGGATCAAACGTTCCACTCACTGCATAATGAAGCTGTGCGATTTCCCATACGAATGGCAATAAAGCGCATATCCAATAGATTATTTTACCGCTTGTCGACTTATCAAGGAATGTATCTTGAAAGATTAATAACGCTGCATACCATAATCCATCTGGCAGACAGTATTTTATAAAATAACCCCATAGGGATGTATCTTCGATTTCAATGATACTAAGTCTATGCATCACTGATTGAGGCACCCAATCAAAGAAGATAATATTTTCTCGGAAAATAATGTAAATAGCTGTACCGATAATAATCATAAGGCCACTCGTGAGCAGCCTTATGATTAAAGAGTTCGTCATTGATCAAGGAATATGACTAAATGAATAATCTAAATTACACTCAAACGATAAGTTTTACCGGAAAATCTTTTATCCACTTTAATGACGGTGCCTATAGAAGTTATTTTCCCTGCCGGGATTGTCACCACCTTACTTGCCTCTCTGTAGCCATCTATCATAACAGTTACAGTGCAATTTTGATCTTCTTCATACTGGCAACTCAGACTTACAGTAAAGCTTTCTGTATCACCATATACATTAATTGTGCCGGAATATGAAGATAGGGAAAACATGCATACATTAGGAGTCCACTCTGATGGTGACGGAATCTCATTTTCCTTAGCAGCTCCATTAACAACCGGTGTTACCAAGATCGCCAATGTTGCAATAATACTAATTATCTTAAATTTCATCATGAGAAACCCTTACACTTTTTACGCTTTCTTGATATATTCTTTCCCGTCATAATATAAGGAACCGTCAGGATAAATGGTGATACATTCACCATCGAACTTAAGTAGTACGGAACCCTGTAGACCTCTCTCTGCTTTGAAAGAATAGTCTCTACGATTCCCGTTGATCACAATTGATACAGAGTCCTTATACACTCTCACCCAATTGGAACCATTTGCATACAACCCTGTTGGAACATAAATATCAGAGGCTGCCAATTCTGTGTAGCCCGTAGTGTGTGAAGCTACTGTCGTTTGACCGGCTAAACATGCAGATGCACAAAGCACAAAAGCACCGGCTATACATAAAAATTTTTTCATTATTATGTCATAATGGTTGGCCTTACAGTCCAATCGGCCGGTTCTCAGATACAAAAAGCGTGGACTGAATAGCCACACCTGCTGTTGACGGTCCTGAGAAAACCTTGTATGCAAAGGCATGAAACAGTAGCCCACGCTATAGCGTGAGAACCGCCTTGTTACCTTCTTGCATACTACGAAAATTTCTCAGGTTTTCAACAGCAAGATAAGCAAAACGCTTCTTCTTAATTAAATATGTCTGTCAATTCCGGAATGACGTTGTAAATTTACAAATTTTTTTTTAATATCAAAAATTAAACTAAGTAGGTTTGAGAAATGAGCTAAGTAAATGTTCCAATTTATTTATACTATCTATATGTGAGCTAATTTTTTAAGTAGCTGGTAAAAATTAATGAACAGATAAAACGAAGTTGTTGGGCTTGTCATTTTATATTTTATGGCAAATCGCCGATTACCAATTTAATGCAGATTTGACTGCGGAATATTAATGTGGAACCGCTCCGCGGTTGATATACCACCCTAAATCGCCAAACCGAGGGTTCCGCTAAAGCGGGAACCCTCGGCTAATAGAAAGTGAAACCGCTCCGCGGTTATAGAAAAAGCGTCTCTGAAAAAAGCACCCCCCGGGCCAAACTCTCCATGACAGAAACCTGCACAAAACGGAGTCCGGGGGCGGGAGCTTGTAGCTTCCGCAATCCTAATTTCGGCTCGATGCCGGAATGAGGATTAAAAGGCCCTCCGTTGTACCCTCGGTTGTTTAGACCCAAGATTTCAATTCCCGGCAGTCTCTTCTCTTGCTTCTGTAGCAGGCTTCTTTTTCCGGCGACGTTTGGGACGTGGTGCTGCAACCTCTTCGAACTCCGTTTGACCTGCCGGCTCCGGTGGCGTCACCGGCTCAGATTCATTCGACTGAGGCTGATCTGTTTTCTCGCCTTCTTCAGCAGTTGTTGTAGGCTTTTTCTTCTTTTTGCGTTTCTTTTTCTTACGCGCTGGAATGGATTGCTCTCCTTCAACCGGAAAATCATTTCCAGAGGACTCCGGTCTCTTCGCCGGTTCATTGCCATCGGTAAGGCTATCAAAGATCAGCTCAGCCACATATTCCGAGGCTACATAATTGCCAAGACGACGCTGCATATTCCTGTAGCCGGCAATCTGCCAGTCGCGACGTGGAGAGGGCTGCAATAAGGGGGTCAGCTCTCGCGCAATGGCATCAGCCGTGCAGTTATGCACCAATAGCTCCGGCACAACATTGTTGTTGACTATCAGATTCGGAAGCGACACATATTTAACCTTCAGAAGTTTCTCCATAATCTTATAGGAAAGCTTCATACCGTTGGCTCTATATGCCACCACCTGTGGTGTGCCTATGAGGGCTGTCTCGAGAGTAGCAGTACCCGATGTCACAACAGCCGCCTGAGAATATTTCAGCAGTGTGTGAGTAACACCGAACACCACCTTCAGACCCGGATCCTGAGCCACCTCACGATAATATTTCTCCGGAATCGAAGGGGCGGCCCCCACAACATATTGAAAATCCGGAAAACGTTTCGCCGCTTCTATCATCAGAGGCAGATTATTACGAATCTCTCCCTTGCGCGATCCGGGCAGGAGTGCGATTATCGGTTTATCGTCCGACAAACCCTGACGCTCCTGAAAATGACGGCGCGGAGGGATATGTTTCATTGAATGGGCTATCTCCTGAACCGAAGGATTTCCCACATATGTCACATCATAGCCATGCTTCTTATAAAAGGGAACTTCAAACGGAAGGATAGAATAAAGTCTGTCTACATATTTCTTTATCCGCTTCACCCTGTATTCTTTCCAGGCCCATACCTTCGGGGAGATGAAATAATGCACCGGAATCCCTCTTTTTGAAGCATATTTTGCGAGTTTAAGATTGAACCCCGGATAATCAATGAGTATAAGGGCATCAGGTTTATATACATCTATCAGAAGCTTGGCCTGCTTAAGGTTACGCCATAGCGACGGGAGTTTCCGCAACACTTCGCTGAAACCCATCACATTCATCTCTTTATAATGGAGGTCGGGGCGTCGGCGTGATTCCTTCTCCATAAGATCCCCTCCGAAATATCGCAATTCGAAATCGGGGTCTGCCTCCTTTAATGCCTTTATCAGTTGCGAGGCATGCAAATCGCCCGATGCCTCGCCGGCTATCATCATATATTTCATATATGTCTTTTTATAATATTTACGCTTTACACAGCGTTTTTCGTATATGAAAAATCTATTTCCCCTATTTTTGACCATTGCAGGGTTCTTTGGTTTAATACTCTCCTCTTGTATTTCGGATGCTGTATCCATATCATCATCCGATACTCTCGCATTTTCACGCGACACCGTGAATTTCGACACCGTTTTCACCGATCTCGGAACTCCCACAGCACGTCTTATCGTCTTCAACAGAAATAAAAAGGGGATTGAGATCTCCTCCATTCGACTTCGCCGTGATGACTCAAATTTCTCCATTAACGTCGACGGTCGCAGCGGGAAGGTGTTCAACGATGTAGAGATAAGGGGAAACGACTCCATATATCTATTCATCGAATGTTTCATTCCTGAAACACAGGCTGCCGAGCCATATCTTGTGGAAGATGAGATTGAATTTGTAACCAACGGCGTTACTCAGACCGTACGCCTTGAAGCCTACGGACAGAATGTGACACGGCTTAAAGCCACACGTGTTTCCTCTGATCTCACACTCGGCCCGGAACGCCCCATTGTGGTGTTTGATTCATTAGTGGTTGATAAAGAAGCCACTCTCAGGATTCTACCCGATACCCGACTGCTTTTCCACGATGGTGCCGAACTTATCGTACACGGTAAGATCGAGGCTGTAGGCGAACCCGGAAAGCTTATCCAGATGCGCGGAGACCGGCTCGACAATGTGCTTCCCGATGTGGGCTACGACATACTCGCCGGGCAATGGAAGGGGATGCGAATATCAGCAGGATCATTCGACAACCGACTTGAATATGTGGATATGCGCTCCACATCCACTGGGCTGGCTCTCGATTCCTGCGCCGACCTCTCGCGCACAAAAATTCTTCTCCGCAATTCATGGCTTCATAACTCACAAGGCTCCGCACTATCTGCAAAATATGCTAAAGTTGAGGCCTACGGATGCTGTTTCTCCGAAGCAGGAGGCGCCGTGGTGAGCCTGACCGGAGGCGATCTAACATTTGTGCAATGCACATTCGCCAACAACTATCTTTTCTCCGCCATTGCCAATCCCATTGTATCGCTCTATCATCTCCTGCCCGACCATACCAACGATAACAATCTTCCCCTGATGAAGGCATCTTTCGAGAATTCAATCATCTACGGCATAGCAGCCGACATCAACGAAGGAGACCTGACCGGTGCAGATGTGTTTTTCCGTTACGTATCGCTGAAATCAGCCGGCAATGACGATGACAATTTCATAAACTGCCTATGGGATACAGACCCGCTCTTCCTCACTGATCGTCCTGAATACTACTTCAACTATCATGTACAACCCGACTCCCCGGTGATCAGTATGGGCGACCCGGCGTATGTAAATTCAGAATGCATTACTGATATCGACGGAGTGAACCGTCTGTCGGATGGGAATCCCACCTTGGGTGCATACGCTCGCCCGGAGGAAAGGACCGCCAAGCAGTGAAGTTAGAATAGAGAGAGAAGATTGTAGGATTTACGGATTATTATAGCTAATTTTGCATTTAAATGATTTAGAAAATGTCAATTCAACATATATTGTTGGGAGCATCGCTCCTCCTTCTCTCTTGCGGAGGCAAATCATCTGCCGTATCAACATCCGACAACAAGTCTGATGAGCAGACGGCCGCATCGGTTTCGTCTTTCTCAGCCGACAGCGCCTACGCATATTTAGCCCGACAGGTGGAATTCGGACCCCGTGTTCCGAACACCGATGCTCACCGGCTTACGGGTGATTGGCTTGTCGGCGAGCTGAAGCGACATGGAGCTGAAGTTATCGAACAGAAGACTGATCTCAAAGCCTTCGACGGCACCGTGCTTCACGCCCGTAATATATTCGGCCGCATTAATCCTGAGGCAACCGCAAGAATCCTTCTTCTCGCTCACTATGACTGCCGTCCGTGGGCCGATCAGGATCCCGACACATCGAAACACAACACTCCCGTCGATGGTGCCAACGACGGTGCGAGCGGGGTGGCTGTAATTCTTGAGACCGCCCGTCAGCTTAAGGCCTCCAATTCCAATCTTGGCGTTGACTTCCTCTTTGTGGATGCCGAAGACTGGGGAACCGACGGGAATGATGAATCCTGGGCCATGGGCACACGCTACTTTGCCGAGAATCCTCCGGTGGAAGGATACACACCTTCATATGCCATTCTACTTGACATGGTGGGCGGAAAAGACGCAGTCTTCCCACGTGAATTTTTCTCACAACAGAATGCAGCAAACCTCAACGATGCTTTCTGGGCCGCGGCTCATAAAGCAGGACACGCCGAACGTTTTCCAAATGTCATGGGAGGAGCTGTAACCGACGATCATGTGGAATTGCTTAAAGCCGGAATCCCCGCAATCGATATAATAGAATTCAATGCCGGTTCGGGATTCAACCCCAATTGGCACACCTCCACCGACAATCTCGATAATATATCTAAAGAGACCCTCGGAGCTGTAGGCGAATCGTTAATGCAATTTCTTTCAGCACAATAAGCCATAGCCTTCGCGAAGCTGTTTCCACCGCGGCTGAAAAGCTCGATTATTGCCGAAGCACCCTCGCGAAGCTGTTTCCGTCGCGGCTGAAAGCCCGGTTCACTCTCGCGAAGCGGTTTCCACCGCGGCTGAAAGCCCGGTTCACCCTCGCGAAGCTGTTTCCGCCGCGGCTGTGCCGCAATAAATAAGATTGAATATCAAAAAAGAATTTAAATTAAATATGGATTTCATTGAAGAATTAACCTGGCGCGGTATGATTCATACCATGATGCCCGGCACCGATGAGCAGTTGAAAAAAGAGATGACAACCGCTTACCTCGGTATCGATCCCACAGCAGATTCTCTTCATATCGGCCACCTCTGCGGCGTGATGATGCTTCGCCATTTCCAACGTTGCGGACATAAGCCTCTCGCTCTTGTGGGCGGTGCGACAGGCATGATCGGCGACCCTTCGGGCAAATCTGCCGAACGTAATCTTCTTGACGAAGACACTCTGCGCCACAATCAGGAGTGCATCAAGAAACAGCTTGCAAAGTTCCTCGATTTTGAAAGCGATGCGCCTAACCGTGCCGAACTTGTCAACAATTACGACTGGACCAAGGATGTGACTTTCCTCGACTTCGCCCGCGAAATCGGCAAGCATATCACCGTGAACTACATGATGGCCAAGGATAGCGTTCAGAAGCGTCTCAACGGTGAGGCTCGCGATGGACTTAGCTTCACCGAGTTCACCTATCAGCTCCTTCAGGGCTTCGACTTCCTCCATCTTTATGAAGCCAAGAACTGCAAGCTACAGCTTGGCGGGTCAGACCAATGGGGCAATATCACCACAGGCGCAGAGCTTATCCGACGCAAGAACGGCGGTGAAGTGTTTGCTCTTACCTGCCCTCTGATCACTAAAGCCGATGGCGGCAAGTTCGGTAAGACTGAGAGCGGTAACGTATGGCTTGATCCCAAATACACCTCTCCCTATAAATTCTACCAGTTCTGGCTCAACGTATCTGATGAGGATGCCGAGAAGTATATCAAGATCTTCACCTCCCTTCCCAAGGAGGAGATTGATGCACTTGTTGAGGAGCACAAGCAGGATCCGGGCGCACGTCCTCTTCAGAAACGTCTCGCCAAGGAAGTGACCATAATGGTGCATAGTGAGAAGGATTATGAGGCTGCCGTTGAGGCTTCCAAGATTCTCTTCTCCAACCAGGCAGCCGAAGCGTTGCGCAACATTGATGAGAAGACCCTCCTCGATGTATTCGAGGGTGTGCCCATGTATGAAGTGGCGAAATCGGAGCTTGAAGCAGGCGTGCCTGTTCTCGAACTCCTTGCCGTGAAGACCCCTGTTTTCTCTTCAAAGGGGGAGGCCCGCAAGATGGTTCAGGGCAACGGCGTAAGCATCAACAAGGAGAAATTCACCGACCCCAACGGTACAATCGATGCCTCAGCCCTCCTCGGCGGCAAATATATCCACGTGCAGAAAGGGAAGAAGAACCATTACCTCATTAAGGCTGTATAAGAATTATATTAGCAATAGTCCGTTAAGTATTTAATGACCAACAAAGTAAAGAATCGGATTCGCCCAAGTGTGAATCCGATTCTTCTTATTTTTTGTCACAACTTAAACAAGTGCGTAAGACCCGCCTCCACTCAATCCTTTCTCTTTATATATGTGCGCCATTCTCCGTCCTCGTCCAATTCCTTGACTATATAATTCACCCCTCCTATATAGTTCTCCTCTTGAGTGACTACCTCTAAGGCAGAAGAGACATTACGATTATAGGCAGCGTCGTGAAAAGCCTTCTTCAATTCAGAATTATGGTTCTCCTCAAAATCCTTAATGGCCAATCCCGATATGGTGCGCAGCCGCGACCTCTCTTTCACAGAGAGGGATTGCTGTTTTAACCACACCTCCATATCCTGATTAGCCTTCCATCTCCAATGACCCGCTTTGGCAAGGGCAAAGGTATGTTGGTGGGTAGCGGTGTCGAGTATCGCAAGCTGTTCCTTAAACCTTCGGGCTGCCATTTCGGTTGCTTTGGATTTGACAATAGCCACAGTGTCTTTCTGATTAATAATCTCAGCAACTACCGCAGCCTTAGCATTACCTTTGTCTTCAACTTTTACTTTATCATCGGCTTCCGCAATAAATTCCATATCGGGATTAGAGACCGTGAGTGGCTTCAAAGGATCAACCTGTTCAAACGAAGTGTCATTCCGAAGCGATATAGCAGTATCATTATCTATTATTGGGGGCAAATCTGCAATCGCTCTGTTCCCGGATTCGGGTTTATTCAAAAATATCAAAATGGCGGCCGCCACAATCAGAATAGCCAGGATAGACAGAATCGAAAATATTCTCATCGACACCCCTCTCTTCTCATCAAGCATGATCGGTATGAGAGATGCACTGGAGGGTCGATTTTCCGGCAAAGGATCAAGGCATTTCTCAACCACCCGCAGCCACGCCCGGTTGCCCTTGGGAAGAATCATCTCCATCAATTTGCCAATCGACCATATATCCGACGAAGGGGCAGCAGCCGCATTGGAGGCAAATTCCTCCGGCGCACTGAATCCGATTGTTCCTCCCGGAAGCGGAGGGGCAGTGTAGGCCGGGGAATGGCTTAAATTGAAATCTATTATCTTGACCACAGGGCCCTGCGGATAGACAATAATATTCGAAGGCTTCAAATCGCGGTGAATCACTCCCATTTTATGACAATAATCCACTGCCGTGCAAATCTGTTCGAGAATAAGACGCGTCTTCACGGCATCTCTTTTCTTCTCGGTCAGATAATCCTCCAAAGTGACTCCGTAGGCGTATTCAAGCAGCAGAGCCGGTCCCTCCCCCTCTATCTCCACAATTCCGAAAGTCTGAATGATAGAGGGATGATATAGTGATGAAAGTATTTCATATTCCTTTGTCAGAAGCTGCTTATGGGGTTGGCTCCCCCTGTATTCCGGTTTGAGTGTCTTTGCAATAAAAATTCTGCCCGAATATCTAACCTCCAATATCCTGCAGAAACCACTTCGGGATTCATGCACAACCCGCACCACATGATAGTTTTTATCATATGTCTCAAGGTCTTTTATATCAAATCCGGAGGTATCTTCCAACTTAAATAAATCAGTAAGTAGCTACTTAAAAATCTTATACAAAAATAATAAAATCTTATACTCCCACCAATTAAATTCAATATAATTTTGTAATTTTGCTACACCTCATACCAATGACTTTTCAGATGAAATATTCGGCTGTTTATATAGTCATACTCGTTACAATATCATCATTCCTTTACTTTTTCTCAACATTGCGGGTATTTTCGCAAGCCACGACTATCCGATGCAGTAAAACTGTGATTGACACTGTCCTGGCTATGGATTTTATAAAAGACAGGGTAGATGAACGCAACACAAAATGTTTCCAAAGAATCGAAGAATTGCAAAAGCAAAAATCAATCGCCGACAATAAGGATACAGCGGCTATTAAAGATATAGAGGTTAGAATAGAGGACTGTCTGAGCGATTTATATACAATGCCTGACTCTTTTTCATCAGAAGCCTGGTGGAATGTGTTTAGGGATTCCGACATACCCACAAAAGATATCCTTGTAACAAGGGATGCCGTCGGAATTGATACTATCCAATTCATAGACTTGGTCAACCACTTCTGTCGCGAGGATAAGGATCTTATAATTTTTTCAACCCAGCTGTCGGCTATTGGCAAATTTGATGGATTAATAAGTGATCGTATAGGGGCTTTCCCGGCTAATGAAACTCATGATAAAATTCTCATCAAGAGTATGCTGGGAACGGTGCCCCCTCTTTGGATTTCCCCCGGTTTTGAAGTGGATGTCTTATTAGTCGAGATATGTAATTCTTTTTGGGAACACACTCCCGGGGAGCGAGATGGATTGGAAATCAAGGCCTTCTTTCCCGACTCAACCGATGGTGTCAGATTGTTCTATTATTTTGACGGGAAGGAATGGCGGGAAACCTTACCCCGGAATAGTGAATGTCTCTCTTATGATGAATGTGCGGAGATAGTTAAGAGCCAAGGGGCGGAGCCGATATTAATAAAAGGGAATTGGAGTGACGAAGACAGTGACCTCCCCTCCTCTTTTTTGGTTATGTCTGATGAAACCCTGTATAAGAATCCTAAATTNNCGGGCGATCATAACAATGTGCTTAAATATAAAATAGACACCGGTTCGGAAATATTGAATGGGAACTGCGCAATCAAGACTCCCGACAATTCTTGGTCAAATATATTTGTAATAAGAAATTACGAAGACTCCGGGAAAGATGTCATTGCCGTGGAATATATGTTTTCAAAAGATGGGTACAGATTGAGAACCAGAGATATCTATATACCGGTGAGAGATACTTCAGGTATTATGACCGGTCCAAGGATAAAGGGCCGTAATTTCGACCGATCCATATATCTTAAGAAGATTGCGGAAGGAACCCTCAATTTCAACAACAATAAATGGTATATGAAAAGCCTCTACTCTGATGAATAAGGCTTCATCCAATAAAATCAATTGGAATTGCAGATGGGCGTGATTGAACGGATCCCCTCTTTTATTGCCCCGGTATATGTTCCGATGGCATGTCCACCCCGTTTACAGTCTCTTATAATCAAAGGATATCCTAACATTAGATTCTCAATCTTTCCTATATCTCCGCAAAGAAGCTTGATATTTTCAGCCTCTTCGATCTTGAAAACGTCAGGTTCTTTGATTTTTTTGATACGGCACCTTTTTCTCCCCGCCCATTCCAACATCAGTGTAGTGCGTAATGGAAGAGATGAGGAGACAATAATGGTTTCTGAATTGAATCCGGAAGTAGCGTAGGCGTCTCCTTTCTTGTCAATCTCATTGCAAAAACTGTCCCAGTCGTTATATCCTATATAGGATGCCAGATGAGAAAGGGTTGAAAAGGATGTGCCATAATCAGCGTAAACATAACCGAAAACCCGCTTTAAGGTTGTTGTCCCAATTGTACGATTGGTATGATTAAAAATATCCTGGGCCAAATGGCTGAAATCTGTCGGAGTCCGCAGGCTCCTCCCGAATTTTCGAGTGATATGCGCCTTGAGTGCTTCCAAATGAAATTCTTCCGGTCTCATTTTAGTTTAATTTTAATGCAAAATTATAAAAAAGATTCTATTCCTTTTTTCTCTTATTTACCCTAATAGTTAATAAAATTAAAATCGGACCAAACCAAACCAAAATTTAATTGCCCGAAGATTATTCTACCTTTAAATTTGCAAAAAATAAGGAAGTGTTCAAAATTAATTTATACTATATGCGAGCTTATTTTTTAGGCGATTTTGATGCGGAGCGAGGGAGAATACATTCGTATTCGACAGAGCGACAAGTCAAAAGCGGCAAAAAAGAAGCCGCAGATAGTATGAAAGATAATTGAATAACTTACTATCGTTTAATTTTGAATACTTACTTATAAATCGTTTTCATAACATCTAATCAAATCTTTCATCATTATGGCTCTTTACTCTATTGAAGAATCAGGTTTTAAAACCTGGATGGTTGCCAACATGAAGATATGGGGATTTATCCCTGTCTTGGCAATATGGCTAATTGCGTTCGTTATTATTGGACGCACAAACGGTTCGGATGCCGCCGCATCTTTTCTTACCATCGGATTTATTGCTGCAATAGGAGCATCAATGATTTTCTCTGTGGCAAGGAATATTCAGGGCACGTTAGTGATTTATACCGGTATGCTCCTGCTTCCGTTTTTACTGGCGTTAGGAAAAATCCATATCATAGATTTTACCACAGGAATGAAAGTCTATATGTGGATAGGGATGGCAGTAAGCTCATTCGTTGCATCAGTGATTGGAGTTTATGCCTATCAGAATGCCTATGAGATTTTAGACCGGCTTTTTTTAATGACATCGAGTGGCAAGGACAGATATACCGCGGAATTAGCAGTCGGCTATATGGCATTTGTGGAAGCATTCTTATTCACATTCCTCGCCTTTATAATGTTCCTGCCATTGTTCTTATAGCAATATTATCTCATTTTATAACGCAGAAGTCTCGGAAACCGGCTTTGAAGATAAATTATGATTCACTTATCTTTAATCTTTGCGGATTCAAATTAAAATATTAAATTTGCGTTTGAAAGTCAATCCCTTCCGGAGGGAACAGGATTGGCTTTCTATCCTTTCATAAAAAATTGAAAGGATATCTACATAATCAAAGTGCGTTACTCGACGCTCTTTCTTGGCCTGTTGAAACCTGGAAAATTTCTATTTGAGTCAAGAATGAGACAACAGTAGGGCTCTGCGTGGATATGTTATCTCGATCTTTCTGCACGTGAGTGTAGAAAGATTCAACATATCATTTTTTGCGTGAGGCTTCTGCGTTGTCCGTTCCACTCAAATGGGTATTCCAGGACCTCAACAGGCGGAACGGGCAGTAAGTATGGCTTTCACGCATTTTTTTTGCTAACTTAACGCCCGGAAGAGAGCCCGGAGGCAAGATATCTAAAGAATCTATGACAGTTGACGAACTTAAGGTAGTTCAAGAGAATATACCAGAAAAAATACATTGATTATTTTGCGACTAAATCAAAAATGAGCAAGTTCAACTTGGTAAACTAAATTCATGAAATAAATAAAGTAAAATATGAATACGAGCGAAGAAAAAAAGATGCCGATTGATTTATTACCTTGTACCAATCCAGGGGTTTCTTCTTTATTTTGGGGAATGATTATAGGTATATGCTTTACAATAGTATTAGAAATTCCGGAAGTTAAAGATGCATCTGGTCCCATATTTCCTTTTCTTGCCACTCTATGTGCCCTTCCCGGGCTTTTATTTATTTGGAATTTCTCTAAAGCATGTAGAGCTTTGAGACATGGGATTGCGAATTTAGGTTATGCAATTGTATATTTAGATGTTGCGAATATACTCTATGATTTAATCTTTCAAAATGCTGATGAGAAAAGTGTATTAATAGCAGAAGGCCTCTTTTTGCTGGTTTTCACCATTTTATCTGTATGGGTTGGAATACTGATTAAGAATAATTATGAGGGGGAGATGGGAGAATTGGGAAATGCCCTTATAAAGTTTCCTTTCATTATTATTCTGGTGATTATTTTGATTTTCGCTTTAGGTGCCAAAGGCGGTGCTAAGTTGTGGATAAGGGTAGTGATAGGACTTATATATCTTTGCTATTTTCTTTATGTTAAAGTGTTGAAGAGAATGTATAATCTTCTGAATGACGGACTGGAA
Organism: Bacteroides sp.; assembly: GCA_014801535.1. Lineage (GTDB taxonomy): Bacteria > Bacteroidota > Bacteroidia > Bacteroidales > Muribaculaceae > Lepagella. The sequence goes on from JAAVEA010000003.1 coordinate 57,505, forward strand.
ATGGCGGAAAGGGATCCGGAAGTGGCTGATTTATTTAATCGGGACGATCTTAAGGTAGCTTTGATTGATGGCGTGGTTGGATATATAGCGGATTCAGATGAAAAGTCTCTAAATTTTAACACCCAATCCGCTGAAATTAATTTAGAAAATAATCCAAAGAGTATTGATAATCCTTCGGAAGTAATACCGCCGTCGGTAAAAGAGGAACAGCCCTCTTTAATAACAGATGTTGATACAAAGAAAAAGAAGTGGTACTATGTTTGGGGTGGAGCGTCAATAATAGCAATTGGGGTAATAATATATTTAGTATGTTCCGGATTGGGGAAAGGAGACCCGGTTACGATGACACAACTGCATGGTTGCTGGATTCAGAATCAGGAAGAGAATAATAGTTCCGCTTATTCAATTATTCATTTTAATGCAAGAGAAAGGACTTTTAGAGAAGATTTCACCTATAGTGAGGATGGTCAATATATTTGCAGTTTTCGGATTATGGGAAACTGGAGCGCCACGAAAGATGAAATAAGAATGAAATATGATATGGAGTCATTGAGATTCGCCTTCAATCCTGGCTTAGGGGTGGAGGATAGGAAGGAAATTCGGAATAATGTCAAGGATGAAATTAAAAAGGATGGTATATCCAAAGAGAAAATCATTTCAATTGACTCCGATAATCTGGAAACCATAGATAAGGATGGAGATAAGATAAAATATTTCAGAGATTATGAAGCTTATTAAAGATTAATTATGGATAAAAATATAAATAATATCCGTCATTTCGTTTTGCCGATAGCTTGTGCTATCCTTCTTCTCTCTTGCGAATCAGGTAACAAATGGCTTACAAATGAGGAGAAATCTTATGTTGCCGAATGGACTTATCAGGATTTGCTTAATAATGACGATGCCAATATTAAGCAAGAAATCATTTTAAATCTAAAACCTAATGGAGATTATGAATATAAAGAGGAACTGCATTTTGATGTAAAAAGCTGGAATCATCCGAGCGGCAATTTTGTATCAGGTGCAATGTTGGAGGATGCCTTGGTTATGAAAGAAAACCGTTTTGGAAAATGGTGGATACAAGGTCGGTCGTTAATTCTCGATGAGGATTATGATAAGGTATCTGTCAAGGTTGAAGAGTCCGCTAATGGAATGATAGGTTCAGCAATGGGGAAAATCCCGTCTAAACTTAAAAGCAGGATAAAAGAAATGAAAATGGATTTGGAGGAGGATGCTCGATGGAACTCTGAAAGTGTTACAAATCCATATACTATTGAAGAGAAAACAACAACAAAACTTGTGCTTATGGATCATGATGAACAATATTATCAATTCACCACAAAAACTCCAACCTCGGAATATGATCCTTCAACGGATGAAGATGATTATGAACAACTCGACTCAGTGGATTCGAGTTATTATGCTATAGACAGTAGTAGGTTTTGGGATTCCAATCAAGTCGTAGAATTAGTGGAAAGAGGGGATACTGTTACAAACCTATCTTCCATTTCATGGATTCCCGATAAAATTTGGTTTCTTTTCGGTCTTTCTGGTTATAGAATGGAATCAGCATCATATATAAGGGAAAGAGTAGATGGTATAAATCAGACATGTTCTTATACCGGCACTTACGATACAATTCCAATTAGAATGGATTTGAGGGTTAATGCTGATGCTTCGGTGACCGGAAGATATGCCTATACCAAAATACTAAATCGGTATGGCGATTCTGATAAACACTGGTTCAAAATTAATGGCGTTTTGATTTTCGATCTAGATCTAAATAATACTCCGGCAGTACTACTTCGTACTTACAAGCCTGATGGAGGCGATTTGTTTGAATATGCGCTATTAAGAAATGAGTCTAATGGTAGTTGGACCGGGGAATTGATAAATAGTTCATATCTTGAGAATGATATTCGTAAGTTGTATACGATTAATTTGGAACGGGAACCTTAAGTTGGAAATTTATCGGCAAAATTTTAAATATAATGATTTTCAATTTATTAACATCGTTGATGTTATCATTGGTCATGACTTCAAATACTGCAAGATTTAAATTGAATGGTTCTAACTTACAACATTTTAACTCCTTACTATAATAGCATTAGATTTATGCATAAAATTGTAATTTCTCTTTGTGGATCTCTTCTCTTCCATATATCTTGCAGTGGTGGAGGGAGGAAAGAAAATGAAACCATACTGCATGTGCAAAATAGCACTATTCATGATATCGGTTTAGAGGAAGTCATTGAGGAGTGGAATGGGAAGACGTGACATCGAGTGGCAAGGACAGATATACCGCGGAATTAGCAGTCGGCTACATGGCATTTGTGGAAGCATTCTTATTCACATTCCTCGCCTTTATAATGTTCCTACCTTTGTTCTTATAGCAACATTATCTCATTTTATAATAATGCAGATTAAAGACGTCAATCTTTATAATCCGCAAAAATAACAAGAATCAAACTGAATCGTAAATGCAGAGAACTACCTACGGTGCGTCCGCATATAGAAAATTATAAAACAAAGTAAAGAATCGGATTCTTCCCTATGTGAATCCGATTCTTTTTATTTTTTTCACAAATTATTTCTAGCTACGGTTCAATTCAGGCTTCTTTTATTTATCCTTATAATGACCTTTGAGAGAAACTACGTAAACTATTATCTTATCATCTTCTATGCCGTAAATCATTCTATCCCCCTTATTTATTTCCCTACTCCATAATCCTGATAAATTACCCCTAAGGGGTTCCACATGTCCTGTACCGGTGGTAGGATGTTGCCGAAGTTCCTCAAATAAATCGACAATTTTCTTTAATACTTTCTTTTGCCCCGACCCCTTCCATTCCTTCAAGTGACGTTCTGCCTCCGGCATCAGTATCAACTCATAATTCATACGCCCAAAAGACTTCTTATTTCGTCAATTGAATAGGCCTTTCCCTTACCTGCTTTCATTTCTGCTATTCCTCGTTGCACGGAAGCCATGTTTTCAGCATCCTCAAACCATGGATCTCCCGACGGAGAAGGATTCTCACTCACTTCAATCGACACTGAATTAGCTTTTGAAATAAGTAGGGTCTCTATATAATTCTTTAAACTTTTACCCTGTGCCACTGCCATAATGGAGAGTTTCTGCAGAGCATCTACAGGAAGGTCAATATTTTTTCGCTTGATATTTATTGATGTTGCCATAATATTTACTTTTAGAACACAAAGATATATAATATATACAATATACACAAATATATTGTTTAAACTTAGACTCTCTCCAAAAGATTTTAAAGACTATCCTCATAAATCCCCAAATCTATCAATACAGAGTAGAGATACACATATTATTATTGGGATAATTAAAGAAAAAAAGGAATCGCGGGTCTTAATCCATTAAGACTTTTCGCCGATCGGCAGCGGATTTTCGCGGTAGGCTGCGCACTGCATAGATCCGCTCTGATCCGGCTCTTCAAATTGCGAAGCAATCTGAACCGCGATAAACATACAATGACTTCCATCCTCAATATAAAACCTAAAAAAGATCCGCACCCCATCCGCGCCTCGCCAAGCCCTAAGGCTTATCCGCGATACCCTTCAAAAATCAATTTTTAATCCTTCTATCCTACAATCTTGCAGTATGTCTGCTCTGTAATAAAAATAGATCTCAATGGGGATTTATGAAGATAGTTATTAAATTTTATAATGATTAGAAAAGTTTTCGTAAATCCATCTTAAGAAAATCTTCCGGCCTCACACCTTCCGAACCCACGATAAATGCATTCAAGGGTTTGAATTTCTTTTTGAACTCATCAAGTCCGACAGTTCGTTTCTCTGCATTTCCTTTTACTTCAATAGCAACAATGGAATTATTTTTCTTCAATACAAAATCCACTTCCTCATTACCCTCTCGCCAATATGTCACCTCAAAGCGATGCTTGAATGCCTATGAACCTGCGAGGTTCTTCCATCCTACTCTTAATTACCTTATATTCTGAGCGTTTATACATACTTCTTATTTTTACGCAGTGCATTGCGTAAAAATACGCAATACACTGCGTATTTTTACATAATGCAAAAGTAACTATAAGCTAAGAGATTCACAAACCAAATCAAAAACTTTAATAATTTTATATTTCTGATTGCAACCATTTTTTCTTCTTGCCTGTTTAGACTCCCAATATCCCCATATATCATTAACTCTTGCCCCATTAGAACAAAATGGTTAACTTTGCAGGAACTTTATCATTTCCCTATGAAAGAATTCCATAATCCGCCGTCGGCTTCCATAATCATCGCCGTATATAACCATTTTGAATGGCTTCGCCTTATCCTGGATGCACTCAGAATGCAGACAGAGAAAGATTTTGAAGTCATTATTGCCGATGATGGCTCGAATAAGGACACGGTGGAGAAAATCAACCGATATATCAGCGACCATCCCGACCTCCGTATTCGCCATTCCTGGCAGGAAGATGAAGGGTGGCGTAAGAATAAATCACTGAACAAGGCCGTGCGTCTTGCAGAAAGCGATTACCTCATTTTCGTGGATGGTGACTGCGTGCCCCATCCAAAGTTTGTTGAGGATCACCTGCGTCTCCGCCGTCAGAACACAATCGTAGGTGGGCGCCGGGTGGATATGGCGCCGGGAATAAGCGAAATGGTTGTAAGCTGGGCCACACTTCCGAAAAATTATTTCTCAAAAGTTCGCGGAGCAGTCTTGCGCAGCATGTTTAAATCCTCATTCTCCAAGACGCTCTCGCAATTGCGCCGCACCCTCCGCTTCCCCTTCTTTTTCGGCAAGCCGTTAGGAACACGTCCGCACGGATTCTTAGGATGCAATATGGGAATGTATAAGGCTGACTTGGTAAGCCTCAATGGATTCGACGAAGATTATGTAAATCCCGGAACGGGTGAGGACACTGATCTTGAGTTGCGCGCCCAAAATGCAGGAATGAAATGTCTTGCTGTGCCAAGATACGCACTGATGCTTCATCGGTGTCACCAACGCCTCCCCCTCGATTCACCCGAGAACAAAGCTATCCTCAACCGAAATAGAGAAAACCGGGCTACACGAATTAAGAACGGACTCATCAAAGAAAACTGATATGAATATCATTCATCTTGTCAGGGCTGTCACCTGGGGAGGAGGAGAAAGATATGCACTCGATCTCTGCCGCAAATCGATCGAAGCCGGTCATTACGTTACGGCAGTTACCAGAGGGAAGCCATTGATTGATGAGCAATTTGCTGAGGCCGGAGCAAATGTAACCCGTATGCCTTTAGGTGGTTTCNCCGACTTTCGCTCCCCTTTCCTTCTTGCCCGCTTAATAAAGGAACTGGGATGTAACGACGTGATTATCCACGTGCATACTTTTAAAGACGCAGAGATTGTGGCCAGGACTAAACGCATCCTTGGAAAAGGGACTAATGTGAAACTCGTTTGCACGCGCCATCTTGTGAAGCGCGCCAAACGCTCCCAAAGATGGAAATTTATATTTTCCGCCATAGATTCCCTTATCTTTGTGTCGGATCTTGCCAAGACGAGATTCCTTTCCGGCAACCCACAAATAGATAAAAAGAAGATTGAGGTTATTCATAACAGCATTCTTATTCCCGACAAATTCATAACCCCACTCCCCCCTCCTGAAAGCAAACCTCTTAAGCTTCTCTACACCGGACGCATAGCTTCGGAGAAAGGGATCGATATCCTCATCGATGCCCTCTCCCTGCTCCCCGATTTACCGCTCGTCTTACTAATTGCAGGGACAGGGAAAGAGGAATATGTAAACCATCTGAAATCACTTGCTGCAAGCCGTAATATTTCGCACCGCATCGAATGGATCGGGTTCTTCCCTGTGATTTATGAGGCTATTGTCAAGGCCGATATATGCATCGCACCCTCCATTGTGGAGGAGTCTTTCGGATTAACCGTCATTGAATATATGTCGCAGGCACGTCCCGTTATAACCACTTCAAATGGGGGGCAGAAAGAGATTATCACCGATGGTAAAGATGGCATTCTTGTAAAACCTTCAGATCCGGAGGCACTCGCCGCTGCCATCAGAAACTTAGCCTCCGACAGATCACTTCGTGAAAAGATGGGTGATGAGGCATTCCATACTTTCGTACAGAGGTTTTCCTACGACATATTCTTCAGCAAGATAATGGATATTTATAAGTCTGTCGAAAATTCTTAGAATAATCTTTAACACTCTCTTAATCCGCATTAATGAGATGAAACGCAATATTCGGTTAAATTACTATCCTGCCACACTCCTCCAACTTTTCATTCCTCTGTTACTGTTATGGCTGACGCGGTTTGCTTTCGCAGCATATAATGCGGATATGGTTGGGGATTTATCGGCCATGCGCTTGTTGCAGTTATCGGCTATAGGCTTGAAATTCGACCTATGTGCTTGGGCGTGGTTCAACGCGCCCTTCATTCTCATGCGTTTTCTTCCATTTAATTTTGTGAAGAAATCAGGATACCTGACGGCTTCGAATATCATTTACGCTATTTGCAATTCCCTGATGCTTCTTCCTGCCTTAGCCGATGTGCCTTTCTTCCGTTTCAACGGCACCCATCTCCGCTGGCAAGCTATAACCACCATCTGGAGCGACCCTGAGATGGGAAAGATAATCCTCTCTTTCGCAAAAGACTATTGGTGGAACTTCCTTTGCGCATTGCTCGTTATAGCACTCCTGATAATCACGGCTTTCGCCATCAAGCCTTCCTCATCCCTCTTCCGGTCCCTCTCCAAGAATAAAGCTGTTTCCTTGCGGATTGCAATTTTCATCCTTTCAGCAGGAGCCACATTCCTCTGCATACGCGGACACGTAGGCCCCGGCCGTCCGCTATCGATTGGAGATGCCGTGTGGGGAACNAGCGAGGCCCCGCAGATGAATGTNGTGCTCAACACCCCATTCTGTATTCTCCGCACCCTTAAAAAAGAGAATCGCATTGAGGAGATGCGATTCTTCTCCGATGAAGAGCTCAAGCNGATAAGGACATCAGTCCATAAGNCTGTTCCCGGCGCGCAACTCAACCGAAAGAATATAATGGTCATCACCATAGAGAGCGGGGGAATAGTGTGGCTTGACAGTTTTAATCCCGTGAAAAGCGATACCACAGTAAGCCTGATGCCTTTTCTCGACTCCATTGCTTCAAAGTCGGTGGTGTTTCCTCACGCCTTCACCACCGGAGTGCGGTCAATCGAAGGGATAACCTCAATTTTCGCAGGCGTACCCACTTTTGGAGATATGATTCTCATGACCTCACCATATTATGCCAATTCAATTGATGCTCCTGCCAACCTGCTGAGACAGAAAGGCTACTCCACGCGCTTCTATTTCGGAGGTAACCGTGGTTCATTTAACATAGACCAGACCCTGAATGTGGCAGGATTTGAAAAGGTGNTNACCCGTGAAGATTATGGACTTGACCGTGATTTCGACGGTCAATGGGGCGTATGGGATCATAAGATGGCTGAATATGCCGTTGAAGATATATCGAACCTCCCCCAGCCTTTCTTTGCAGGATGGTTCACCCTTAATCCTCACGCACCATTCGGTGTGCCTGATGATTGGGAAACAGAACCATACCGCTACCCTGATGATATTAGGCAGACTGTGGAATATGAAGATCGTGCAATCCGCGAATTTTTCCGCTTGGCAGAGAAAGANCCTTGGTATNGNAACACCATATTTATAATTTTGGGNGANCATGGCTTCCGNGCCTTGAAAGAGCCGGTCTATCTTTCACGCTTCCTGCTTCCACACATCGCATTGATGATCTTCACCCCCGATGGTTCCCTACAGCCTGAACGTATGGAATCAAAGTTTGTCACACAGTTTGATGTGCCGCCGACAATCCTATCACTCGCAGGCTANCCCGACGAATATGTGGCCCTTGGAAAGAATATNCTTGGCAGCGATGATGAAAAGAGCTACGCTTTGATGTATATAAAAGGAGCATATCAGGTTTGCGGCCCTAAATATGCGATTCGATTCTCACCCGATATGAAAAAAGTTGAAGGTGTCTNTGATTGGAAAAATGACTATGACATGAACCGGCCCCTCACTAAATACGATGAAGCCGAAGTCAAGGCCATGACTGANTGGGCCCGTGCCTTCATGCAGGATTACACCGTCCGGTTAAACCGCAATCAACTCTCGGCCAAGAAATAAATGAATCCTCTATTTTAGAAACCTCACTGGAAAATTAGTAAGAAATCACACTGGAAAGTTAGAAAAAGTGTTGCGTTTGCACACTTTTTCTAACTTTCCAGTGTAATTTACGCTTTTGGCATATAAACTTTAAGTTATTTTTNNTATCTTTGCCTAAAAGCGTATTGAAAAAGAGCTACACTTCTTAGGTTAAGTCAATACTCTTTTTAATAAACATTATGACCATGAGATATCCGGTTGGAGTGCAAAGTTTTGAGAAAATCAGGGAAGAGGATTTTCTATATGTAGATAAAACGGATCTGATTTTTTCAATTATTAAGGAAAAAGGCTACTTCTTTCTGTCGCGTCCGAGACGCTTCGGAAAGAGCCTGCTCCTATCTACACTGGAGGCTTATTATAAGGGGCGGCGAGACCTCTTCAAAGGTCTCGCCCTTGACTCATTAACTGAGGACTGGGAACCACNTCCGGTGTTACACCTTGATCTGAACAATGGTAACTACACCTNTTCTTCAGGNCTCCTGGAGAAGTTAAACTCACAGGTAGCTGATTGGGAAAAGAGTTTTGGAATTGTCAGGAACGAAAACAAGGATGAATCCGTTAGCNTAAGATTCGGCAATCTGATAAAAANTCTGGCTGAACAGACAGGACGNAAAGTTGTAATCTTGATTGATGAGTACGACAAGCCNTTGCTGAATGCTATNAATAACCCGGAATTGTCTGAAACATACCGTTCGCAACTCAAAGCCTTCTATTCCAATCTTAAAACNATGGATCCNTACATTGAGATGGCAATGCTTACAGGGGTNGCTCGGTTCTCAAAGGTCTCAATCTTNTCAGATCTCAACAACCTTCGCGACATCTCCTTCTCATATAAATTTGCAGCCATTTGCGGTATCACTGCCGATGAACTTGACACCTATTTCCAACCGGGAATCCATTCTCTGGCNGAAAAAATGGGAGTTTCCCGTGAGGATGTAAGAGCTGAGCTTCGCAAACGTTACGACGGTTACCATTTCTCGGAAACTTCACCGGATATCTACAATCCCTTCAGCTTAGTGAATGTTTTTGCCGACAATTCCATGCGCGACTATTGGTTTGCCTCCGGGACCCCGACCTATCTTATGCGACTTATCGAAAAGGGAGAATATCCTTTCAGCGAAATATCTCCGACAACCATCGACCGTCGCTACTTAGAATCGGCCGGACTCCTCGATTCCGACCCAATTCCGGCATTTTATCAGACCGGATATATCACAATCAAAGATTACGATTCGGAGTTTAATGAATATTTACTTGCCTATCCCAACGAAGAGGTTAAATATGGATTCCTTAAATTCCTGATACGTAATTATGTTCCTAAAATTGAACGTAAAGGATTCTCAATTCCCGATTTNGTGAAGGAGATTCGTGCAGGCAAGCCTGAANNATTCATGAAACGTATGGAGAGTCTTATGGCCTCAGTTCCATATAATGAGAAAGGAAGTGCTGAAGCGCACTTCCAGAATGCAGTGTATCTCTTGTTCACCCTTCTTGGCCAATTTACTAAAATGGAAGACCGCACATCCGACGGCCGCATAGACCTTCAAGTGGAGACTGCTGAATANATCTATATATTTGAATTCAANATCGATTCCTCTTCCGAGAAGGCAATGGAACAAATCTTGGAAAAGAAATACTGGCTCCGCGAGACAGTTTCGGGGAAAAAAATATTTCTAATCGGAGCCAATTTCGACTCTTCCACGCGTCGCATGACTGAACCGATCATTGCCACACCACCGGAATCACTTCAATAAAGCTATCATTTCCCCACAGTGAGCCCATCATTGAGCATGCGTTGCATATACTGCTGAATGAGGGCTTCAAGTTCGCGCTGCATCTTTCTCTCCAGTTCTGGATCTGAACCAAGCAGATTCTTTTCCATCTTGTGATCGCCCAGCTGGAAGAGGCCAACGTTCTTCTTGCCGTCAAACTGCAATACATACCCATATTTCACATACTGATACAAGCCGTTATAGTTAACTGCCCAACTATCCTCGGGCTGCGTGGAGAAGAGATCCTTCCCGAATGCAACGTATCCTTCACTACATCCCGTAATTCCAAGAATAGTGGGCATGACATCTATCTGTTGGGCTATCCCCTCCTGAATACCCGTGGGCAGCCTGCCGTTAGGGTCAAAGATCAGAATCGGGCCGTAAAACGCAGAGATGCCGGAGCGGTATTCATCATGGCTGCGTTCATTAGTATGATCGTTGGTGATGACAAATATAGTATTATTATACCACGGCTGCTTCCGGGCGGTCGCAAAAAATTCCCTGAGAGCATTATCCGTATATCCGATGGTCTGGTGTATAGGGGCTGTTCCTTTTGGGAAGCGCCCCTTATATTTGTCAGGCACATTGAAAGGATGATGACTGGAGAGGGTGAAGAGACTTGCCATGAAAGGCTGCGGCATATCGGTAAGCTTTATGGCAAAGTATTGAAGGAAAGGTTCATCCCAAATCCCCCAATATCCGTCAAATTCCTCCTCTCCTCCGGCGCGCCCATCTTCAATGAACGACTCGCGCCCATAATATTCCTTAAACCCTACACTACTTGCAAAGCCGTCAAACCCCATCGAACCTTTACGGGCCCCATGGAAGAATGCCGTAGAATAACCTTCGTCGCCCAATATCGCCGGCAAACCTTTCAGCCGGTTCATGGAGGCCGAAGTCAACACAAACGGTTTCACGAACGAGGGTATTCCGGCCAGCACACTCGGCATGGCCTCTATGCTCTTCTGCCCGTTATCAAATGTCCATCGCCAGGTGGCCGATACATTAACAAGCGAGTCAATGAAAGGTGCATAACCTTTGTAATCCTTTCCCAAAATATCGTGATTGAGGGCGCCGATATATTCCTTGCCGAAGCTTTCAAGAATAATCACAACAATATTCTTTCTTTTCTTAGCGATGGAATCATTCTCAATCGTGGGAAGATGCTCAGGCGTATATAGCGCGACCATCTCCCCCTCGCTCATATACTTTGGATCTGCAAAGGGAACAGCCCCGATGGTCCGTATAATGGTGAAAGGGGTATTGAGCACCAAGGCTGCCTCATTAGGCCGATGGATATATTTATTGGCATTTGACAAGGCCACAGGGCGTATGTCGCGGTGTCGCCATCCACCTATGGGAGCAGTGAGGATAAGGATGATTCCACTGCTATATAAGAAAGATCCGCAGATTCTGCGTCCGAAGCTTATCAAATTTCCTTTTCTCAGAATCCTCCAACCACCGTAGAGCGCTATCCCTCCTAAGATATATTGCCACCAATGGTTAAGGAATCCTCCCCGGATTGCGCTCACAGTGGTGAAGGCTCCGACGGTGAGGGAAAGAGTAGCCAATATATAATACCTCCACAATGGTCTGGTATTCGCCCCGGGATAAGGAGTGGAATATAACTTCCACATCCCCCAGATAAGGATTCCGGCCAAAATCACAAGATACCAATGTCTCACAAGTTCCACTCCGACAATCTTAATCATATTGTCGTCGCCGGCAAATTCGGAGAATACATCGAAGGTGGTGCGACGAAGCGTATAGCTGAAATATATTGAGTCGGCAAGGTTGGAGATGATGCCGATTGAATTTACTATTATGAAAACCCATTTGCAGACCCGGTAATACCCTTCCCGCTCCTTCCAGTGAAGAGGGAGGAGCATCATCAATATGTATAGGGCATTAAGATAGAAAATACCGGGCGCATCAAACACAGGCCCTGCACAAAGAAGTTCCCGGATATAGCCTTCCTGTATCGCCGGTTGGAAATAACTGTAATTCTCAAGAAGATATTCCCCTCTCAGCAGAGTATAGATTAAAAAGATAAGAACTATATTGAGTGTGCAAGCAATCAGTGGCGAAATCACCGACCGCTCTGTTCCGATTTTTTTTAGAAGATTCATGAATTGTGTTCTTTGGTAATAAGAGAAAAATATTTCTCTGCCACGAGATAGTGGATTATATTTTCACGTCTTTTATCATCGAATTGTCGCGCCCATTCCTTTGATGCCTTGGCAATGACCTCCGCTTTTTCAGGATGAGAATTATAATATTCTATCTTTTCGCCTGCATCAGAGAAATCGTCGGATATCTCTATGTAATGCACACCTGGAATCATCGCCCCGTGCATAAGCCAGCTCTCCACAGTGGGGCGCGTCATTACCGGGATGCAGTTGCTGGCGCATATCCACTGCAACGCCGAAGCCACGTCATGCCCCTCGAGAGCGAGGATATACTTATATCTGAAATGGTCTTCTATCCCGACTCGAGGTTTATGCCACACTGTCTCGTTGCGGGGAGAGGTGTCACCCAAGTCAAAAAGAGGATTTCCCCACCACAACTCCATGAAACGGCGACGGTTCTCCTTGGCATCAACATCTCCACGGAAAAAGAGCTGTGGCCTTTTTTCGACAAAAGGTATGGGATCGCACACCTTCAGGAAATGCCGCCGGCGGTCGAGGTTCATCAAGGCAACATTTCCAGCCTTTTCATCAAGGCGGCGAGCCTTCCCGAAAACGGGATAATCGGGATTCTCCCAGGTGTCGCCATCAATGAAATCTATTTTTTCTCTTTTCGGGAATCCCCGGAGATAGCGCATGAGGTCATACCAGTAAGTGCTGTGAGAGCCGGTGAGAGAGATCTTTCTTATCTCTCTTGCTCCGGGGCCGGGCGAGAAGGGTATATGGAGAGGGAAATAATAATTTACCCGCCGTTTGATCTCTTCGGCATCACCCCTGCTCTCCCATCCGCGCAAGCAAAGCCTCCTCTGGATGCGTCTCACGAAGCGAGGGAGCACCAAGGAACGCCATAATGAAACCACGTTGTATAGAAACACGGGCTGTTTCCTCACACCTATCTTCATATTACTGTTTTTAAATTCACATTATCCAATAAGTCCCGGTCTTTATCTGTATTTATTTTTTAAATGTGACTCTACAATATGCACAATCGAGGAATGCCGGGGTCTGTAAAAAATCCGCGCATCTGCCTGATATCCTTCTGGACCCACGATAATAGAAATGGAATTTATATCAAGGGACTGCAACCGTTTAAGACTTCTATGATATAAAGCTTCGAAAAGTTTCCATCTGTATTCTTCCGGGGTAATGGCGGAATGTCTCAAAACCAAATCCTCCATAGAACATATATCCATAGAACATATAAATGAAAATATAGCGTTAGGAAACATCATAAACTGATCTATCAACCAGTCGCATAGCTTGAAAAGACTCTTTACACCCAGTGGCTTCTCCAGATCAAGCTTTCTGATATTTATATCGGCAATCTCCAGATTCTGATATTCTTCCGGTATCTGAAAAGTATGCCTTTTATCTATCTCATCATAAAAATAAAGGACAACCACTAAATGATTGCCCTTATTATCCGGTATCAGCGTTTCTATCGTATCCATTACCCATTTATCAGCTTATGATACTTCTCACAAATCTTATCCATCTGAGTTTTTTTCCTATGCTGAGTCCTTTCCAAGAAATCAATCATCTCGTTTGATGGACGAGAGATTCTAATGCAATCCATATTTTCCATAATCCTTCCTTTTTACTAATAACACAAAATTAAGCTTTTTATTTCTAATCTTCAAATTTTTCCATAAAAAGAATGCCGCAGGCATTTTCAAAATACCTGCGGCATTAGGCGTATCGAAAATTTAACCTACCTGTGCACCCGGCTGAACAGGGCCTGTAGGTCCGACAACGGTCAGTGTTCCATCAGGATTCACAGCACTCATTATCATTCCCTGGCTCTCTATCCCCATCATCTTACGTGGAGCAAAGTTAGCTACGAAGCATATCTCCTTCCCCACGAGCACCGATGGATCTTCATAACTCTGGGCTATTCCGCTGAGGATGGTGCGAGTGCCCATACCGTCTTCAATAAGGAACTGGAGCAGTTTCTTTGACTTCTTCACTTTCGAACATTCCAGCACCTTTCCCACACGGATATCAACCTTCTCGAATGTCTCGAAATCCACATCTTCTTTTACAGGTTCCGGCTTCCACGCCTTCAGTTCATTGGCTTTCTTGGTGTCGAGAAGTTTCTGCACCTGTGCCTCGACAGCCGCATCCTCAATCTTCTCAAACAGCAGCTCCGGCTCGCCAATCTTTGCTCCGGCCGGCACAAGGTCGAAACAGCCGAGCATATCCCAGCTTATCTTGTCGCCTCCGAGCATCTTCACAAGCTTGGCAGACATGAAGGGAAGGAATGGCTCGAAAGCTATCGAGAGGTTGGCGCAGGTCTGGATAGCTATATTGAGAATTGTTGCAGTGCGAGCCATATCCGTCTTTGCCACCTTCCATGGTTCTGTCTCCTGAAGATACTTGTTGCCGGCGCGTGCCATATCCATTGCAAGACGAAGGGCCTCACGGAAATGGAACGTGTCGAGCGCCTCGCTCATCTCCTTTTTCAGACTGCGGATCTCCTCAATAAGCTTCTCCTCCACCTCAGTGAGTGAGCCGGCTTCGGGCACCACACCGTCGAAATACTTATGAGTAAGCACCACCGCGCGGTTCACGAAATTACCCAGGATTGCCACAAGCTCTGAATTGTTGCGCATCTGGAAGTCTTTCCACGTGAAATTATTGTCTTTGGTCTCGGGAGCGTTGGCTGTCAGCACATAGCGCAATACATCCTGCTTTCCGGGGAATTCCTCAAGATATTCATGGAGCCATACAGCCCAGTTGCGTGAAGTGGAAATCTTGTCGTCCTCAAGATTAAGGAACTCATTGGCCGGCACATTGTCGGGAAGATTATAACTGCCGTCGGCCATGAGCATTGAGGGGAAGACTATGCAGTGGAACACTATGTTATCTTTTCCGATGAAATGGAGCATGCGTGTTTCAGGATCTTTCCACCATTTTGTGTAATCGTCGCCTACAAGGTCGATAGTATTGGAGATGTATCCTATCGGAGCATCAAACCACACATAGAGCACCTTCCCTTCGGCGCCCTCCACCGGCACAGGTATACCCCAGTCGAGGTCACGGCTCACTGCACGCGGCTGCAGACCCATCTCGAGCCAGGATTTGCACTGTCCATATACGTTCGATTTCCATTCCTTATGGTCTTTCAATATCCACTCCTCCAGACGGCTCTGCCATTTGTCGAGAGGGAGATAGAAATGCGTGGTCTCTTTCAATATCGGTGTATTGCCTGTAATGGCCGACTTCGGGTTTATAAGATCGGTGGCGTTCAGGCTTGTTCCGCAGGCTTCGCATTGGTCGCCGTATGCGTGTTCGTTGCCACAATGGGGGCAAGTGCCTGTCACGTAACGGTCGGCAAGGAATTGTCCCGCCTCCTCATCATAAAGTTGCATTGAGGCCTTCTCTATGAACTCGCCTTTCTCATACAGTTTCTTGAAGAAATCGGATGCTGTCTTGCGGTGGGTATCAGATGTGGTGCGCCCATATACATCGAACGAGATGCCGAGCCCGTCGAAAGAATCCTTGATAATCCTATGATAACGATCCACAATATCCTGAGGGGTCACTCCCTCGTTCTTGGCCTTTATTGTGATTGGCACTCCATGTTCGTCGCTGCCACCGATCATAAGCACCTCCTCGCCTTTAAGTCTGAGATAACGTGCATAGATGTCGGCCGGAACATATACGCCGGCAAGGTGTCCGATATGGACGGGACCGTTCGCGTAAGGAAGAGCGGTCGTGATAAGTGTTCTCTTGAATTCTTTCATTGATATTTTGTCTTTCTCTTGTTTCCTTTTTCTTTAAGCAACCTCTGCCTTGGAGCAGATGATGGCCAAGTTCCCCTTCAAGGTTTCCCCTTATATTATGGACGGGGAATGGCTATTTTGCAAAATTAATAAAGATTTATGGATGTTTTGACTTCGGGAGGCTATATTTTTGACTATCGATATTAATTTTCAATTCTTAAAGCATAAAAAGTATGATTATGGCTAAATTTACCAAACGTATTCCATTCGATTCCATACCCGTTTTTGACCTTTCAGACTCAGGCGTTCCAGACACCCCGGGCACCGATCCCGCCATTCCGTCGTTGCCTGTAATCGTCCCCTCCTTCTCATTTGACAAAAGTTCACTTCCCGGCTACGGCACCACCCTCCCTGTGACCGACGTGGATTTCTCATTCCCTGCGGAAGACTATAAGAGGGTTCAGGCGTGGTTCACCGGCGATTTCTCTCACGTAACCATGCCGGAAAGCGCAACGCTCAAGAAGAACATGACCACCGCTGTGCTTTCGGCTGTCAATTCATTCATCTCCTCAGCAACAAACCGGAACCTTTTCACCTCCCCCTTCATGATGGGTTGCCGCTACCGCCTTTTCGACAATTCCTTGGTTTACCCCACCGAACCGGTCGCGCTTGTGCCCGCTGAGAAGGCTCCCGATCTTATCATAACCTCTTATAAGGTATATGAGAAATCAATTCATACGGAAGTGGCCGTCTCTCACTACCCTGCAGCCCTCATGTTTTCAATTCCTGTGCCGGAAAATGCAGAGGAATATAAGGATATCATAACTTCCGTTGAGTTTTTCATCACCCGGCAGTCAGATCTGTATTCACCTGATGCAACTGTTTCCGGAATACGCTCCATCTCAGCCAATGGTGTCAGGGAGAGAACCTGGTATTACGAACGTTATGAGAGTGACGCGCTTATTGCGCAGGCAAAGACCGAGACGATTTTCCGCATTGTAGCCACAATCCCCTTTTCGGATATAGCCGAAGGTGCATATTCCACGCTCAGTCCATTTCCCCTTGAAGCCGGCACTTTGCAAAGGTTATCATCGCTTCAAAAAATTACATATCCTTTTACCAATTCAAACGGGAGCAGCACAGGCAATGGCTCAACTGGCAATTCCACATCCTCCTCTCCAACCACCGGCATCTCCGGTTGGAGACCCTACTTGCACATAGCGACCGCACCACTCGACCTCGGACTGCCCGAGGCTTCCAAAAGCATATCTGACCTCTTCCTGCGTGGCATTTTTCAGAGGGATGAAGTGACAATTACTCTTTACGGCTCCCATCATCGCGAGCATTGGCGGATGATAGCCCGAAGCCACGGACCCTACATCCGAGGACTGCGCCGCGCCCCTTACCGTTGGTTCAAGGTAGAGATTCAGCTCCCCATGCGACGCGACGACTTCCTGGAAGCCCTCACTTTCACTTATACAAAATGACCCATACTATATTCATCCCCCAATAAAAATGTGATTTTTTGAAATTATTCCCCAATAAAAATGCAAATTATTGAGGATATTCCCCATGAAAAATGTGGATTCACACAATTATTCCCCATGAAAAATGTAAATCGAACTTCAATTGAACCCAAGAATCTATGACCTATTGCAAATTAAGGATGATCAGGGCAATGATAATTAATATGATACTGATTACCCTTCGAATAGTCGTGAATTTCCTAACATTTGAAGCATCTGAAAAATAGGGGTCACCTTTATGCTTTTTATATGATACAAATAAGCGGCCCAAGGGCAAGACCAGCATCCCACATGCCGCTAATATTATCGCCAATGTCACCATATTGAATTGCATTAATAATTGTAAAGGAAGCAACAATCGTTGCTTTCTTTAATATTATGTTTTTACTTACAACACATTATTTCACCATTAGTTTATATGTATATTGTTTATAGTTAAAAATTTATGATTACATTTGTAATTAGCAATCGCCATTTCAAAAAAAGACTTCACTTTTAATTAAATCTCCCAAGGAGGGATATGCCATCCCGCCTATCCTACCTATCCCCCTATTTTAACTTTATTAAAGAAAAATTTATTTAATTAGATATGCTATTTCAAATAAAATGATTACCTTTGCATTCAGAAAAATAGGTCATGTCAAAAACATCGATTTCCGATTATATTTTTTGAAAGCACTTATAATTTTAAGGTAATAATTTTAAACCCAAAATAATTTTTTATTTACTATGGCACAGATAGATTTGTCCCAGTATGGCATCAAGGATGTCAAAGAGGTAATCTACAATCCTTCTTACGAGGAACTCTTCAAAGCTGAAACCGATCCTTCTCTCGAAGGCTTCGAAAAAGGCACTGTAACTGAGCTCGGCGCCGTAAACGTTATGACCGGCGTTTATACAGGCCGTTCTCCCAAAGATAAATTCATCGTCCTCGACGACAACTCCAAAGATAAAGTTTGGTGGACTACCGAGGAGTATAAGAACGACAACAAGCCTGTAACCGAAGAGGCTTGGAAAGAGATCAAAGAGATCGCTATCAAAGAGCTCTCAGGCAAGAAACTTTATGTTGTTGACCGTTTCTGCGGTGCTAACAAGGATACCCGCATGGCTGTCCGCTTCATCATGGAAGTGGCATGGCAGGCTCACTTCGTGACCAATATGTTCATCGCTCCCACTGAGGAGGAACTCAAAGACTTCAAGCCCGACTTCATTGTTTACAACGCTTCTAAGGCTAAAGTTGAGAACTTCAAGGAACTCGGCCTCAATTCTGAGACTGCCGTGGTGTTCAACACTACTTCAAAAGAGCAGGTTATCATCAACACATGGTATGGCGGTGAGATGAAGAAGGGTATGTTCTCAATGATGAACTACTTCCTCCCCCAGAGCGGTATCGCTTCTATGCACTGCTCAGCCAACACCGACAAAGAGAGTAAGAACACTGCAATCTTCTTCGGTCTTTCAGGTACTGGTAAGACTACCCTTTCAACCGACCCGAAACGTCTCCTCATCGGTGATGACGAACACGGTTGGGACGACAACGGTGTCTTCAACTTCGAAGGTGGTTGCTACGCTAAGGTTATCAACCTTGACAAAGAGAGCGAACCCGATATCTACAACGCTATCCGTCGCGACGCTCTTCTTGAGAACGTTACTGTTGACGAGAACGGCAAGATCGACTTCGCCGATAAGAGTGTGACTGAGAACACTCGCGTTTCTTACCCTATCGATCACATCGAGAGCATCGTTAAGCCTGTTTCCGCAGGTCCGGCTGCAAAGAATGTCATCTTCCTTTCTGCAGACGCATTCGGTGTGCTTCCTCCCGTTTCAATCCTCACACCCGAGCAGACTCAGTATTATTTCCTCTCCGGCTTCACTTCCAAACTTGCCGGTACAGAGCGCGGCATCACTGAGCCCACTCCTACTTTCTCAGCTTGCTTCGGCCAGGCATTCCTTGAGCTCCACCCCACAAAATATGCTGAGGAGCTCGTTAAGAAGATGAACGCCAACGGTGCCAAGGCTTATCTCGTGAACACAGGTTGGAACGGTACCGGCAAACGTATCTCAATCAAGGATACACGCGGTATCATCGACGCTATCCTCGACGGCAGCATCCTTTCTGCTCCTACCAAGCAGATTCCTATCTTCGATTTCACAGTTCCCACTGAACTCCCCGGCGTAGATCCCAAGATCCTCGATCCCCGCGACACTTACGCTAACCCCGAAGAGTGGACTGAGAAAGCTACCAAGCTTGCTGAGATGTTCATCAAGAACTTCAAGAAGTTTGAGTTCAACCCCGCAGGTAAGGCTCTCGTTTCTGCTGGTCCTCAGCTCTAATAATGAAAAAAGACTTATGCTGACTGCATAATATCATTACCTTCTATATATCGGCGGCTGCCCTCGGGCGGCCGCTTTTTATTTATCTTAAACCAATAGCAATTTACATTTGTTAAAATTAAGTAAGTGTCATTCAGGAAATAATTAATGATATAGGCTCGATGTAGGAACGCACCCAAGGTGCGTCCGCCCATTCCCAAATACATTAACTATTTTGTTTGTGCTACTTAAGGCTGAGAAATAAGTTAATCCTTTTTTAATTTTACATTTTTGGGAAACAGACTTATAATAACTCAGAAAATCAGAATTATCAGAATAATTAGAACACGTTATAAACTATGAAAACTAAACTCCAGAAAGCGATAGAGAATAAAGATAAGGAAAGCGCAAGGGCTCTCGTGATCGAACTTATTGAAAAACATCCCGACAAACGATCGACGCTCGATGCTGTCACAATGTTGGTCAGGAATTTCCCCGAGGTTTTTGATGAAGACGAGAACGATATGCGCGATATACAGCGTAAAGACTACTCGGCAGCAATCAAGACAAGATTGACAGAACGTCTAAAAGAGAACTTTTCTCGCGAGAAACTTTCTACATTTGTAGACATGTCGGTCTCTATGGCCCGTCATCCAAGCGACAAGACCCTCCCTCTTGACGAAGATATAGTAGGCGAACTTATAGCCGACGAGTTTTCGGTTCCGATGGTAGGCAGTCCGGAAGGTCCCGAAAATAAATAATATGAAATTGCTTCTTCCTCTGAATTAGAGAAAGAAGCAATTTTAAATTAAAGGAAGAAGCAATTTCCACCGGCTGTGCCGTGGTCATAGTTCCGAAATCTCGAAGCAGGGGCAGGCTTTGGCAGCAAATTCCTTGTGCCCATGCAATGTGGCACCCGGAAATTCCTTCCTGAGCCTCGCCACCAACTCCTTCAGAGCCTTCTTCTGTGCCTCGGTGCGTGTATCCTTGGGAAGAAGATGTTTCGCATCAAGTCCTCCGATGTAGCATACGCCGATCGAATTCTTATTCTGTCCCAGACAATGGGCACCGATCTCCTCTACCGGACGCCCGGCATGGACACTCCCGTCAAGATAAACCACATAATGGTAACCTATCGTGCGGAAACCTCGCTGAATATGCCATGATCGTATATCATTCACCGTCACCTCCCGTCCTTCGGGAGTGGCGCTGCAATGCAATATTATCTTATCTATCTTTCTCATATCTCCGTTTTTTTAGAATTTATTCTCTTTCTCCTTGCGGAGATCACCTTTCAATGCATTCACATGGGCCGAAATTCCCATTATCGAACCTACGAACAAAGAGATCTCACCGAATGCATATAGCACAGATGAATTGATCTCTCCTTCGGGAGGCACATGAAAACTCATAAAAAGCAAAACGAGTCCGCATATCATCACGCCTACGGCTAATCCGTAGGAGATTTTCTCCTTTAGAGTCATTAAGTTACGTGCATTCATTCCCTTATCTCTTTAATTATATTCACCAGTTTGTCGGTCAGCAGATGTTTGAGCGACGGAGGAAAAAGCAATTTATTCTCCTCCTCCACACGAGGCCGGGGAATATATCCCCCTTCCGCAACACGGCTTCCGGCCACACTTCCGAAAATCTCAAGAGCGCGCTCACCATCATGATAACCCATAGTCACAAAAGGGGGACAGACTCGGTCGCAACCTCTGCTTAACCAATGGCGACGCAGACTGACTGAGACATCTCCCGTCGATATCAGTTCTGTCACCCCTACAGTCCAATCGCTCATGCGCAGATATATCAGGCGCATGAAATCATCTGGCACACGGAATATCTGACCCACAGAAGACCCTTCGCCGATTCTTCTTACCGCACCGCTCAAGGGGAGCCATTCTCCGAACGATTCTCTGTCGGCAGAAATAATAACCGCTTCGGCAGCCTCCACAATTATATTTCTGATAAGCTCTCGAAGATCAAATTGCGGAGACCCGTATTCAATGGCCTCATCAAGCAGATCGGGAGATTCATCAAGTTTTATCAGCACCGACTCCACCACTTCATCTATATCTACCCTCATCGCTTCTCCTTTTTAAATGCCACGTTACCAACCACACTCTGCCGTTCTTTTTCATCGACACATTCTTCCGTACCGGAAATATCAGAGGCCACGGCATCATACTCCTTGTTAAGAAGTCTGATCTTTCCTCTCCTGAAATAACCGCTCTCCTCGATCAGTCGCATCACGACAGGGTTAGCGGTGGTGAATGTGGCGGGAGTCACACCGTAGCCCGACAGGCTCCCGCCACTGAACCGCACCCTTACTATGTTTTGACCGGCCGGAATAAGAGCTATCCATTCCATCATGCCCGATACACCGTAAGTAGCTTTCATATCTATATTATATCTAAGTCAAATCTAAGTCAATATACTATCTAAGCAAAAATTGTCACTCTGTCATAATCTCTCCGGTGTAAAGCGTCCACACATTGACCATGTCGCCCTCATCATTCTCTTCGACTGTCATTTTCCACATCTGGCCTGTTCTTGCCTTTGAGGATATACCGGGACAATCACACGTGAGATAGTAAACATCTCCCTCTTCAGCATCGGCCGGCGCCTCCTCACTGCTCCAAAGTTTGATACCCAAGGCAGAACCCGACGCATGTTCGCTGTCTCCATCGATCCAGATATGGCAGCTCCCCTTTAATGCAAGAGCATCCCAGATGAGTATTCCGTTACGCGTAGCCTCCTCACCCTCCACACGATCTGAAAAACTGTGTTCGGAACTGTATACATAATGCACCAGACGGTCTTCTCCGATAAGAGCGCCGCTGTTGCTCCACCCGAGGCGGTCGAGTGTCGGCTCTCGTTTTATCTCTATATCCCCGAAGACGGTATGGAAGTTTGTCACTGTCCAGCCCAAAGAATTGGTTTTGGTTGAGATCTGTATCTCAGGATGTTTGCTGAAATCGATACACTGAATCTGTTCGAGTAGATTCTTTCCCGCCAATAGCAGAGCCGACTTGGGAACATCTTCTCCGGTGAAGAACATTTTTGCCATCGCTATAACATCTTCTACTGTCCATCGGCCTTTATGCATGAGCTCACGTTTGAACTGCCAACGTAGTCCCTCGGTGCAATATACACACTGAAATCCCATTCTCGGAACATTCAGCTTGAACTTTCCTGCGCGTCCGGCCCACAGGGTGCGGTTTCCTCTGACCTTGAAATTGGCTATCGCCTGCTCCGCAATCACCGCCTTGGAGAAGGGTATTCGCTTCTTCTGCGAATCAAAATAATCACTAACCACCTGATTCATCCCTCGTTTCTGTAGATAGATGCGTGTGGGCTGAGGCACAATCAGGTCAGGGTCAACCTCCTTCTGAGTTTCATAAAGGGAATTGGCGAGGATAACGATCTTGGTGCCGGCAGGAATGCGGGGTATGATGCTGAATTCATCCTCCGGATTATTCTTCTTACCGTTAACTGCCCGCACTATGGGACAGTTGGTGGAGTTGTCCTGCCCGATCACGAATAACATAAGGCTCTGTCCAACGGTGGGGAACTGTCCGGTGACATCATAACCGTCCACACCTTTCACAAGCAACGTGCTGTAGGGCCGTGGCAGATTCTGGTCGGCCGGTGAGAGCGGGAGAATGGTCTGTGAGGCCGTCTGAAGGGCTATGTCTTCACTGACGGTAATCATGCTTCTCGGTTCGTCGATCATATAATGCTCCACCTCCGGACTGTTGACTTTAACTCTTTTCGCCTTCAGCATCAGATTCATCAACGGGGTGTCGTCGGAATTGAATCTGAAAAGTTCCTCATCAATGTCGCTTTCAATGAAGTGACCCGATCCTATCCCGGAGG
This sequence comes from Bacteroides sp., assembly GCA_014801535.1. Taxonomy (GTDB): domain Bacteria; phylum Bacteroidota; class Bacteroidia; order Bacteroidales; family Muribaculaceae; genus Lepagella. Next base: position 81,129 of record JAAVEA010000003.1, read on the forward strand.
ATCCTTCTGCGGCTGCTGATACGGTTGCAGGTTGGCCTGGAAAGTGATCACCAACTCCTGAATTTCCAATTGTCTTTGTCATCTCTTTTAAGTTTTAGTGATTAATGATTTATAGGATTATCTACGCGCATCTTCTGCCAAAGAGAAAATGCCTCGGTTTCTTTTCTCGTTCCCTCCGCTTCTGCTTTCAAGATGAGGCACTCCATCTCCGGCAGTTTTTGTCCGCATCCTCGCTTCTATGTTCGCATTCCGACCCCGTAATTCAGCTGCTCTCACCTCCTCTTCCAGTCGCTGGTCATAGCTGATACCTTTCATAAGAACCTCAATCATATCGAGAGTCGGAACCCCGTTCCTGACGGCAATCGCCATATTAAAAAGCATCTTCAGCGAAGAATCAATTTCCTGATGCGAAAACCCGCCTCCCCGTGCGAAACCCTCCACCGAGGCCATAAAATGTGTAATCTTCCCGTCGATCGGAAAATCTTGCTCTCCGGTGAGGAGGGTCAGCGTTTCAGGATAAGCACCGAATAGTTGTTCAAGCTCAGATAAACGGTTATCATCCTCCTTTCCCGTACTCTCGTCCTTCTCCGGTTCAGGAAGTTCTGCATTCTCTTGTGTAGAATCTACTGCACCTTCAAATTCGAAATCGTCTGTTTTTTCTCTTTTTTCCATTTCATTTTCATATTAAGAATTAATTCCATGTCTTGGTTTACGTTGCAAAATTACAATGCAAATCACCTTAGGATTCCATAAATATTTATCATTGCTAAATATTTCATTTGCATTGTTAAATATTTATATTAACTTTGCATCCATCAAACACTATTACTTAAAATTATTATGAAGAAAAAAGGAGCAGTATCCGAATTCGGATCAAAGAGAGATGCCGAGCTATGGCAAGCCTTTCGCAGAGCCATCGCCGCCTCCGGGGTTGTTTCAACCGACATATTGTATGAAATGGCGGCTCACTCCCCTACCTCACGTTTCTGGGTAAGCGAACGAAGGGCCTCGGAAGTGATGGGAATGATTATACGGGGAATTTCCATAAGCTATATGAGTAGGCTGCGGCAGGAGATGTTCAGGGAAATTTTCAATCGATTCATCGATTATCGAAGTCATCATCCCGAATCCACCATATATGAGGCCACCTTCCATGCCGTCAACACACCGGCACCAAAATTCTACCTCACACCAAAAACAGTAAAAGTAATCCTATGCCGCTTCAGGCGAAATAAATCAGGGAAATGAACGCAGACAACATTATAATAGAAAATGAACGCAGGAAAGCCCGTAATTCCGCACCGTTTGATCCGCTGACGGGAGAAGGTTCGGTGGGTCCTCGTTTCCAATTGATAAGGAAAGGTGAAAGGCTCTGGCTCCCTGAGACAATGAAAAGGATAAGAGGGTTGGAATCTTTAGCCGACGAGACTTTTGAAAGATGCCGTATTCTTCATGATTTCCCGTACTGGGCAGCCAGCTATGCCTACATCAAATCAAAGGGAGGTGGCGACGACCGTTTGTTTGTCTTGAACCGTCCTCAACGCATTCTTGTGGAACGTCTCGAAAAAATCAGGCGTGAGGAGCGGCCGATCCGTATTCTGCTTCTCAAAGCACGTCAATGGGGAGGATCGACATGTGTCCAGCTATATATGGCTTGGCTGCAGCTCGTTCACGAAAAAGGGTTGAACTCTCTGATAATTGCGCATCAGGCCTCAGCCACAGATGAGATAAAGGATATGTTCGACCGTCTTATGCTCTCATATCCCGTTTCACTGTTACACGAAGAGGGTGAGACATATAGCGACAAGGAGGCCAAGACCATAGGGGTGGGTAAAGCGAGGGCTATAACACGTGTTCCTCAACGGAAATGCAAGATCAAGGTTGGCTCCGCCGAGCGTCCGGATTCATGCCGGGGTGGAGACTATAATCTTGTTCACTGCTCCGAGGTAGGAATTTGGAAATCAACGGCGGGAAAGTCTCCTGAAAGGATTGCAAGAGCGGCGGGTGCCGGCATACTTCTCAAACCATTGACCATGATAGTGTATGAATCCACGGCCAACGGCACCGGCAATTTCTTTCATCGTGAATATGAAGCCGCTAAGAAGGGCACGTCTCAGTTCGAACCCCTTTTCATATCCTGGTTTGATATTGACCAGTATACCATGAATATTTCCGATCAGCGAGCGTTCGCCGAGCGTCTCCTTGCCAATAAAGACTCCGAAGGCACAACTTCCGACAGAGAACAGCCCGGTTCCTATCTCTGGTGGCTCTGGGAGAAGGGAGCAACACTTGAAGCGATCGCCTGGTATGTGGCTGAGAGATCAAAGTATTCCGAACATGCACTGATGGCCGCAGAGTATCCTTCTGACGATGTGGAGGCTTTCGTGCATTCGGGAGCAGGCGTTTTCGACAAATATAAGGTGGAGGATCTCAGAAGCGGTTGTCGTAATCCGCGTTTCACCGGAGAAATAGATTCCCCGCTGAAACCATGCGCCGGTATAATCCCCGATAAAAACTTCAGGAAAAGACAACTCGCCGAAGTGGAGTTCTACTCCGGAACAGGAGCATGGAAAATATGGGAGCCTCCACAATATTCTCCGGGATGCCGCATTGAATCAAGATATGTGGCCGTGGTCGATGTGGGCGGACGATCGGAAAAATCAGACTGGTCTGTGATAGCCGTCTTCGACCGTGAGCCGATGCTGCGCGGCGAAGGCCCGGAGGTCGTGGCGCAATGGCGCGGACACACGGATTTCGATCTTCTCGCATGGAGAGCTGCCTTGGCCGCTTCCATATATGACGACGCTCTGCTGGTGATTGAAAGCAACACTATTGAGACTCATGATCCATACCGGAATACGGATGGCGATCAGTCAGCATTCCTCCTCAACAGGCTTCGCGACATTTATCCTAATCTGTACGCACGACGTCAGAGCGAGGAGGATATCAGAAGAGGCGCCCCGCGAAAATACGGATTCCACACGAATACGGCGACCAAGCCTCTGATCATTGCAACTCTTGTCAAGGTGATACGTGAAGGACTTTATATCGAACGCGATTCTGAGTGCGTGGATGAATTTTTAGCCTATGAACGTAGACAGAACGGTAGTTTCGGTGCCATAGAAGGATGTCATGATGACCTGCTGATGACTCGGGCCATCGGACTTCATATCATTTTTCATGAGCTTCCTCTCCCTGTCAGACGCAATATCAACCGTATCAAGCCGGGAATGGCCGGACCGGCCACACTTTCATCATGGTAGAACACCCCGTAATTTTGCTTTAAGCGGTTTTTTTATTAACTTCGCGTTCAATGGCATGAATCCTTTCAGAGTCTGTCTATTGATTTCACTTAGAAACTCGTCATTATGCAAGATCAGGTAATAATAGAGTCGCGCGATTTAGAAGCCGGCATAATAAAAGCGGTCGAATCGGTTCCTTATGACCGACTGTTTCTTCTTTCCGACAGCAACGTGGAAAGAGATGTTTTCCCTCTTGTCGCCGGCTTTCTGGAGAAATATAACCCTGAAAGGATAATCCTGCCACCGGGTGAAGAATATAAGAATCTCGATTCGCTGTCGCTCGTGTGGGAGGCCATGGGAGCCGGAGGGGGCTCGCGCCGGTCGCTGCTGATTAATCTCGGAGGAGGGGTTGTCACCGATCTCGGAGGATTTGCCGCCGCCTGCTTCAAGCGCGGAATCAATTTTATCAACGCACCGACTACTCTTCTTGCAGCCGTCGACGCAGCCGTAGGAGGGAAGACCGGTGTGGATTTCAACGGTCTGAAGAATGAGATCGGTGCTTTCGCTCCTGCCCTGCAGGTGATTCTCTCCACTGCTCCCTTCGCGTCGCTCCCCGATTCTCAACTTGCCTCAGGATTCGCGGAGATTGTGAAGATGACTATGATTTCATCTCCCAAAGACTACACCGCAATCCTGCTCGAATCGCAGAAGAACGGTCTCAATCTCAGATTGGCCGATTTCCCGATGGAAAAACTGCTGTCGTTTGCGGTAAAAGAAAAAGCGCGTATCGTAAAAGAAGATCCCCTCGAATCGGGACTCAGGAAGATTCTGAATTTCGGACACACATGCGGCCACGCTTTTGAAACGCTGCTGCTCCGTCGCGGCACACCTGTGCCCCACGGAATGGCCGTGGCTCACGGCATACTCGTTTCACTTATACTAAGCCACATTAGATTGAGAACCGATTCGATGCTTATACATCAGTATCGAAATAAGATACTCTCCCATCTTTTCCCCTCCCTTCCAATCGGCTGCGATGACACCGACGAACTGATTTCGCTCATGGCTCACGATAAGAAAAACTCCGGAGGGAAGATAACGTTCATCCTCTTATCGGCTATCGGATCTCCGGTGATCGACACCGATGTGCCGACCGATGATATCCGGGCGGCTCTCGACATATATCTTGACCTCCGGTAATAAAACCGCTTCTCACATTTCCTGAGGTTTGATGAAGAGACTGTGTAAAAATATTATTTAAAAAATTTTTCATTTATTTAAACCATTCCTCAACCGGAGATGTTATAATATCAAACGCTGATAATCACAAAGGTTCTAAGGAACCTACGATATAAAGATATAAGATTACTGCTATAAGCGTTCTGAAAAGTTGTTATTGTTGTTTTAATTGAAGGAACTGGCTCGAAGGGATTCGAGCTTTTTTCTTTTAATATTTAGAGTGTGTTTACGCATCTCTTTCTGTTTTCTGATTTTTTTCTTACTTTTGTATCTATGGCACGCGATTTAATCAGCCGGTATATCTGGCTCATCGACACTCTCACCCGATATAAGAAACTGACCCGAGCGGAGATCAACGATCTTTGGCTACGCTCATCGCATTCCGATGGTAAGCCGATTCCGGAAAGAACCTTCTTCCATTACAGGCGCGCGGTGGAGGAAAATTTTCATATTGATATAAAGTGTAACCGTGCCGGCGAATATTATCTGGATCGTTCCGACGACCCTCAGGATCGGCTGCTGACAAACTATCTGCTCGACTCATATGCCGTCAATTCCGCAGTAAAAGAGGCGCTCACAGACACTTCGCGTGTGGCCGTGGAGGATGTTCCTTCGGCACGTGAATTTCTCCCTACAGTGCTCGATGCCATTGCCAATAAGGAGAAATTGGAATTCACATATGCCGGTTTCAACCGTTCGCGACATGAAAAGGAAATCATTTTCCACCCTTATTTTGTTAAAAGATATAAGCAACGTTGGTATATGGTGGGACTGAAAGAGTCGGCCGGCAGCATCCGCACCTACGCCCTCGACAGGGTGAAGGAGATGAAAATGCTGAGCAATTCTTTCATTATGCCCGAAGGTGTGACCCATGCATCGCTTTTCGACAATGTGATCGGTGTCACCTCCTCCCTGGCTCCCGTAAGGGTGGTGAAGCTGATGACAGACCCCACACAGGCAAAATATTTTAGGGCACTCCCATTCCACGCGTCGCAGACGGAAGAGATTCACGATGCCTACTCGATCTTCACATTCAAGCTAAAGCTGAATTACGAGCTTGTTCATGAAATCCTTGGATTGGGAAGTTCCGTTAAAGTGTTGCAACCCCGTGAGCTGGAACTGATGGTGACACAGGAGCTTGAGAAAACTCTCGCGCTATATGAGAACCACCAGGCAATCCCCGGCTCATAATAATAATAGCTTATGAGCTCATCCTTATAGCCAATGTCTCATAACTCATAACTCATAACTCATAACCCAAAACTGACAATTATGGCAGATTCAAATTTTATAGACTACGTCAAGATTCTTTGTCGCTCAGGCAAGGGAGGCGCGGGATCGCGCCACTATCATAGAGCGAAATATATACCCAAAGGGGGGCCCGACGGCGGTGACGGCGGTCGCGGCGGCCATATCATCCTGCGTGGGAACCGACACATGTGGACTCTCCTCCCCTTGCGATATACACGTCATGTCTTCGCAACCGATGGCCAGAGCGGAGGTGAGAATAAATCAACCGGTAAGGATGGTGAGGATAAAATTATAGAGGTGCCCATCGGCACAGCTGTCTTCGATGCTGAAAACGGACAGTTCCTTGCCGAAATCACTGAAGACGGTGAGGAGATAAAACTACTCAGGGGCGGAAAAGGAGGATTGGGAAACTGGCACTTCGCCACTTCAACAAACCGCGCTCCCCGATATGCGCAGCCGGGACAGCCTGCCATAGAAAAGGCCGTCATTCTTGAATTGAAGCTTTTAGGAGATGTCGGCCTGGTAGGATTCCCGAATGCCGGGAAATCCACTCTTCTCTCATCCTTATCTTCAGCCAAACCTAAGATAGCCGATTATCCGTTCACCACAATGGAACCGAGCCTGGGCATCGTGCAATATCGCGGTGATAAATCTTTCGTTATGGCCGACATACCCGGAATCATAGAAGGTGCGAGCGAAGGAAAAGGTTTGGGATTGCGTTTCTTACGTCATATCGAGCGCAATGCAGTGCTTCTTTTCATGGTGCCTGCTGATTCCGACGACATAAAGAAGGATTATGAAGTGCTGTTGAAGGAGGTTAGGGAATTCAATCCCGAGCTGGCCGACAAGAGCCGGGTATTGGCAATAACCAAATCCGACCTTCTTGACGATGAACTTAGAGAGGCACTTATGGCTGAACTCCCCGAGGGAATTCCGACAGTATTCATTTCTGCCGTGACAGGCCAAGGCCTAACCGAGCTCAAGGATCTCCTCTGGCGTGAAATCAATTCGGAAGAGAACCAGAACAACTATACCATCACCCACCGCAATCTCGATGTGCGTCATCGCGTGGAAGAGGAAGATAATTTCATCTTCGAACAGGAAGACACCGATAATGAAGATTTCTCCAACTATACCGATGAAGACTGGGAAGATGAATTCTGGGATGAAGAAACAACCGTCAATCCGGAATAAAATGAAAGAGCTTCTTCAGATAGACCTTAAAGAGATAGTCAAAGCCCGGGGAATGAAAGTTCCCGGGCTTGTTCTATCGTTGATAGAGAAGATTATACATCAGGATGAACTGAACGAGATTCTCCGTGTAACATTTCCCCGGGAGGGATCGGAATTCGCCGACAAGGTTTATGATCATCTAAATCTTACGCTTGAGGTGAAAGGATGGGTGAATGTGCCTCAGGATGGACGCTTTGTCTTTGCTTCCAACCATCCCCTCGGCGGTCTCGACGGGATCGGACTGGTGAAAGTGTTAGGCTCAAAATATGGTGATGAGAATATCAGGGTTCTGGTCAATGATATGCTGATGAATGTGGAGCCTCTGCGGAAAGTGTTCCTGCCGGTGAATAAGTTCGGGGCGCAAGGTCGCGAAGCCACGAAGATCATCAACGAAGCTTATGCTTCCGACAAGCAGATAGTGATGTTTCCTGCCGGTCTCGTGTCGCGACTGCATCCCGACGGAGAGATTCGCGATCTGCAGTGGCAAAAGTCGTTCGTAGCTAAAGCGATCGAATCAGACCGTCTCATAATCCCGATACGCTTCGAAGGATTGAACCGGCGCAGGTTCTACCGTCTTGCCAGATGGCGTCGCAGATTCGGAATCAAATTCAACATAGAGCAGATTTTTCTTCCCGCCGAAGTGTGCGCCTCAAAAGGGAAACATTTCAGAATCACTTTCCTGCCTCCCGTAGATCCGGCCGCCCTCAAAGCCGAAGGAAAATCTCTGCCGGAGATTGCAGAAACAATCAGAGGGGAAATTTATTTTTAGGCGAAGCGGCCGTCTATTCCATCCCGCATGAGAGAAAAAAAATTTGCGTATCCGCCGAAACGGTATTAACTTTGCAGAAAACTATCAGAAAGTGGAGACAAAGTATATTTTCGTCACCGGCGGTGTGGTCTCTTCCCTTGGGAAAGGTATCATATCCTCCTCGCTGGCCAGGCTTCTGCTTGCAAGGGGCTATAATGTTACCGTTCAGAAATTTGATCCATACATCAATATTGACCCGGGCACATTGAATCCTTACGAACATGGCGAATGCTATGTGACCGTAGATGGCCATGAAGCCGATCTTGACCTCGGACATTACGAGAGATTTACAAATATCGCCACCACTCGCGCAAACAATGTCACCACGGGACGCATCTACCAATCCGTAATCGACAAGGAACGCCGTGGAGACTATCTCGGAAAGACCGTGCAGATCATCCCGCACATCACCGACGAGATTAAACGAAACGTGAAGAGCCTCGGCATTACAGGTAAATATGACTTCGTGATCACCGAAATCGGAGGAACGGTCGGGGATATTGAATCAACCCCTTTCCTTGAGGCGGTCAGACAATTGCGTTGGGAACTCGGGAAAAATGCCCTCTGCATTCACCTCACCTATGTTCCCTATCTCAAAGCCGCTCAGGAACTGAAGACGAAACCGACACAACATTCGGTGAAGATGCTGCAGTCGGTAGGTATACAGCCTGACATTCTTGTGTTGCGCACTGAAAAAGAGATTCCCGCATCGATGCTGAGGAAAGTGGCGCAGTTCTGTAACGTAGCCCCTGAGGCTGTGATTCAGAGTCTGAATGCACCGACCATATATCAGGTGCCGCTCATGATGCACGCGCAGCACCTTGACGATATGGTGATCGCAATGACAAATTCAGAGGTGAGAACCGAAAAACCGGATCTCGATGCATGGAACCTATTCCTTGAGAAACTGACCTCCGCCGAAAAAGTGGTCAATATCGGTCTCGTCGGAAAATATGTGGAATTGCAGGACGCATATAAATCCATTTCGGAAGCGCTCCTTCAGGCCGCTACATATTGCGACCGCAAGCTTAATCTCACCTACATCCACTCCGAGAAACTCACCCCACAAGATGTGGATGAGAAGCTTTCCCCGATGGACGGCGTAATAATTGCTCCCGGATTCGGGCAAAGAGGTATCGATGGTAAATTCGTAGCTCTCAAATGGTGTCGCGAACATAATGTGCCGACATTCGGAATTTGTCTCGGAATGCAATGCATGGTGATTGAATTCGCACGCAATGTGCTCGGCCTTGAGAACGCCAACTCCACGGAAATGGATCATAAGACCCCTTACAATGTCATCGACCTTATGGACGAGCAGAAAAGCATTTCCAACCTCGGCGGAACGATGCGTCTCGGAGCCTATGAATGCCGTTTGAAACCGGGGTCGATACCTGCCGAGGCATATGGCGCCGATACCGTGAACGAACGTCATCGCCACCGTTTTGAATTCAATCACGATTTCCGCGATTGCTTCGAAAAAGCCGGAATGGAATGCGTGGGCGAGAATCCGCAGACAGGACTGGTGGAAGTGGTACAAATTCCTACACTGCGTTGGTTTGTCGGCACTCAATATCATCCTGAATACCAATCAACAGTACTTAATCCTAACCCTCTTTTCATATCTTTCGTAAAAGCGGCCGTAGAATATGCCGATGAGAAAGAAGCTTAAAACAACTTTTCAGAAAAATGGATAAAAACACCCTAAACGGTCTTCTCCTTATGGCCGCCGTGTTCCTCCTCTTTATGTGGCTCTCCCCTAAAGGGAAGGAGGAATCCAATAATGCTGACGCGAATTCAGCACAGACCGAACAGGCCGCTTCTGTCAACGCCGAACCGTTCTCTCCTACCGAGATGGAATGGCTCGCCAATAATATCTCCAATAACGGTACGGTGACCACTTTGGCCGACTCTACACGCGTAACACGGCTTTCTCAGGCCGGGGTGGATCTCTCGCTCAAAGGAGATTCCGTGTTCGGAACAGTTACCGTAAACGGCCGTCAGCTTGATTGGAACGAGGTTCGCAACGCCGATCTCTCAAAAATGTCTGCCGCCGAACAGAAACAGGCGATCGAGATGGTCCGCAATCTCTCCAACAATATGGGGAAATATGGCAAGTTCGCAAAGTTCACCACCGGGGAGAATAAGACGGTGCGTCTTGAAAATGATGTGCTTGCACTCGACCTAAGCTCGAAATCCGGCTCAATAACACGTGCCGAACTGAAAAAATATGACACTGAATACAGCGCTGATGAAACCAAGAAGGTGAAGAACAAGGTGGTGATTTTTGAAGGTGATCATAACAAATTCAATTTCCAGATACCTCTTCCGCAGCCCATCGAGACTGCCGATCTCTATTTCACTCCGCAACAGCTCAACGATTCAACCGTAAGGATGACTCTTGAGGTCACTCCCGATGCATGGTGGGGTATAGAATACACGCTCCCAAAGGGTGAGAGCTATGTGATAAAGATGAATATCGTGCAGAAGAACATGGCCAATACCGTTATGTCGAACAACCGCAATCTCGGCTTCACATGGATGCAGGACATTCACCGTCAGGAGCAGGGACGCATGTTCGAGGAACGCAACTCCGGTCTTTACTATAAATTTGCCGGAGGGGATGTGGAACACCTCTCTGAATCAAAAAATGAAACTGAGGAACGGCAGGCCAAGATAAAATGGATCGGCTTCAAAAACCAGTTCTTCTCTTCGGTGATGATTTCCGACAAAAACTTCCATTCCGCCGATTTCAATTCAGAAGTGCTCAAAGGCTCTGACTATCTGAAAAAACTCTCCGCAGATGCCATTGTCAACGACTATGACTGGAGCGCGGAGCGTCCTGCAGGGTTCGCTCTTTATATCGGGCCAAACCTCTACCCGCTTCTCTCTCATCTTGACAAGAGCATCGACAAGGAGGAAAATCTTCACCTCACGCGTCTGATTCCTCTGGGTTGGAGTCTCTTCCGCTGGATCAATACCATTATTGTGATTCCGGTGTTCACATTCCTCGGCGGTTTCATATCCAATTACGGAATAATCATCCTGCTGCTCACTATCTTCATCAAGCTTATTCTCTTCCCGCTTACATACAAGAGCTACAAGAGTCAGGCTGTGATGCGTGTGCTCGCCCCCGAGATAAAGGCTATCAATGATAAATATCCCGGAACAGAAAACGCAATGGTGCGCCAGCAGAAAACGATGGCTCTATATTCAAAAGCCGGCGCAAACCCGATGTCGGGCTGTCTCCCGCTCCTGCTTCAGATGCCTATCCTTTTCGCAATGTTCGCCTTCTTCCCTTCATGCATAGAGCTGCGCGGACAAAGCTTCCTTTGGGCTCATGACCTCTCGGCGCCCGACGCAATTATCTCATGGAGCGGCAACATCCCGTTCATAACGGAATATTTCGGCAACCATATCTCTCTGTTCTGTCTGTTGATGACCGTTACCAATATCGCATACACCCACATCAATATGCAGAATCAGGCTTCTTCCGGTATGCCGGGAATGAAGTGGATGATGTATCTGATGCCGATAATGTTCCTCGTATTCTTCAACAACTATGCAGCCGGTCTGTCATACTATTATTTCCTCTCGCTTCTCATCACAATCGCTCAGACATATGCCTTCCGTTTCGTGATCAAAGAGGAAACAGTTAGAAAGAAAATGGCGGAGAATGCCAAGAAGCCCAAAAAGAAATCCGGTTTCATGGCACGCCTTGAGGAGATGCAGCGTCAGCAGCAGGCAATGCTTCGCGAACAGCAGAAAAGACAAGGCAAGAAATGATGTGAATGCATCATGATGAAATTTGATTCATCATGATTCAACATGATTAAAAAATGAGACATATCCGTGTTTTCAGAATTTTTCTGGCCATAATGTTTTTCGTGGCGGCCGTGGCATATCTCTGCATCGGTCCCCACGCACACCCCATGGCCTCGGTTTCTGAGAAATCGCAGATTATCCTTTCAATGATTACTGTAACGATAGGAGCCACAGTCGTGTGGCTCCTACTCACTTTTATATTCGGAAGGATATATTGTTCCACAGTCTGCCCTGTCGGATCCATAACCGATTTCTTTGCGCGTCTGGGGCGCAAGCTCCCCCGAAAGAAAAAAACCTTCTCCTGGAAACCTCGGACCAACTGGGGAGGATATATCTTAGTGATATATATTCTATGTTTGCTGCTGGGCATCTTCTCGGTGGCCTTCATAATAGAGCCATGGAACATGATGCGCAACATCGCCTCCACCGTGCGTCCGGATGCCGTGAAGGAATCATGGATAGCGCTCGGAATAGGTGCCGGCACAGGAGCTATCGCAGGGATAGCCTCGCTTCTCATGCTGATAATATGGTCTATGATCTCAGGGCGCGATTTCTGCAATAACGCCTGCCCGATAGGCTCGGCGCTCGGAGCCGTCGGACACAGTGCGCTAATGCACATCGAGATTGATCCCGACAGATGCACCTACTGTGGCAAATGCGAGGATATATGCTCGGCCCATTGCATAAAAGTAACAGACCGGCATGTGGATAACGCCCGCTGTCTGCGATGTTTCGATTGTCTTGCGGTCTGCGATGATGATGCGATACATTTCCAATTGAATCAGAATATCCCTCTCACACCTCTATTCCGTAAAAGAAGTCAGGCTCGCTAAGAGAGCGTAAGTGTTTACTTCTATTGTCCACTCTAAGAAACTGTTTAAATCTACGACTGAAGAATAATGAATCAATATCTCGATCTCCTGAAAAAAATACTTGCCGACGGCCACCGCAAGGAAGACCGCACGGGCACAGGCACTATATCTGTTTTTGGTCATCAGATGCGATTCGACCTCTCCCAAGGATTTCCCCTTCTCACAACAAAGAAGGTGCATCTCAAGAGTATCATATATGAATTGCTATGGTTCCTTAAAGGCGACACCAACGTCCGCTATCTTCAGGAACACGGTGTGAGGATCTGGAACGAATGGGCGGATCCGGATGGCTCTCTGGGCCACATATACGGCTACCAATGGCGTTCATGGCCTGACTATGATGGAGGCTTCATTGATCAGATTTCAGAAGCCGTTAAGGATATAAAGACAAATCCCGATTCCCGACGCATAATAGTCAGCTCATGGAATGTGGCAGATCTGAAGAATATGAATCTTCCTCCATGTCACGCTTTCTTCCAGTTCTATGTGGCCGATGGAAAACTATCCCTCCAGCTTTATCAACGTTCGGCCGACTGTTTCCTCGGGGTGCCGTTCAATATCGCATCTTACGCCCTTCTATGCATGATGATGGCACAGGTGTGCGGCCTCAAGCCGGGAGAGTTCATTCACACCACCGGCGACACCCACATCTATCTCAATCATCTCGATCAAGTGAGAGAGCAACTTTCGCGCGCTCCGCGAAAACTGCCCCGCATGATTATCAATCCTGAGGTAAAGGATATATTTGACTTCAAATTCGAAGATTTCACCCTCGAGGCCTATGACCCGTGGCCGGCTATAAAAGGGGTGGTAAGCGTCTGAACCGCCAGCCGTAATAATAATGATTATTTAAAGGCTGCCGCTAATAAAATGATAATTAAATGAGGCCGCTAATAAAATTAAATTTTATTAGCGGCCTCATTCTAAAATTTCACCGCCGCGGTTTGTTTCGGCGAAGCGGGCCTCAGTCTAAAATTTCATCGTCGCGGTTTGTTTCGGCGAAGCGGGCCTCAGTCTAAAATTTCATCGCCGCGGTTTGTTTCGGCGAAGCGGGCCTCAGTCTAAAATTTCATCGTCGCGGTTTGTTTCGGCGTAGCGGGCCTCTGTCTAAAATTTCATCGTCGCGGTTTGTTTCGGCGAAGCGGCCTCAGTCTAAAATTTCATCGTCGCGGTTTGTTTCGGCGTAGCGGGCCTCAGGTCCGCTTCTATTTAGTAACCGTGACATGGAAACAGCCGGTCTTCTTCTCGAATTTCACCAGGCATCTCCCCTCTTTGCGCAAATCATAGAGCACTTCGGCAAGCACGTTCTTCAATGTTTCCTGGCTTAGTTCATGACTATGGTCAAGGCAATGGAAACGATTGTATGATATATCGAATGTCGTGCCGAACTGATGAGTGGATGAGTCAGTGGCGTTGATATTGACTCTGCGCAGTTTCTTCACGGTGGCAGGAGTGCGCAGAAGTGAAGTGACCCGTATTCTATAGCGCGCATCTCCCTTTTTCTTTAACGAATCCTGAAAATTCCGTCCAATAGAACTGAGCAGACGTGATGCCTCGGGCACGAGATATGGCAGGGAATGGGTCAGCTCATCGACAGAATAATCCGCATTACTTGTGATTTTGACTATCGGTCTCTTGGTATGATATGCCAACGAAAGATCCGTTATGGGGGTTATGCCCAATTTCTCGGCATAGGCATACTGGCGGTAATTGGAATCATTGAATACATCTGCAAGGCGCCCCAGAACCTTTACTTTTACTGTTCCTGCCGACATCCTGCTCACTTCGCCCTTACCTTCGGCATTATTCAATGTGCTGTCCTTGGGCGAATTCGATGTGTCGGATACGGTGCTTTCCGATATAGGTGCCGGCAGATCGACTATCTGCTCAGCGTCGGGGTTATTCTCAAGTTCATTTTCGTAGGCATATCCCTCGATGAGACTGTCTATCTCATATCTCCCTTTGCGCTGTCCGCAGGAGACAAGAATCATTCCGGAAAGGAGCCCACAGGCCATATAGTGCAATATATATCGTAATCTTGGCATTCCGCTTCAGTTTTTTTAAAGAACTTTCATGCAAAATTAATGATTTCTTTTCAAATTGAGTAACTTTGCACTCCATGCCACATTCAAAATTCATAAAAAATGCCGGATATAATTGAAATAAACTCGCTTGAACACCCGGGAGCCCGCACTTTTGCGTCGTTAACTGAGGCCCAGCTGCGTTCGGGCTACGAAACGGAAGAAGCTATTTTTATTGCCGAGAGCCCCAAGGTGATACGCATAGCTCTTGATGCCGGATACCAACCTATTTCGTTCATGTGCGAACACAAACATATCAATGGCGATGCCGCCGACATCATTGCCCGCGCTCCAGGCACACCTGTCTACACGGCCGGTCGCGAATTACTGGCACAGATCACCGGATATAAACTCACACGCGGTGTGCTGTGCGCGATGCGTCGCAGACCCATGCCTGAAATAGCCGAACTCTGCCGCAATGCAAAGCGTGTGGCAGTGATTCATGGAGTGACCGACACTACCAATATCGGGGCTATTTTCCGTTCGGCAGCCGCTCTTGGTGTGGATGCCGTGATTCTTTCCTCCGATTCTTGCGATCCTCTCAACCGCAGAGCCGTAAGGGTTTCGATGGGAACGGTTTTCCAGGTTCCTTGGACATGGTGCGAAAATCCCGTAAAGGAACTCCGTGAACTTGGATTCAAGACGTTGGCGATGGCTCTTTCCGACAATTCCATTCCGCTCGACGAGCCTTCCCTCATTTCGATTCCGAAACTTGCCATAGTGCTCGGAACTGAGGGTGACGGTCTCCCCACAAAAGTGATCGCCAATTGTGATTATACCGTGAGAATACCGATGGCGCACGACGTGGACTCCCTGAATGTGGCCGCAGCATCCGCGGTAGCGTTCTGGCAATTATGCAGATGAGTATAAAAAAATGAGTTGCATCATGGTGAATGCAACTCATTTTTTAACGCGTCATAACTCTATTTTTCAGAAGATAATCTTCTTTGCCTTTCCATCTTTAATACGGATATATATGTTTCCGCTCTGAGGATCGGCCACTTTCACACCTTGAAGAGTATAATATACGGGGGCTGCCGATGCCATATCTATCTCCTCTATCTCGCTCGGGGTAGCCGATTTCAACGAAATGGTCTTGTTCTTCCAATGAACCTCCACCAAATATCTGCCGGGCATCACCTTATATGCTTTCGCCTGAGCGGGATTGGCACTCGCCTCGAGTTTCACAGTCGCACCATCCGGAATTATCTCTTTGTCTGCAGTAGGCGCGAAACGGTTGCCCGAGACGTTTATGTCATCCCATTCGGCACCGAGACTTCTCGCGAAAGAGAAATATGCATACGGATCAGCGACTGCCTTTGCCGTAGGAGTAGTGGGAACAGGAGCGAAATCGGCGGTTGCCACGAACATATTTCCCGACATCTCCATCTCCACACCCGTATCACAAGCCCAGTCATTTCCGTTGGCATGGCCAAGGATATAGAAATGTGCCGGCATCGGATCTGTGTCTATCTCGCCCCCTTTTCCAACCGACAAGGTCATGGTCGAGAAGTAGACTGTGAGTGTGTATGTGCCGGGAAGAATCTTCCACGACTGAACGTTTGCCGCATCCACACCCTTACGGTGTTTATTCATCTTTACAGTGGTGTTATTGCTTACCACGGCACCTTCCTCGGCCGAGCCATAGCGATTGGCTGTATTGTTAAGTGGCGTCCAATCCTCTGCCAGGGCATCGCAAAGATTAAAATAGCAGTATGTTTCTTCTTCCGCTGCGGTGAATTTTGCAGTGATAGTGAATTTATCACCCGACTTGGTCATCTCGGGAGAAGCAGATGTGCTCCAATGCAGACCGTCGACATCTCCCATAAGGTAGAGATGATCGGGGGTCTCAGGTTCCGGCTCTACTGGCGTCACTTCTGCCTTTGTCCATACGCAATAACCGTTGCCGGCCGCCTTTATATCGGAATCGGAATATCCGGAGGGCGAAACCATCGCGCCCCCTACTTTTACTACCACCTTCCCTTTTGAACCGGTAACTTCCGCCATATAGCAGTCGCGCGACGACTGAAGCACTCTGACAGACGATTCATTATGAATTCCGGCAGCATTGCGTATATTGATCAATTGCTGAATCTCCGCCTTATGATCCTGATAATGGGGAAGGAAAACACAGGGCGTTCCGGGACTCATAAGAATAAAGGCGTTGGCAGCAATTACGTTGCCGGTAAATTTCGAGCCATCGCGATATGTATCATGATTATCAATGAATGTAACCGAATAACGGCTATAGCCGAAATGAATCATACCGGCAGGCTGATCGGTTGTGCCATTGGCTTTCCACACCAGCTTTGTCATATCTCCTGAAGAGAACGCCTCATTTATGGCATATTTGCATGGGAAATCGAAAGCCGCAGAGGTCTTGCCGGTAGCTTCGATCCATCCGGCCACAGCATCATAGTTGGAATCCCAGTATTCTCCCACAGAGTATTCTACATTGGCGTAGGTGTTATATATCTTGTTATACTGACCGCCATAACCCTTCACCATGTCGTAACGCGCACCAACATAGCCATATTTCTCTTTGAGACATTTAAGATAATTCTTGCAGTTGTTCTGCACATTGGCGTTGATATGGTCGAGGTCGCGGCAACCGTCGAAGTTGTCACCCGTGTCGGGATTTCCGGTCGGTTTGGGTTGTCCGGCGGCATATGCCATCTCATCATTGCTGCATATCCCCTCCAAGCCTATCTTCCAGGTCTGGCCGTTCCACTGCTCTACAGGGAAATCATACCAGTTGGTCACACCATTACGGTGATTGATCACAACATCCTCTATGAAGCCTGTCCCTTTTGCCTTGTAGGTGGCAATCATGGAAAGAAGTTCCTCCTCTGTGCCGAAAGCGGAATTGTGGTTAGTGAACCAATACTGCGGCATATATCCCATATAAGCACATTTACCGGAGTTAGGCACCCATATAAGTTTGAAATATTGCGATAGCTCGTCTGACTGAGCTTCAAGATTAGTCCATTTCGTATCTTCATAGGAATCCCAATAAAATCCCTGAAGCATCACCCCTTCATACTTGGAAGGCCAGCCCAAGGCATAGCCGTCAATGGCTGTCCCGCCCATGGCAGCCCCCAAAAGACCCAAAGCAAAGGCTTTGGAAATTAATTTGTTCATAATGATTCTAAGGTTAAGAATTTAGTTATAAGCATTTGCAAAGTTACTGATATTCTGTATAACATACAAATAAAACCTGGCGATTGTATCCCGATTGTGTCTATCTTGCCTAAAAATCATCAGGCCGGAACACAATCTCTTTTACCGTGACAGGCGCCGCAAGGAAATAGCCGAGGCAGAATCCTCCCTCAAACATTCTGGGTCCATTGCTGTTTCCCACTCCCAATGCCTCAAGATAATCGTGCATGTCTCTGCTCACGGGTACGACAGTGGCCCTGATTATGTCTCCATCCTCAAGTTTATCAGCTTCATCTTCCTCATCAAGATCCCTACGGGTTGTCATCATAACCTCATTTATTATGCCGTTGGCTGAGAGCATATCGTTAATCTCAGCCCATTTATAGGCCTCTCCGTTACGATACAGGCGCAACCAATAGCAATCGTCATTCGAAACCGGATTATCCGTAAAAGACACCTGAAGCACGGCCACATAGTCGTATGGCATCTTTATCCAGTTAAACTCCATCCCGGTGATATCCACCGCTGCTCCCATAGTGCTTTCGGAGGTGTAGACCTCATCTTCTCTTCTGACTGTGAGTCGATAAGTGTGGCCCTCTATTCCCGGCATCCCGGAGATAAATATACCGTCGGGATCAGGCTTAAGCGTAATCTCCTCACCTGATTCAAGATCCTTAATCTCCACCTCAGCATCTGTGAGATGTTCCCGATTCATCGGCTCATTCATCGGAGTGGTAAGTGTAAGGGCGACCTGTGCCCCATCTTGCGTAAGAGAGCCTTCGATCACAAGAATCGGCTCTATCTCGTGATATTTGAAATCAAGTTCCTTTTCGCATCCCGCCAAAAGAATACCGATGAATAGAATTATTGTCTTAACGAATCTCTTCATAATTAAAAAACAGCTTCCGGAAATAACACAGCTTCCGAAAATTTAGCGCTAAAACTTCAGGGTATAACTCACCGAAGGGATCACTCCGAACATTGCCTGAAGCACCGCCCTCGAACCTGAAGGGCTATCCGGGTCGTCTTCAAAATATACCACATATGGATTATATCGGCAATAGAGATTATACACCCCGAAGCTCCATTCATATGTGAGTTTCTTCCCCACGTGGGTATAGGTGGCAGAAAGGTCGAGACGGTGAGTGTCGGGAGTGCGGTAGCCATTCCGTTTGCTATAATAGTAGATGGTGGTTCCGCTCAGCTCATATTTATCGTCGGGAGCCGTCAGAGGAGTGCCCGAAGAGAAGATCCAGGAGCCCGAAAGGCTCCAGCTGTGGTTGAAACGGTAAATCCCCACAACCGACAGGTCATGGCGTCGGTCGTTGGTGGCATCATACCATCGGCCGCCGTTTATACCCGCGATCTTTGTCTGAGTCTTGGAAAGGCAATAGGAGACCCAGCCTGTCAGCGTACCTGTATTTTTGCGCAACATCACCTCCGCACCGTAGCTTCTGCCCCTTCCTCCTAATATTATATCCTCTATATTGAGTCGTGAAAACATCCCCTTTCCATCACGATAGTCGTAGACATTATCAAGCTGCTTGTAATATCCTTCGACCGACCAATCGAATGCTCCGTCGGGAGTCATCCCGGCATACCCGGCCACATATTGCCACGCGCGTTCTGGCCGGATAGTAGCGGAAGAAAGCGCATAGCGGTCGAACGGGAAACTTGTTGTGCTCGACCGTATGGAATGCAGGCTCTGGCTGGTGAGCGACAGCCCGGCTTTTACATTATGATTTTCGTTAAAGCTCCATTTAAGACTCACGCGCGGTTCGGGAGTGATATAGGTAGTTGAGGAATAGTCTGGCGCATCCTCTTGCATCGAATAGAATTTATGAAACCGGCTTCCGGAAAGTGAAGTGAATAGATTGAGCCTTACGCCTCCCGACAGATAAAAATTACCGCACAGCAATCCCTCATAGCTAATCCACGCAGCATTCACCCAACCGCTCTTTAGATCGCGGACCCGGGTGCCGTTTATTGCGAAATCTGCCGACTGCACCCGCAGAAGCTCCGAACGCATTCCGAATTCAAGCGTGCGGTCATCGTCTATGGAATAGCTTACATTCTCATTCACCGATGCGTTGCGGATATATTCCTTAAGTATCTGGTCACTATCCATTATGCTCATCTCCATCTTGGTGGAATAGGAGGTATAGGCTCCCGTGGTATTGAACCTCCACTCATCGCCGCGTCTTGCCAGCCAATTGGTCGATCCGGCTATGTTACCCCAGTACATCCCCATTATCCCTCCGATTGCCATATTATCATGACTGGCAATGAAGGAGAAGTCAATATTATCCTCCTGACGTGGCTTGTAACGGAACTTTGCTGTCACATCATAGAAATTCATCACCACATGGCGATATTTCGGTATCATTTTCAGAAAGGCATCCACATACGATCTGCGGGCCGTAACGGCAAAAGAAAGTTTCTCTTTCACTATCGGCCCTCTCGCCATAAGTTTTGCAGCCAGGATTCCGATGGTTCCTGCAGCGTGGTAGCTATCCATATCACCTGGGGTGAGAGCCGTCTCGAGCACCGATGATGAGGCCTCTCCGAAAGTGGCGGGCACAGGCCCTTTGTAAAGGGTCGCACGACCGATTGCCTGGTCACTGAAGGTGGAGAAGATACCCATCACATGGGTTGGACTGTAGAGGGTCATACCGTCAAGCTGTATGAGATTCTGCCCCGAAGTGCCGCCGCGCACCTCAAAACCTCCGGCTCCGTCTCCTTCGCTATGCACCCCCGGAAGGTAGGTTATTGATTTTATTATGTCGTTCTCACCGAACAGCACTGGCACCAGAGCCATTTTAGACAGCTCCACATTCTCCACACCAAGACGCAAGGATGATAGACGTTGACCCGCCGACTGACCCGTGACAATCAGTTCGTCAAGATTCTCGGTTTTCTCGTCATATTCATCCGAAACCGAAGGTTCATTGTTGTTTACAACCGGAATATCGGCTGGTGGTTGTTGCTGCGGTTTACCATCACATAAAAATGCGCCGGTAATCATCATACCGGCGATAAAAGAACCAAACCTTTTCTTAATCATTGTTTAATCGAAAACTACTTCTGTGGAATGAAGCCTCCCGCCTCAACCCAGATTTTCTGATAGGCAGCAAGCAGGGCACCCAGTTTAGGAGCCATATCGGCAAATCCTGAGAAGAATTCAACAGGGGTATACACACTGTTATCGGGGAAAACTATCACAGGAGAGGCCGAATATCCCCACATCGTTTCCCATTCTTTATAGACAGGCTGAAAACCGAGAGTGGCCTGATCGGTCTTGGTACCGTTATAGCGCAACTGCCCTTTCACATTCTTATTAAGGCGGTCGCAGGCCCCTTGACAAGCATTTTTCACCATATTCTTGTCGGTATTACCCCAGCCTGCAAATTCTCCGGCAATATCGAGCGGAAGTTTCTCGTAATAATCCATCTGACCGTATATCTGAACCGCACCCATCAGATCCAATCCGCAATAACCTTTCTTAACCATCTTCCCTATGAGGTTATTGAGAAGCAACTTTTCGGTATCATTCAATTCCTTAAGCCTATCTGGATCGCATAATCCCGATCCCTTCAAAGTAGCGTAGACAGTGCCGACCTTTTCATTGCTGATAAAAAGTTCCGAGCGCGATTCAACTATAGCATCCTTCCCTTCCATAACTGTCTGTGACCGGAGGTTCATCAGCCGTGCCTCAACATTGGCCGAGAAGGTATGCCCCTTTGAGTCGTAGGAGGAGATGACGCTGCTGTTGGCCAGCTGCGCACCATTTTCCGATAAATCAACGGTCACATTCAGCATCTGTGCTGAAAGACCCTGTTGTGCTATTTTCATCACGACCGGTTCGGCAGCCGAGTTATCGAACCTGAATTCTATATCATCGGCTGAGGCTGTCTTCACCCATGACCGGGTGGAAGCATCAGGCTCATAGACACCTGTCAATTCATTAAAGGCGAGTGTATATGAGAAATCGGTAGCAGCTCGTGTAAGACTGTTTATATCCCCTTTGGCCGCGGCGGAGAGATTCCGAATATAACTGTCAGGAGCAGTAGCCTCGGAACCTATGAGAGCGTAGAAGTTTTCCGGAAGCTTATATGAAGAATAGGTCATCGCATAATAGGCGGCCAATTCTATGAAATCACGCTGATCTTCAGGATTAAATTTGACAAGAAATTTCGCAGCAGCCTCCTCAAGAAACGCCTTGCTTTCCGCAGGACTCAGAGCCTGCATGGTTCCACTCCCCTGAGGACCCTCAGGATTATCAATATCAGTGCCCTTATCACACGCTGTCAGAGCAAGCAAACACAATCCCACCCATTTAAGATTGGAAAATTTAAGATTGGAAAACTTCATTCTCATCAATAATTAGAACTATCTTTTATCTTATCCCCTATACCCATCTAATCACCTCTCTAAATTTATAACCCTGCAACCTTATAATAAGTTTCCCCCGAGCAAAATTACTAAATATTTTTTATTTGAGCAATTAGACATCGCCAGCCAAGTAACTCAAATTATAATATATTATAATATCCTCCTGTGAGGGATTCCTAATAATCTTTATAAATCCAGACAGACTCTAAGAGTGTATGATTTTTCATTCCGGGAAGTGGTCTGCCGCAAGGTGAAGAAACTCCCTAATATCTTATTGAAATCAAATTTTTCCTTTTTTATTTGCTTAACTAAAAAAATAGTTATAATTTTGGTGCGTCAACTATTTTTTTAGTTAAGCAACCGGTAAAAATTATGAGAGGGAAAAATAAAGGCAACAAGGCTCCCCAAAATAAAAACTGGAATCAGGAGGAGATAACCATCACTGCAAAGGAAGAGGAGATCATGCGTCTTCTTTGGGACGGTGAGATACTGAGTGTTAAGGAGATGGTGAACCGAATGCCAGAACCCAAGCCTCATGTCAACACTGTCTCCACTTTCGTAAGGCAATTGGAAGCTAAGGGATATGTCGGACACAAGGCATGTGGAGTGTCGTATAAATATTTCGCTATCCTGCCTAAAAAAAGTTTCAGTCGGAAGACACTGGGCGATGTGGTGAAGAATTATTTCAATAATAATATGATGAACATGGTCTCGGCTCTTGTAGATGACGAGAAACTTACAGTAGACCAGCTTAAAGAGCTGATCGAAATAATCGAGAAGAAATAATTGAGATAACGGCCTAAACACGAATTCAATGGGATATTTTACAGCATACATGCTTGAAGCAAGCATTTTTCTCAGCCTTCTTTTCCTGGCTTATAAATTCACCGTAGGTCGCCTGAAGTGTCTCTCGCTGATGCGAGGAGTAATGCTGTCGATCTATCCCCTATGTATGATCCTACCCGCCTTACTTAACCTTAATATTAAACAAGATGACGCTATCGATTCAGTTGATTTTTCCGGATTAATAACCACCACCCGCACCATTCAGGTCAATCAGACGCATGATACTGTTTCATTTGGTGAGATAATCGTTGCTGTAGCCATAACGGGGATGTGCTTGACCGGTCTGATCACGATAATCGGCCTCTGTCGTCTTATGATAATATACCGTAAAAGCCGTGAAAAGGAACTCGGTGGTATTAAGGTACGTGTGTTTACAAGTCGGAACACGTCACCTTTCAGTTTTGGCTCCAAGATATATATGAGTCAATCGGATTATGAAGAACGAAACGGGATGTTGCTTTGTCACGAATTAGCACATATCAGACATGGCCACTGGATGGATCTTGCCATAGCGCGTTTGTTTTGCGTACTGCAATGGTGGAACCCTTTTGCCTGGTTAATGACAAAGGAGCTTCATCTCGTGCATGAATTTCAGGCTGACGAAGCTGTTTTAAGCAAAGGCTTCAATCAAAGAGACTATCAATATTTCCTTATAAAAAAGGCCACCGGCACGTGTTTGCAGACCCTTGCCGACAGCCTTACTCACAGTAAACTTAAAACCCGTTTAACTATGATGAAAAAAGAAAATTCAAGTTTGAAAAGTCGGTTGGCCGGAATAATGATGATTCCCGCCATAGCGATTGGAGCCGGCCTGCTTTCTATTCCGGCCGTCGCGCAATTTGCAAGCGAAATCCGGAACACAGCTTTAACCCTTCCCAAGCACTCCTTAACCGCCGACAAAGTTAGTGAAAAGATTTCTAATGAGAAAATCAGAGCCGCTGCTGTCGCTACCACTAAAAACAAACCGGCAGCGGTATCGGAACCAACCGTATCACCCGCAAATTCCGATGAGGCTACCCCGATTCCGGCCTATGGAGAACAGTCTGCCGATGAAGACAACGTAAATAAGACATCGGTTAAGGAAGAGACCGGAAACATCAAACCGCGTCTTGAAATCGACGGTGTGATTATGGATGAGAACTTCGACATGAACAGCCTGAATCCCTCTCAGATAGAGTCGATGACTATCGTAAAGAACAATCCCGACTTCCCTAACGGGCTTATTAAAATTAAGCTGAAGAACGGTGAAACCGGTCAGAAATCGGAAAATCATCGTAAATCAGACGACAACCTTCCGGTTTCTGTTAAAAGCATTGATAATATAGATGGCACCCACCTTGTGTTTCAATTTCTCACAGATGAGGAGATTCATTTAAAAGATGTGATATGGACAATCAACGGTAAGGATTACAAACCGGAAAGCGTAAGCAGCAGTTTCTCGAAAAGCGGTAACAACGGCTATCAGGTTATCAAGATTGATCTTTCTACCACCATCAAAAAATTCTGGTATGGTAAGGACAAAGTCTCCTTCACTCGCGACAACGGTGAGAGGGAGAGTTTCATAATTCCCTTGAATGTGGCTAGCTCGCCAAATTAGTTATCCAAACATTTTGCCGTTCCTGCCATATTTTGTATATTTGTATAAATCTTATACAAAAATGAATGCAAAATATCTCCTGCTTCTCCCCTCTTTAATGGTTACAGCAACGGCGGTTTTCGCCTCCTCTCCGCTCCAGAAAGCGGAGTGTGGAACTATCGAACGCCTTGAGGTCGTGTCTCCCCAGCTCAATGATACCATCGATGTTGATGTGTGGTTACCGGATGGTTTCAGCGCAGAGAAACATTATCCGGTGCTTTATATGCACGACGGTCAGAATCTGTTCGATGCTTCCACCACTTGGAATCATCAGTCATGGGAAATGGACGTCACCCCCTGCCGCATGATCGAACAAGGTGAGATCGAGCCTATGATAATAGTAGGCATACACAGCGACCCTGCAACCAGAGTTTCCCAGCTTATGCCGCAGGAGGCTGTGAAAGATGCCGGCCTTGAAGATCTGATGGCGGAAGTTAAATTAAAGGGACGACCAATCATGGGCGACAGTTATGCTGACTTTGTGGTCAACACGCTCAAGCCCCTGATCGACTCCACCTATCCCACTCTTTCAGACCGCGACCACACCTCGGTAATGGGTTCAAGCATGGGAGGTCTGATGTCGCTCTACCTCATTTCACAATATCCTGAAATATTCGGAAGTGCCGGATGCCTCTCCACCCATTGGTATGGTTCGCTTAATGCCGGCGACCGTTTCGGCAATGCAATGATGAATTATGTAGAGAATCATCTGCCCGATCCGTCCACACATAAGCTTTATTTCGATCATGGCACATCGACAATAGATGCCTATTACGGCCCCTGGGAAACCAAGGCGTTGCTGATAGCCCAGAACAAAGGTTACAGATACGGTGTAAACCTTGACAGCTACATCGATTATGGAGCTCCTCATGAGGAGACGGCATGGGCAGCACGTATTGGCCGTCCTCTCCGCTTCCTTTTCGGGAAGAAGACACAATAGAAATCTTCCTAAAAAAGCTTCCGACCGTATATTGCGGATCGGAAGCTTTTTTAGGAAGGTAATTGATGCTAAACATCACTTTATCTTACAAATTTAATGCTTTCGTTGCGGTTGCCATTGGTGGCCCGAAGCATGTAGATCCCTTTGGGAAGGGTGGAGAAATCAATCTCCGATTTGCCTTCAACTTTCATTTTAAGGATATGCCGTCCCTCAGCATCATAGACTTCAAGGGTTGTTGTTCCTTCTGCCAAAACATTGAGAATCTCCTTCGATGAGAACTGAAGCATTCCTGAGGGTTCACCGATTACCTGTATTATGGAAGAGGTCTCTGATAATAGAATCTCGCACCCGGGAAAAATATCGGCTGATGTTTGCATTTTACAGGTTCCCCATTTAGTTTCAATATAAACATCATATTGCCCCGGCACAATACCTGTAAAACTACTTTTCACATCAAAATAACACAGACAACTGGTGCCAATTTCTGATTGATCATCTTCAATAAAATGCAATTCGCCCGGAACATCTGTTTTACACACTATGAAAATATCGGCAGCGCATTGTTCCATTATATTCTCCAGAGAAAGAGAAAGAATCCCTTCATTGAAGGTTATTGTTGCGTTTCCACTCACCTCGTCCTCACTACGAACACTATATAGGTCATGTCCCTTGCAATTGGATTGCTCGATAGAAACAGGAGAAATCAATTCAGCATTTGCCGCTCCTAAAGCTGAAAGGGATACAAGAAGTGTCAAGGCATACGGAAGAAGAAAAGTTTTCATAATATTGAGAATTAGAGTTGTCAACCGGAATAAGTGCAAAGATAATTCTTTTTCCCTATTTATCAAATATTTTATCTTATTATTTCCCCAACAATGAAGTGCATTTATCCCGATGGGAACGGAAGGTATATCCCACCCCTAACATGAGATTGTTCTGCCTCTGAAAGCCAATCCATTACACGTAAGCATTTATTATATAACCCCAACACCATTTATCACTAAGAGACAATATGATTACACATGTGGCAAGTATTTCAACAACATTTTCAGGAAGAATATCTAAAAACAAGTATACGGAATCTTCTTCGTTTTTCTATTTAAGGCGCGAATTAACATTTCAATTCTCAAATCCGTAAATAATAAGAATAAAACTTGACCTATGGTAGGAAGTTCAGGCGGCACTTCAATAGCCTCCTGTCTACATCTTTAAAAGAATTCATTTATCGCACGCGTAAAAAATGCGACATAGCCATAGTTCTCAATAACGGTGACATCTATGTTTCAATTCATACACCCACGAAGGGTGTGACCCGAGGTTTTGGGTATCACGCTCACCAGACGCATGTTTCAATTCACACACCCATGAAGGGTGCGACATTAGACAAAGAAGCAAAAAGTTCATCCATCGTGTTTCAATTCACGCACCCATGAAGGGTGCGACGCGACTGTCGTATACATACGAGCCGGGCAGTCTTATTGTGGTTTCAATTCACGCACCCATGAAGGGTGCGACACATGGCGGAAGCATTAAGTAGTGATTCAGAAAGCGTTTCAATTCACGCACCCATGAAGGGTGCGACAATTTATTATACTGTAAAGATAGCCATTATTAACGAGTTTCAATTCACGCACCCATGAAGGGTGCGACAATAACTCTTAAAATAGGCATAAAGAGGCAACAAAGTTTCAATTCACGCACCCATGAAGGGTGCGACATGTTACTAAATACATTAATAAGTCTGTGAATCTTAAGTTTCAATTCACGCACCCATGAAGGGTGCGACAAAATTCTGAGAAGTAGACGAATCAAAAGAAAAAGGGTTTCAATTCACGCACCCATGAAGGGTGCGACAGAAAATTAGAAGAAGCAGGATCACTGTTATAACGTTTCAATTCACGCACCCATGAAGGGTGCGACGTTAATCGCATGAATTCATATTATAATCAAAAAATTGTTTCAATTCACGCACCCATGAAGGGTGCGACAAGGTTTGAGCAAACTAATTTTGCTCGTATTATGTTTCAATTCACGCACCCATGAAGGGTGCGACGACAATTCCATCGGGGGTGCAACCGTGTTCTGACTGTTTCAATTCACGCACCCATGAAGGGTGCGACGTTGAAAATACATCTGAAAAATCAACATCCAAAGTTTCAATTCACGCACCCATGAAGGGTGCGACACGAGGCACAATAACAGAAAGACACAAAACTAGAGTTTCAATTCACGCACCCATGAAGGGTGCGACTTTTCATTCGATTCTTCTACTTCTCAAAATTTTGGCGTTTCAATTCACGCACCCATGAAGGGTGCGACCTTGCAACCGGTATTGCTTCAATTTTCAATAGTACGTTTCAATTCACGCACCCATGAAGGGTGCGACAAAATCACTAATAAAAAAAGGTACTGAATACGTTGTTTCAATTCACGCACCCATGAAGGGTGCGACCGTTAGATGATGAAGCAAAAAGCTCATCCATAGTGTTTCAATTCACGCACCCATGAAGGGTGCGACAAACAAAAGGCTTTAAGTCAAGAGGTAACAAATCGTTTCAATTCACGCACCCATGAAGGGTGCGACACTTGCCCTCATCGTAACAGGGTCTATCTGGAATTTGTTTCAATTCACGCACCCATGAAGGGTGCGACATGCAAAATTAGGGTCTACGACCAGCTTGCATTGAGTTTCAATTCACGCACCCATGAAGGGTGCGACGATAATCAGAAATTACTGACTGGACACCGGAAGAAGTTTCAATTCACGCACCCATGAAGGGTGCGACGAAAATGTGTTCTGTCAGAACACTTAACAGTTTTACGTTTCAATTCACGCACCCATGAAGGGTGCGACTTAACTAACTCCTTATCCTTAATCTTACCATCTTTAGTTTCAATTCACGCACCCATGAAGGGTGCGACTGGAGGAAACCTCTGCTTTTAATCGGTCTTCATTGTTTCAATTCACGCACCCATGAAGGGTGCGACGCGACCATCGAGGTTCAGACACAGACGGAGAGATGGGTTTCAATTCACGCACCCATGAAGGGTGCGACCTGCTCTATCTTATATCGTTCATCTGCGGAGAGATCTGTTTCAATTCACGCACCCATGAAGGGTGCGACTTCCGATGGCAATGCGTGGATATACGAAGATGAAATGTTTCAATTCACGCACCCATGAAGGGTGCGACCTTCTTCGTGACCAGGAAGAGTGATGGGATAGATTGTGTTTCAATTCACGCACCCATGAAGGGTGCGACATCGGTCTTTTCTCCACCAATCTCTATATTTGCAGGTTTCAATTCACGCACCCATGAAGGGTGCGACACTTGAAAGAATCGAGCGGAATGGAACAGCCACGTTTCAATTCACGCACCCATGAAGGGTGCGACTTTGCATCCTCTTCCAATGTTGATCTTGATAATTCAGTTTCAATTCACGCACCCATGAAGGGTGCGACCCACGTACCGGCCGCATAGAAGTTGATCCTGAGGTTTCAATTCACGCACCCATGAAGGGTGCGACTCAACACCCTCAAAAAGAACTAACTTATCAGAAGTTTCAATTCACGCACCCATGAAGGGTGCGACTTATGTTTCGTAAAACAGTACGGTGTTCTGATAGTTTCAATTCACGCACCCATGAAGGGTGCGACAGTATATAATATTATAGTTTAATACACAATGATTTATAAGACGTATATCGCGAATCTCGAAACATTAATTTGTCATCATACTAATTATCACACATAATTTTTCATAACTAATTAGTTATCAAATGGTGCGAATACTCTTTCATTTTTGTGTCACATCCACTTCGCGTATTAATTATATATCCAATTCTATATTATTAACTCTCCTTCTATTTCGTAAGATATATCTTTCCCGTATCGCCCTATCTTCGACTGATAATTCTTTCCCATATGATAGATGCGTATGGAATCTAACTCTTCATCTATCATTGATAGTAGCTCCGCGCGTAGTCTTACGAAGGAGGATCCATCTACCAAACATTCAAAGACAGAGTTCTGAACTCTCTGCCCATATTTTTGGCAACATTTGGATACTTTCCTAAGACGTTTTTGCCCTTCAGGCTCCGATGTATTAACATCGTATGTGATTAAAACGTACATAATTTCCTATTATTTTATCAAAAATACCGGATAATCCTCAAGATCGCCACGCAAGAAACGTGCCAACAGCATCGCCTGAACATGGGGTAGAAGACCTATCTTTATTTTTTCTTGTAGATATGGATGTGTAAACTCTGTTTTCTTTCTTGCTTGCCATGCAGAAAGAAATTTCTTTAATCCTGCTTCTGTGAACACTACCGAGGTTTGAGACGCAGAGTCTGAATCGGAATGAATTTTAAAGTCTCTGGAAGAAATCTGCTTGGTGTTAATCAGAGAGATCACAAATCTATCCACCATGTACCCTCTCATTTCTTCCATAAGGTCTAAAGCCAACGAATTCCTGCCGGGCCGTAACGAATGCATCATCCCTGCCGCCGGATCAAGCCCGACCCCTTCTAATGCAGAGGCACAATCGTTTGCTAAAAGGGAATAGCCGAAGGATAACATAGCATTTACAGAGTCTCTGGGAGGCCGGCGTGTCCTTCCATTGAAATGAAATGTTTTATCCTGATTCAATATAAGATTCGGGAATACATTGAAATAACTTGCCGCAGCAGTCCCTTCTATGCCTCTGATTGTATCCAAATCACTGAGCAATAATACCTTTTTACAATATTGCTTGAGTTCGTTCGCCGTATTCTCAATCTCATTCACCTCCCTTATATTGGAATAGTCTCTTATGAATCTCCTTAGAATTGCCCTGGTATTGTATATTTTCCCGTAAATGAATCGCGAGGCCAAGAAACCTCTTCCCGACTCGTCATTCATCACTTCATATTGCCGAGTTCTTAAAAGAATGTTACCCTTTACCCCTCCTTGGACTCTTGCTATAAATCGTCCATGGGGAGTAAAAAAAGAAAGAGCCACTCCTTGTTGGGTACACAACTGCATTACACCGGGACTGGCTCCTTGATATCCGAAAGTTATTATGGATTCTATGTTATGAATTGGAATCCTGAATAATTCTTTCCCCTCCGATGTGACCACCACATTCTGATTATCTTTACTTAAATAAGAATTTGAAGTAGTGACATAAAGGGTGTTAAGTAATTTTTTCATAGATAGAATTATATGAGTTCAAGGTTATCTATGGAATCTTTTAAATATTTCTTTACGCTTTTCACTTGTAATGACGGCAAACATTGGTCGTATAGCGAACAGCTGCGACACTCCCTCCTTTTAACAGCAATCGGCATTCTTCTACTTTGTAATATCTCGTGCATCTCCGCGCATATTTTTACGACCTTCCCCTTCATCTCCTGATCTACATTCACATATTCTCTGTGACGAGTTTCCCAGTAAAATATTGCACCTCTATGAATTGGGATACCCAACATCTCTTCCAAAAGTACACATTGAGCCGCCACTTGCATTCGGTCACAGTCGTTTATCTTGGGTTTTCCTCTTTTATATTCCACCGGCAAAGCCTCATATCGCTTGCTTTTAAGTATGTCGGCCTTTCTTTTAGGGGCATCATCGTAAGGATGAATTTCGACAGCATCTGCAATGCCCGATATGCCAAGCTGAGAAGAAGATATACGAAGCCCTCTTAGCGTCAAGACATCTGTGTGCCCGGTTTCTCGTATAAAGGGATTATCCACATTTTGATGCAGTAGCGATCCTTCCGTGGTGAGATAATTCTCCTCCCAAACCTGTTCAATATGAATCAATGCCCATTGTCGGGGACAAAACATATAATGTTGTATCCCCGACAATTGAAGCATATCTTCTTCATCATATCCTGAAAGATTAGATGAGCTCATTTATCTTAACACCTTGCGGAAGCTGGTCGGAAGCAATACGTATTTCATAGTCACTGAATGAGCGAGGAGAAACCACCCCATCCTTCTTTCTGATATCCACCAAGTCGAAGAGCACATTGGCCGGGGCGCTACCAAGTTTAGAATCATGTTCGAACGCAATCAGCTTACGCGCCGACATCATTCCTCTCGCTGCCGAACGATCGTTGTCGAACATATTGATGAGCGCATCCCAGAGGAGCTTGAGATCAGCATCATTGAATCCTGTCTGATTGGCAAGGTTGACATTCACAAAACCGTGGCACACATAGAGTCCGTAAGGCACAGTGGCCTTTCTTCCCATTGTGCGTTCTTTTTCCCTATCACTTTCCTTGGTCACTGCCATTCTGGTAATGGCATGGTTGAGACTCACAATTGGATCAGTGGATCTACCAAAAGTGAGCTGTACGGCACCTCTCACCTGACCCTGCTTATCTTTTGTGGCTATCACCGCCCCGAAAGTGCGGATGTCATAGTATTTGTCGCAGAGGGCAGCCTTAGCCTTGTCTTTCTGCACTGCTTTCTCTGCGTGTTTCACACTCTCCTCTTTGTAGATATCCTCTACAAGATTGTCGAGCACAGCAGCCTCTTTTATGAAAATTTGATAATTGGGATCTGCACCTTTCGCCACCTCCACATAATTGCGGATCTTTCGTTTGAGACATACATCTGTCACAAGTCCGTGACCGGTCTCTGCATCTACTCTCGGGAGATTTGCCGCATCGGGATCTCCATTGGGGTTGCCATCCTGCACATCAAAGATGTAGATGAAATCTATTCTTTTCTCTAATTCAGCCATATTGTCTTTATTTTATTTTTCTTTTTTTGTAAACAAATCTGCACGTTGATGATAATAACCAACAAAGAAGCGCCCTTGGTCAGCAAGATCAAGAGTGGCGGGGAAACCCGCACCGGATATTTTGTCGAGTATCTCCTGTTTGAGCTGTTCGTAATATATCCTGCTCCCCTCGCTCAATTTTTCTGAATGATGAAGAGATAGATTGAGCATTGCCGGAAGCACTGCCGCCGGAGTAGACGAAGCCGCACCCATATAGCGTGTGCGGATGGAATCGCCTGAATTGACATCTGTCTGGATTTTCTCCAAAACTGCTGTGAGTCGTCCACACAGATAGCCGGGATTTGAGTTTTCTTTATCAAGCATAACTGTCAATGGTTTATTTTGATTTTTATATTTTTCATTTCGATTTATATAGGCTTTCAAGAACGCTGCACGTTCCACAGTGACACCTCTCTCGGAAAGTTCGGCTCGTATTCTTTGGAGCGTACTCATATAGAGTGGATAGGGGTAGGCCGAACCATTGATCACAGCTTTCACGGTTTCCTCCACAAGACGAGGAAGCGCATCACTGATCTTACCCCCCATCGTAGCAGCTGAAATCATTGAATAGACTCCGACATAAGGTTTTATCTTTTCCGGCTTACGATTATCAATGATCTTCATATCCTCGAAGTGTTCAAGAATCTTGGAGGCAAAATCCTTCAGCGTGGCATCCATCCACATCACAACGGCTATCCTTCCCGTATTGGGAGCGAGCCCAAGAATATGGAAATTATCTTCCAATGTTGTTTTTATCTCGCCTGAGAAAATCGATTTGAACAGTTTTGAAACCTTCTCGATATTTTCCATTGAAGCGGATTCCTGTTTTTTGTCGGGAAATTGCAAAAGACTCAGCAATCCTCTCTCCACTTCTTCCGCTATATCCTTTTCACCACTTCCCCAAAAAAGAAATACACGATTACCCAAACGAATCTTATGGACAGAATCTTTGCCTAAAAATTTCTTAAGCACAGAACTGATAGAGCTTTCTGCATCAACTGAAATTGGCGAATTGAAAGCTTGCGATTTTCCATAGGAATCATAGCCGGAGTTAACCTGAAAAGCCACAAGTGCTGCCATCGGTGAATTATCCGGCAACGGAGTCGGAGTGGTGGTCCTTACAATTGAACCTCTCTTACCTGTCACAAGACACACTCCCTCAGGTAAATCTTCTGCCGATCCATCATTTATCCCTTCAAGCAAACTCTTATCCTCCGCAATCAAATCATCTTCCGACACTAATCTAAAGCTAATATTTGCCGCACTATTATTAGTAATCTCTTCGTAAAGAGGGTCTTGTTGCATTAAAGCGTCCCTTTCAGATTGGGAAACATCATAATAGCATTTGATTGCTTGAATCGATAGATTATCAGGATGCTTGGAAGCAATATCTCGGATAATACTGATAAACAATTCTTGACATATCTCAGCTTTTTTACCTATTCCAAGCACATACTTCCCATTATCCCATAATGTATTGGATTTGGGAGCTGCAGTTCGTTTCACCCCCTTTGCCACAAGGAATGATACACATTTCTTCTTATCCAATCGTTTTGATTCGAATCTTATGAATTTACCCTTCTCATCAATTACGATTACATATTCTATCTCCTTCCACTCCAGCCCGGCAGGTGGCAATTCGTCGGAATGGAATTGAGCATATTTATATAGACTTTCAAGTATCATCTCATAACTTCCTCACTATCTTTATCCGGTACCTCTATAATGCCTCTCTCCATTTTGGCGCGATAGAACATCGGAGTTATATTCTTTGGATCAGAAAAATCAATATCATAGAGCATAAACCCTAAATCTTTTGTTTCGTTGATAAGATCCGCTCCTCCCTTCTCTTCCTGATTCAGAAGTCGATAAAACGCACTGCATTCTCGTGTGCCAAGATAAGGAGCTGTAAAAAACTGACCCTTGGATGCCCTTCTTTCAAACATCTCCTGGTATTTTTTAGGATTTTCATCCGCCCCGGTCTCTCGCTTCGACGTCCCTTTCCTATCACGAACCGGAATAAAACGCATACGGGCATATATACGATATTTCACATCCCGAAGCATTATGGTGTTTTTTTGCTGGCGTTTTTCTGTGGCTATGATGGGTTTGGCATCAGTCTTACCTCCACCTACGGCCCCCACTTCATTACGGCGAATAGAGATCCATTTAATAGGGTTAACCACCTCTATGCGGGTTATCTCCCATTCAATGGCAGGCTTCCAAAAGATAGCCTGGAATATATTACGCGCTGCAGAGGGAGTGATCACATCATAGCTCATTCTCTCCACCTTGAATTCAGGACGAGTGAAACAGGCATAGTCTCCCCACACCTCAATCCCATATTCCTTGTCTTCGTATTCTTGTATATCCATATTTGATTTTCTAAGATATGTCGTTTGTTTTGTTATATCCTATTCCCAACCTGAATCAGATAAGGAAAGTCTGTTCTAAAAAGGTATTATCCACCTTCAGACCGGTTTTTTCATCATATTGTTCTTTAAATGGAATATAGAAAAATCCCTTATATGGCTCCTCTATCAATCCGCCTGATTCCAGGCTCTTGAAGAGATAGATAGGAATCGTCACGCTATATCGCCCTAATTCTCGCGATAATTTACGCGACGGGCCCCAGAGCCTTAGCCTCTCCACCAAATCATCGGACTCTCCATAGTTGACAATTACGTTAATCCCTGTCTCATCTATCAGATGAAATTTCTTCGCAATCTCCTCAAACTGACAATTTGATACATTATTTTGCATATCTGCAATCTTCTCTTTGTCGAAAGAGGGAGTTCTTCTGTAAAGTTTCTCGTAATAAGCAGATATCGAGAGAGGGTCAAAACAATCTATATCAGGATTAAGTGAAACAAGATCCTTCATCACATCTGTGGCAAACCCTATCATTCCCATACTTTTTTCATTTTCTAATGAGAATACATAGGTTTTTCCTAATTTTTCCTTCCCTTCACGATTGCATCTTCCTGCAGCTTGCAAGATAGAATCCAATCCACTCATCTGCCGGAACACTATCGGAAAATCTATATCCACACCGGCCTCTATCAGCTGAGTGGCGATCACCCTCACACCTTGTGCGTTATCTTTAAGTAATGACTTGACTCGATCTATCACTTTTAATATATGCGCACCACACATATATCTTGACAAATGAAAATCCTCCACCCCTTCCAATGGTTTCATCGAATTAAAAACCTCCATTGCGTGTTTGCGGGTATTTACCACGCACAATACTTTCCGGAAGGCGGAAAATCTTCTTCCCAAATCCTCGTAACTGAACGGTTCCTTCAAGAATTCAATCTCAACCCTTCGCAGACGGTTATGAAGATCGTAATCTTGAGGCACAATTTCCCTGACACACCTCACCTTTATCCCTTCAAATTTAGCTCCAGAACTTCCTTTATGTTCTCCGCTTAAAATTGGTTGGGTGGCGGTGGTAAATAAGAAAGATGTTTTGAACAGACGCGCATATGTTTGCATTCCATCCACAATAGGCTGGAGAAAAGTCAAAGGAAGACTCTGGATTTCGTCAAGTATCACCACACTGTTGCATAAGGAATGCAGTTTGCGACAGGCAGAGGGACGGTTCGAGAACATTGACTCGAATAGCTGGACATTGGTGGTCACAATAACCGGAGCATCCCAATTTTCGCAAGCCAATAATGCATTTTCACTCACTTTATCTTCATTCAACGCACTGTGATGTTCAATCACATTCTCAGCCCCAAATATCTTTCTTAATATGGAGGCAGTTTGAACTATAATACTGGTGAATGGGATAGCTATGACAATACGCTTTTTATCATATTTCGAGGCATGATTCACAGCCCATACTATTGAGGCAATCGTTTTTCCACCTCCTGTCGGCACTGTAAGACTGAAAAATCCAGGCTCCAGTGATGCAGCCTCCTTACAACGGTCCTGGATCCGGGTGCGAATCGTATTTAATGGGGTCAAAGCACCGGATCCTAACTCTCTGATATAAGTGTCGAGACGTTCCTTGAGTTCCGGAAGAGTATTAAACGACCCTCTTTTTTCATAATTGGAAGGAGACATAAAACGCTCTGTGTCGAGCCAATCAGAATCAACAAGGCAGGAGAAAAGCATTCTCGTAAGATGGGAGGGATCGGATTGTTTCATTTGGAACGGTGGAAGTTTCAATTCCACTGCCGGCAAAGTCATATCTATATCTTCCGGTAAATCCTTATTAAGCTCCAATTCGAGTTCATCAATGTTATATAGGCCGCGATGATGACCAGCAATGCAATTTGATAGCCAGTAAAGCTGATCCATCGCCGGAATTGTATGCGCAACTTTTGCGCCAGTCATACTGTGGAAGCTCGGCATCTTCGACCTTGCATCCGTATCATAACCCGAGGATCTTCTTATATGAGCCTGAAATCCCTCACTCTCCTTCCCTCGATCGTGAAGGAGTCCAATCATTCTTCCCCACTCCCCCATGCCGAATTCCGATGCAAATCCGGAGGCAAACTCAGCCACACCTTGAGAATGCTCGGCATTCGATTGGATATGCCATTCATTATCAAAATATACATGAGATATAATTGGGTTAACGCTCATAATATTAGTTTCTCATAAAGGTGAAATATTATGTCGCAAATATAATATAAATTTATGCCTATTTCAGGCAGTTAAATGTTAATAATTATTAACAACGGGGATCTTAGAATAAGAATTATGGAAGGTATATCCCACCCCTAACATGAGATTATTCTGGCGTTGGAAATTCTGTAGCTGGTAACCGATGTTGAGGTAAAGTGAGCGGGTGAGATATACTTTGAGGTTAGCCATCTGATAGCTGGCCCGTGATTCTTCAGGGCCGATGAAGTTATAACCGATACCGACATTGACGGAGAAAATGGGCATTACAAGTTCGGCGCGTGCGGATAAGCCTACACTTAACTGACTGAAAAAGGGTGGCCGGGCGAAACTTATATCTTCAGATGTGGTTCCACTCACGTGATAATGTCTTAGATCGCTGCTCTGGTCCCACTGAAAATCTGCCGACAGCCCCGTGCGGAAGTAAGGCGCGACATCCCACATTGGAGCGAAATTCAATCCGGCTACAGCATAATGGCCACCTAATAAAACCGGAGTCTCCCCTCCACGATATACACGCTTGCGCCATGCTCCGTAAGCCGTGAGATCAAAGCTTACATTATCCGATTTAAACGTAGAGTCGCGACGGAAGGGGGTGCCATTGTTTTCCGGCCCGAATACACGGCTTATACCAAGCCGGAGACCGAGCAGATTGACACCGGGATTGGGGAATAAGGTGTTGCCATCAGAAAAGTGAGTCAGGTCGAGACCGGCCACAAGAGAATAATCCTGAGTCAGTTTCCAGTTCACACCAAGGCCGAGATTGATATATGCGTTCATCCTTGACCCTACTATAAGATTGGAGGAGGCTGTGCGACCATCACATGGCTTCCATCCCATCGATGCGCCGAAATTCCATTCATAGTCGAGGCTAATGCGGTCGGTGATGTTCAAGATGGGAGCTGTCTGGAATAGATATAGCGAGACCGGGGTGCCGATTGATTTGCTATGATCGAATATGTTAACTCCCGCTCCTACCCCCTGCGTTACTCCCGGATAGAGACGGCCGGCCTCGGAAGAGGAGAAGGAGAAGCCATATTTAAGATGCAGCGAGGTGCCGAAATGGGTGTTGCGTGCATCCTTCATCGAAAGCCTTTCACTCAGCACGTCGTCAAGAAAGGAGGAGAAAGCATACGAGGGCCTTACATCAAAGCCCACCTTCGAAATAATTTTTCTATCTGTGTTTTTTAACAAAGAGTCTTTGTTTTCATATTTATTTGTTTGAGCATTGACTGAAAAACAAAGAATATGAAACAAAAGAAATATAAACAGAAATCGAATTCTATATACTACCTCCATAAGACAAAAATATAGATATTCTATAATCCATTCACCAGTCTATATATCCCTTTTCTATACGGCAACGGATCGGAAAGGCGACCTAACCCAAAATCCTTTACACCAAAATTAATGAGGTACCCAAGTTTGAAATTCGTAAGTCTTAGATAGGTTAAAATTTGTCTTCCCTGCCTTTCTACAAGTTCTCCCAATGCCTTCACCTCAATTATCACCCTATGATCCACAACCAAGTCAGCACTATACTTGGAATTTATTATATGTCCCTTATAGGTTACAGGCACAGGAAGTTCCATTTCAACTACATAACCTTTCTGTTCGAGTTCCCATTTTAAAGCGGACTGATAATATTCCTCTCTCATTCCGCGTCCAACAGTATTCCTTACCTCAAAGGCGGCTCCTATTATATCACTGCCTATATCTATGTAATCCGGATGAAGTGCCATATCTATTTTTTTCAAATATAGCACATTTAAGGAAGATACACAATTATTTCCTCTCTTAAATTTGTATTTTTCGTTATGGGAGACATGAGGGGATAACTTATTAATCGGGCTGGTAATTATTAAATATCAAAGGAGATGAAAGGGAGAAACACATTTAATGTTCATGGGTATGAAAAGGAATCGCTTATTTAATATCTATGGAGATTTTAATATCTATGGAGATGAAAAGGTATCGCGGATCTTTTAAGCCTGACGGCCTTCCGCGGATGGAACACGGATTTTCTTATAACCTATCTTATTGACCATCCTAATACTAATATATGTATCGCTGCACGATTCGCATAAATGCGAATCGTGTAGGCAGATTGAAGCGGATTATCGCTGATCCGCGNTAATCCGCGCCTACAATCGCTTCGCGATTAAAAGATCCGCGATTCCATATAATTCAATTCATAATCCATTTGTAACTTTTCTAACCAATACAATAGTAACTCAGGAAGGAGGAGATGTCTATGGCTCTTCATCTTTCCTCAACCGGTACTTGAAATTGGAATGGCGGGATCCTGATGGGGTATTTTCCACCGCATAACGGATTGCCTCCTCTTCGCCAACAAGAATGCAGAGGTCGGTGGCACGGCTNACNCCGGTGTANAGCAGATTGCGGTAGAGCATCGGCTTGTGAGCCATAGTGACCGGTATGATGATATTCTTAGCCTCAGAGCCTTGGAGCTTATGAACCGTAGTGGCGTAGGCCAACGTCAGCTCACTCNGTTCACTGCGTGCATATANCNATGTGCGGCCGTCNGAGAAGGTGACCTTCAGCGTCTGCTCATCCGGATTCACCTCCGTTATGCATCCAATCTCGCCATTATATACCCCTCGCTCACGCGAATTGGCAGTCTGCATCACCGGGTCGCCAAGACGCATGATAGTACCACCACGTCGCAAGGCCGGCCCCTCAGAGTTAAGGCGCTCCTGAAGATCCATATTCAGTTGCCGTGCCCCCAAACGCCCTATCTGTTGAGGGGTGACAACAAGAATATCCTTAGGCGAGATGCCACGAGATGCCGGCAATTCCTCAGCAACCAGACGAATGATGCGGTCGTGGATGCGCCCCACGGTGGGCTCGGGCAGAATCATAAGGTCGCGATCGGGGTCNGACCGAGGCACCTCCCCNCTATTGATTGCCNTCGCTCCCGAAGCGATTAGGCTTCCCTCCGACTGACGGAAATTCTCATTCAGATGCGCCACNGGCACTCGCCCGGAAGNAATCAGATCGCGCAACACATCCCCGGCTCCGATGGCCGGCAACTGGTCTGCATCTCCTACAAGTATAACCCTCGTGCCGGGCTTAAGGGCTTGCAGAAGATGGTTGAAAAGCACCTGCTCCATCATCGAGCTTTCATCAATTATAAGCACATCGGCATCTATCTTCTTGTTGCGGTATCCCTCTCCCTGCCGATAACCCAACAGGCTGTGTATAGTAGAGGCGTGCGTGCCGGTGAGCTGGCTTAAGCGCTTGGAGGCACGCCCGGTAGGGGCAGTCAGCACTACCCGTTTCCCCTGCCGTTCGAGCATATCGATGATTCCCTTCACAACGGTAGTCTTCCCGGAGCCGGGTCCACCCGTTATGACTACCACAGGATAATCCATCGCCATCCTCATGGCATCTCGTTGCAAGGGGGAATAGATATGACCCAACTGCGAACGTTCAGGCAATTCCTCCTCAGGAACAGGATCGAACTCTACCGAGGCCAATTCAGAGAGTCTTTCCGCCCCCTCCTTCTCTGCCGTATAGAACACAGGAAGATAGAGTCCTCCCCGGCTTTCAACAAGCCTTCCCGAATCAACCGTGCGCTTTATCTCCTTTGCCACTTTCTCCGGCTCAACGCCCGTCATTTTTGCGGCACCTGCCACAGCCTCCTCCTGAGTGGCGAAAAGATGACCGGCCTCGGCGAAATGTTTCACCGNAGTCACTAACGCTCCCTGAATNCGTNGGGGATCATCCTTGGGAATNCCCAACNTGCGTCCGATCTTGTCNGCGGTGAAGAAGGAGAGTTGCCACACATCCTCCACCATCGAATANGGGTCGGTGTGTATAATTTTCTCCGCACGCTTNCGATATTTATTAAGNATNCGNTCNATAAACATATCGCTCAGCCCACACGAGAANAGGAAGACAAGCAATCTTATATCCCACTTGATATTCTTCAGGCTTTCATGGGCTTTGGTTAGGCGCGACGAACCCAATCCGCTCACCTCTTCCGCNCNTTCCGGCTCCTCGGCAAGAACCTTCACGGCATCAGTNCCGAAACGTTCCACTAATTTCTTAGCGTAAGCCGGTCCGATCCCCTCCACCCAAGGGGAGGCAAGAAATTCCTCAACGCCCTCATCGTTTATCTCTAAATCTATCTGGTCTATATTTTCATCNTGTGGGNNTTCCATAATAATATCNTGTGGGTCTTCNATAATAATATCCTNTGGGTCTTCNATAATAATTATGAGGGGATTATAATCCNCTCATAATTAAAACATAGCCTTCTAAAGATAGTTCATACGCAGTGTAGCTGCCTCGGGGCATCAGGA
This sequence comes from Bacteroides sp., assembly GCA_014801535.1. Classification (GTDB taxonomy): domain Bacteria; phylum Bacteroidota; class Bacteroidia; order Bacteroidales; family Muribaculaceae; genus Lepagella. The sequence continues at coordinate 122,390 of JAAVEA010000003.1, forward strand.
ATACAGTGTATTTCCGGAAGCAGACCACGGGGCGGGAGCCTCCGAGCTTCCGCTAAATTTAATGTGGCTCGATGCCACATTAAATTTTAATATCCACAGGTTTAATATCCGCAAAGACTTATTCCTATCCCTAAGATTCCGTAAA
>JAAVEA010000004.1 GCA_014801535.1 Bacteroides sp.
CAAAGAGAGATTTTGGGATGATTTTCCAAAGTTGAAGAGGGAGCGATGCGGGCATCGTGACCGATGAAATCTTTGGGAAAGCGCCCAAAAGATCCTTTGTGATGAAATCAAAAATTTCTAAAACTCTGTAAATATTAAATTTGGTTTAAATTCAAACACTCTCTTAATTCCGACTGATGTTTTTATATTCTCCCATAAATTCGCGGAATTGACGATATCCGATGGTGAGTCCGACAATTAGACCGGCTCCCATTGCATAAATGATATATTCATCGGTCTTGAAACTATAAGCCATCACTCCAACCACTATCACTGCAAAGGGAATTAGAAATATCATGGATTGCAGATGTTTCTTGCGGTAGTAAAGGGCCTTTCCGATAACCTCGCTTACCGACATGTCAAAACAGTCTATAGAGGATACTCCTCGATACAGCCACCAGTCAATCGAGGAGCATGTAGCGAAATAGAGCATCATTGTCAGAGGGAGCACAAACTTCATTTCGGATGATATCAAATGCGTATCGGGTGTAAACATCCAAAAACATGATACGATGGTCATTATCAAACTAAGAGTGGAGAAACGTCTGTATTTCGTAGCCAGACGTTCGAGGGCTGTTTCTTTCTTTTCTCTATACATATTTTCAAATTCTTCGGGAGTGGGATGATAAAGCTTTCTTGAAGCTTCCTCCCATGTTTTTTTTATTTCTTCAGGTGTCATGATTTTAATGATTTTAAAATTTTATTTTTCGATTTTATCAGCAAGTTTCTGCTTGATTCTATTGATTCTCACCGCAACGTTATTGCGAGAGATGCCGGTTACCTCCGCAATTTCTTCATATTTCCGTTCGTCGAGCCACATAGTGATCACGGCCTTGTCAAGAGGGGAAAGAGTAGAAATCATGCTATGAAGCGTTTCTATGCGTTCTTTTAAAGCGAAGTCAGTTTCAACTTCAGGTTCGTTTATCCCCTCAATGGAGACTGTGGAGGGACGTTTTGTTCTTTTCCTTATTGTGGATACGCATGTATTGAGAGCTACACGGTATATCCATGTTGAAAGTGAAGACTCTCCACGGAATGTGCCTAATCCTTTCCAAATGTTTATCATTATATCCTGACGAAGATCTTTTAAATCATCGGAATTAGAGGAATATGAGAAACAGATTCCGGATATAACCGGCCCGAACTCCCGGATGATTGAAGCAAAACGTTGTTCTCTTGTGGTGCGATCTCGTTCTTTCCCTGTCAGCGCTGAAAACAGTAATCTGATTTTCTCTGCTGCCCTTATGCGGAGAGGGAGAATGAACGGGGGGGAGGCTATATCAAGAGTAGTATTATTCATATCTTTAATTTTACACAAATATAGTCGCGGAAAGAGATGGAAAGTTACAACAATCAAAAAAAAATTTGTAAAAAAGATAAAATCCAACTAATTTTGAGACAACTTCATTATTATAATTAAGAGATGAATAAAGATAACGATAAGGAGATGTTCCCGATAGTGGATGAGCAAGGAAATATAATTGATGCGGCGACAAGAGGAGAGTGCCACAACGGTTCCCGACTTCTTCATCCGGTGGTTCATCTTCATCTTTTCGATAAAAATGGCAGGCTCTATCTGCAGAAACGTCCGGAATGGAAAGATATTCAGCCCGGCAAGTGGGATACGGCTGTGGGTGGCCACGTCGATCTGGGAGAGAATATTCATCAGGCACTTCGTCGGGAGGTAAAGGAGGAAATAGGTCTCACGGATTTTGAACCGGAGCTTCTGAGACAATATATATTCGAGTCTGACAGAGAGCGCGAGCTTGTCAATGCCTTTAAGGCTGTGACAGATAAAGAGCCAAAACCATCAGCTGAATTATCCGGTGGCCGATTCTGGACAAAGGAGGAGATAGAGTCTTCTCTCGGTAAGTCTGTCTTCACTCCTAATTTCGAGTCTGAATACAAAATGCTGTTCGGACAGGGATAAGCTCCTCTATAATAATTAAGTCTAATACCTGAAAAATGAAACTATTAATTAAAATCCTTATTGCCATAGTTCTTGGTATCCTTGTCGGATGGTTTGCCCCAAACTGGTTGGCAGCGGTTTTCAATACCTTCAACGGAATCTTTTCCCAGTTTTTAGGATTTATGATTCCCCTGATAATTATAGGGTTTGTCACTCCGGCAATCGCAGATGTAGGTTCGCGTGCAGGAAAACTCTTGGTTGCGACCGCCGCGTTGGCTTATTTCGCCACCTTCTTTGCAGGAATGCTTTCCTATTTCACCGGCACTCTCACTTTTCCTTCGCTTATAGGAGGGGAGGAGTCTCTTGCACAGATAGAATCGGCCACTCCGATAGAACCATATTTTACAGTAGAAATACCGTCACCATTGCCTGTCATGACGGCACTCGTGCTGTCGTTTCTGTTGGGTCTGGGCATAGCTTTCCTTAAAGGAGACACTCTGCGGAAAGGATTCGATGAATTGCGTGATATAGTGCAAAAGGCAATAAATGTAGCTATTATTCCGCTTCTCCCTATCTACATATTCGGTATATTCCTCAATATGACAGTGGAAGGACAGGTTATGACAATCCTGAAGACTTTCGCAAAAATTATAGTGGTTATCTTCCTCCTTCATATCCTCATTCTGGTGATTCAATATTGCGTGGCGGCTTGTTTCAATGGAAAGAATCCGTTTGCTATGTTGAAGAATATGTTGCCGGCATATTTCACTGCGTTAGGCACTCAAAGCTCGGCTGCCACAATTCCTGTAACACTCAAGCAGACGATAAATATGGGGGTAGATAAGGATGTGGCCGGTTTCGTCATTCCTCTGTGTGCCACGATTCATATGTCGGGCTCTGCATTGAAAATCACGGCATGTGCCCTGGCATTGCTCATTATGCATGGCCAGCCATATGAGATAGGGATGTTCATTCATTTTGTAGCGATGCTTGGAATAACGATGGTGGCCGCGCCCGGCATTCCGGGGGGTGCTATTATGGCCGCCTTGGGACCATTGGGAACTATTCTTGGATTCGATGAGCAGATGTTGGCTTTGATGATCGCGCTTTATATAGCTATGGATAGCTTCGGAACAGCATGTAATGTGACCGGTGACGGAGCCTTGGCCGTTATTCTCAACCGTTTCTTCGGGAAGAAGAGGGCAACGTGAAAAAGTTTTCGTTATAAACGAAACTTCTGATAATTTCATGAAAAGTTTTCGCTATAACGGAAACTTTTTGTGGATGACCGGGATGTTATAATAGGGGTTCTGTCCAAAGAGAGGAAATTGATTTTATTGCGGAGAAGAATTGAGACCGTAAATATATTCAGATTTCTTCAACAATATAATCACTCAATTTATGTGACTTAGAGTCAAAAGAAGCTCCGATTAGGAATATTTTCTTATCGTTAAAGCGGAATGGCAACCAGTATTCTTTATCCTTGATTTGATTCAAAGCATCTTTTGCATCGGAATTGATTTTGAATTCAAAGATATAGAGGAATTCGGATGTTTCCACAATAAGGTCAATTCTACCATCGGACGTACGACGTTCTACGGTTGCATATTCACCAAGAAGTGTAAAAATAAGGTAAACGGCATCCTGAAAACGAGCTTCCGGGGAGCCTTTTTCCGAATATCCCATCCCTGCAAGCAGAGAATCAAACCGTTGCATAAAACTCTCCGGCTTACCTTCCCTGATTTCCCTGCTGAAATTTTGGATGGAAAGCTTATGGGAAGAGGAATCCTCTTTCAGATAGCTCCTTAACAGAAATTTTAAGAAACTGTTTTTTACCTCGATGTTAGGATAATCCAGAATATATTCATCATACAACGCATTATATCCTTTTATGGTGAGATAACCTGATTGGTAAAATACAGGTATGGGATTCTTGCTTAAAATACCGGCTGAAGCAAGTTCCTCCGCATCAAATTGGATAGGCGCCAGGTCCTTGATCCTCCATCCTTCTTTTTTTAGAAGAGAAACGAGAAATTCCGGGGTGCCGCTTTCAAACCAGAAATTTCCGAATTTCCCTTTTGCGAAGAGATTCATCAGGCTGAAGGGATTGTAAATATCGGGAGATTTCTCAGAGAAATGGTATCCGTCATATCTTTGCTTAATATCTCTCAAAATATCCAATTCAGGTTTGGAAAGCCCTTCTGCAATTTCAGCTATGCCCGGTTTGAGATACTTTTCTATTTCGCTTTCCGTTATGCCGCATATGGCAGAATATTTTTCTTCAAAAGATATGTCTCTGAGATTATTTAGGTCTGAGAAGATGGATACTTTACTGAAACGCGCCACGCCGGTAAGCATTGCAAATTTTATATAGCGATCTTGTGTCTTTAGATTAGAATAAAACGCTTTTAGGGTGGAGCGATATTGTTCCGTCAATTCCTCATTTCCAATCACGCTAAGCAATGGCTTATCGTATTCATCAACTAAGATTACAACTTGCTTTCCAGTCTTTTCATAAGCTTTCTCAATCACCCATGCGAATCGTTCCTCTACGGATCGCTCCTTTTTTTCATCGCCATAAAGCGACTCCCATTTGTCAAGATTTGCGTTCAATTGAGCGATAAGAGAAGCATAAGAATTGTAATATCTGTTATTGAGGTCAAGATATAGGATAGGGTATTTATCCCACTCAGTCTCAGTCTCCGCTATATCTAATCCTTCAAATAGCTCCTTCTCTCCATTAAAGAAAGCTTCAAGGGTGGAAAGTAGTAGGCTCTTGCCAAACCGTCTGGGCCGTGATAGGAAATAGAACTGTCCCCTTAGCAGATGGGATATGTAGCCCGTCTTATCCACATAGAGGTAGCCGTCCTCACGTATTTTGCGGAATGTCTGGATTCCTACCGGATATTTCAATTCGTTCAGGATTTCTTTCATAATGGCAAAGATAGTAACTTTTTCCCACTTTAACAATTACCGTGTCAGTATCCATTTTAAATCACTTTTAGTAAAATGAGAAAAGCATTATAATTGAGAACATAGAAATATTATAATTAAGAGTCCATCCAATAAAATCTGTTAATGAAAGTGCCCTTTATTCCATATCGTTAGCCAATGGAACATATTTCAAAGTATTTGATTTTGAAAATTAGGCTGAATTTGTGGGTATGTTTATCCCTGCTCCGGGAGCACCAGATGGCGCGCCGAATGCAGTTTCTAATCTTTCCTTAGATTTAATGAAGGGTTTCTTGAAGGGTATGTGACTTTCACAGCTCCAACCTTAACGTATGGTGGCGATTCTATGTCGGGAACGTTGACTTATCATGTCTATTCCGGAGCCAACGAAATCTCAAATGGAACAACTAAGTGTGGAGAGACTACTCGCGCAGAGGTCCTGATTCCGAAATCAGGCATGCACACCATATTTGTAACTGTTTCAAACGAAGAGGGCGAGTCTCCAAAAACAAAAATATTAATCTTTGGAAATCTTGGTTCTATCATTATGGTTATGAACTAAACTCTATTTGTTTAGGTTAATATTTAAAATCTTATACGAAAAGATAAGGTCACAAAGAGTATAGGATTACAGTTTAGATAGTTTATGTATAGATATAAGCGAACAGAGACAATGAATATTATAGAAGCAATGGAGGAGCGCCGCTCCGTTAGAAGTTTTGACGGTAAGGGATTGACAGAAGAGCAGAAAAGTGAGTTAATGAAGGCCGTTGAAGAGGCATACGATCCCTTTGGGGGGAAAGTGACCGTCCGATTGAAAAAATTTGATCTTAAAGGAGGATATAAGCCAAGTACATATGGCATGATCAATGGTGCCGAGGATTTTTTTATGATCGCTATGGGTGATGATGAGGCTTCTCAGCTATCAGTAGGATTCCGTTTTGAACAAGTTGTGTTGAAAGCTTGGGAGATGGGATTGGGTACATGCTGGATTGCCGGCACTTTCAAGGGTTCCGATTTCGACAAAGGGGAGAAATGGCCTGATGGTGAGGAGCTGAAGGTGGTCTGTCCCGTAGGGTTTGCAAAGAAGCCATCAATGATGGAAAAATTCGCTCGGTTCTCACTTGGCAGTAAGAATAGAAAACCATTCGACAGTCTGTTCTTTTATCAGGATTTTGAACACTCTGTTCCTGAAGACAATCAATTCCGACAGGCTTTGCAGATGTTGAGAATATCGCCATCCTCAACCAATTCACAACCTTGGCGCGCTTTGGTTGTGGGAGACACCGTGCATTTTTATTATAAGCCCAAAAGCAAGATTTCTGCACTTGACACTGCTATAGGAATGTGTCAATTTTTTGAAACCGAGAAATTCAAGGGCGTAGAGGGTAAATTCCATAAAGTGACCGACGCTCCCGTACCTCCAGAAGATTGGAGATATCTATATTCCTACAGTTTATAAAAAATGACTATGGCAAATATCTTACTTTGGATTGGAATAATAATAGGTGTGTGCGGATGGCTTGCACTTGCTTGGCAGGCGTCGAAAAGGATTACAATGAAAGATGAGTCGGAAAAGTTCCCTGAAAGAAGGAGGATCATGGCGCTTCGGAGGAACTATTGTTGGCTTATAATTTTAGTTGGAATCGTCTTAGTGATAATTGCTTTATTGATATAGAGTGTTCTCACGCACACCAGTTATGATTAAGGGAAAGAGGACTTGTTATAGTTCTTAAATCAAAAAGTAGAGACGCACGAAGTGTGCATCTCTACTGATAATAAACTAATTTCGGACGCACCAGAGTACGTCCCTACATTTTAGGTCACATCGTCTTATTTCCCTAATGCGATTTTTTTGTATTCCACCGGTGTAATCTTGATGAACTGGGGGAGAAATTCTTCCCAGTTTTCAAGCATATGCTTTCCGAGTTTTGAGCCGGTATGTTTCACGTGACGTTCTATGATGTCGCGAAGCTCAGAGATTTCATCATCCTCCTTCAGAAGTGTGAGTTCCACCAGATCCATATTCACGTAATAATCCACGTTGCCTGTGGGATTCCATATATAAGCAATACCTCCGCTCATTCCGGCCGCGAAATTGCGTCCGATTTTCCCAAGCACAACAACACGGCCACCGGTCATATACTCACAAGCATGGTCGCCAACACCTTCCACCACGGCGGTAGCCCCGCTGTTGCGAACGGCAAATCGCTCACCTACACGGCCGTTTACAAAGAGTTCACCGGAAGTAGCTCCATAAAGAAGGGTGTTTCCTGCAATTGTGTTACGATGAGCATCGAAATCGGCATCCCGGTCAGGCACCACAATCACCCGACCTCCCGACAGTCCTTTGCCAAGATAATCATTGGCATCTCCGATGAGTTTCAATGTCACACCCTTGCATAGGAATGCTGCAAAGCTTTGACCGGCCGAACCGGTGAAGGATAGTTTAACGGAATCTTCCGGGAGGCCTTCACTGCCGAAACGCTTGGTGATATATCCGCTCAGCATAGATCCAACGCTACGGTCGGTATTGACAATCGGCATACCGAGGGCAATAGGCTGACGGGCATCAATCGCCTGCGAAATCAGTTGAAGGAGAGCTCCATCTTTCACTCCATCAAGTTTATGATCCTGATCATTAGTGAAATGCAGCGCAGCTTCATCGGGCATGGCCGGCATATAGAACAGACGTGAAAAATCGAGTTTGGAAGCCTTGGATTCCACCGGTTGCGGCTTCATCCTGAGCAGATCGGCACGACCAACAATCTCGTCAATCGAACGGTAACCCATAGCGGCAAGCCGCTCACGAATTGAGCGAGCCATAAATTTGAAGTAATTTACGAGATACTCATACTTACCGATGAATTTCTTGCGAAGTTCAGGATTCTGAGTGGCGACACCCTTGGGACATTTATTGGTGTGACACACACGGGCCATGCAGCAACCGAGAACTACCAATGCTGCAGTGCCGACACCATATTCCTCTGCACCAAGAAGAGTATTTACGATCACATCTTCAGGTGATTTGATTTGGCCGTCAACCTGCATTATAATCTTTCCGCGAAGGTTATTTAGCACTAATGTCTGCTGAATCTCGGCCAGACCTATCTCCACCGGTACGCCGGCATGTTTCATGGAGCTTGCCGGTGCGGCTCCTGTCCCGCCGTCACATCCGCTGATAAGTATCTTGTCAGCTTTGGCTTTCGCTACGCCGGCGGCAATTGTGCCCACTCCGCTCTCTGCCACTAACTTGACACTGATCTTTGCCTCCGGATTGAGGTTCTTCAGGTCGAATATAAGCTGAGCCAAATCTTCGATAGAATATATATCGTGATGAGGAGGAGGTGAGATAAGTGTGATACCCGGCAGTGAACGACGGGTCTTGGCAATGACTTCATCAACCTTGAATCCGGGGAGCTGTCCTCCTTCACCAGGCTTTGCACCCTGTGCCACCTTAATCTGAATTTCATCGGCATTGACAAGATATTCAGCATCTACACCGAAACGTCCAGAAGCAACCTGTTTGACCGAGCTTCTTGCCCATGTTCCATCCGGACGCACAGCATTACGGGCCGGATCTTCGCCACCCTCACCCGTATTGCTCATACCTCCAATTTTGTTCATTGCGATGGCAAGTGCTTCGTGAGCCTCAATGCTTATTGCTCCAAACGACATGGCCTCCGTGCAGAAACGGCGCATGATATTCTCTTCACTTTCAACCTCTGCAATGTCTATTGGATTTCGGTCACTTTCCACGGTGATAAGATCACGGAGGAAAAGAGGTTCAGGTTTATCTTCAACAAGAGAAACATATTTTCTGAATTTATCATAATCCCCCGTCATTGTTGATTGCTGAAGAGCCTTAACCACCTCGGGATTCCAAGCATGTCGCTCACCCGATTTGCGGTAGGCGTAATTACCGAAATCGGTGAGTTCAGGACTTTCCTGCATGTCGGCGAAGGCACGGAAATGATTGCGCAAGACATCTGTGGTGATATCTTCAATGTCAATTCCTTCAACCGATGACACACCTCCACCCATATAACGGTTTAATAGACGGGAGCTGACTCCCAACGCTTCGAAGAGTGCGCAGCCACGGTAGCTGCGGATGGTAGATATACCCATTTTGGAAAGGATTTTCAGAATCCCTTTGTTGACCGCCTTGATGTAGTGTTTCTCCGCTGCCTCGAAATCGAGTTGTATCTCTTTCTTATCCACAAGATCTTTAAGAATGGCAAACACCATATAGGGGTTCACGGCAGAAGCACCGTAACCCATAAGAAGAGCCACGTGCATCACCTCACACACCTCCGCACTTTCAACAATGATTGCAATCTGAGAGCGTTTCTTACGGTTTACGAGATGATGATGCACCGCCGACAGAGCAAGGAGCGAGGGGATGGGCGCGTAGCGGGCGTTGACATTCCTGTCAGATATAACCATATAGTTATATCCGTTGTCCACGGCATTCTCGGCTTCAGAACATAGATGTTCAATAGCACTTTCAATTGCTTTCACACCCCCTTCGGCCTCAAACACCATGGGGAGAGTTATGGTGTTGAATCCCTTATATTGAAGGTGACGCAATATATCGAGTTCGCTGTCACTTACTATTGGAGAGGGCATCATCACCACATTGCACAACTCAGCTGAAGGTTTAAGAATGTTTTTCCTCACCGCACCCACATAGCTTGTAAGCGACATCACGAGTTCTTCCCGTATAGGGTCGATCGGAGGATTGGTCACCTGGGCGAACTGCTGACGGAAATAGTTGAAAAAACGCTGAGGAATATCAGAAAGCACAGCAGGTGGGGCATCATTGCCCATAGAGACTGTAGGTTCGGCTGAATTTACTGTCATGGGCTTTATGATGCGTTCAATATCTTCCTTGTTATATCCGAAGGCAATCATCTGGCGTTCGCGATCGGCAACCTCATGAGTGACCTTGCGTCCGCTTTTCAGGTTACTGAGCACTATACGGTTTTCATTGATCCATTCGCTATATGGGTGTTCTGATGCGAGAGCCTTCTTTATGTCGCGGTCGATTAGAATCTTCCCCTCCTCGGTGTCGACCATAATGATTTTTCCCGGTTTGAGCCTTGCCTTGTGTTCCACATTCGCCGGATCTATATCGAGCACCCCTGTCTCAGAAGCTATGATCACCTCACCGGTTTTCGTCACAGTCATTCGTGCCGGCCGCAGACCATTACGGTCGAGCATCCCGCCGGCATATCTTCCGTCGGAAAAAATTATGGCCGCCGGACCGTCCCAGGGAGCCATGAAGATTGAATGATATTCATAGAACGCAAGCAGTTTGCGCGAAATCGGATTCTGTTCGTTGCAGCTCTCAGGCACAAGCATAGCCAAAGCATGGGGAAGCGACATGCCTGAACGCACGAAAAATTCGAGTGCGTTGTCAAAAGAAGCTGAGTCGCTCATACCCGGCTGAATCACATGGCCGATATTTTTCATCTCACCTAATCCGTCGGGTTCGATCACGGCTTCGCGGCTCGACATCCAGAATCGGTTTCCACGTATTGTGTTTATCTCACCGTTATGTCCTATCAGGCGGAAGGGCTGGGCTAATCTCCATGTTGGGAATGTATTGGTGGAGAAACGTGAATGCACCAGGGCTATGGCACTGGTGAAATATGGACTTTGAAGATCCTTGAAATACTGTCGGAGCTGAGTGGAGGAGAGCATCCCTTTATAGATCAGTGTACGGGTGGAGAGCGAAACAATATAGCAACTCTCCTTATCGTTGATTTCTTCCGATTCAAGCACAGCTTCCTCAATTCTCTTGCGGATCACATAGAGAAGATTCTCAAGGCGTTCGCGGTTATCGCAACCTACAATAAACAGCTGCCGGATCAGAGGTTCTGTCGCGAGCGCATCCTGACCCAAAACCGAAGAGTCTACAGGAACATCGCGCGTGTGCATCAGGAAAAGTCCCTGAGCTTTGATCTCTTTGTCGATGATGTTCTCAAAAATCCTGCGGTCGTCATCGTCTTTGGGAAGGAATACCATCCCCACGCCATATCTCCCTTTTTCAGGAACAGGAATGCCGTTAAGCAAAATATATTCGTGTGGAATCTGGACCATTATACCGGCGCCGTCACCGGTTTTATCATCGGCACCTTCGGCACCACGATGCGCCATGTGTTCAAGAACCGACAGACCCTGGTCTACGATATAATGATGTTTGCTGCCGTCAATTTTTACCACTAAACCTACGCCGCATCCGTCGTGCTCGTAGTCCTGAGAATAGAGACCATGCGCCTCTGCATTCTCTAATTTTTGATTTTTTACCATTGACCTGTAAATGTAGAAACTTGCGTTTTAGCCGACATGCAAATGGATATTTCCGGCCAAGAACTATACTTTGCTTGCAAAATTACATAAAATATCCGTAAAATGCAACAAAATGAAAATTTAAGCATATCTTACGTGAGGAAAATGTAACCGCTCCGCGGTTGGGACTGGGATGTGGGAAAAAAATCCGAGGGTTCCGTTAAGGCGGGAACCCTCGGCTAATAGAATGTGTAACCGCTCCACGGTTATGACTGAGATGTGGAATAAAAAATCCGAGGGTTCCGTTAAGGCGGGAACCCTCGGCTAATAGAATATGTAACCGCTCCGCGGTTATGCTTCATTTTCGCGGCTATGCTTCATCGCATGAATTTCACGCTCTTCTCAGCCATCCCTTTGTAGGAATGGGCCTTGAGACGTGCAATGCAGAATCCGTCAATCTCAGGAACGGTGATGGAATGTACATAACCGTCGGCTTCGAGCACTGAAACATTGCCGATTATACGACCGTCGGACGCGATATACTCAATAGACACCTTATCGTAATCCGCAGGTACGCTGTAATTAATTGTGCCGGCCACATATTCGAGGCTAAGATTAGTGTCGAGCATCGCGGTTCCAATTCCGGTATTTATATCGCCGAGGCTTATCTTCATCTTTGAAGAGGAGGGGAGAACGGTCTTTACATAAAGCTCACCGTTGTCGGCCAGGCAATAAGCGTGACCGGGATGTTCGTCAACTTCAGCGGGACTGTTCTTTGCTGCCAGTTCATATTCAGCTGCACGAGTGGAATAGTTAAGGGCTTCCTCCGGATCCTCCACGCTGAGTTTCGGTTCCTCCTCTCCTGCATAACCGAGCAGACGCATACGTATGGTGCGAGTCTGAGGCATAAAATGAGTTTCGGCACCTGTTTCGGGTTCGATTGTCACAGCGTAGTTACCGTTGCCGTCAGCTTCTCCACGGAAATGAATCAGCGTATAGGCATTATTATCGAGAGAAGAGGCTGAAGTGCGGTCGTCTTCATAAAGCAAACCCTCATACACACCTTCTTCAGATGTATCCACACTATGGAGAAGGGTTATATCATCATAGCTTATTTCGGAAGTGGAACCGAAATTCTCGGTTTTTGTGAACATAGGGATAAAGCTTCCGCGACGCATGAAGTGAGGGAGACAATCAAGCGGAGCCGAATAGTTTACTGTTTCTCCACCGCGATATGTTTTACTCAGGTCGTTCATGTCAAGCCATTCGCCGTCGGGGAATGTTATGCTTCTCGATGTAGCGGATGAAAGCACGGGAGCCACATACAGATCTTTACCCCATAGATAGGCATCTTTCACGTTGGCGAGATTTCGCGGATCCGCGTCAAACGCACATGCGGGCCGTGCCAGAGGCCATCCCTTGGTTGTGTTAAGATAGGAGAGTGTATAAGTGTAGGGTAGCATCCGGTAGCGGAGGTTGATGAAGTCGCGCACTCTCGGGAATACGGATGAATACTCCTGATTCGTTGGTTCGGGTCGGTCTTGAGAGTGAGTGCGCATCATCGGAGAAAACACCGCGAACTCAACCCATCTCAGATAAAGCTCTGCCATCGGACCGTTGATAGAAGTAAAGCCTCCCACGTCGCTTCCGATATAGGATACACCTGACATCGACATATTGATCAGCGCGGGAACCTGAGCTGCCAGACCGCTCCAATCGCGCAGAATATCACCGGTCCAGGGGAATGTTGAGAAACGTTGCATTCCCGATGTGCCTGAACGGGGCATTATGAACGGACGCATTTCGGGGAATTCCTCGCGCAGACCGCGGTAAACTCTTTCGATCCATAATTGACCGAACTCATTATGCACCTGACTCACAGAGCCACCCATGTGCTGCGAATCTGCATCATGTCTTTCGGGCTCGCCGAGGTCAAGCCACCATCCCGACATCCCTTCACGAGTGCGGTCGCGATAGAATGTCCACATCCAATCGAGAGCCTCCGGATTGCTTGCATCAAGAAGACCGACACGGGGTGATTTCAGCCAGCCCATATCATTCACATCGGCATCACAGAAATACCCTTGGTTGAGAGGGTAATCATAGTTTGCACATCTTGATGTAAAGAAGGGCTCGGTAATAACTATTGTATGGATTCCACGCTGTTTCCAGTCGCTCATCATCTTTTGCGGATCAGGGAAGGCGGGAGTAAACCATGTGAGGTTTCCCATTCCCGATTCGTCCGATCCTTCCCAACCGAGGTCGAATACTATTCCATCGAGAGGAAGACCTGAATTCTTTATGTTGTTTATTATTCCCTGCGCTTCTGATTCGTTCCAATAGCTGTATCGGGAAGTGATATAGCCCAGGGCCCAATAGGGTGGAAGATCCTGACGTCCGGTCAGAAGGGTATAATTGGCAATCACATTGTCAAGATTCTCACCACCTATATAATAGTAGCTTATCGGATTCTGTGCTCCCGACTGATAGCGCAATCCCTGCGATGAGGGGCGCATCACGGCACCACGCCAATGATCGTCGAAGAGAACACCGTAACCGCTTGTTGAGGCTACAAACGGGATGGTGATACAGTGAGGATAGCTGTAGGTGTTTTGTCCCCAGCCACCGGTCTGGGTGTTGTCGAGGCGAAGGGTGGAGTTGATGATATTGCCGTTGACACCATTATATCCGGCTCCGAAAAAGGCCGTGTCATCCATGGAATTGAAGGAAACGGTATGATTGCCGTTATTGTTTCTCAGACAGTCAGACTCCGATAGTTTCTCATTTCCATCCGCATCAAGGAATGTGATCAAACCGTTGTTGCGGTCGATACTTACTTTGGCGCCTCCGTCAATTGAAATCAAAAGTGGGGCATCTTCGTTATCTTCTACGCTATATGTTGCGGAAGGAGTGGCCGAAACTGTAATTGAGCGTCTTTCCTCCCCGGTGGTTCCGGTGGGAAGAGTGAATACTTTCACCACTTCTTCGGAATAAGGGGTTATATATAATGTGGCGTTGGCACATGTCACAGTCACGGTAGTGCCATCGTTTTCCCAATTGGTAATCTTGCCCGCACCGTATGAAGGGTTCGGGTCATCTCCGCCCCCTATTGTGTAGCTGCTGTCGGATTGATAGGTGGCTCCATTGAAAAACGGGGTCTCACCTCCTGCCGTGGATTGACTGTTCTGTCCGGTCATGCGGTGGGATCCCGGATAGTCGGAAATGATTATAAGCTCCGGATGAGCATCATCAGGCGAATCCCATCGGTAAAGATTTCTGGACGCGTCAACAAGAACCATCTCGTCGCCCGGCCATGAGCCTTTAAATGTGCAGTTAGCACCGTTTTCCACCCATGCCCATACGCATGGCTGTCCCCAGGAATCAGGTTTCTCAAAATAACAGTAATCGGCGTAGGCTTTGATTCCGCCTATCCCGGATGTGAGTAAGAATGAGGAGGCAAAAAGAAGTGCCTTCCTTGAAATTGAAAGATTTGAGATTTTCATTATGGTGTTAAGCCGTAAAGTTGCATGCGCAACGTCATTAGTAAATCACGCAAAGATAGCAAAATAAGTCGGTATAAGCCAAAAAAGGGAATTTTTTTCTTCTTAATAGATGTTAATAGCCCGTGTCTTGAATCGATGGAATCACTGCTATTTAAAAGGGATGAAGAAGCTATATGGGGTTATATTAATTAGTTAAACAGTGTTAATGGTGGAAATTGATGCTTGAAAAACTTGCATTTCAAGCTTTATTGTATTAATTTTGCAGTCGAAAAGATAGATTTTATTAAGACTTGCACAAAAATAGATTTTATAAAAACACGCGATTTTCATTATTACACATTAATTATCACATCTTGATAACCCTACTTTTCACCATTATTATTTACACGATTATTATCGACCCGATTATCTCATACATTTATTAATCCCTTTTATTTTTTCAGAATCCGTTTGATTCTTTCATTATTATCCATCTCCTTACTCATACGGAATAGCTGCGTGAAAAGGAATATAACGGCCAATTATTAAAATCATAATTATAAATTTTTGAAAAATGACATTCCCTGGAAAGGGAAACTGTTATAATGTACTTTAACAACCCATTTGATATGACTAATTACAAGAAGTTTCTTTGGTCGTTTGCCTTTCTTCCTCTTCTTGCATCCTGCTCGGCTGATGAACCCCTTGCTGGTGGCAATTCCGGAAATGATTCAGAGACAGAGCCGCTTGAAGGTGTATACATGACTGTCAACATGTCTCTTTCCGGCGACGGAGCGAAGACGCGCTCCTTCACTAACGGAGAGAACACAAGCGATGGAGGCACAGAGGTAGGTTCGGATGCCGAGAACAATGTGAATTCTGTGCTCATTGTCCTTGCTTCGCCTGTAGAGAATCAGTTTATCGCTTACTCTTATGTCAACTCCAAGAGTCTCTCCTCGATGACCGCCGGTAGCGAAAAGATATATAAGGCTAATGCAAAGTTCAGCAAGACCTCAATCAATAGTTATTATTCCGGTCTGCCCGTGACAGGTGAGAATCCGAGAGCTAATGTTTTCGTATATTGCAATCCCGGTCAGAAGGTGCTCGACACATTCAAGAGTATCCAGCAGGGAAGTACCACATGGACAGATGCTCTCTACACACTCTCCAACCGGGATGACGATACTCTTTGGAGCTCCACCAACGGATTTCTCATGACAAATGTCAGCATGGCAACCCGATTCCTGCCGGCCAATATGTCAGACTGGAATCTATACACCACAGAAAACCGTCCGTTCGATCTCACCGGCCTCAACTATCCGGGTCAGCCCAATGAGGTGGATAACCAGACAGGACGCGGTGCAATAAATGTAAGACGTGTTGCGGCCCGTTTCGACTTCCGCGATGGCTCGCAGATGAATGTGGAAGGGGGTAATGGTGTGAAAGGTGTGCCCTTCACCTACAATGTGATCCTGAATGAAAGCTCCAAGCCTACAGTGCAGGTAGAGCTTGTGAAGATGGCTCTTGTCAATATGAACAAGTCAACTTATCTTCTCGGTCGCGTATCCGGCAACGGGTTAAACACCGGTTCGACTCTTCTCGGAAGTGAAAGACCTTGGTATAGCGATGCAACCGGATCGGTGGTGCAAGGCGGTAACTATGTCGTTGGTACGCTTGCGGATAAGATGAACGCTCTGTTTGATACTGACTTTGAAAACTATCGTGCCACAGATCTGTTCTATTTCCCTTTCTTCGGAGAAGACAATGAAGTAGGAGGAATCGCCGAGGGCACGTGGACCACTCAGCGCACTGTTGATGTTGTAAAAAACACTTCCGATAATTATGAGGGAGGTAACTATCATGTATGGAGATATGTCACTGAGAATACGGTGCCGGGCGAACCTGATAACCAGACCAATGGTGTAACCACAGGAGTTGTTTTCAAAGCGAAGCTCAAAGCTACCGAAAATCTTAAGAATAGCTCCGACAAGTGGGATCGCGATCTATACGATGCGATCAACAACACCGGAGGACACTTGCACGATTCGAGCACCGACCCTGTGCTATATTCATTCGGAGGTAAGCTCTTCGTGACATGGAATCATGTTCAGACAGCGGCTTTGAAGGCTGCCGGATTCGATGCCAATAAGAGTGTTCAGAAACTTGACCGTTCAGTGAGTCTTTACATGGCATGCTTCGGAAATGGTGGTGCAGGAACTGTAACAATCGATGGCAAGAAATGGACTGACTCACTTGCCGAAGATAAGTCTTCCGCAAATTATGGTTGGACTCAGTGGGCTAACGCCAACTATGCCGACACTTTCATCGACAGCTATAGAAAGAAAGTCACAGGCGCAGGCTTCACTATCTATCAGAGCAGCCAGGATGCGGCCGAAGGCTGGGGATATTACAGTTACTACTACTACTGGAACCGTCATAATGACAACAACCAGAACGGTGTGATGGGTAATATGGAGTTTGCAGTTGTCCGCAATAATGTATACAAACTCGCAGTGACCCGTCTCAGCAATCTCGGACATCCCCGTCTTCCTCAGAACGACCCTGATTCTCCAACTCCGGGCTCACCTGATGAAAAATCAGACCTTTATATTACTGTCAGCGTGAAGGTGGTGCCTTGGACCGTGAGAGTCAATAACATTGAATTCTAATCCTAACATTGACCTATACTTTCCATTCAGGGGCAACCGGACTGAATATCCGGTTGTCTCACCAATAGAAGACGTTTAAACGACTTCACTTACTTAAAAAAGATAATCATGAAGTTTTTCAGCAAAAAAATACTGCTACCTACATTTCTTCTGACTTTTCTGTTGAGTTTCACCACATCATGCAACGGAATATATGAAGATCTCGAACCTTGCGAACAAGGGGTGGAATTGAGATTCGTCTATGACTATAATATGGAGTTTGCCAATGCATTCCATAATCAGGTAGACTGTCTTACGCTTCTTATATATGATGAGGAGGGGCAGCATATAGATACAATGATGGCCGGTCGCTCCGAAACTTCCGATGAAAAATGGAGGATGAAGCTCAATCTTCCCGAAGGGAGATATCATCTTATAGCCTACGGGGGTATTGACTGTGAGGACGCTTCTTTCCATTTTGATCCGATTCCGGAAAAAAAGACAAGGGCCGATCTCAAAGTCAATCTCAGAGGGTCATTGCTCTCGGCTCCCAAAGGACATGCGTTGCATCATCTGTTCTATGGAGATGCGGAGATAACGGTGCCTAAGGCGGGAAGCTCAAATTCTGTTACAGAGGAGACCATCTATATGATGAAGGATACAAATGATTTCCGTATTCTTCTTGCCTATGAAGACGGACGCCCGATCGAGGAAACAGACTTTGAGTTCACCATAACCGACGATAACACTCTGTTTAATTGGAACAACAGTATTATTCCCCAGGGCGATGTGACCTATTATCCATGGACCCGCAGCACTACTTCAGTGGGCACTACTGATGATGAGGAACCGTCGGTGATGGCATTTGCAGAGATATCCACTTCACGGCTGATCGACGGGAGCGAATCGCGACTTGAGGTGAAGCGTGCGAGCGACGGAAAGAAAGTGGTGAGTATCCCTCTTTCGGAAATGCTTCTTCTTCTGAAGAGCGACCGTTATTCCTGGATGAAGAATCAGGAATTTCTCGACCGACAGAGTGTATGGAACCTTACTTTCGTTCTCACCGGAGATGACTATTGGAGCGGCACATCTGTGATAATCAATAATTGGATTGTAAGAATAAACAATATAACCGGAAAATGAAAACACCCTCTTTTTTCAGATGGATTTTGCCCGGGGTCATCACCCTCTTCTCTCTCGGCGCCGGCGCATGCGGTTCGGAAAAAGAGGAGCCGCAGACCGGATCGGGAGAGGAAAATGTGGAACTCGAACTCAGCGTCGGAGTTCTATCCTCTCCGGGTGCGGGTCGACAGACACGTGCTTCCTCCCCGGGTTTCGCACTTCCGGATTATCCGGAGGAGGCTCTCAATTCGTTGCGTGTGCTGATAGTCGACAAGCAGTCAGGAAAGGTGGTTCACAATAGGGCGGTTGTTTTTGAAAACGGTGTGCCGCAGGCCGATGATATGCTTTTCAAGGTGAAGACCTCATCTGAATATACCCTATATCTTATCGGTAACTGCCGTTTCGAAGATTACGATTTCGGAATTGATAAATATCCTGTAGGCTCGCTCTATTCTATAGCAGATGAGTATAGCGTGGAGAATATGATTCTTACCGCAGGAGCCGGCGGGGAGCTTTTCGACAATGAAAACCATACAAAGCGCGAAATTCCTCTTCTTGAGAAATTCGATGTGAAAACTGTTAAGCCATCGGGCGATGTGACGCAGCGTCAGCCATTGAATCTGTTTATCACGAGAGCGGCTGCAAAATTCTCATTCTCGATCTCGACTACCGATGATTTCCAAGCCGGGAGTTCACGAAAACTCACCTCTATAAAGATAACCGGCATCAGCGATCGACAGTTTCTGCTTCCCGATCAGACCGTTTACGAGCCTTCGAAATCATTAGCCGGAAGCGGAGCACTGGAAGGTAGGGATATAACATCGTTCAATGTGCCGGCAACCGTAAGGAGATCGGATTATGTCTACACTCTTCCTGAGCCTCTTTCACTTCCGACATCGGGCTATGAGTGGAATCCGGAAATATATCTTGCCGAGAGCCTTCTTCCCGCAGAAGGGTTCTTATGTTCCCTTTCGTTCGACAATGGTGAAAGTTGGCTCACTCCGGTCAGACTTCCCAATCTCCCTTACGGACTTCCGCGAAACACTCATGCCAAAGTTAATATCACAATAGGCAACGACAATGCGGTTATCACAGGTCTGAAGGTGTTGCCCTGGAATAGTGAAACAACAGATTTCGATTATTCCGATCATATAGGGATTTCGGCTGACGGAGCTTTGTCGTTCACTGCCGGCACTTATCTCTCGCTTGATAAGTCTACCGCACGCCTGGTGATTAAAAATCAGGCTGCAACCAAGGGTAGTTTCGGAATCTCTACACCTTTTGGAGCAAGATGGGATGCATATCTCATCACTCAGAGCGGGGAACCCGATGTCATACGTTTTCGACTTGAAGACGGCTCTACCACTACCCACCTCTCCGGAACGATCAACGGCATGAAGTCGGAATTTGCGATTCTCTCAGCAGTTGCTCCCGGAAGTGTGGCCAATACTGCCAGATTACAGCTGATTGTAACAACTCTCGACGGCAGGACTCTTCCTGTGAATATTCTCCAGGGAGGAGGCTATGGAGCAGGCGTGGAGAATCTTACCGTGATTCAGAATCCAAAATAAACCGGCATGGCCGGTAAGTTAATTATCGGCCTTGATTCGGCCATCCAACAATGGAATGAAGATATGAAACGATTGAAAAAACAGATATATCCTCTTCTTGTCATTCTTGCAATGGCTTCCGCTCCTGTTATGACAGGATGTAGTGATGAGCTTGATTATCCGGTTGATTCGCCGGTTGATATAGAGAATGCATTTACCATAGAGATAAAATGTGCGGAAGCCACTACGCGTTCGGCCGAGGCCGGTGATGATTCGCTCAATGAGAATCTGATCAAAAGCGCCACGGTGTGTCTGTGGCCCAACGGTGGTGATTGGTTGAGCTCGGATGAGCCTATGTATATGGAAACTTTCCATAATATCAACAGTGTAGGTTCGGCCACATTGCGTCTTCCTGTCACAGAGCAGATGGCATCCTCTCTTTTTAATCTTGATGAGTCGAGGAGTTGTCAGATTTTCGTGGCGGTGAATGTTGATCCGGGTAATGCCCGCACTGTAGATGAATTGCGTGCGCTTGCCATCTCCTCCTCTTTCGCAGAGAAACAGAAGCAGGATGCCTTTGTGATGGATGGAGATGGAGTGGCGAAGATGTTTGCATTGAATGGAAAGGTCGGTGCATCGGCCAATATTGAAGTGACACGTGCCGCTTCTAAGTTTACACTTCATCTGAATGTGGAGAATGAGGTGAAAGAGACGGTCGACGGCCGTGAACTTATATGGAAACCGGATTATGACAATATCAGAGTAAAACTGAATAATGGAGTGAAAAACTCTAAGGTAGACCCGGTTGCTTCGGATGTGAAGAGCGGTGACTATTTCAACACTCCTTCAGATCTGGTCTATTCCTTCAATAAGGATTTCTCATCTGACGATTATCCATTCACGCAGTCAATACCGTTTTATTCCTACCCTAATGAATGGAGTGAGAAAAACAACGGTAATGAATCATCGGCCATGACTCATATTACACTTATGATTCCATGGACATCTGACGGAGGGAAGTCTTATCGCACCTGCTATTACAGAGTGCCGGTGACCGATCTTGCAAAGACAGAGGTGGTGCGAAATACTTCCTATCATATCCGACTGCGTGTCGGAGTGCTCGGAAGCTTTATTCCGGAAGAGCCTGCTGAGATTGAAAATCTTTCTTATGGAGCGGTAAAATGGGGACGCGAGAATATTGATGTCGACATAAACGAGGTGCGTTATCTTGTGGTGGATCAGAATTCATTCGAGGTAAATAACGAGGAGAATATCGACATTCAGTTTTACTCGTCGCATCCTACTGAAGTGGTTGAAGCTACGATGACATTTTATCGTTTCAACTTCTCAGATCAAGGCACCGGCTTCGGGGTGACAGTGACTGAGTCTCAAAGTGATCTTTCAGAGAAAAAAACCACCAGGCCAGTTTTTTCCACTTCTTTCGACAATTCGTCGAAGATTCTCAGTGTGTCGCATCCCTTGAAGATATTCAATCCAAAGGATAAAGACGGCAAAGATGTTGATCTTACCAACGGTGACAAGAAATATGCGGCGAGCGGCAGAGCTAAAACTCAGACCTCGGCCATAATAAAAGCCACTACCGACAAGATCGCATATTATGAAAGAACTGACGAGGATGAATATTCAAAGGTGGAATTTAAGGTGACTGTGCAGCACTCCGATATGAAGGGAACTTCAAACTTCAGGGAGACTGTTACAATTGTTCAATATCCGGCGATGTATATCTCTTCGATCACTAACTATGTTACGGAGGGAGCCACGAGTTTCAATTATACCGGTGGAAACGGAAGCACTTATGTAA
The DNA here is from genome assembly GCA_014801535.1 of Bacteroides sp. GTDB lineage: Bacteria > Bacteroidota > Bacteroidia > Bacteroidales > Muribaculaceae > Lepagella. Next base: position 21,819 of record JAAVEA010000004.1, read on the forward strand.
ATAACAATTATACCAATATCTCCACTTCTGAAAGTGCGGGTGGAGGTGTTTCCAACGGCTGGACCACATCTATCGGACTAAACACCTCAAATTTGAACTGGAACCCTAATCTCTATCTCATAACAATTACCCGATTACCTTCGGGTCTAAACTATCACATCGGAGATCCGCGTGCAGACCTGATCAACAATAATCTGGGTAACAACACTATCGGGAAAGAGAATAAAACGGCATGGGCTGGTGAGAAGATAGGATCTATTAATGTGGTGGGATTCACTACGGCAAAAGCGGATTATCCCGCCGGCAGCCTGCGCACCCTGCAATACTACTATCCTACAAAGGAGGATGCATCTTCGAAAAACATGATCGCTCCTAAATTCAGAGTATGTTCGAGTTATGGTGGAACAGGCAAGATCCTTACCCGTTCGCTGGCACGTCGCAGAGCCGCGGCTTATCAGGAACTCGGTTATGCGGCCGGAAGATGGAGGCTTCCTACTTACTCAGAAATAGAATTTTTAATGAAATTATCGGCCGATCTGAAAATCCCCCGTCTTTTCGGAAGAAGCGATGGCATCACATGGCATTACTGGTGTGCCAACGGAGCTGCCGTTGTGCCGGGAAAGGCTGCGGCCGGCAATCAGATTGATCCATCGTTGAAGTCGGATTATGGTGACGATAAAGTGGAACGCGCCCGATTCATATATGATGAATGGTATTGGGGGGAGGAAACTCTCAAACCTCTGTCAAATCCGGGTAATGGAAAACCGAAATATGATTTTACCTGGGGTGACCGACCAAGATAAAGATAAAAAGATAAAAGATGAATTTCAAGAGATATATCGCATATATAGGAATTGCAGCCTCCGGCATCCTTGCCGGATGTTCTGACGAGATGCCTGTATTCATTTCCGATGCGGAGATGGAGGGTGTCAGAGTTGAGGGCGAGACCGTGACTGTTTCGGCTTCTACCGCCGTCCCCTCGCTTGTGACCGCCACACGTGCTTTCTCCGATGAGGCCGATCTTGCAAACCTCCATCTTTATCTGGTGGAGTTTGTGGATAACGGTAATCCTTTGACCAATACCTTTTCCCGAATCTATGAAGCTAAAGATGAATGGGTAGATACGGGTAAAGGCGTGGTAAATTACGATGTCACCTTGCGTGCAACGGCCTCTCCCCGCATATTGCATCTTGTGGCTCTCCCTAAAGGGGAGACTCTTACGGCGGATTATGGCGTGGAGGCTACCGTGATTCCCGGTCTGAAAACTTCAGATGGTGTTGAAGCTTACTGGCGTCGTCTCTCTTTCCCCGATGGTTATTGTTCCCCCTCCGGCGACGGAGCCTGGACTCCGCTACCGGGATTGAGAGAGATGCTGACAGGTGTGGGACTTATAAGAAATTTTGCCAAAGTTTCTATAACTGACAATGCTACGGATTTCCAACTTACCGGATTTGAGATTGTGAACAATCCCCGACAGGGATCTGTGGCTCCATGGAATGCTTCGGCAAATACATTCCCTGAATTTGTTGGTTCTGACGGTAACCCTTTGGAATATAAGGGAGTGATGACTGCATATAAGGGTCGGGTTCCTGCCGGCACGGAATATACCAATCAGGCGGGCGTTGACCTGAAAAGCATTCCCGACGGAACCGCTCCCAAATATATGTACGAACGTCCTGTTGCTGACCTGAAGCATACATTTCTTATTCTGAAGGGGATTAGAAAAGGGCAGGAGATGTACTACAAGCTTGATATCGGACAGAATGCCGCAACCGGTGTTTTCAATTTTTACCCCATATTAAGGAATTTCGATTTCCATATAACTCTTAATTCCGTTAACGCTGATGGTTATAAGACTATTGAAGAGGCCGCTCAAGGATTGGTTTTCAATAATCTCTCATTTGATATTGAGTTGTCGAATCTTCTCAATATGTCAGATGGAAAGGAGATAGTTTTTGTGAATTTCACAACGGCGGTGCTCACATCGCCCGATGAGCATAAGATCGAATTCAAGTATAGATATAAGAATCTGACCACCAACAAGTATGATAACGACAGCGGTGTCAGCTGGATAGATCTTGTTCCTGGCGATGTGATTTCCAAGGTAACTGATAAAGGGACCGGGTCTGACAATTGGCATACGATTGAATTGACCATTAAGCCCGCTTCTGCCGAAACCAAGACACAGTCTTTTACCATTGTAAAGAAATCGGGTCTTGGCCGCACGATCAACCTTGTGTTGCACCAGAGATGGGAGTTTGATAATCTCACCACTTATAAGGGTTCGTTGCATAACTGGTCTTCTTCTACTTCAGACAAGGGGACGGTTGCTGCTGATGCTTCAGCTCCGTTCACTCTTTTCTTCGATTTGCCCGATAACCTTCCGTCTGCGGTTTTCCCTATGACATTTGTGATTGAAAGTGACCGTCAGAATGTGGAAAACTTGCCTGGCTCGGGACAGATGGCGGTCGGCTCCGGAGAAACGCTGTTTGATGAGAGTAAGAAAATAAAGATTCAATATAAGAAAATAATTACATGGGCCGATTATAACACTCCGATTTCCCAGGGAGGGATAATGATAGAAAATGCCGATGGATCTCAGACTCACCGTGTGAGCTGTCTGTTCAGAACCTTGATGTCGATGAAAGATCTTTACCCGTCGGCTACCAAAAAGATGGAGGAAACCACCGTTATGGCTATTGACAATGAGAATTACCTTGTTGGTAAAACAGAGTTTAAACGCACATACACACCTTGATTTAGCATATATCAGATGTGAATTCAGGTGATTAAAGAGCAAGGCAAGATTCCGCTTTAAAGAATCTTGCCTTGCTCTTTATTTCTTAATGTTATTTATGGGAATGCGATTCGCTATGAGATTTGTGAGTCAGATAAAGAGCTCCTGAGATCAGAAGAATGCCGATTGACAGGTAGAGAAGAGCTGTAGGAGTCCATGCGTTCTTCGATATTTCAAGTGTATGCTTGAAAAAGGAGACGATAAGCACCATGAGTATTACTTTGCCTAATGAGGATTTGAGGTCGTCGACAGATGAAATCTGCAACCATGATGGCCGTGTGTCGTGTTCTCGTTCGATAGGGTCTATCTTGGCTATGAATAACTCGTAGACACCAACACCGAAGATTATCAGAACAAGTGCGAACAGGAAGACATCGACCGATGAGACAAGATGTTCGAACAGTTCTTCATAATCCACCTCAACTCCGTTTGCTGCGTTCACGGAGAAATCTCCTATGGCGTGGAAAACTATTATAGAACCTTCTATGAAGAGCGCGATGGCCGAGACGAGAGCTCCGATGACTGCCAATATAGAAAGATAGCGCGAGCTGTAAAGTATGTTTTCAAAAGTGCGGGTGTGAAGACTTTTGTATTGCAATACTTTCGGAAAATTTATGGAGCGTTTCTTCAGATTTTTCAATAGTGCGCTGTCATATTCATCCATGTGGCCACTGTATTGAATCTTGGCGCGCAGCCACTTGGCCTCCGATTCATCGATTTCACCGGGAGAATCTTCATCTTCAAGAAGGAAATTGGTGATCGCCTCTACAAAAAGCGGAAGGAACTCATGGGCTACTTCACCTCTCGATGCCAATTCTTTCAGATGAAAAAGGAAATTGGCTTTTTCCAGATTCATCCCTTCTTCATTGTAGATTATTTTTTTCAGTTGGTTCACCTCCTCTGCAGTAAGTTTACCGTCGTTGAGAATTTGTGTTCTAAGTGTTTTATAGTCAGTCATTGTATGAAAATGAAAAATAATCGAGTTAAAAAAACATATTCTGATTGCCTTTGAGAAGTCTTCTGTGGCCTTTTTTGAGAGAATTATTAAAAAGCAAACGGCATTTTATTTGATCGCCTTTACCCGCCGGAATAATTGAGAGTGGGGGAGTGCTACAGGTTCATCGCTGTCGGGTTCCCTTACGAACACTGCATCCTGTTCGAGATGAACGGTATATAGAGCGCGTTCGGATGTTGTGACACTGTAATCATCCTGATTGTAAAGGGCGGAAAGTTTTTTAATTGCAGTCCTTATATGTGAAATCATCGAAAGGCGTGCGGTGGTAAGGTCGGGGGCATCTTCAGGCTTACCTCCGAACATCTCATATATAAGCCGGTATCTCTCCTGAATCTGTTTTATGCGGCGGTCATATCTCTCCATCTCCTGACGGTTTTCAGGCCGGATGAAATCGAGACCTTTATTTCCGTAGCAAAGCAGAAGGGTATACAGCGCTCTATCGCGACGCGTAAGACCCTCGGCTGACGCATCGATGTCGGGGAAAGATATTCTTGACCGGAGTGGATCTATAATCACACGGCTCCTTATGTTGCGCCTGACCATGAAAATGTCGAGAAGCTGTTTGTAGAAACCGTGGAAATGAAACTGATTGTCGCGTTCCTCCGACGTATTGACCACATAGACATCCGAACTTAACATTTCGCAGAAACGGTCGGAAAATTCCTGCACGGTCTGGAGAATTTCTTTATCAACCTCTATGCGGATATAGTTGGCGTAAGGTTCCTCTCCGACGAAGCTGTTGCCGATCTTTATGAAAAGAGAAGGCACCGTGTTGCGAAGTTCGGTTATGTTGCATTTGTTGCAAAGTATATCCTTGCAGAAGCGGCCGGTGGTCATCTCCATAAGCGAATTATAGATATAATCTACCCCTTCCTCACTTGTCGACGGTGAGAGAAAGCCGAGGATATGTTTGAATAGAGAGCGGTCCGTATCTCTGTAATGCTCGATTATCTTGGGGATATAGACAAAGTGGAAACCGGCAAGTTGCAATTCCTTATATATCGAACGATAGTTGTTTTGAATGGCCCTGTTGGTTTCTTCATCATAAAAGTTTTCAATGTAGAGGGCTGTTGCAATGTCGATATTGAAATCGGCTCGCGGAATAGAATATATCTCTCCGAAGAATGTGGAGTCTGGTTCAAGCATTACTGCAAGTGATGTCATCAGCAAAGCTTCCGAATGGGCGCAGAAGCCATCGCTTATAGTCATTTCTCTGCAATCGGCAAGCAATTGAGCTTTAAGATCTCTTGTTTCAGATGAGCATATGCAGTTAAGGGCGTTGGAGAAAGAGATTGAGGATGCGGCTACCTGAATCTCCTTTGTGATTCCATATTTTCCGCAAATTTTCTTCCAGAACTCAATCTCACCGGTATCGACAATCCTGTCGGCCTTTATAAGGTCTGATATAATACGTGTGATGGCAATTCTTTCGTCGCGTGTCATATCCTTGGAGTCTTCTCTTGAAATAATAACTAAGTGGTGCAAATTTAATGAAAAAAAGTGAATAGGCCTAATCGCTTATTTGATTTGTGATTGTCATAATAATTCATTAGATTTGCAAAGTAAAGAGAAATGGTATGCAAGAGGGAAAAAAGCAAAGATACCCGGTCGGGATTCAAAGCTTTTCTAAAATTAGAGAAGAAGATTTTTTGTATGTTGATAAAACTTCCTTAGTCTATAAATTAATAGAAAAGGGCGGTTATTTCTTTCTATCCAGGCCCCGACGCTTCGGAAAAAGTCTGCTCCTCTCTACCCTTGAGGCTTATTTTAAAGGGAAAAAAGAGCTATTCAAGGGACTTGCTCTGGAATCGCTTGTTCACGATTGGGATCCACGCCCTGTGCTTCGTCTGGACTTGAACAACGGAAGGTATGATCAGGCCGACGAATTGAACATACTGTTGGCTTATAACATTGGAGAATGGGAACGGGAGTATAAATTAGATAAAATTGATGACGCCTCCTCATTGCCTGTCGGGATTAGATTTGGAAACCTTATAAAAAAGATATATGAGAAGACCGGGAAGAAGGTGATTATTCTGGTTGATGAATATGATAAGCCATTGTTAAACACTATCGAGCATCCTGAGATTGTCAACGATTGCAGAACCCTGCTGAAATCTTTCTATTCCAATCTCAAGACAATGGATGAATACATAGAGTTTGCTATGCTGACCGGAGTTGCCCGTTTCAGTAAGGTCTCTATATTTTCTGATCTTAATAATCTGCGCGACATCTCTTTTGAAAGTGAGTTTGCGGGTGTGTGCGGCATCACTTCTGACGAACTGGATGAATATTTTAAAGAGGGGATTGAAGCACTGGCAGAGGAGGAAGGAACCTCACCGGAGGAAATACGTGCTGAACTGAAAAGACGATATGACGGTTACCATTTCTCTCGTAAATCACCCGATATATACAATCCATTCAGTCTGATGAGTGTCTTTGCAAAGAAGGATATCGGAGATTACTGGTTTGAAACCGGCACGCCCACTTTTCTTGTAAAAGTGATACGTAAGTTAGGTATCCCTCTTAAGGATGTTGCTCCTGTCCGGGTCGAATCACGTTTTCTGGAAACAGCCGGAGTTATGAATCCCAATCCTGTCGCTCTGCTTTATCAGTCAGGTTATCTTACGATCAAGTCATACGATTCTCGATTAAGGACCTATACGTTGGACTATCCTAATGAAGAAGTTAAGCAAGGTTTCCTCTCCTGTTTGATGGAGTCATATCTGCCTCAGATGAATAGCCCCATGGGTTTTTCAATATCCGAGTTTATCAATGATATTCTGATTGGGAATGTCAATGATTTTATGATGCGTCTGGGGAATATGCTTGCCGGAATCCCTTATAGTGAGAAGGGGAGTCCCGAGGCTCGATTTCAGGATGCAGCATATCTTCTATTTACATTGACAGGCTTTTTTGCCCGTATGGAACAACGAACTTCGGACGGTAGAATAGATATTACTTTAGAAACCGAAAGTTATGTTTACATCTTTGAATTCAAGATTGATTCGAGTGCGGAAAAGGCTATGGAACAGATAAAGGAGAAAAAATATTGGCAACCATTTGCATCATCAGGGAAAGAAATATTTCTGATTGGTGCCAACTTTGATACCGCAGTCCGAACCCTATCAGAATATATTATAGAAAGGTTGTCTTAGAGTCCATCCAATAAAATCTGTTAATGCCAGGGTTACCGGTTATCTTCTTGATAAACTTAAGGAGTTGGCTGCAAGAGCCCCGAACCAACATTTTGTGCCGAGATGAATACATTGATAAGGCTCTGTTCCCCCGAAAATTGGGGAACAGAGCCTTATCAATGTTATGCCAAAGACTGATGAATTCAGTTCTGATTAAGGAGTCCGTTTACTGAATCATCAATTGCCTCAAACTCTTTTGTGCCGCTGTCGCGCCACACTTCACGTCCATCTTCGAACATTACCCATGTGGGATAAGTATCGATCTTATATTTTCTTGCCAATTCATGGTTGTAAGAACCATCTACCATAAGGAACAAGGCTTTATCACCATATTTGTCACGCAGCTTTTTGATATCATATTTTACTTCCACAGCGTCCTGCCGGGCGGCATGTAGGAAAGCGAGAAGAACAGGCTTGCCGCTTTCAAGACATTTCTCAAATCTGTTTTTCATAATTTCGTATAGATTATAGTTTACTAAAAAAACGTCTGCGCATGCTATATGGTTCGATTCTAATAAAAAATGCAATATAAATGAGGGAAACCACCTATCACCTTGTCTTATAGATGGCTTCCCTCATTTATATTTTATTAGAAACTATATTAAAATCTGCCGGAGCGTTTGAGTTGATTCACTCGGCTCTGGATTTCGTTGTATCTTGAGCCTAAGCGGTCTTTACGCACATCACCATCGCCATAGTCGCCATGGATAACTTTGAGAGCCTCTGCCTCAACTTCACCGTTCACATCAGAGGCCGGCGCAGGGGTGTTTGCAGCAGCGGGAGTTGACGGTATTTTTGCAGCAGGAGTGCGTTCTGTAGATGCGGCAGCTTGTGTCTCCTCATTGGAGGTTACATTATCGGAATTATTCACCGGGGTTTCCTCTGACGTGTTTTCTTGTGGAGCTGCATTTTCATCGCTGCCAATAACAGGAGTGGAATCAACAGAAGCAGAATCATCGGCCGAAGAAATCACTGCCTCAACATCTCCAATCTGTTTATCTTCCTCTTTCTCATCTCGGTTAAGGAACAACATTCCGAGGAAAGCGAGAACAATCGCAATTCCAATCAATGCCCATAGCCATGCGAATCCTTTTTTCTTAGGTTCTTCCGGACCATACTCTATAGCTCTGTCAGTAGCCTCCTTCGAAAGATCAGGTTGCTTAACTGAAGCGGGCTCCTCCGGCTGAGGAGGATTAACAGGAGCAACCGGTTTACCATCGGAATTGGATTCCGATAGTTCGTTAATCAAATTCTCTTCTTCGGATTTAGACAGATTGATTTTTTTATTTGCACTGTTCTCAGGCTGTGACTTATCGCCACCCTTCTCAAAATTAAAGTTCCCTTTGTTATTTGCCATATCTATATTATTTAGTAATTCCTAACAGATTTATCTGATCATGAGAGTAGCACCAATGCTAATAAAGACAGTATAAGTGCAACAGCAGTATAAGATAATAATCCATTAATTATGTAAAATTAAATTAGCAGACTATTTATTCGGATTTGGTTAATCGTATGCTTTGGCGAATTTATAAAAAAATTGTGGAAATAATATATATTATGTTGAAAAACATAAATTTATACAGATAAAAGTACAAATAGCCCAATATTTGATATGAGATTGGATAAATAATAAAAAAAGTGCTATATTTGCAAAGGGAGGTTCTGAAATTAGATACTTTCCAAGATTAACCTTAATAGTACTTTCAAATGGCAATCAATCTGGTAAAAGGACAGCGCTTGGAGATAGGTCTGTCTAAACTTGTAGTGGAGATGGGATGGAAAGTTAATCCGAATGCACAACCCCCATATGATCTTGATGCATCTACATTTCTTCTTCGTGATAATGGAGAGATAGGTGCAGAAGAGGATTTTGTATTCTACGGTTCCCATAAAACCATTGATACACCTGATGGTAAACGTCCTATATCGGATGATGGTAGTGTGCTTGGTTCGGTGGATGATTTGGGAACGGATGATGATAGTACCGGGGAAGGTAACGAAAAGATAGATGTTGATCTTTCCAATACCAGCCCTCTTATCGATCAGATTATTTTCACAGCAAGTATATACTGGCTTCCAAGTGATGAGAATACGTTCTATATTGACGAAAGGACAGGACATAAATTCCCTAATAAACCACGTCTTAAATATAATTTCGGACAGGTGCGCAATGCGTATATTCTTATAAAAGATGCTAATACAGGTGATATTATATGTAGATATGATCTTGATGAAGATTTCTCTACTGACAAGGGTGTAGAATTCGGCAGATTATATCGTCGCAATGGAGCATGGAAATTTGAGGCTGTGGGAATTCCATATAAAGATGGTCTCGAACCGATATGTCGGAAGTATGCTTCTAAGTTTATGTAGCATCTGCAACCTTTCTGACCAAATGATGGATATTGTGTGAAAAAGCACTGAAACATTACAGTTTTTTGGAGAATGTGACAGTATATTATTAACTTTGTAACAAAACAGATAAGTAAGTATTCAAAATTAAACACTTACTAAAAAAATATTTGAATTATGGCTATAAATCTTGAAAAAGGACAGCGTGTCAACGTGGAGCTTCCAAAATTTACCATCGGTCTCGGATGGGATACAAATCAGACAAGCACCGGTGTGGATTTCGATCTCGATGCCTCTGCTTTCATAAATGGAGATAACGGCAAGATTCTCGCTGATGAGTATTTTGTATTCTATAATAATCTTCAGTCTCCGGATGAGGCTGTTGTACACACCGGTGATAATCTTACAGGCGAGGGAGAGGGTGATGATGAGAGTATAAATGTTGATCTCTCCAAGATAGATCCCCGTGCGAACGAAATAGTGTTTGTAGTCACCATTCATAAAGCTGACGAACGCCGCCAGAATTTCGGACAGGTGCGCAATGCATTTATACGCATCTTTGACACTGTTACCGGTGAGGAGATTCTGCGTTATGACCTTGACGAGGATTTCTCTGTAGAAACGGCAGTGGAGTTCGGACGCCTTTATAAACGTAACGGACAATGGCGTTTTGAGGCTATCGGCACAGGTCAGAAGGCCGGCCTCGCAGAATATCTGAACAAGTATAACTAAACTAAAGGGGTTAATTATGGCTATCAATCTTGAAAAAGGGCAGAAAATAAATCTCGAAAAGAGTAACGGCTCCAAGCTCACTGAGTTTTGCGTAGGCTGCAACTGGGGAGCTATTGTTTCCTCCGGTGGTTTTTTAGGACTCGGAAAGAAGGTGCAGGATGTAGATTTAGACCTCTCTTGTGTGATGGTGAATGCTGACGGCAATCTGGTTGACCATATCTATTCTCCCCTATATCGTTCCGATTTCCTTGGACGATATGGAATGCCTCCCGGGAAAGTTGATTCAAGAGAGGGAGCATTGCACCATAGCGGTGATGACCTTAAAGGGGATCAGGATGGCGATGATGGTCTCGACAATGAGATTATCACTGTTGATCTCAATCGCGTGAGTGGAGATGTGCAGCAGATTTTCTTCTTCCTGAATAATGTAGGGAAAGAGGATTTTTCGCAGATTCCGTATGCGTCGATACGCATGTATGAGGGTACACCGACCCGTGTGAAAGAGGTGTTCGCCACATTCAATGTGGGTTCGTCTGCGCAGTATCAGGGGATGAAAGGACTGATAATGGGTAAACTTTACCGTCGCAACGGGGAATGGAAATTTTCGGCTATCGGTGACGCTTATCCCGACTCGAATCTATGTGAGACAATTAAACGAATCGTTAACAATTACGCCAAATAACTATGAGACGACTTCCGGTATATCTGCTTCTCGATTGTTCGGGCTCGATGTATGGTGAGCCTATCGAGGCAGTGAAGAATGGAGTGCAGGTTTTGATCTCCACACTCCGTCAGGATCCTTATGCTCTTGAGACAGCATATCTAAGTATAATAACATTCGACAGCAGCGCACAGCAGGTGACACCCCTTACGGAGCTTTCAGCCTTTCAGCAGCCTAACATTCATGCTACCGGCTGCACGGCTCTCGGTGAAGCTCTCGCTCTATTGGCTCAGAAAGCCGATCAGGAAGTCACCAAGACCACTCCTGAGAAGAAAGGCGACTGGAAACCACTTGTGTTTATCATGACCGATGGAGAACCTACGGATGATCTGAATAAAGGTCTTGCTGAATTCAAGAAACGTAAATGGGGCATGGTTGTCGCGTGTGCCGCAGGTTCGGGAGCGAACACCGATACGTTGAAGAAGATAACAGAATGTGTTGTCTCTCTTGATACGGCCGACAGCGCTACTATCAAGGCTTTCTTCAAGTGGGTTTCAGCATCTGTAAGCTCGGGCAGTATGAAAGTGGAAGAGACGGGAGCCGAGGCTACCACTCTCAGCGAACTTCCCCCTCCACCGCCTGAAGTGAATATCGTGGTTTAAAAAAGCAACTGAACATGAGGAGGTCGACCGGCCTCCTCAATCTTAAAATGATATTGAAATGAGACGTCTTCCCGTTTATCTCCTTATAGACACCTCCGGTTCGATGCGTGGAGAACCTATAGAATCCGTTAAGGTGGGTCTTGAGACCATGGTGTCGAGTCTTCGGCAGGATCCGTTCGCGTTGGAATCTGTGAATATAAGCATCATAACTTTTGATCGTGAGGTGAAGCAGATTCTTCCGCTTACTCCCCTTGATGAACTTCAGCTCCCTGAGATCTCCACTCCCGAAAGCGGACCGACACATACGGGGCAGGCTCTTAAGCTTCTGTGTGAAAGGATTGATGCGGAAGTGCGCATGAGCACCCCCGATCAGAAAGGCGACTGGATGCCTCTGCTCTTCATCATGACAGATGGAAAACCTTCCGACAGTATGCTTTATAAAGAGATGATTCCGGAGATCAAGAAGAGACACTTTGCAAGTATAATTGCTTGTGCGGCCGGAATGAATGCAAAGACCGGGCCATTGAAGGAACTCACAGATGAAGTCTATTCGCTCGATACGGTAGATAGCACCGCATTCAGAAAATTTTTCAAATGGGTGTCTGATTCAATCGGTGTGGGCAACCGCAGCATAGGTGCTACAGAAGAACTGGAGTTGCCTCCTCCGCCCCCTGAAGTAAATGTGATTGTTTAACCTTCCAGAAAAAATGATATGCGCAGATTGCCGATTTATTTTCTTATAGATGTGTCTGAATCAATGGTAGGCGTGCCTATCGAACAGGTGCAGGATGGAATGCGGACCATTATCCAGAATCTACGTGTCGATCCCTATGCACTCGAAACGGTTTTTGTTTCAATTATTGTTTTTGCCGGCAGGAGTAAGGTCTTATCTCCTCTCACTGAGCTATATAAGTTCTACCCGCCTGTTTTCCCTATTGGTGGAGGCACATCTCTTGGACAAGGTCTTGAGTGTCTTATGAACGATATGGACCGAAATGTTCAGCGAACCACTCTCGAAAGTAAGGGGGACTGGAAGCCGATTATTTTCCTCTTTACCGACGGAAACCCGACGGATGATTATGCTGCTGCTTTTCGTCGCTGGAATGATAAATATCGCCGTCATTGCAATCTTATCGCCGTTTCAATAGGTGATAACGTGAATGTTCTGACACTTGCGCAGATAACCAACGATATTCTTCTTCTGAAAGATACGGACGCCGATTCATTCTGCAAGTTTTTCAAATGGGTCACGGCATCCATAAAAACTACAAGCATGTCGGTGAGCGAACATAATGCCGATGAAATCAAACTCGCTCCCACATCGGGAATAAATCTTGAAAAGGTTGATCCGGCTACTCACCCCGGTTGCGTGGATGAAAACTTCGCGGTTTTACACAGCCGATGTCAGAACACAAAACAGGATTTTCTTGTCAAGTATTCGCGCCAGATGCAGGGTTATGACGGGCAGAAATCTTATTATGGCAATTCATCGGAATTTAAACTTGTAGGGGCCTATCCTATAAACAAGGAAGAATACGAACGACTTTCATCGGGAGCGTCTGTGAGAATCAACACCACTTTGTTGCGTGGTGTGCCGGCATGTCCATGTTGTGGAAATCAGATTGGTGTGGTGGTGTGCGATTGTGGAAATCTTTTCTGTGTAGGGGAGAGTGAAACGAACGAGTGCCCTTGGTGTGGAATGCAGGGAACCCTTGGGCATGGCGATCCCGAAGGGATGAATATAACAAGAGGTTTAGGATAATATAGATGGATAGAAAACAACGACTTGCGTCTAAGCGACATGTGGCCGCAATGCGGTTGAATGAGACTTCAAGAGCTCTCGACAGGGCTATGGATAAGGCCGGGGTGCCTGCTCCGGAGAAGGAATCGTTTCTTAATTGGACTGTCGACACGTTATGGAACACTTTTAAAGAAGAACGAATGAATCAACGCATATTGATAGAGAATGAAATCCGCCGGCTTGGAATACGGTTCCCTAACGGAACAGTAAAGAAAGACTATTCCGTATCGTTCGACCTTCCTGCCGGAAAAATAAGTGATGTCGAACTTACGGGAGCCGAAGAGATAGGATTGATCTTTTCAATTGACGAGGATGGACATTGCACTTTGAGCGGTAGGCCTAACCGTCATGGTGATTTCTCCCTCAAATTGAGGTTTAATACAGTGGAAGGTGAACCGGCTTCGGAAATTTCGATACCTCTTGCATTCAATCCTGATCCGAGAGACCTTTGGAAAAATATAGCAACCGATAGGAATATACCATATTATAAGGAGGATTCTGATGAGGGATATATCATGGTTGATGCCGGAGAGTCCAATGATCCAAGGAAAGATATTGTGGCCGCAAGTCAGCGGGGCAGGAGCCATGCGCAGGAAGGGAAAGCGAGGGATGATCATTTCAGCATATATCATTGTGATGATTCCGACTGGTATGTTATGGCAGTAGCTGATGGAGCAGGATCGGCCAGATATTCAAGAAAAGGCTCGGAGGTGGCATGTGATACGGTTGTTGATCATTGTAAGCGACTTCTCGTTGATAACCCTGATTTCGAGAAAGCTATCCGTGAATATGAGTCAGACCGCGATAATAAGGAGAAACGAACTAATGTTACCAGACATGTCATAGACATCATCTATAACGGTGCGCTTAAAGCCCATGAGGCTGTGAAGAAGGTGGCATTGGCCAATGAAGGAGCCAAACTAAAGGATTACGCAACCACCCTTATGTTTGCCATTTGCAAGAAATATGATTTCGGGTGGTTCTTGGCTTCCTTCTGGGTAGGCGATGGAGCTATGTGCCTCTTCGATGAAAACAACAGAACAGCCAAATTGCTCGGTACTCCCGACGAGGGTGAATTCTCGGGCCAGACAAGATTTCTCACCATGCCTGAGATATTCCGTGATCCGGAAGTGGTGAGCAAACGTCTGCGCATGGCTATAGTGCCTGATTTTACAGCTCTTTTCCTTATGACCGATGGAATCTCGGATCCTATGTTCGAGACCGACAGGAATCTTAATGACTACAGCAAATGGGAAGAGTTTTACAACAGACTGAAAACCGGATTTCCCGAGGATGATATAGAGGGTGTGGATCTTTCCGACAATAATGAAGAAGCAGCCGGACAACTTCTGCGTTGGCTCGATTTCTGGAGTCCGGGAAACCATGACGACCGAACAATAGCAATCCTTTATTAACATCTTTATTATGGCATTATGGCAAAGACAATAAGGCTCACAGCAACCGATGGAAGCACCGTGGAGTTTGTAGATGAAGTTATCGGCAGCGGTGCAATGAAGGATGTCTATTTCAGTCCCGACAAAAGTTATGTGGTAGGATTTTTCCGAACTCCCCAGGATGCGAACGCCAAGGATAGGCTTCAGAACATTGTAGGTAAGTATCGGGAAAAGATTTTCAATCAGGTGGGAGGAGATTATTGGGAAAATCTTTTCTGCTGGCCCACGAAGCTTGTGGAGTGGAATGGAAAATTGGGAATAGTATGTCCGGCCTATCAGAAACATTTCTTCTTTAAAGACGGGATGTTCAAAGGGAAGGAGAAAGAGGGGAAATGGTTCGCTTCGGCGAAATTGCGTAATAAATTCCTGAAGCCCGAGCAGAAAGGAACGTGGCTGACCCATTATCACATGTGTCTTCAGATAGCTCGTGCGGTGCGCCGACTTCATGCGGCCGGCCTCGCACACTCCGATCTGTCATACAAAAATGTGCTTGTTGATCCGGAAAGCGGTCGGGCAACTGTGATAGACTGCGATGGTCTTGTGGTGCCGGGCAAATACCCTCCCGATGTTGTGGGAACTCCTGATTTCATAGCGCCGGAAGTGTTGCAGACGCGTGCGCTGAAACTCGGCGATCCGAATAAGAAATTGCCCGGTATCCAGACTGACCGTCACGCCTTGGCCGTGTTGATCTATATGTATCTACTTAATCGTCATCCATTGCGAGGAGGCAAGGTAAATGATCTGGATGCCGCGAAAGATGAGGAACTATCAATGGGGGCCAAGGCTCTTTTTGTGGAACATCCCACTGATACGAGCAACCGTCCCAAGATAGACAATATGGCTCCGTCCGAACTTCCGCAGGGGGATGTAGTGAAGAGACCATATACCATGTGCGGACCCTATCTCAAGGAATTGTTCGACAGAGCTTTTATCGATGGGCTGCACGATCCGTCAAAACGACCCACAGCCGATGAATGGGAAACAGCTTTGGTGAAAACAACCGACCTCATGCAGCCGTGTCAAAATCCGGATTGTGAGGCGCATTGGTTTGTGTTTGATAATTCCACTAAACCGAGGTGTCCTTTCTGCGGTACGGAATATCATGGTCAGCTACCGGTGCTTAACCTATATTATTCCCCTGCAAAGGGGCGTTTCTTGCCCGAAAATTATCGACTGATGGTTTATGACAAGCAGTCGCTCTATATGTGGCACGTGAACCGGTTTATAACTCCCAACGAACGCACGAAGCCGGAAGATAAAATGCCGGTGGGTGATTTCCATTTCCATAACGGCAAATGGATACTTATCAACCGTCGTCTTCCCGACATGTGGGATGTGACAGAACCGACCAAACGTCAGATAAAACCGGGTGAATTTGTGGAATTGACTGAGGGTCGCAAAATTCTCCTTTCGGGCGAAGATGGTGGCCGTCTCATAGTTGTGCAATTGGTGAGTAACTGACCCGAAGTCAGTTACTCACCTCATTTCAACCTACCGGAGGGAACATTGCCGAGGGTTTACCGGGGGATAGATATACGGTGCCGGGTCCTGTTATTTTCAACATGCTCACTCCTTCGCCTCCGAAAAGATTTCTCAGCGACCAGTTGGCTTGCATCTGTGCGTCTGAAATTCGGTGAAGAGCAATTATGTGATCCTCATCCACTTCAATGGTGCGTCCCGGTTCAAGATTGATTGTGATGGGGGTGCCGATTGTGTCGAGGAAGACAGTGCCGTGTCCGGTGATTTTCTGCAGAAGCAGACCCATGCCGCCGGTGAATCCTGTGATAGAGAGTTTGGTGGTGACATCCATCTTATTGTTGGAGGCCACATATGCCCCCCGGTGACACACCATGGTTTCTCCGTTCATCTTAACCGGCACCAACCCGAATTTACTTCCGAAAACAACCTTCTTCGGCATCGGGGAACCGTTATAGACATGAAGGATGAACAACGATTCTCCCGAGAGTTTCGCGCCAAGTATGCGGCCGAGCCCTGACCCGTTGAAAGTGCTGTCCATCTGAATCCCGGCATCCATATATATCACCGCACCTCTCTCGGAATAGAAGTGTTCTCCGGGATCGAGAGTTACCTCAAGGTGCTGCACAAATTGTCCTACTAATTTGCAATTCATATTGATTTCTATTTAATAACCGCTTACAAATTTATGAAATTACTGCTTCGGAAATCGAATTTCTGAAATGTTTCAATAGGCAAGAGCTTTGAGTGAAGGCTATGCCATGTAATATTTCAGCTATTCCGTGCCTGTATTGATCTCAACCCGCGACCGCCCTTCGCCACATTTGTTCACCCTTATCTGGACATCGATATTATCCGCCAACTCCTCCCGGTGAGATATCACACCCACACGGCGTCCGCTGCTTCCGGCGATTTCGGGGAGTCGGCGAAGGGTTTCTATAACTGCATTGAGACTGCCGGCATCGAGTGTTCCGAATCCTTCGTCAATAAAGAGAATGTCGATATTCAGCCCCGGCTTGTTCATGGCTGAAAGTGCAAGTGAGAGTGCAAGTGAGATCATAAATCGTTCTCCACCCGAAAGCACGGTTGCACTTCTTATCTTATTCTTGTTATACCGGTCGAGAACCAGAATGGAAAGCTGTTCGTTCTGTTCGCTGCAGGTCAGAGTGAAATGATCTGTGATGCGTCGCAGATAGATGTTGGCATTACGGAGCAAGGGGCGCAGAATGTATGATTGCACAAGAGTGCGGAATCTTGTTCCTCCGAAATGACGGTTGAGGCGATCCCATTCTGCAAAACGTTCATTCTCTTTTGCAACCGTTTCTTCGGCACATTTCACCCTTTCCTTAATACGGGTGTTCTGTTGCAACCTCTCTTTTGAGATGCCCGATTCGCGCAACGCTTCTTCCAGTTTCGAATTAGCGGAGTCTCTTTTGATTTCAAGATCGCTTCGTAAGGGAAATTCTTCACGGCGTTCTATCATGGTTTTCTCGGAGAGTTGTCTCACCAGTTGGGCCACGGCGTTCCGTGCTGTATCGAGAGCCGCACCCTTTGATGATATATCTGTCGCTAATCTGTTTACTGCATCGCGGATTGCAGGGATTGATATTTCCATCTCTGCCAGTGATTCGAGCAACGCTTCGCTTGTGTCTGATTCACGGTAATAATCGTCCAACTTCCTTTCCGTTTCGGTCAAATAGGTTCTTTCATGCAAGATATTGCGTATTTCAGATGTTATTTCACCTAAAATATTGCGCCAGTCCTTTCCGATGGCTTCAAGATCTTTCGCCTGGATGGCCTTGACATACCCACAGTCAGGTTCATTATCCCTTTCTTTCTGAAGATCAGGAAGCTGTGCGGTAATATCTAATATATCTTTCTCCGTGGCTTTAAGCGATTCGAGAGCATTGGAGTAACTTGAAATTTCATCGTTCAATGCGATCGCTCTGTCGGTGAGTTGCTGATATGATTGCGATTTGATTATAAGATCGCCAAGAGTATCGGCAGGATTCTTCCGCCATGATTCTGTATATCCTTGAAGGAGGGAGTCGATCTCATGTTCGGTTTCATCAATCTTCTGTCTGAGACCGGCAATCTCCCTTTCAAGGGCTGCTGTTTTCTCCGCATTCCTTACAACATCGGCGTTAGCCTCGTTGCGCTTTTTCTCGGTTTCCGACATTTGCTCTTCAAGAGGGTGACATTCGATTATCTTCTTGTTAATATCCTTCTGAATATTATCGACCTTCGATTTTATATCGGAAAGACGGATAATCTCATGTGCTGTGATATCAGATTCTTTCCCTATCACATCTCTGATCTCATTTAATGGCAGGCCTGCCGATGCGGAAGTGATTGTCTGGATAAGTCTGGATAAATTCTCCTCTTTCAATAACTGAAGCAGCTCCTTGACCGATTTTTTATATTGACTCTGCATTGTCTCAACCGTATTTTGCTGTGACCTGAGCATTCCGGTTGACTGATTGTATCTTTCCGCTTTTTCTTTGTAAACCTTTTCGGCATTACGGCTTTCCATGCTCAATCGGTCGCGTTCGGCCTCGAGAGGAGAAAGGATACCGGTGAAAGCCTCCGAGAATTCGGTTTCAGAATTGTGCCATTCCTTGTGCTGACCGCACAGGGGGCAGGTATGGGCGTTTTCAAGTGCAAGTCTTTGACGCAAGGCGTTGAAATTCTCTTCAACACTGAGATGCATCGTATCATATCTTTGACGAGCTTCTTCATAAAGAGCTGTGAGGCATTCGGTTTCCTTACGGGCGGCCGTGGTCTCTGCTTCCAGTTTATTAACCTCGTTAGTTATCCGTTCTTTTTCAACTATACTGTCATTGAGATTATTCGCACTTTCTTCAACCGTATTCAATACTTTCTCGATATTCTCCAATCTTCTTTTGCGGGAATTTGCTTTTTCCAGAGATTCTGCGGATGTTTCGGGATTGAGAGAATCGCGTTCGGCATTAAGTTGTCGGATTATGTCGCGCTCTTTATTGAGAACCAAAGCAGCATTTTCAGCCCTCCTCTGTGCCTCATCAAGTGTATTTTTCAATGATGCAGTAAGCGAGCGTTCATGATTAAGTTTATCATTTCTCAGGGTTAAATCGTTGATGTCTCTCTGCCGTTGATTAAATTTTTCCCTGATAAGAGCGATTCCTGAATAGATTGTTTTATGAGGTTCAAATTCTTTTAATTTTAGACTCAAGGCCGAATAATCCTTTTTCTTTTCTGAAAGGAGCTCTTCGCGTTTCGCGAGATTATCCGAAAGAAGATATAACCGGGACAACAGCCTGATATAATGTTGCGTGTTCGCGTCGAGTGATTTCATTGTCTCTTTTTTTCTGAGAAGAAGATTTCGTTCAACCACCGTTGCATCCCATTTCAGAAGAATATCTTTCTTTGTTTTGAAATCATCGCTATTTTCCTTTTCTTTCAAAACAGCTAATTCGTTATTGAGATCAATACATTCCTTCTCACGTGTCTCAAGAATAGATAGCATCGATAGGAGTGTATCAATTCTAACTTTCTCTTCACGAAATAGCTCCACTTCTTTCTCAAGTCGTAGAGATTTTTCTTTCTCCATCTTCTCTTCCTCGTTATCGAGGAGATGCTTTTTCTCAGCATCGAGAATCTTTACGGCTTCATCCTTCTTCTGTTTCGTGCGTTTGAAAATACGTTCTATGGCTTCTCCATAACGGGAGAAATGTTCGGTGGAGGTAAGCTGTTCGAGTATTCGTTCCCGTTCATCTTTCCCGCCAGTCAGGAAATCAGCGAATTGTCCTTGTGCAAGCATGGCCATACGGCAGAACTGCTCATAGGTTAGACCAACTGCGTCAATTATTCGTTTTTTTATCTCATCTTTTTTATTCCCCTCGATCACATCGGTTTCTCCAACCTGTAGTCTCCAGCCTACGGGGCGGAAATTACCCGTTCTCGCCACTCCTAATGAGAAACGTGAAATATAGCTTACACCATCGTTTCCCTCAAAAGAGAGTTCGGCAAAGCATTCCGCTTTTGAAGAGATTCCAAGACGTGTATATTGTGAGACATCGTGAATCTTTATCTCATTTCCGTCGGAGCCGATATAAGAGTTGTTGGTTCTGTTCGTCACTCCCTTTACACGCGGGGTGGTGCCGTAGAGTGCCATTGATATGCAGTCGAGAATTACGCTTTTCCCCGCACCCGTGTCGCCCGTGATCAGAAAAATAGGGGCGGGTGACTGCTGACCGGCCGCACAGAGTCCGTTCTCAAAGTCTATATCAGCCTTTTCTATCGAGGCGATATTGCGTATTTTCAGATATTTGATTTTCATTCCGCTTTTCTTGTCCTTTTGGTTTTTACGGATTCCTCTTCCTGCATCACCAGAAGTTCATCCTCTATTTCCTTGAACGCTGATGATAGCTTTGACAAATCTAAAGATGGGTAGCGCTCGGCAGTAAGGCGTATGAATTCAAGAGGGTCTGTCATTTGCTGAAGTTCCTCAACGGCAATTTCAGTTTCTTTATCAGATTCCTGAACGTTGACGGTCTCTTCTCCGATCCATAATATTTTAGGGTTATACCGTATGTCGCGTCCCGAATCCTCAATCATTGAATACACCTTGTTGTTAAAGTCGGAAGGGAGGTCGGTCCCTTTATCCATTTTGATACGGATGTAGCATGAATTGTTATCCCGGATGAATTTCTCAAGATAATCCAGGGCCTCCTTTTCATTGTTGAATCCACTCTTCGACAGTGGGAGATTATAGAAGTGACGTAACTCTTCAATGCGTAATTCCTTTATACAGACTCTTCCACGATGCTGATCAATATCAACTAAAGAGATAGAATGAGGATATGTTTCATCGCAGCTCACATGCAATGCGCTTCCGGAATATCGGGCCACAGGAGCCGAAAATACTTGTTCTTCATTTCTCGTAAAAGCCGGGGCGTTAAGCGTTTGCGGACGATGAATATGCCCGAGGGCAAGATAATCAAAGCCGTTGCCGAACTTGTCGAGATCAACTGTGCGCAGCATACCTATCTCGGTATCGTGACCCGTAAAATCGGATCCTGTCACAGCGAGATGCCCGGTCATCACGACAGGAAGATTACCGGAGTTCTCTTTATCCACATATTCCTGAAGCGCTATTGCGGCATCGGTCTTATCTGTGCTCATGTAGGGAAGCATTATCACGTAGCCTGAAGGGAGACGCAATATATATTTCTCTTCCCACCCCGCAATCTCTTTGAAATTTAGAGGCGGTGGTGTGCCGGTTATATATGTATCGGCGAGCGCCCATATCTCGCTGTGTGATTGTAGCCGGGATGCGGAATCGTGATTCCCTGCCACGATCACTATCGCCAACTCCGGACATATTTTACGGATCCTGACGAAAGTCTCGGTAAACAGTCTCCAACATGAGGCCGAAGGCTGGGGAACATCAAATATGTCGCCGGATACTATAAGAATATCGGGGGTAAATTCTTTTGCATGGTTTTCCAATTGCCGGAAAAAATGAATGTGCTCGTCATTACGGTCATAATGCTGGTAGATTATCTGACCGAGATGAATATCGGCTGTGTGGAGGATTCTCATCTTAATATAGAGTGTTCAACCAATTTACAATAGTTTCAAGAGTTGCTTCCGATATATCCCCTTTCAGCATTGAGTATTCCTGAGGCAAGCCCGTGTTGCATTCCAGGAATAGGTGGTTATGGCCCGGTAGAATCATACATTCGGCATTATAGTTAAGGCTTTTGATATGAGCGAGATTCTGATGCAACACCTGATAATCTTTTTCTCCGTTAAGTGCCAGCCATCGTTTATTGACAGCTCCAATTGCCGGTGCCGGGTCAGTGCGGAGAAATTCACGATACCAGGGAGTAAGGATGGATTCAACCTGAAGTTCAACCTGTTTCTTTACGAAGGGAAGATTTATCCTGTCGCCCATCTGCTCTGACATCAGTTCCCAAATCTTCTCCTTGGCTTCATCATATGGCAAATCACTTTTTGCGGTTGCCAATAATTTCTTTTGCAAAGGCTCTGCGTCATATCTTCCTGACATTGCAACTGTGACAGCTCTTCCTTGAGAAAGAATAATCGAATCACCGGGGAAAGAAGGAGCGGCTAAAGTGATTATAAAATCGCATTTCGGATCTTGAGCAAGATTGATTGCAATCATACCCCCTTCGGAATGCCCCAGGATCCCTTTCTTTACACCTGGCACTACCGAGTCGACCCATTCGAGAGCCGAAGCAATGTCGCGGGTAAATGTCGCGGTGGTGGCAGATGCAATGTCACCGGTCGATTTGCCGACACCACGGTCGTCAAGACGGAGCACTCCGTAACCCTCTTTGGCAAGACGCTCGGCGATAGCGCGGAAAGGACGATGATTAAGAACCGTTTCATTGCGATCCTGGAGTCCGCTCCCCGACGCAAGAACAATAGCTGCTTTAGGAAGTGTGTCTTCCGGCATGAGCCATGTGCCGACCAAGCGTGCTCCGTCAGTCTTATTATAGACCACAGCATTGTCCATGTCGATATCGCGTGTTGAATCAGAGGGTAGCGGCTCCCCGTGGGCCATAACTGCGGCAGCAGCGGATATTAGGAAAGTAAAGATCAATTTTTTCATTTCAGTGTAGATATTTAAAGCGTTTAAACTTTTGCTCAAGTAAGTTCTTAAGTAGCTACTTATCTATATAACTCCTTAATAAGGATTAATATTTTTAAGGAACCTGTTAAAATAAGTAATTATCATTTTTGGCTCAGCTGAGGTCGTAACCGCGGAGCGGTTGCACGTTTTATTAACCGATGGTTCCCTCCTTGGAGGAACCGTCGGTCTTCTCAACAGCGATAAAGAATCTACCGCGGAGCGGTTGCATTTTAATCCCAGTCGTCAGGATAATACCTGAGACCGGCTTTCAAGGTCAGCCACTCCATCTCCTGCTCGAACGCTTTTCCTTGATGATGACTTTCTTGATCAACAATATATCTGATCACTCCTTCTCGTTCCTGATGTGAGAATGATTCTGCATAATATCCTTTGCCCCAACCTTCGAAATAAGAGAAGCCGTTGGCATCATTCATAAAGATAGATGTGCACCGTTTGATGTCTCTTGCAATGTCCGAGAGTGCGATGTTTGGAGCGAGATCAAAGGCTATATGAACATGATCTTGCATTCCATTTATTCGGAATGTCTTGCATTTACGATCTTGGAGGATAGAGTGGATATAGGCGTAAAGTGTGCGACGCTTATCCATCGGGATGGTGCGTTTTCTGCACCTCGTCGCAAATACAAGATGTATACCTATGAATACTTTACTCATTTTCTTGTTATATAATGAAGTTAATGTAACCGCTCCGCGGTATGCGGATGGCGCGGAGGAGAGGAGGTTGGTCTTGATCCGAGGGTTCCGCAGTGGCGGGAACCCCCGGTTAATAGGAGGTGCAACCGCTCCGCGGTATGTTTTATGTTTCCTGTCAGACCGATAGAATCAGAGTAGCCGATAGAATTAGGTTGTCAGATTTANAGATGTTTTTCCTCCGATAGAAAACGACGTAACAGAAAACCACAGAAATAGGGGAACGTAAAGAATTTCCCATTAAACCCGATATTGGAGTTTGCAAGTTTTATTCCGTATTTTATATCATCAAAACTCCCTGATACGGCCTTTACAAGAGAACGTGAAACGTTATTTCCTGCTTTTACCTCAATCGGTACAAGCGATTGCATGTCTCTAAGAATGAAATCAAGTTCAAGACTTGATTTTTCATTCCTAAAATAGAATAGATTATAACCCTGCTTGCGAAGCATATCTCCCACAATATTCTCAAACAGGGCGCCTTTATAGGTTCCGAANTTGCGATTCTTTCTCAAATCTTCCTGTGCCTCNTGATCGAGAGATGCAACTAACAGTCCCGTGTCTTGATAATACAGTTTATACATATCAGGATTATAGTTCCCCTTCAGGGGTAATTCCAGAATTTGCAGATTATAGCAAACGTTCACAATTCCGGCAGAGGCAAGCCAGTCAATAACTCCTACATAATCTCTGTTTCGAGAATTACGGCCAATTTTTGTTATCTGGAACTTCTTGTTGTCTTTTGCCAGGAATGTGGATATGTGATCATATACAGCCAGTATTTTTGCTTTATCAAGTCCTTCGGCATACTTGGTGATGTCTTCCCGATAGTCGATGAGAAGCTGAGTCTGGATTTGCAATGTTTTTGAGAAATTACCCTGTTCGATGTAACTTTTTATAACAGCAGGCATGCCTCCGACTACNATATAATCNNTGAAAATATCAGATAGAGTATTAAATTCGGTAGTACTGAGAGGCTCTATTCGTCGCATCTTATCATATATATATTCTATCTGAGACGAATCATAACCTTTAGCCCACAGGAATTCTTCAAAATCAAGAGAATACATCTCTATATCATTTTTATATCCAACAGCATTCGATTCTATCTCCCTATAATTAAGCCCCATAAGAGAGCCGCTNCANATCACGTCAAATCGTTGGTCTAAGGCAAAAGATTTAAGCGCCGTGGCACATTGCGGACAACGTTGCAATTCATCGAATAGAATTAACGTCTGGCCGTTGAGAAAATTTATCGCCGGATTAATGAATGATATGTTACGTATAATNTTATCTACTTCATATCCATCGTCAAAAATCGTTTGATATTCCGGTTGAAGAATGAAATTGATATTTATAAATGATTTATAATTCTCATTACCGAATTTACATATGGAGTATGTTTTCCCTATCTGACGGGCTCCTTTTATGATTAGCGGAAGGTGGTTTGCTTCTTTTTTCCAGTCNCAAAGAAACTTGTCTATTTTACGTTGCAGAGTCATGANGCGAATAATTAACTGAATATTATGCAAATATAAAATAGTTTTCACATTTTTCCAAGCTTTTTTGAGTCTAATTTCACATTTTTCCGGATATTTTGGCATCAGTTTTCACATTTTTCCAAGCTTTTTTGAGTCTAATTTCACATTTTTCCGGGTATTTTGGCATCAGTTTTCACATTTTTCCTAAATGGGATGCGATGAAACATATTAGAGCGAAGGGATGTTATGATATTTAGGATAAATCATATATAGNGGACGCACCACGGTGCGTATCTATGATATGAACCGATTATTAAGACAATATAAACTGATTATGAAAAAGAATTTTGCACCAAAGGCATGGCTGTTGCCACAGCCTGTATTAATCCTGGGAACATATGATGAAGACGGAACCCCCAATGCTATGAATGCGGCTTGGGGCGGACAGTGGGATTATACCAAAATCATTATTTCTCTCGGTTCTCATGCTACAACCGACAATCTTAACCGACTTGGTGAATTCACNGTAGCTTTCGCNACNAAAGATTCNATGGTNGCNGCNGATTATGTGGGGATGGTGAGCGGTAGAAAACAGCCGGATAAAGTTGCCCGCGCCGGTTGGAAATCTTCTAAAGCAGAGAAAGTGAACGCACCGGTTTTTGATTGCTTCCCTATGACAATGGAATGTAAGGTGAGNGAAAAACTATATGAATCAAAAACCGGCTATTATCTCATCGCCGATATCGTGAATATCGTTTGCGATGAAAAATATCTTGCTGAAGATGGTAAACCGGATGTGGAGAAAATGGAACTCATCACTTTCGATCCCGTGCATAACGGTTATATCGTATTGGGCGAGAGAGTAGGGGATGCCTTCGCCTCAGGAAAGGAATTGATGTGATTCCTCCCGGTTCTTTATTATTAGCAAGGGTTATTCGGCCCCGGTGGAGGGCTTGTTCTCTTCAGCCTCCATNCTGTCGATAATCTCTACGAACGATTTCGGAAGCCTGACATTGTAAAGATGTCGGGCTTCTTTGAATAATGGAGCTATCTCCTCATCTTTGAAGCCTGCTATGCCACATCCTATACGTGTAACATAGAATGTGTTCTGNTCNCATTCATATGCGAATTTTATNAAATCGTCTACATAAGGCTTTATNGTCTCCACNCCNCCTTGCATNGTNGGNATNGCGTANGATTGGCCTTGCANNCCNACGCCNTGNCCCATTATNGCNCCGAAACGCTGTCTGGCCACACGCGCCGCCCCGCCGGCATGGTTGCCGGCAAGATTGCTTCCGAATACAAATATATCGTCCGGCTCAAGAGATGTGATATTTTCAGGAGTGTATTTCATATTGATATAAGATTATATATTGCCATCAGTTGCTTGCCGACGTGTTCGGGNGAATAACCTCCGGGTTGTGCCAATCCGGCATANGCGACGCCGAGATAACAATCCTCCAGAATATGGGAAAAGAGCTCCGCATCCACTTCCCTGATCTCTCCGCTTTCTATTGCGCGCTCGATCACACTGCGCCAGATGCGGCACTCGTTTTCATACCACTCGCCGGCAAANTGCACCGACTCTTTGAACATGCTGTAATATGACATCTGGATATTAAACAGCGCGNGGTTGATGTTCTTTATCCCCTCCGCGCTCCAATGCTCCTGTTCGTCGACAAGCATCTTCACGAAATTGCGTATTGTCAGCGCNAGCGTAGCNATCTCCGGCTCCTCCAGCGANGTGAGGGTATTATTACGGAAAACGAACATATCGGCCGCCTCCTTGAAAAGAGTNTCCTTGTTGGGAACGTGATACATCACCGCTCCGCGGCTAAGTCCCGTGGCTTTCTCTATATCCTTGAGCGTGACTTTGTCNTAAGGNCTTTCTGTAAAAAGGCGCAAGGCGACCGTGAGTAGCCGCTTCTTTGTTTTCTCCCCTCCTGTTTTCATATTTCAACACGTGATTTTCCTGTCTATACCTTATTTCCAATACAAAATTATAAAAAAATAAGAATATTNATAAATATTTTTATTTACTTCCGCTTCTGTCTATATCTATATATTTAAGACAGGAGAATATTAATATATTTAAGACAGGAGAACAGTAGAACAGTAGCAATTTTACCTCCTGTTCTACTGTTCTCCTGTCTGATTCATTAAAACCTCCTGTTCTACTGTTCTCCTGTCTGATTTATTAATTCCTCCCTATCTACTGTCTATTCTTGTCTGTTTTTATCCCGGAGAAGGGGGGAACTGGATAAATTTCAATATAAAATTGTAAAAAAAGTGAGATTTTTGTTAAATATTTTTGTTTCTGTGAAATTTATGACTACCTTTGCTGCAAAACAAACCGCGTGGTCGGTTTAGTAATTCTTAACAACTCTCCTTAACTGTTTCAACAACTCCTTTCCAACAATCTCAGCAACTCTATACTTAACGCAATGAAAACCAACCCCCGTTTACTCCATACTTCCAACCGCTCCTGTGCTCCTGGACGAGTACGGCAGAACGGTTGCAACAATCGGGGGGGGTAAAATATTGCCGCATATTTTATTCACCGCCCACTGTTACTTGCGAAAAACCGCAGGCTGTCTCATTAAGAGGCGGCCCGCTTCGTCATGTAGCTGCCGACGGCAGCGGTCAGCTCCGACCGGATATACTTTATTGAATCCTTATTGAACATCCTTATTGATTGAATCTCAAACAGAACCTATATGATGAAACAGCAATTCAGCAACCTACGAAACCTACTGATCCTTCCGGCCCTTGCGCTCCCGATGCTCGCCATGGCCGGAAACATCCCCCAGTATAAGGTGACAAAAGGGGGCACGCCCTATTCGGAGATAACGGGGGGCACCACGCTCCCCATGAGCTTCAACGGCAACGCCGTCCTCTTCGGCGACGGCACCATGTCGGCCGATACCGAAGTATCGCGCGACGGATACCCCATAGGGTTCACCTTCTTCTTCGGAGGACGTTACTTCGACAACTTCGCCGTGGACAACTACGGCAACATCTACCTCGGCAACGGCAAGGTCAACGTCGGCACCGACGCATTCCGCATCGGTATGTCGACCGTAATGTACGGCCTGTATAAAGCCGACGTGTCATATATCACCGAAGGAACGGCCGGTAACCGCGTGCTCACCGTGCAGTATAAGAACGCCACCCTCAACGAGACATCGAAGAACAGAGGTATCTACAATCTCCAGATACGTCTCTACGAAGCCAACGGAAACGTCGAGATGGCGTTCAACGAGACGGAGACATGCTACGACGGAGGCGGTTTCGCCACCGGTCTCCGCGGCTGGGACAACGACGACACCCTGTGGCTCACCGCCACCGGTCTCGACAAGACCTGGTCGATCTCCCCGAAGAAGAACCCCGACATGCTCGAGGCCGATTCATTCATAAAGTGGGATAAGGATGACTACGACAACGGCTATTCCCCCGTGTTCCTCTTCTCCCCCGACCTCAACCGCACCGCTCCCACGGACGCACCCCAAGACCTGACATTGAAGCAGAACGGCAGCCGACTCCTTGTCACCTGCCGCAAGGGTGAGGATGCCGACGCCACGGCCGTGCTCATCTCGGAGACACCCTTCACCGACGCCGACCTTCCTGCAGACGGCCACACCTTCCGCGCCGGACGCGACAGCCAGACAGGGGAATGGTACACCAGGATAGGCGCCTCGACCCTCCTATATTACGGTAACGACGGGGATATAAGCGTCGAAGTCCCCGGCCTGACAGCAGGTAAGGACTATTACGTCTGCGCCATCTCGGCCACCGGCTTCCCGGCCTACAACCGCACAGGACGCGCCGAGCAGATACTATCCTCCTCGCAGGCCGGACCCGAATCGATCGATGTCACCGCCGCCGGCCCCTCGGAGATGCGGGTGGACTGCAGGGCCTCCTATCCGGTCATCATCGCCTCCACCACCGAGGGTGAGGCAGCCTACGGAGCCGGCTATACCGGAGTGTTCGGCACCCCGACGGCCGACGCCAAGGTAGGTGACGAACTCGAAGGGGGAGGCACGGTGATATATGTAGGCGACCCCGGGGCGTTCGTTACAGAAGCCGAACCCAACCGTCTGGTCTATTTCCGCGGCTGGACCCTCAAAGGGGACAATGTGTCGGCCACCTATGCTGACGGTAAAGGTGTTCCGGCCGTCTCCTTCCCCTACGAACCCGTGATAGAGAGCTATCCCCTCGGCTCGCCGCTCCATCTGTGGGAGGGGACCGAAGGTGAGTTTGTACCCGTTACACGCGCCTATGAGGGGGACCGCGCCGTGCTGGCCACCTCAGATCTCGACACCGAACTTACGCTCACCACCCCCGTGTTCACCTCCGACCGCGACATGACGCTGAGCTTCGAATACGCCATGGAGACCGAGAAGGAGGCCGCCGTGGGCGAGGAGGGGCAGATGATGATGCAGGGATTCGAGCCGGGATGCTTCGATGAGACGGGCTATTTCCATGTCAGATCGGGCGAAACGGTACTCAAGGAGATAAATGAGTATGGCGGAACGATGAGGAGTTCGAGCGGAGGGAACGAGGACGGATCCTCCTCATTCGAGCCGGTCGAGGTGGCGGTACCGGCCAAAGGTGAGCCGCAGACGGTAAGCCTCCACTTCTCCACCCCGAGGAAGAGCCGCCTCTACCTGCGCAATCTCCGGATAGCCCAGACGGGAGAGCCGTTACAGACCGGAATCGGTGAGATCGGAACCGGAGAGACAGATCTCTCCTCAGCCGTGATCCATAGCATCACCGGAGTGCGTGTGCAGGCCGGCAGTATCGGCGACCTTCCGGCAGGTGTCTATATCGTAAACGGCAAGAAAGTGATTGTCGGAAGATAGGCAACAAACAGAAACAACAAACAGAAAACAAGAAAATATTCTTATCCCCGGCACCTCTGCGAGAGACGAAAGCTCTCGCGGAGAAGATGAACTCACGCAGACGGGTCGGGGATAAGGAAAGAAACATAAATATTAACCAATTCAAAACCTAATCATTATGATTCAGTTTTTATCCCGATTCGGACGAAATAACCCTGATACGCAGGGATTCTTTCCCAGCTGGCTAATTCGGCTATCGATCCTGACGGCAATAATGCTTACATATTCAATTGCAAACGCGGGTACGCTTTCTTATAAAGGAAGCACTCCGGAAAATAATTCCACTATATCCTCTTTCAACGATATTACATTGCATTTTGATATTGATGCTCTAATTGAAGAATACGGTGAGGGTGATTGGGGAGTATGCTATCAGGCTAGTTATAATAAACGTAAACCAGCGGAGGCTGAATGTGCTACATTGTATAAAGGCCTTCCGGAAGATGATGAAGTAATAGGGCGTCTAACGCAAAGTATCTATACAGACAGTGAGGATTTTATAGAAGGTCCAGATGTTCATCTCTCATTTCCAGATGTACAAGTTGAGACTGGACAGGTATATACTTTAGTGTTAACATACGATATGTATGCTGGTCGCAAGACTGAAGATAATCCATGGTTAGTTGATACTAAATTAGCATTATTTGATGAACCAATTGTGTTAACCTTCATTGGAGGTTCAGAGGTTGCCCATGTGCTCAATATGGAGTCCTCAAATATAGACACAACTCAGGGGTATGAATTTTTACAGGAATTTACGATTGAATTCAATTATCCGGTTTCAATAACTCAGAAAGCCAGTGTAGAAATAAAAGAGGATGGTTCTGTATTAGCGACTGCCGATAATATAACTGTTGACCCTACTAATGAAAAGGCAATTAAGATTGTCTTCCCTGAGACTGTATTGTATAATGGGCACTCTTATCAGATAGTTGTTGCTCCCGAATCTGTTTGTATTAATGGAGAAGAAGATGTGACCAATAAGGAATTGAATTTTACAATCAAGGGCGCCTCATACAGATATTTCGGTGTCGGTCGCGTTCGTCCTTCCAGTGGTTCTGAATCGGTGATGGCTGAAATCACGGTTCCTTTCAAATTCCCCGAAGCAGTTGATAAAAACTATGGCTTCGTGAACGTTGACAACGGAAGAAAGAAATGGTATATACATCTCTATGAGGGAGCCGCAGCGGAAGGTGAGGAGCTGATGCAGATTGAAGGTGAGATCGGTTCTGACATGAAGAGCCTTATCTTCCATCCGGAATATGCTTTCAAACCCGAAACTGAATATACTCTTGTAATTCCGGAAGGTGATGTGCTCGCATACGAAATAGGTGCACTTAGGGAAACTTTCCTCAAGG
>JAAVEA010000005.1 GCA_014801535.1 Bacteroides sp.
GAATCTATTCAGGTCAAAATTGTTCACCACGGAATTATCCACAGTCGGTTTGCTGCATCCTCCCAGTAGGCAAAGCAGCACGGATAAGGAAAAAATCTTTTTCATGTTGCTTATTTTTTAATTGATTGTAATGGAGTCGTTTAGACTGAATTGATGTGTTCTGTCTTTTTAACAATCACTAAACTAAAAAAGTAAAGGTGCAAAGAATATTTTAACTGTTTTTAAAATTTATTGCCAGACTCTTATGTCGCCGATTGCTATAGCAGGATTCGTTTATGCCTTAATAATACCTGGATTGCTACT
Organism: Bacteroides sp.; assembly: GCA_014801535.1. Taxonomy (GTDB): domain Bacteria; phylum Bacteroidota; class Bacteroidia; order Bacteroidales; family Muribaculaceae; genus Lepagella. The sequence continues at coordinate 304 of JAAVEA010000005.1, forward strand.
GAGGGATGTTTGCCAAATATGGGTTGGTTTTATAAAAGGGGGTAGAACCGTTTAATTCATTCACGCGTTTAATTAATATATAAAGATATTACTATGACACGTAAAGAACTCACTGATATTATATCCGCTAAGGTGGCGGAAGTGATCGATAACCCCGGGTTCTGGGGAGAGGATCCGCAGATAAGTATAATTCCTACGACACTGTTGGTAGGAATTGAACGGCACGATGATGCCGATCGTGCGATTGCATTCAGCGACTATGCCATTGAGGAAGATGCTGTGGAGGATGGAGACTATTCCGAAGACGCCGCAGATTTTCAGTCGGCTTCCGATCCGAAACTTTATCCCGTGTGGACATTGATTGACAACGCTACCAAGAAACCTGATATGAAAAAGATTCATAAGCTGGTAGATGAATTCATTCCACAGCAGGAGGAGAATCTTTACGCTGAATAAAAAGGCAAATAATTTAATGTAGATTATTGAAAACAGGACGGTGTGTCAAATTTCCGTAATTTGACACACCGTCTTTTATTGTCGTCCTGCGTATGTGGTCTAAATCACGTTTTGCAATAGCGGAAATGAATTGCTTTGATTCTTCAATTATACTACTATACTACGCTTGATTCATAGACCATTTAACGCATAAACTAAAAAATGCTAAATTTGCAGAATGGAGAAGAATCAGGGGTAAAATCGACAAAATGAGGCACCAGTAATAAGTTATGATAGTGCATTGCTTACTGTACGTATTGAATCGCTAATACACACAATTAGGGATCAGCCAGTGATGATTGATCGTGATTTGGCTAGACTTTATGGTGTGGAGACGAAAGTATTAAACCAAGCAGTGAAACGCAATGTTCAACGTTTCCCCCAGGATTTTATGTTTCAACTGACAAAGGAGGAATGTTTAAGGTCACAAATTGTGACCTTAAAAGAAGGTCGCGGGCATCATCTAAAATATATGCCTTATGTCTTCACCGAAAATGGTGTGGCGATGCTCAGTAGTGTGTTGCGGTCGGAGAAAGCTATTGAGGTCAACATTCGTATTATGAGAGCTTTCTCTGCAATGCGTAATTTCCTTGTGAATAATGCAGCCATATTCCAACGTATGGATCAATTGGAAATGAAGCAACTTAAAACTGATGAAAAAGTCGATGCAATTCTTGATAGGCTTGGTGATAATGAGAAACCGAAGGAGGGAATATTTTTCAACGGCCAGATTTTTGATGCCTACGCTTTGGTTGCTGATCTTATCCGCCAAGCAAAAACTCATATTGTTGTTATTGATAATTACCTTGATGATACGGTATTGGTTCAGCTTGCCAAACGTAAGCCGGGGGTGACGGTTGACATTTACGACGGACATATAACGAAGCAACTGCGTCAGGATGTTGAGAAACACAATGAGCAGTATCCGGGAGTTACATTGCATAAATACACCAAGGCTCATGACCGATTCCTGATAATCGATGAAGATGTTTATCATATCGGAGCCTCTCTCAAAGATCTCGGCAAGAAACTCTTCGCTTTTTCCAAGATGGAGGTGATGACAGGGTTGCAACTGTTGGCAAATCTATGAATAATCCTTTTGATTACATACCGAGTGCGGAGTGTGAGGAGGCTTTCAGTAAGTTGGTGGCTCGCGCGGAGACCTTGAAAGGGAGCAGTAGGCCTGAGGACATCAATTTCTGTCGCGAACTGGAGGAGGGGAAGATGCTCGGTGTGCTGATTGCAAAGGATAAGGAGGGAGCGAGTCATACTTTGTATGCCTTCTCCGGACAATTGGGCGACCGGGGTTTTCATTTCCCGGGATTTGTGGAGCCTGTTTTCGATTACCTTCAGCCCACTGGATATTTCAAAACAAAGGAGAGAGAAATTTCTCAACAGAACAGAGATATTACCCTCTATGAGGAGGAGACCTTGGGCCGGATAAACGAGGAATATGAACAGGCAAAAAGGAGATATGATGCTGAATTATCGGAATATAGGGAGAAGTTTCGCCTGTCGAAATTGGAAAGAAAAGCACGTAGGGAGTCCGGATTGGCAGATGAAGCTGAGTTGGCTTCAATGATAAGGCAGAGTCAGTTTGAGAAAGCGGAACTCAACCGACATAAAAAGAGATTGAAAGCGGAACTCGAACCGTTTGAAAGCAAACTTAAGGAAGCTCAGTCTCATCTGGCCTCACTTAAAGAGAGACGCCGTTCCGATTCGGAAGCTCTGCAGGATTGGCTATTTATAAATTTCAGATTGCTCAACGCACGCGGAGAATGGAAGAGCCTTAAAGAGATCTTTGCTGAAACTTCCTTGAAGATACCACCATCGGGCGCAGGGGAATGTTGTGCTCCGAAATTGTTGCAGTCTGCCTATCTGCAGGACTGGCAACCGGTGGCAATGGCTGAATATTGGTATGGAAAGCCGAAAGGAGGAGAGGTACGGAGGCACGGTGAATCTTATCCGGCGTGTCGTGGCAAATGTATCCCCGTGTTGAGCTGGATGCTTCAAGGTCTTCCCATTCATCCTCCGATTGAAAATGAAAGCCATTCGATTAAAACCCCTGAGCCGGAGATTATATATGAAAACCGCTGGTTTTGTGTAGTCAATAAACCGAGCGGGATGCTTTCCGTGCCGGGTAAAGGGCCTGCCATCTCCCTCCAGAAATGGCTTGAAGAGAAATATGGGCCTGAGAGGAGCGTAAAACTCGCTCACAGGCTCGACCAAGACACTTCAGGTTTGGTGGTGGCCACGTTCGGTGACCTCTCTTTCAAAGTGATGCAGTCTCTTTTTGCCCGACGTAGAGTGAGGAAAACGTATATTGCTGACTTGGAAGGGGATTATGTATCCGGAGGCATCCCTGGAAAAGGACGTATCGAACTACCTCTTTCTCCCGATTGGCTCGACCGACCGCGTCAGCGGGTGGATCATGAAGGAGGGAAAGAGGCGGTGACGGAATATGAATTTGTAGCCGTCTCCGAAGGGCGTAGCCGGATAGAGTTTCATCCGCTCACAGGGCGAACCCATCAATTGCGTGTCCACTCAGCCTCAGAGTCAGGTCTTGGAATGCCGATAGTCGGCGACCGCCTTTATGGGAAAAGAGGAGGTAAAGCGACGGAACGGCTTCATCTTCACGCGAAGAAGATAGAATTTACCTTTCCGATAGATAATGAATATTATAGTTTTGAACTCCCTGTGCCGTTTTGAATGAAGAATTATTAATTTAAAAAATTTGCAGGTAAAGTCGGATCAGATACCGAGAATCTCATCTATCTCCCTCAATTCTTCCTGAGAGAAAGATAGGTTGTTCAGGCAGCCAAGGCTATCGCGAATCTGACCAACGGAACTGCTTCCGATAATCACTGAAGCCACACTGCAGTCTTTCAAAAGCCAGGCGAGCGACATCTGAGTCAAGGTCTGCCCGCGTTTGGAGGCCACTGCATTAAGCCGTTCCAGTTTAGCCACTAACTCAGGCGTAATCCTCTCCGGTTTGAGGAACTTGCCAATCGAAGCCCTCGAGCCCTCGGGAATGCCGTTAAGGTAACGGTCGGTCAAAATGCCCTGCTCAAGAGGGGAGAAGGCGGTGAATCCCACACCGTTCTCCTTAGCCTGACGCACGATTCCCTCCTTCTCTTTATTACGGTCCATCATATTGTAACGTCCCTGATATACAAGACAAGGGGTGTCGTGGGCTGCAAGATAATCGTAAGCAAACTGAGATGCTTCGTAAGGCCACTGGGAGATTCCGACATATAAGGCCTTTCCCTGACGCACCATATCCACGAGAGCCTGAAGAGTTTCCTCCATCGGAGTTTCCGGGTCGAAACGGTGACTATAGAATATATCCACATACTCGAGATTCATTCTTTGCAGACTCTGGTTAAGGGAAGCCATGAGGTATTTACGCGAACCCCAGTTGCCGTAAGGCCCGGGCCACATGTCATGACCGGCTTTCGTGGTGATCACCATCTCGTCACGATAAGGACGGAAAGAGCCGTGCATTATGCGTCCGAAAGTTTCCTCGGCCGAGCCGTATGAAGGCCCGTAATTATTGGCAAGGTCAAAACAGGTGATTCCATTGTCGAAAGCGAAATGAAGCATCTCGCGACTATTGGAAAGAGAGTTCACATCTCCGAAATTATGCCAGAGACCCAACGAGATGCGAGGAAGCAGAAGGCCGCTTCGGCCACAGCGTTCATATTTCATTCCGTTGTTATAACGGCTGTCGGAGGCATAATAGGGAGGGTTAATCATAATCGGAAAAAATTTAAAGTTACTGATCTTATATCTAATGATAGGTTATATACGGCAAAGGTACATAAAAAAATTCATTTTTTTATGTACCTTTGCATATGGAAAATATAAATCTGCCCGAATGGGCTTTCGGAATGAATTGCGCGGTGACTGTGGTTGACACCGATTGCCGCATCATCTATATGAACGAACGTTCGCGCCAGACCTTTGCCAAGCGCGGGGGAGGTGAGCTTATCGGCCACAACATAATGGATTATCACAACGATCGTTCCAAAGATATAATACGTCGCCTTCTGAGAGAGGGAGGATCGAATGCATACACCATCTGGAAAGAGGGCGTGAAAAAGATGATTTATCAGACCGTCTGGCATAAGGCCGATGGCAGCCTCGGTGGATTAGTGGAACTATCAATGATTATTCCCGAAGATATGCCTCATTATGTGAGGAAGTAGGCTTATTGATGAGGCAGGAGATGAGTAATCAGGGTTTGACAGCCCTCAACACCTCCCTTTTTCCGGCAGGAGGCCCGGGAAGACGCTCGGTGATGAAGCCTGTCTGCTGAAGCATACGACGGATTGAGCCTTTGGCGCAATAAGTGGTAAGTATTGCTCCCGGATTCATCACATCGTAAAGTTTGTGGAAGAGGGATTCATCCCACATCTCGGGTTGCTTCTCCGGGGCAAATGCATCGAAATATACCACATCGAGATTACCCGGAATATCCATGGTAAGAAGATTCTCTTGAATCTTTATCAAGGTAAAGAATGGGTTAATACTTACGGGTTTATTCCATTCAGCATCATTAATTTCCTTAAACAAAAACCGATATTCTTCTGGCTGACAAGGCAGGAGTGTGTCGGTTATCTGTTTGGAAAGAGGGTATCGTTCAACGGAGTAATAATAGGTGTGTATCTTTGCATCGAGAGCTGCTTTTGCCGTTAGCACAGCATTGAGTCCGGTTCCAAAACCGACTTCAAACACTCTTACCCGGTCTCTGTTTTCCCAAGCCTTTCTCCATCCTAAATCCACATAAATATGTGTGCTTTCGGCCAAAGCTCCCTTCACTGAATGATAATGCTCGTCAATATCCTTGCGGTAAAGGGTAGGGGAGCCGTCGGCTGTTCTTTCAATCTCTACTTTCATAGTGCAAATGTAAGGAAAATATATGGAAATTTTAGTAAATTTGTAGCAGTTTACTTCGGTAAATAAATGAATTCGATAATAAATGACTTGCTTATGGAAAAGAAAATATATTTAGCCGGGGGATGTTTCTGGGGAACGGACCATCTGTTCTCGCTCATTGAAGGAGTGAAAAAGACGGTTGCCGGATACGCGAACAGCGATATCCCTTATCCTACTTACGAAATGGTATGTACCGGGCGCACCGGAGCAGCCGAGACAGTGGAGGTGGTTTATGATGATTCAAAGATCGGACTGACTGAGCTTCTCTCAATCTATTTCCGCAGTATCGACCCGACCACGCTTAACCGGCAGGGAAACGATATAGGCACTCAATACCGTACAGGTATCTATTACACCGACCCGCAGGACGTGGAGGTTATTGATGCTTTTGTGGCAGCCGTGCAGCGACGGTATGCACAACCTTTGGCAGTGGAGGTTGCACCCTTGCGTAACTTCTATCCTGCTGAAGTGTATCATCAGGAATATCTCTATAAGAATCCTAATGGTTATTGCCACATCAATCCTGCCCTTTTCGAGGAGGTGAAAACGAGGAAAGCTCCGAAGACAGAAAAGGCCGAACTGAGGGAACGGCTCACCCCTCTGCAGTGGGAGGTGACGCAGAACGGAGCCACAGAGCGACCCTTTGTGAATGAATATGATCATGAATTTCGGAAAGGTATATATGTTGATATAACCGATGGAACGCCTCTTTTCATTTCGTCGAGGAAATATGATTCCGGATGCGGTTGGCCTGCATTTACACGCCCCATAGATTCCTCCTTGATTACGGAACATACCGACAAATCATTCGGCCGTGTAAGAACCGAAGTTCGTTCGGCCTCAAGTGGTTCGCATTTAGGCCATGTCTTCCCCGACGGTCCGGCCTCAGAAGGAGGATTGCGCTACTGTATCAATTCCGCTTCCCTCCGCTTCATCCCCGTAGAGGATATGGAAAAAGAGGGATATGGGGAGTATATTGATATGATAGATAATAAATAACGGTGTGCCAAAATTTCACGTTTTGACACACCGTCGGCATTGGAAGTCGTAGTATATTATAGGGTAAGTAGTGGTTTCGGTGATAATATTACATCATAGAGCTGGCAAGTTTGGCTGCAATCTTATTCATGCGTGCAATCTGGGCAGTGGTCATTTCATTTTCAGCATTCTCCAGTTTGTTGCCGAGAGATTCGGCCTGCTCAACCAAAGATGCGTATTCAGTCATCGCACTCATGTCGCCTCCCATCACCTTTTTCGACAAAGAAGCGAGCTTATTGCAATAACTTTCATATTCATCAAGAATCTTATCCCAGTTTTCACTTGAAGAGGTTTTCTTTTCTTCTACCGGAGCCTCAGCTTCGACAACCTCGGCCACCTCTGTTACCGCAACAGTGTCTGCAACAGTAGAAACGGAATCCGGCATATAGGATTCAGACACAGTCTCATCGCTGCTTGAGTCATCGGTTTTCTTATCGCCGCCGCAGGAAGTGAGGGCAAAAACTGTGGCTGAGATGCACAAATACTTGATAGTTTTCATTCTAAATCGTTGTTTAAGTTAATTTTGTATTTTGCAAAATTAATATCGCATAGATAATAAAGCAAATTCCATTTTAGTCCAATTTTAATGAATGGATAGCGTGTGAACAGATTCAATTGAAGGGGCGTTCTTAAATATATATAGCTTAATTATGGAAAACACAGATACTTCATCAACCCAAAAATCCTTACAGGGCGATTTACCGATGGGCGGCCCCGGTCCGTCGGGAGGATACTACGCCTTTCTTATAATCTATCTTGTATTGCTGAGTGCATTCGGTTCGTTTGTAAATGATATGTACCTGCCGACTCTTCCGGAGATGGTAAGATCATTTCATACTACCCGCTCCACCGTTCAGCTCGGCTTGACCTTCGGAATGATAGGTCTCGGCTTCGGTGAGCTTATATTGGGACCACTGAGCGACAGATTCGGAAGAAAGCCGATATTGATAGGAGCTCTCGTGGTCTTTGCCATCGGAGCGGCCTGCAGTGTATGGTCGAAAACAATACATGAATTTCTTTTCTGGCGACTAATTCAGGGTCTTGGGGCATCCGGCGGTTATTTTCTTGCGCGTACCATTCCGGCCGATCTTTATAAAGGACGAGCTTTAGCCAAGGTGATGGCGTTGGTTGGAGCCATAAATGGATTCGCGCCGGCCAGTGCCCCGGTTATCGGTGGATTGGTGGCACGTTCAGTAGGTTGGCAAGGGATCTTCTGGATTCTTTTCGGATTCAGTGTTTTGCTGCTCATTCTTACCCCTGCCTTTAAGGAATCGCTACCGAAATCGCGTCGTGTCACCGGACATTTTGGAGTGGCCTTCAAAAACTATCTTGTTCTCGCGCACAACCGTCATTTCGTGGTGCATGTCATGCTTAAAGGCGCTGCACTTGGAGTGCTCTTCGCCTATATCTCCTCCGCACCATTCATCATTCAGGATCACTACGGATTCACCCAGCTTCAGTTCGGACTCTTCATGGGTTTCAATGCGCTGTTTGTGGCGTGCGGAGCCACACTTGCCCTGCACTTCAAGCCGCTGAAACGCGCAGCTGTGTTCGGAGGACGAGGCTTGCTATTGGTGGCGATTGCCCAGTTCGTATGCTTTTATACGGTAAATAACGTATGGGTCTATGAAGCCCTCAACCTCCCGATGCTTGTCTGCTTAGGAATGCTCTTCACCGTAGGCAACACCCTTGCAATGAACGAGGGGCGCGAATGTGCCGGCGATGCGTCAGCGCTCATAGGCCTGATGGGATATGTGTTCGGAGCCACCGTCAGTCCCTTGGTAGGACTCGGTGATATGCTTCATTCCACAGCAATCACCATTCTTATCCTGTCGGTGTTGGTTTTGATTTTTACCCGTATGTCGCGCGTGCTTCCTGCGGATCTTGCGGCAACCCCACAAAGCGCAGGGCGTGCGGCCGCTCCCGAGCTTCCGAAATAATATGGCAGGTAAAAATGACAGGTCTTTTAGATAAGGAGAATTTTTTCTAAATTTGCATCCAATCTATATGACTTATCATGAAAACTATTCTTAAAAGAAAGACTTTTGCAATTTCTTTTTTAATACTTATTTCCGGCTCACTGCTATGTGGCTGTGGCTCAGGCAAGGAAAACAAAAAGGATACGGCTGTGACCGAAAGTGTTGCAAAGTTAGAAACGGGTATCATGAATAAAGACCCCCTTCTGGAGGCATGGCCTGATACGGCATATGCTTCGGCGGCCGATGTGAAGTTTAAAATCGAACGTCTCGACTCCATTTCCGGAGAACTGACATTACTCGATGATCTTTATTCCAGCGCGCCCGGAGTCTTCACTTTCAGAGGAGGAGAACGCCGCGATGCCGATTATGGCGGAAGTGTAGACAGTGTTCCTACCGGCTTTCAGGTGGAATGGGTGTTTCAGACCGCTCAGGACAATAATGAAACGCGCTTCGGCACATGGAGAGGAGGGACCGGGTGGACCGGACAGCCGCTTTATGTAGAATGGCCCGACAGTGTGCTTGAGCGTTTCAAAGCCTCAGGCATGACCGCGAGCCGGCGTGAGATCCTTATCGGCTCTCTTTGTGGGGAAGTGTATTCCCTCGACTATGACACGGGGAGGCCAACACGTGCGGCCATTCCGACCGGCAATCCGATAAAGGGCACGATGAGTCTCGATCCGACGCTTAACGGTAATCTTTATGTCGGTCAGGGAGTGCCGTCGCAAAGCGAAATCAGCGCGTTGACAATATCACTTTTTAAAAATTGCATTACACATTCTTTCGGTCCTGATGCAAAGGCACCGCGCTATTGGCACGCCTATGACTCATCAGCCATAAGGGTGGGACGTTTCCTTTTCCGTCCCGGAGAGAACGGCACGCTATATAAATGGCTCATAGAGGGGGATAAGCCTATTCTCCATTCTGCCGTGAGATATAGCGTAGGAGGAGCTTCTCCCGGAATGGAGGCATCTATGGCAGTGAGCCGGAATTACGGGTACATTGCTGATAATGGAGGAAATATAATATGCTTTAACTTAAACACCCTACAGCCGGTGTGGCATTATAAACTTCCCGATGATATTGATTCCACTCCGGTTTTGTGTGAGGAATCCGGTAAGATATTTCTTTATACCGGATGTGAGGTTGAACACACCGGAGTGACTAATGCGAGATACGTCAAGCTTGACGCTCTTACAGGCAATGAGATATGGATTAATGAGATTCCTGCAAAAAGAGCAGATGTAGGAAGCAAACATTTCGACGGTGGATATTATGCCTCCACACTTCCGGGAAGAGGCGATTGCAAGGATCTCCTGTTTATCAATGTGGTGAACAATGAGAAAAGACAGAACGGTTCTTTCATAGCCATAGAGCGAACTACGGGGAAGATAAGATATACGGTTCCATTGAAGTATTATGCCTGGTCATCTCCTGTAGGATTCATGGTTTCAGGAGAACATCAGCTTGTTGTTACGTTCGATTGTGCCGGCAGGGGTTATATAATTAATGGAGTTGACGGAGAGGTGATAGCCGAACAGCGAATCGGAGCTAATTTCGAATCTTCACCGGTGGTGAATGGCCATAGTCTTGTTATCGGTTCAAGAGGTGACAAGATATATCGTCTCTCTTTAAGATAAGATATCAATGGCCGATAGCTTATTTTACTTTTTTCTGGTCGTTGGTTTCTTAGTGCCTGATTTCTTGGCTGCGGTAGATTTAACCTGAGTGAGACGCATGGCTTCGTTGCCGAGAGAATCGTAACCGATCAATGCCACACCATCGCCATCCTCTTCAACTCCAAAGGCCATGAAATCTCCGGTGGAGGGCTCGTAGAAGTTAATATATTCTCCCGACTCTTCCCATAAAAGAGAAGCGGTCTCAGCGCGCTTGCCTGTCACGGAAAGTGTGGAGGTTGCCCTGTCTGACGAACGGAAAGCGAAAGTAATCGTAGCCTTGGCTCCATTGGGTAACACACTGGTGCCGCGGAATGTCTTCCCTGTGAAGTTGAAGGCAAAGGCCGAGATGGAGAGCAGAAAGGAGAGTGCGATGGTGAACAAGCGAATCATAATTCTAAATATTATAGGTTACATATAAATCAAGGTAAAGTTATATATATTTCATGGAATAATAAGATTCCATTTTAGTCCATTATTGATGACCGGATTCAATCGATATGTCTCAGGGCACCGGTATAGCTGTCCATTACAAATCCCTGTACATTCACGCCGGTCGGAGGCATCAGAGGGTGACGCGCTATGAGATCGACCGTTTCACGTATGGCGACATCGGTGTCTTCGAAGCCATGGAGCCATTCTTTCAGGTTAATGCCGCAATGCTGCATGAGAGTTATATGCTCTTCGCTCACACCTCGCTCTTTCATGAGATGTAGCATTTCATCGGCATCCATACCCTGCACTCCGCAGCCTGTGTGACCTATCACCATGATCTCATTGACACCCAATTCATAAACGGCGACCAGGATGGAGCGCATGGTTGAGTCAAAAGGATTAACGATGGTGCCTCCTGCATTCTTTATAATCTTCACATCGCCGTTGCGGAAACCAAGCGCAGCGGGAAGAAGCTCTATAAGGCGAGTGTCCATGCAGGTCACGATCGCAATCTTTTTATCAGGGTATTTGCTTGTGGCGAAACGCTCATATTCCTTGTTCTCTACAAATCGGCGGTTGAATTCCTTTATTTCCTGTATCATGATTCTAAGATTAATTGGTAATTGCTAATTTACTTGATTGGAGAATAGACTTCATATCCTTTTCAAAGCTAATAAAAAAAGCGGAAACTTGCAAAATATTTGCAAAAGCGGAGCTTTTGAACCGGACAGCTCCGCGAGGGGGAGAGAGGGAGATGTGCTGGGCAAAAAAAGGACGCGAAGCTGTTCTGTTAAAAAGCAAAGCTTTTTAAGGGGAGAGAAGGGAGAGAGAAGGGAGCGAAAAGGGGAGCGAAAAGGGGAGAGCGAAAATAAGGGCAGAGGGAAATTAAATAGGAGCAAATAATCTTAATTAGGTTGAAGTTTAATAATTTTCCCTTCGGCGATAGATTTTGCAAGATCATTCATGCTTGTGCAGCTTTCTCGTGTTAAAATTGGTCGTGACTGACTAAAAGTCAGGGGGGCGACCAGGAGAAGGCGGCCTTGGGTGCAAAGGTCGTGTAGCTGTCCTTTAGGTGAGAACCGGGGACCAAAGCCGTTATTAAGAACAATTATTAACCTCCCATTATTTTCCATAGCCCAGTTCCGGACTTTCTTCTCATTCTCTGAAATAAACGGGGAAACCAAAACTCCACAATTTTCAATGGTTCTTAACCAGTTTAGCTTATGGTTCCGTAATTCGGCGGGGGTGTATCTCCTGCTTATTTTTACAGCTTCTATGTCGGGGTCATCAAGGAGAGTTAAATTTCCGTAAGTCTCATATTCTTTTCCGGTGGATGAATCTAAAATTTTTACTCGGTGGTGAAACCCTGAATGTTGCATACGTTCCAATCTGCGCAAAGGATTATCACTTACGTATTTAAGCATTTTTTGTAGTTGATTCTTTTTTAATAGGATTCTGTCGTGATAGCCGTCCTCAAAAATTGATGGAAGATTTTGAGTGTTGGCTGAATTGTGCGTGGATAGAGATTTAGCCATCTCATGATATCGGGAGGTGGAAGTAGATTTTAGTTGACGGATTATTTCTCCAAGATGATATTCAGTTTTTTCTGTAATAAAAATGACAAAGTGAATATGATCAGGCATTATTACCCTCCTTAAAATCTTTATGAAAGGGAAAGATTCTTTTAATGAGGAAATGGTGGAGGCAATTATTTTGCCGGTTTCTGTGGGAATTGCCCTTGGTTTGAAATCATGGTTGCCGGGAATGCCGGTCAGGTTGGAAAAGGGGGGTATATGTGGAGCTTTATTGAGAGTGACCATATAAATGGAACGGGAATAGTAGTCATGCCAAGGAGCCCTTCTTCGGCCATTGGGAATCAGCTGACGGTAAAATTCCTGAGGAAATGGATTCATAATGCTTGATTTTTAATATTACAAAAGCGGAGCTTTTGAACCGGACGGCTCCGCGAGGGGAGGAGGAAGAGGGAGGCGAAAGCGGAGCTTTTGAACCGAACGGCTCCGCGAGGGGGAGGTGGAAGAGGATGAGGAAGAGGATGAGGAGGGGATGTTTATGTCAGGAAGAGGACGAGGAGGGAGGAGAATACCATGGAGATGTTGGCGACTGCGTAGGTGACGGTGTAGCCGAGGTTGGGGACATCGCTCTGCAATACGGATTGGATGGCTCCGATGGAGGCCACACTTAAACGGGCACCGGCTACACATCCGAGGGTGACTGGAGTGGAGAAGCGGAAGAGTTTGCGTGCGATCAAGATATTTATTATCAAACCTAAAATGGTCAGTATGGCTCCGACCAACAGAATTAACGGGCCGGCGGTCTTTAATCCTTGCATTAATGCGCCTCCTGCAGTGAGACCTAACACGGCAATAAACATATTGACTCCAAGGTTATTGAAGATCCATAGAGCAGAGGAAGGGATGTGTCCGAATACGGGGCGACGCGTGCGAAGCCACCCGAGTGAGAGGCCTGCGATCAATGCCCCTACGCTCATTCCCAATGACATGGGAATCCCTTTGATTTTAATTGATAAAGCTCCGATTATGCATCCGATGGCTATGCCAAGCCCAACGAAGACCATATCGGTGGCATCGGAATCCGGATCGGCATAGCCTATGACGGCTGCTGCCTGCGCCACATCCTGTGGCCAACCTACGAGGGTGAGTATGTCACCGGCATGAAGTTCAGTCTGTGCTTTTACGGGAATCGTCATACCTGTGCGTTTTATCGAGGCAACAATCACACGCTCCATTTCAGGGAAAGTGCGTAGTTTTTCTAATGTTATGCCATCGGCTTTCCCTTTGGAGATGGTGACGGGGGTGCGTTCGGCACCGAAGTTTAACAACTCCGGGTCATATACTTCCGGACCGGGAGCATTATTTAGTGCCACTAATACTTCCGAACGCCCTCCAAGCACTACTTCATCACCTTTGGCTATGAGATTATATTTGGAGGGATTCATGACTTTACCGTTTATACGTGCCCGCTCCACCAATAATCTAACTCCGGCTTTTTGATAATAGTCGTGTATCTCCGATGCGGAACGCGGTGTATTGAAGAAATCGCTCTCAGCCTTGAAAGCGCGGAACACGACCGGGCGGCGTGCAGGAATAATACCGGGGTCTGTAGCAGCGCCTCCTTTATCCATAAGTTGTTCGATACGTGCCACATCCTCTTTCACCTTGTCGAGTCCGCCGAGCATTTTGGGTGCGATGGTGGATAGGAACCATGCTGATCCAACCGTGCCGAAAACATATGTCACCGCATAACAGGCCGGAATGAGGAGGAGCATCGATTCTCGGGTGTTGTCGGGAAGGGGCATTTCACGGACTGTATCACTCAACATCCCGAGACAAGCCGAGACTGTCTGTGAACCTGCATACAGTCCGGTCGCCACCGAGTTGTCATAACCCATAATGTAGGAAGCAGCGATTACGATTCCGGCACATATCGCAGCCCCTGTTATGGCAAACGCTGCCATCTTCAAGCCCGGTCCGCGCATGGAGCGGAAGAACTGAGGCCCCACTCCATAGCCAATAGAGAACAGAAAGAATAGGAAAAAGACATTTTTCAGTATGTCGGGCACCGTTATTTTCATCTGGCCGATTATTATACCCACTATAAGAGTTGCTGCGACGGAGCCGAGCGCAAAGCCCTTAATCTTGACTTTGCCGAGCCAAAAACCGAATCCCAGTGTGAGAAAAACGGGGATGAGAGGATGCTGCTGAAAAAATGAGATTATCTCTGACATAGGTGGAATATTTTAATTTTGCTTATATATGCTCAAGACTCTAAGCCAACAAAAAGCTCGCAGACTCTCATTCCATGAATTGAGGTCTGCGAGCTATAAGTTCCCTTGCCCGTCTTAAAATAGCCGACATCACCCTCCAAGGGCTCTGCAACGACTCAACAGACAAGGAGTTGAAAAATAAACGTTTCATTATGAAGGCTAAGAATTTTCTTGTCTGTTAGAGGAGAGAGATGACTGCAAAACTTTCTGTCTGCAGTTGGAGGAGTGAAGAAAATATATAATTCCCTTTTACTAAGTAACGCCTCAATAAGTGAATGGTTCACAAAATTTGTAAATAAATTTAAAATTGAACTAAAGTTATAGGGGAGGGTTAATATTATATAATCCCATAGCTTGAGCGTTAGCTGAGTCAGCAAGCGGATTTCGGATGCTCAAAGTTTAGAATATAATTTTATAAAAAAATGTCAATATGTTCAAATCTACTATGATTGCAGGGATTGGTGGCCTATTAGGCACCTGTCTGCGTTTCCTTTCAGAAAAGCTGGGAGCGGCGATATGTCATCTCTCTTTCCCTTTAGGTACATTTATGGCGAACATGGTTGGATGTATCATCATAGGAATGCTGTATGGTTATCTAAATAAGACCGGTCGCTTGAGTAAAACTGCCAATCTCCTCTGGATTACAGGTTTTTGTGGAGGTTTAACCACATTCTCTTCTTTTTCCGACGAAATGGTATCGCTTATTGAGAAAGGAGATTGCGGAATGTTTGTGTTCTATATGGTTACGAGCCTCGTTTTCGGTATTGCGATGGTAGCCCTCGGAGCTGCGTGCATTCGTAAACCGGCTGCTAAAACCCAAAATGCTTAACCTTTTAAATTATTTGAAATTATGATTATCGTATATATGCTTATTGCCGGGTTAGGCGGTTTTGTCGGTACTTGCGGTCGTTATCTAACCGGAGTTGCGGGAAAGAAACTATTTGGTGACAAATATCCTGCCGGCACGTTTGCCGTCAATGTTTTAGGGTGTTTTATTATAGGACTCTTTTTTGGCATCTGGTATCGTCATGAGATGAGCCCGCTCGTGAATGCGCTCCTTATATCCGGTTTCTGTGGTGGTTTCACAACGTTCTCCTCATTCAGCCACGATAGCTTCGCCATGATTCAGAAAGGGGAATGGTTGAAATTCATCTGCTACATAGTTCCATCAGTAGTCCTTGGCCTCCTGATGGTATGGTTAGGCTTAAAATGCACTGCCTGATATGCCTACTTGGCTGATGATAATAATTCGAGGGAGATGCGCTTGCGAGCTGAATCGATATCGATCACTTTTACCTCGACCCTCTGGCCGAGTGAAAGAATCTCTGTCACTGCATTAACACGACGGCCGAGACGTGAGATATGAATAAGGCCATTCTCTTTGATCCCAAGATCAACGAAAGCACCGAATGCAGTGATATTATTAACTACACCCGGAAGAGTGCGTCCCACCGACAGTTGAGAGAAGTCGTCGATCTCCGGCACAAAGGCTCCGGAATTATCGTCAGTGCGTGGATCGCGTCCCGGCTTGCGAAGTTCCTTCACAATATCTGTCATTGTTTCGATTCCTCCGACTCCTGCATCTGCAAGCGCCCGAAGATCGAGACGGTTGAGCAACGAATCGTTTGCCGGAAGATCAGCCGGCTTTACATTCAGCGAACGAGCCATTCTGTCGACAATGCCATAGCTTTCCGGATGAATGCCTGTATTATCGAGCGGTTCCTTGCCTCCCGGGACGCGCAGGAAGCCTGCGCACAGTTCAAAAGCTTTATCCCCGAGGCGGGGCACCTTTTTAAGGTCGCGTCTTGATTTAAAATCCCCGTTGGCGGCTCGGTAAGCCACAATATTAGCAGCCAATGCCGGACCTATGCCTGAAACATACGACAGCAGTCGTTCGGAGGCGGTGTTGACATCAACCCCGACGGAATTTACACAACTCATCACAGTGTAATCGAGAGCGTTTCTTAAAGCCGTCTGATCCACGTCATGCTGATACTGACCCACCCCGATCGATTTAGGATCGATCTTCACCAATTCGGCCAGAGGATCGATCAGGCGGCGTCCGATTGACACGGCTCCGCGTACGGTTACGTCCTTATCGGGAAACTCCTTTCGTGCAAGTTCGGAGGCGGAGTATACGGAAGCGCCGTCCTCGCTAACTATAAATATTTTAGAAGGCTCTACAATAGATGCCGACTTCAGGAATCGCTCCGTTTCGCGCGATGCTGTGCCGTTGCCAAGCGACACCACTTCAAGGTGATGCTTCTTTATCAGTCTTTCAAGAATGCGTTTCGCTCCTTCAATATCATTTTTAGGAGGAGTAGGATAAATTACTCCTTCATCAAGCAGATTCCCCTGCGCATCGAGAGCAACGACCTTACATCCCGTGCGATAACCGGGGTCGATGGCGAGCACTCTTTTCCCCTTTAGCGGAGAGGTAAGGAGAAGCTGGCGTAGATTGGCCGAGAATATATCGATCGCGACCTTGTCGGCATTCTCTTTAAGTGAGGCCGAGATTTCATTCTCCACAGATGGTTTCAGGAGGCGTTTCGAAGCATCCTCAACCGCTTCTTCAATAATTTCACGACATTCTCCGGAAGCCTGCCTCGGAACAAAAGCGCGGCAAAGCGAATCGTCAAGATTGTCGGCAGCCTCACCCAGAGAATATCTCACTTTCACCAGTCCTTCGCGTTCGGCACGCCTGAGTGCAAGATACTGATGCGATTGCATCCGTCTCACCGACTGTGAGAAATCGGCATATTGAGCCAGTGAAGAGGATGCAATCTCTTCCTCTTTCCCCTTGGCCACGGTGCAGAGCAGGGAGGCAGAACGGTTGAAAACGTTGCGTGTGATATTTCTCAATCGTGAGGATTCAGAAGCCCATTCCGCTATTATATCCATGGCACCTGCAATTTCATCATCGGAAGAAGGCGGGAGATGGCCCGACATGATTCTCTTTGCCAACGGTTCGAGTCCTTTTTCACGGGCGATAGTGGCCCGGGTGCGCTTTTTGGGTTTGAACGGTGCGTAAACATCTTCCAGTTCTGTCATAGATGAGGCCTCGATGAGACGTTGGCGAATAGCGGGCGTCATGGCTTGGACCGACTCGATGGCACCGATTATAAATTCACGGCGGCCCTCAAGATCGCGCACCTGTTTGAGTGCGGTTTCGATTGAACGGATGCTCACTTCATCGAGCGAACCGGTGCGCTCCTTGCGGTAGCGAGAGATGAAAGGCACCGTGGCTCCTTCATCAAGAAGTTCGATCACGGCCGCAACTCCCTTTATGGGGAGAGCCGTGCGTTCCGCAACTGCGGAAGCTATATTTTTATTCATTATGATTCTTCTGTAGTTTAGAACTGTGCATATATGAAAGGCTGCACGCTTTCGAGTCTGAAATTGATAACCAATTGCACGCAGACCACAAAAATGAGGAGTTTAATTATCCATGGGGTTCTGACAAAGAGTGCCTGCATACGGTAGAAGCTCTTCTCTCTCACTGCGAGATGAACCAGAAACGCCACAGCCACGAAAACCGACCATACCGGACGAGCATTGATGAAAGGGATGAAATAGTCGATACTGAAGTCAGTGCCGATGCGTGTGATGATATCTACGGCATTCTGCACGCTTGAAGCCCGGAAGAATATCCATGCGAATGCAACATAGCAGAATGTCACAAACCATGAAACAACCGAGACCACAACCCCTTTCCCGAGTTTGTCAAGCCATGGCTTATTGCTTTTATGAATCATCAGTCCCACGCCATGCACACCGCCCCATATTATAAACATCCAGGAGGCGCCATGCCACCATCCGGCGAACAGCATTGTAATGAAATTATTGAGATAAGTGCGTATCTTCCCTTTCCGGTTGCCTCCCAAAGGGATATAGAGATAATCCCTGAACCATGTGGAGAGGGCGATATGCCATCTGTGCCAGAATTCGGAAAGGTTGAGCGACTGATAAGGACTGTTGAAGTTGGGGAGTAGTCTGAAGCCAAGCAACGCGGCGATACCGATACTCAGGTCGCTGTAGCCGGAGAAGTCGCAATATATCTGAATCGTATATCCGAGCACGCCCATCAGATTTTCAAAACCGGAGAACCCCGTGGGGTCATCGAAAATCCAGTTGTTATATTGGGCTATGTAGTCGGCTATGACCCCTTTCTTCAGGATACCTGTAATTATCAGGAAAAGTCCTGAATATATCAGTTCCTTATCTACCGGAGGGTTTTGTTTGAGCTGCGGTATAAGGGTCTGCGGGCGCGTTATAGGGCCTGCCATAAGGAGAGGGAAGAAAGTGAGGAAGAAGGTATATTCGAGAAGGGAGGTATCGCCCGGAAATTTACGTTTATAGACATCCACCACATAACTTATAGCCTGAAACGTATAGAATGATATGCCGATGGGAAGAAAAATAGTCATCGGCGCGAAGTTAGACTCTATTATATTATTGAGGGTCTGAATTGCGAAATTGGTATATTTGAAATAGAGAAGAGGAGAGAGCACGATTATTACCGTAAAGGTGGCGAGTGTCTTGCGCTTGCCTCCGTCGGGAAGTTTCTGCATAATGCGTGTGAGCCACCATGATATGAGAGTGGTGGCCGGCAGCAGGAGCATGAACCATCCGTTGGCTTTATAGGCATAGAAGATGGAGAAAACGACCACATACCCCAGCATCGCTTCCCTTCTGCCGTTGCGCACAATAATATACACGGCATAGAATATGAGGAAAGTTATGAAGAAAGTGAGGGTGCAATACTGCAAACCGCCATCGTGAAGTGTGAAATACTCCTGCAGGCTCGATAATATTTGCTGAACTGTAATCATGATAATGTTATTTAAAGCAGCCCGGAGGGGTTATTTCTTTTTTCGCAGTTTGTAAGGTTTCAGCATCTGGAGGTGTGTCACCCTGACAGTCTCTTCAGGTTTCTCCATAATTATGGCATGTCGGTTAGCCTTGCTCTGCATCCACCGGGCCACGGTATCCATCCATCCCACAGCGGCTTCATATGTGGGATGCTTATGATCAGGCCCGCGTTCGAGGGTGAGATGAGAGCTCTCAAAATAACGGTTCGCTCCAACGGTTTCCCTGATCATGTTTGTGAAACCGTCCTCATCCGTCCAGTTGGGAGGACTTATCCATACATAAGGGAGGTCGCCGAGTTTATGTTGGATCTCCTGCACCCATTTTTGTCTCCTCTGTATGTCTCTGGCTTCAACTTCGTTACTTCCGAGACATATCACAATATATGTAGGGTCAAATTTACGAAGGAAATATTGCAGGGTATCGGTCTGGGCCCAATGCTGGGTGGTTGAGCTGAACCATACCACACTTTCTATCTGATGTCCGTTTTTCGCCGCGTATGATTCAAAAGGGCGCCCGAGGTAATCCACCATAGAGTCGCCGAAGAAGAAGATTTTTTGCGATGTCGTGTCGGGGGCAAATGTCACCTCTTTTGCAGCCGATGCTAATGAATCGGCCGATGCCGCAAGAGCGACTGAATCGGGCACCGTCGTTTCAGCAGGAGTGGCGAGAGCTATGAAATCAGCTTTTCTGATTTCAGTATCCTCTTCACCAATGGTAACCGGTGATAAAGAATAAGTCAGGAAAATAACAAGTGCCGTTAATCCCAACAGCAAAACTTTTACATCTGTCCTCATCTATTATCCTGGCTAAGCTTGTAAACGGTGTGGCTCTCCTCATCTTCTATCATTACTTCCGAATCGGTGACTTTAAGCAGATATTCACCCGACATATTCATCTTGGGGATGCTTATTCTGATAACGGCAGTCTTGTTATCTTTAACCGTAATATCGGTGGTGTCGAAAGACTCGCTGTCAAGAACGCCTCCTTTGCCGTTAAATGCGATATAGCTGTCGGCATTCACAAATTTCTTGAAATTTAGAAAATTCCTCACGTCTTCCGGAGTATTGAAAGAAACGGAGGTATAGTCGTTGGTGTTTTCTTCAATTGTCAGAGAGTCGGCAGCCGTGCTGTCGGCAGACTGGTTCGCTCCTTTGTCCGAACCGCATGATACATGCATTAGGCCGCAGATTAGAGAGAATGTTATGGTCAGAAATATTTTTTTCATCAGTAAGTGATTTTTTTCATGAAGATGTTCATGCTTGTATTCGGGGCAAAATTATAGAAATGCAATGAGAATTGCAAATCATTTTACAGGGATTAGCCTGGCTTTCTCATTATTATATGCCGAAGCAGTCGAACCGGCGGGGGCATAGAAGTAGGTAGCATCGCAGACAGTATATTTCTTTCCATTGTAAACGAGATAATCTCCTTTCTCCGAACCATCGGTGATGGCTACGGCTGCCGAAAGGTGCCCCGGATATGAGACAAGAGCTGTTTCGAGCCCGAGAATGTCTTTTACAAGATGAGAAAAATTTATGGCATGGTCCTCACAGTCGCTATAAGGGTAATACCAGCTTTCATCCATGAAGAAGGTGCGGTCTTTACCCCAGATCACATCGTCATATTCATACGGGAAGCTTTGAGCCACACGCAACATGAGGTCGACGGCTTCATATTGCGTCAGCCCCTTCGCAGCCTCACGCAACGTCGGATATACCTCCTTTCTTATCTCCTCGCTTGTGGGAATCTCCGCATGAGCCGACCAGCGCGAATCTTCTGATTCTCCGACAGCCGCGTTCGGATAATCTCCGAAAAAGACGACCAGATTCTGATTGGTTGTGACATTCAGAGTCAGTCCGGGATGGTTGTAAACCTCGACCGTACGTTTCTTTCCCGGTTTGAAATCAAGATTTGGGAGACGATCAATTGCAAGACTCATGCGTTTCTCTCCGGGGGTGCTGAAATCACATATTGAAACAAGGCCTTTCGGTCGGGTGTAGGCATAATACCAGCCGTTGTCGAGTTTATAGCGGGCACGGGCATAGAAAGTGCCGGTGCTGCTGAAGGCCAGATGCAGCTTGCCTCCCTCCTGTTCATAAACAAACCTGATGTCATAGCCCGATTGATTGAGAAGATATCCCATAAGAAGGGTCTGCTCATTGGAGCCGGGTGATGTAAGAGCCGTGGCAACGGCGTCTACATATAGAATGTAATGCCAATCCGGCAGGTTGAGCTGATCGCGCACTTTAAGGCATCCGTTGATCAGATTGTTAGTATTTTTCCCGGATAAGGTTCTCCATCCTTGGGCAAAGCCTTGTGAGTTACGTGAGGTGATTCTGAATGTGTATTTAATCACAATACTTATGTTGTCCTTTGCAAGTCACCGTTTGAAGCGGCCTGATATTGGGCGCAAAATTAAATATTTTTTTTGAAAAATCAATATTATTAACATAAATTCGAGCGCATCAGGATTAGCACTTCTTTCCTGAGTCAGAAATTGTAAAAAAGATATTGCAGAATAAGAGAAATTTTTATAAATTTGCGGTGCAATTCTGCGGACCGCCACGGCGGGAGACGGAAGTGGAGAAATTTGGCTGCTTGCAACCACTCAAAAAAATGCTAAAACTGCAACTCAAATCCCTTTTGTGGAAAGGGAAACCGGTATGTCAGATTTTTCATTCGCATATTGAGCGGAAGCAGGGTATAGCCTTGTTTCCGCAATTTTTATGCGATAAATAAAGATACAGATATAATATGAATTATCTATTTACATCAGAGTCGGTGTCGGAAGGACATCCCGATAAAGTTTCAGACCAGATAAGCGATTCACTTCTCGATGAATTTCTTGCGCAAGATCCTGAAAGTCATGTTGCCATTGAGACGCTCTGCACTACCGGGCAGGTGGTTGTGGCAGGAGAAGTGACATCGGATGCGTATGTAGACATCCCCAAAATCACCCGACAGGTTATACTCGATATAGGTTACAACCGTGGCGCGTACCGTTTCGACGGGGATGCCTGCGGAATATTTTCGGCTATACACGAACAGTCGCAGGATATAAACCGAGGTGTGAAGCGTGTCGAAAACGAAGGAGCCGACGACAACGATCTTCAGGGAGCCGGCGACCAGGGCATGATGTTCGGTTATGCCGTTGACGAAACTGAGAATTTTATGCCGTTGACTCTTGACCTGTCACACCTTATCTTGCGTGAATTGGCCGAT
Organism: Bacteroides sp.; assembly: GCA_014801535.1. Lineage (GTDB taxonomy): Bacteria > Bacteroidota > Bacteroidia > Bacteroidales > Muribaculaceae > Lepagella. The sequence continues at coordinate 22,761 of JAAVEA010000005.1, forward strand.
ATACGTCGAGAGGGGAAAGAGATGACCTACTATCGCAAAGGTAAAAGAACCAGTTATCTGCGTCCCGATGCCAAAAGTCAGGTGACTGTGGAATACGACAGCAATAACAAACCTGTGAGAATCCACACTATTGTTGTTTCCACGCAACATGATGAATTTGTGGCTCCGTTGGCCGACACGGCTCTGGCTCAGGCTAAAGCCGACGAAGAGATGCTTTCGCAGATAAGGAAAGATGTGGAAGAGATTCTGCTTCCGAGAGTTAAATCTAAACTTCCTGCAAAGATACAGGCTCTGTTCGACGACAAACTTATTCTTCATGTGAATCCGACAGGAAAGTTCGTTCTCGGGGGTCCGCACGCCGACACCGGACTTACAGGCAGAAAGATAATCGTAGACACATATGGTGGCCGCGGAGCGCATGGAGGGGGAGCCTTTTCAGGCAAGGATCCTTCGAAAGTGGATCGTTCGGCAGCTTATGCATGTCGCCATATAGCTAAAAACCTTGTGGCCGCCGGAGTGGCCGGAGAAGTGCTTGTGCAGGTTGCCTATGCTATCGGTAAATCAGAGCCGGTGAGCCTGTATATAAATACGTTCGGCACCTCTAAAGTAAATCTAACCGATTCGGAAATAGCGGAAAAAGTTAAGAAACTCTTCGACCTTCGTCCCAAAGCGATAGAGAAGAGGCTGAAATTACGCAATCCCATCTATCGTGAAACTGCAAGCTACGGACATATGGGACGCACGCCGCAAACTGTAAGAAAAGAGTTTGAAGTGGCCGGAATGAAAGAACCGTTGGTTCGCGAAGTTGAACTCTTCACATGGGAGAAACTTGATGCTGTGGAGGAAATTAGAAAGGAATTTGCGCAAAACTTTGGCAAATAATTGAAAAATAATTATCTTTGCGCGTTAAAATGCCTAATCATAGATTTTTTATAGGTAATTATTCATGATAAGGCGCCGCTCCGGGGGGTGGAATGGTTCGGCTTCACGGGGCGCATAGGTAAAGATACTCATTTTATCCACAGCCAATTAAAACAGCAACATAAAGAATGGCAACATTAGAGAAAATCAGAAGCAAATCGGGCTTGCTGATCGTGGTGATAGGCTTGGCACTCCTTGCCTTCATCGTCGGTGACGCCCTGACCAACAGCCGTAATATCTTCGGCGACCACACTACGGTTGCGAAGGCCGGCTCTGCTAAAATCGACATTACCGAATATCAGCAGAAACGAGAGGAACTCAACCGCCAGCTTGAGGAGGCACGTCGCCAGAATCCGGCAAGCGTGGCAAATTTTGACACTCAGACTCTTCCGGAGATGGCTATACAGCAGCTCATTCAGGAAACTCTTCTCCTGAATGCGGCAGACAAGGCTGGAATTCAGGTTACAGGCAACCTGCTCCGTTATTATATGCTTGAGAATCCTGGCAATCAGGATGTGATGCGTCTGGTGCAGCAGCTCAATCAGGCAGGTCTCGCAGTGCAGACTCCGCAGCAGGCGTATGAGTTGATTTTCAATCCCAAACGCAATGGTATGACCGATGCGCAGATGGAACCCTATCAGCGCCTCTGGCTCTCTGTAGAGAACAGCTCTAAAGATGATATAGCCCGCCAGATATACGCGCGTCTTCTCCAGAAGAGCGTGAAGGCTAACGAACTTGACAAGAAAGCTCTTTATAACGATTATGTAAACACAGCTCAGGTTGAGTTGGCATTCCTTCCTTACGGAACACTCGATGCAAAGGAATATCCTGTGAGCGAGGCCGACCTCAAGAAGATCTACGATGAGAAGAAGAACGATTTCAAGGTTTATGAAGATACCAAAGATGTAAGCTTCATAGCAGTGAGTATCGCCCCTTCCAAGAAAGATCAGGACGATTGCCGGGCTCTTGCGGAGAAAACTGTAAAGGCTCTTTCCGACAGTGCTTCGCAGCTTAGCAAAGATCTGAAGAAAGATGGCGTGATTCTCACTCACCACGCTCTCCGCGGATCTGATCTTCCGGCAGGAGCGATGAAAGAGTTTATTCTTAACGGAGCCAAAGACAGCGTGAAGCTTGTAAGCCAGAACATGCAGGGCTTCACTGCGGTGCGCGTGACCGGTCGTGAATCTCAGGTAGATTCAATTCAGGTGAATGTAGTGATGGCAGCAACCGTAGACCTTGGTAAGAAGGTTCTTTCTCAGCTTAACTCCGGTCTGCCCGCTGATTCTATCACTGTACGTTTCTCACCCGACAGCGTTGTTCCCCAGCTTAACCAGTGGATACCTCTTTACACAGCGCAGGGCGCAACCAACGCTCTCCCCAAAGAGACTCTTGACAGCCTGGTGAATGCAGGTGGTAAATTTATCTCCATCAACGAAGGCGCACAGGGTATGGTGATGGCTTCTCTGGTGAAGCAGAATGCTCCCGTCACCATCTATGAATATGACGAGGTTAATTATGTTCTCGGTCCGAGCACAAAGACAGTAAGCGATGAGCGCACTAAACTTGAGAAATTCCTTGCCTCCAACACTAATGCGAAAGACTTTGCCAAGAATGCGGAAAAGGCCGGTTATACAGTTCAGCGCTATAGCCTCACCCAGAGCAGCCCGGCAGTTCCCCGCATGGCTGGCATGAACGCTTATTATCCTGAAAGCCGTCAGGTGGTGCGCTGGGTAATGATCGATGGCAAACCCGGAGAGGTAAGCCACATCTATGAGGCAAAGAGTGCGACCAACCCCGTGCTTTATGCAGCGGCAGTTGAAAGCGCATACGATGACTACACTCCCCTCAGCAATCCCGACGTGAACGAATATCTTACCGAGTATGTTCGCCGTTCAAAAGCAGGTGATAAGCTCGTGGCGAAATACAGCAAGAACACTCAGAGCATCCAGACAGCCGCACAGGCTATGGGCGTTGAGGTGAAAACCATAGATAACTTCCGGTTCGGTCAGGCGGCAGGTGTGGCCGATGCAGCTATCATGGGTAAAATCAACGGTACAAAAGCTGACAAGAAGGTGATGATTGTGAAGGGTGAAGGCGGTGTATATGTTTATCAGGTTATGGGTAAGAAGAAAGAGAACTTCCCCTATAACGAGGAGCAGTATGCACAGCAGTATATGCAGCAGATCAATCCTAATCTGATTCAGATGCTCATGGGCAATTCAAGAATCAAGAATAATATCTATAAGTTCGAAGCCGGCGATTGATAGATTTTTTCAAAAAGATTGATGATATATAGACAGGGAGCAACGATACAAGTATCGTTGCTCCCTGCCTCTTTATAATAAATACTTTTTATGGTGCAAAAAGATTAGATGTTAAAAATAATCCGAAGTTTGCTAAAATTATGAAATATAGAAATTTTTGACTATTTTTGCGGATTATTGAGCAGAACATTTATGGTGTATTGAAATTAATCTGATAAAACAGCTCTACACTATGTGCCGGCTCGCTTACTTGAGACTATAACCACCAATGAAACGCCGCTCCCGACATAATTCAACCTCATCATTCTTAGATGCCGGAATGACTACCGGAATTAAGGAGGAAGGAAATGGTGTGAATTACTGTGAAAATGTGAAAAGTGATTTTGGGGAAGCAGGTGAGAAGGCAAAAGAAAATATATATCCTAATAACACTAACTTGCAAAGTATTGGTAATAAGGTAATTACCCCCCCCCCGAAAATGATAAGTCGCGTAAGCGGAAAGCAATCTTACTGATTTTGACCAAATCCTTAGGAATAACCGGTCTTGCTTTTTTACTATCATTTCTTATTTCCTCACCCTTCGCGGCTACAATATCGACTCTTTTTTCATCATCTGAAAAGAGCGACTTCGTCATGTCAGATCTCTTCTATCAGATAGCCGACAACCGTCCGGTGCGCGTCTTTGATGACCGGATGGTGATTCTTGACATAGGCAATTCCAAACGGGAGGAGATAGCAGAAGTGTTATCGGTCGTGTCGCTATGCGGACCGAAAGCCGTGGCGATAGATGTGAATTTTGAATTGCCGGGGGAAAGCGATTCACTATTGCTCGAATCCCTTTCATCCCTCCCTGCACTCGTGCTTCCGTTAGGTGTGAGGCAGGAGGGAGAAAGATTCGCTGTTGCCGACAAACCCTTCTTTTATGATGAACTTAAGAATGTGAGCTACGGAGTGGTCAACTTTCCCACCGATCATCCGGGAGCCACAGTCAGGGAATATGCCAGATCTTTTCCAATGAAGGAAGGAGGGCGCTTACTGTCGTTTCCGGAAGCTGTTGCAAAACAGGCCGGATATAAAGTAGATCTGTCTGACGATACCCGTGGTGTGCCGACAGGAATCATCAGCTATCATTCCAAGGAAATCATGACAATCCCATTCGATCAGCTTATTGATAGAGCTGAGGAACTTACTGATAAAATTGTCCTGGTCGGTACAACTGTAGAAGCCGGGGATGTTTATTCCATTCCTCTGCGCCGGGGAGTGTCGGGCCTTGAAATACATGCTTACTCACTCAGCACTATTCTCGACGGAGTGGAACTTGAACGGTTGCCCGGATATATAGCCACAATCATTGCTGTGGTGATATGTTTCCTTATGGTTCTTGGAGCCGTAACAATTAAATCCGGCATGAGGGGACTTATATTGAGGATAGCTCAGGTGTTGACACTTTATCTGCTTGTCAGAGTTGGTTATTCCATGTTTGTGGATCATAACATAGTCAGTGATTTTTCTCAGGCCATATTGATGATCGCCTTCGGTCTGTTTTCTGTGGATCTATGGAATGGCACTGTCGCCCTTATCGACATGATAAGGAAAAAAGTCATATCCCATAAAGAAAAGAGATTGGCTATGAAGAGAATATAAACATAAGTAGCATAAATAAAATAGTTAGTGGATTCGGGAATCTGCAGACGCCACATGCGAACATCCATGCATCGACCGATAATATAGATTATTCTATGAGTGATACTTAAGAGGAAATATGAAACTATATAATCAAACTGTCAATAATAGTAAAAGAAAATAATATGAGAATCGTGAAAGGAATAAAGATAATGAAACAACTACTGTTGATCATTGTGTTAATGGCATCCGGCATTAACACTGCGATGGCCCACTACAGTCTTTTTACAGTTTCGGGAGATGTGCGTGTGGAGAGTGGCGGTAAGACAGTAAAAGCCACCAAGGGACAAGCTGTAAAGGCCACAGACCTTATTATTATTCCACAAGGAGGAAAGGTTGAGATTTTGAATGATCTTGACAAGAGGGTCTATACTTCAATAAAGCCTGGTAAGATCTCCGTGACTAAGCTCATGATAGAGGCTCGTGGTGTGGCTGCCGATAATGGAGCCAACGTTGCATCCAGAATGAATCTCGGCCGCAAGACTCCAAAAGGATCGGAAAAGGTATATGTAGAAAAAGGGATGGTGCGCCGTTCGCTCGCAACGTATGATCCTGAAGGAGAGAATATGGAGATGAATGCCGAGACCTTAGGGAGATATGTGGCGTCGAGAATTTCAGAAGGTTCTCTTTCGTCAGGAGAAGATGCACCGGTTCCTGTGGAGAGCAAACGTCTGCCGGAAGGTGGACTCAGTTTCAAGATGGAGAATACATTGCAGTTTCCGATATATTTCAATATCATAAAAATCACCAGGGGGAGCAAGGATGATGTTAATATCTCTCCCCTGGGCCAGCCGGCAGGAAGTTATGTTGTGCTTCCATCGCAGACACTATCAAGAGAACATTTCCCTATGCTCGATGAGAGCGAAGAGCAGATTCTGGTTATGACCAATTGCCAGTATGATGTGGATAAGGTGATTGAGGAGATAGTGAAGGCACTTAATGATCCGGCCCTATCCATAAGCAAAGACTCATCATTGCCGGTATATATTCATAAAATCTGACAAAGGGGGAATCTAAATTGATTTTGAACACTTACTTAGCTAAAAATTTAAATAACATATTATGAATGGCAAACGATTACTATTTGGTCTGATGTTCGGAGGGCTGATGCTTTCCGGAACCGTATTCTCCTTTGCACAAGAGGAAGATGTGGAAGAAGGCAATACGTCATACATATTCAAACGTTCACAACCGGTCCGCTCCATAGAGACGTATCTTACCACTGTTTATTCTACCGATGGAGTTAATGTGAATACATTTCGCGGGGACATACTGCATAAAGGTAAAGACAGTGTCACATATTTCAAAGTAAACCCGGCCGGGGTGAATTTCGGGATTGTTACAAAGAATAAAAAGGGGGAACGTTCTGCTAACATTTATCATGCCTATAAAGATGAAATTCATCTGAATAAATTCGATACCAAACGTTATGGCACACCGACAGCCCTCGATTACACACCGGATGCCAGATTTATCGTGGTAGCCACCGACAGAGGCATCTTTTTTGTAGAGCCAAAGAAGTATCAGCCTGTGTTCCATATACAGAGTGTTCCTTTCGCTGTTGAGGAGATGGCATTCAGTCCCAACGGATATTTCCTCGCCGTGAAAAGCGGAGAAGAGGTGATTATCTATAATATTGATGAAAAGAAAATAAGGAAACGCATGAATGTGGGCGAGAAGATTAACGGAATGGCCTTCAGCCCGGACAGCAACGATTTCGCAGTTCTTACCGATGATGGTATCCTAACGCTTTACAACACCCGTTCTTTCGAACTCCGCAAAATGATCGATGATCTTGGCGAGGGAAAATCTTTCGCCTATAACTTCGACGGTAAGTATGTGGCTGTAGTGAAAGACGACTCCGATATTGTCTTGGTGAATCTCCTTCGCGATTCTGACCGTGAATTATATTCAAGTCATAGAGGCGGAATCCGCGATGTTGAATTCATACTTGACAGCGAGGATAATACAATCATTGTGATCCCGACCAATGATGCAGTGATTGCAAAAAGGCTACCCCACCTCAAACCGTTCTATAATAAGTTGATTTCAGATGAGGTGGAACGCAAGATGGATGAATGGCTGAAGATGATGCCGGGCGAGACAATGGAACAGTATCGAGCCCGTGTCACCGACGAGAGCCGAGCCCGTCAGCGCCGCCTGTTCGAGGATGAGATTGCCACCGGTTTTGCCGGAGATATGCTTGCCGGCGCCACAATGAGCCTCGGTAGCTATGACCGTGCAAACGAAGTGCTTGCATTGAACTTCGACAGTATGCCAACAATTTATCTGCCAGTGCCTGAAGCTGATGTGACCTCATTCCACAATGCCGGCGATCTGAAACTCTCTGATGTAATGTATGGAATCCTGCCCGACGACAGTTTCGAGATTGTGTATGCGAAAGTGACAAATAATGCAGACGGCAAGAGCTATATATACGACAACCTGATGCGCGCCGACCTGCAATATATGGCAGCCGACGATGCAATCTCCCTTGAGATGCTGCAGCAACAGCAGATGGAAGAGATGAAGCTTCAGGAACTGCGCCAGAAAGTGATGGATGAAGCCAAGAAAATGAATGTTATCTCCGACCACACCCAGATAGCTGTCGATTCGAAGGTTGTACCTGAATATGATGCCAACGGCGAAAAGATATTGAATTATCAGGTAAGCGTGACATATACGGTGGATCCTGAATTCTCTGCTCAGGAAGACTTTGGTCCCGGCAAATATCATATAAATGAATCGGGAGCCGCATCCTCAATGCTTAACATTGTCAAGGAAGCGTTTGAAGGAGAATTCAAGCAATATCTCAAGCCCGGGAAGAAGATAAAAGTGCGTCTGCTCGGAGCTGCAGATGCTACACCGATTATGCGTGGAATCCCATATGACGGGGCATACGGTGAGTATGAGGAGGAGCCTGTGCGTATCGATAACCGTCTGAGCACGATCACAGTCACTACCAAGAATGGAATCAAGGAGAATGAACAGCTTGCCTTTGTGCGTGCGCTTGGAGTGAAAGACTATCTCAACCGCAATATAGCCGGCTTCAAAGATATGGACACAGACTATGTGTATGAGGTGAACGTGAGCAAGGATAAAGGTAGCCAGCATCGCCGTATCACTCTTGAACTTACATTTATTGATGCATACTGATACTATTGGAGAGGACTGAAATGAAAAAGGAGATTAGAAAGATAGTATTGATATTCTGTGTGCTGCTGTCGGTGATATTGTTGCCGGCCGTAGTGGCTTCTTCAATGCCGCAGGATGTGGCTGAAGAAAATAACAGTGCTTCTGTCGATTCGCTTGCTATTGCCGAAACGGCACGACTGGTGGAAAAAGCTTCGGGAAGCTATAAGAACTTGAAATTTATTCAATATGATGGTGTGACGGAAGAGGAACTATACCCACAGGTCATGACCGTATATGAAGATGTGCGCGATGCCTTGGCAGCACCGGCTCTTGAATCCTCCGACATGACACGCTTCAAAGGGATATTGCTCGACCTCAGCGATTTGATCCGTAAAGGCTCAATATATTATTCCAATAAAGGGGACATGGGAGAGATGACCCGTTACGCCACGGTCTATGTGGATTTGCGCACAGATCCGATGATGAAGGATATGGCTTTCGGGAACACCGATGCCGGTCTGTATCCCTCGCTGGTGTATTGTGCCGCTTCAGGAGCATACAACAGTGGTGATTTTGAAAAAGCTGTCGGCTATCTTGAGGAATATCTTAACACCGGGGCTACCGACCGACGGGAGCAGGTGTCGCTCTTCCTTGCACAGGCTTGTCTTAATGCTAAATGTCCGGAAAGAGGACTCAATAAGGTGATTTCAGCAACCGAACAATATCCGGCCAACTTCAATCTCCTGATGCTTGCTCTTCAGAATTGTCTGGAAAGTGGAGAGACAGACAAGATGCAGCCACTTCTCACGAGAGCATTGACAATGCGACCCGACGATGAACAGCTGCTTATGGCGCAGGGACGGCTTTTTGAGGATCAAGGAAATTACTCCTCAGCAATCGACATTTATCAGAGGCTTTATGAGCAGAAGCCCAATAGTCTGGTTGTGAACCAGCACCTGGCGCTTTGTTATTATAATCTCGGCGCCGATTATTACAACAGGTCTTTGATGGAGAATGATGAGAAAGTGTCAAAACGCTATTCCCGTCAGGCACAGGCATATTTCTCAAGTGCAGTGAGCAAGCTGGAAACCGTTGTAGAGAACGATCCCGCAAATCCAAAATATCTCAAAGCTCTTGCCATAACATACGGGTGTCTTGGCAATAAGCCACGTCTTGACGAACTGAACTTGCGCATGCAGGCGCTTGGAATGCCGGCTATGCCGATGAACGGCATGCCGGAGTCAATTGCCTATGCCGAGCAGAAGAGCGCCGGAGCGGCCAGTGCGTCAGGAGCAAACGTGCCGGATTTTCAGGAATTTGCAAGAGGATATGTGGAGAAAGAACTCGCCTCTTGGTCAAAGAGAGGAGAGTTTGAGAAAACGGAAGACTATGAGAAGCGTGTCAATAAAGACAATGTGTATCAGCAGTATCAGATGCTCTGTAAGAAAGCGGAAAAAGATTATCTACAGAAATATGCGGGGCGCTTAAGGATCAACGACCTCTCTCTTGAGCCCTACGATGTGGATAACGAAAGCTATAAGATCAATTCCGCGATGGGACCGATTGTTGTGAAGGTGCCTTTGAAGAACAAAGAAGCAGAGGTTTTCAAGTCATCCTGGAGTTCCATTCAGGTTCGTAATCCTAAATATTTCATCAAGGACAATCACGTTGCCATAGCCTCGGTTGAACTTGTCACCTCCGGAGGAAAGACATACCGTTATGATGCTTCGCAGGCAGCAAACTATGATTTCACCGATGTGGCGATAGACATGCAGTCGTTCATCGCTCAAGGCAATTCCCGGCGCGACCGCACGGAATCGGCTCAAGGTTCCGGTTCAGGGAAATCTAAGGTGTTAAGGGCAAAGAGCGACGTGGACGAGAATATACCTCTTACAAGCAGGAAGGCAGAAAAGACCATAGCCCTCATAATCGCCAATGAAAACTACAAGCAGGTGACTGATGTGGAATCGGCCCTCAACGACGGCGAGACATTTGCCAAGTATTGCACAATGACACTTGGTATTCCGGAGAGTCAGGTGATGCTCTATGAGAACGTGACATATGCTGAGATGGTGGGAGCTCTCCGCAAACTGCGGCAGCTCACAGATGCCCTTGGCGATGGTGTTGACGTGATTTTATATTATGCCGGTCACGGATTCCCGGATGAGGGTAACAAAGAGGCTTATCTCCTTCCTGTCGACGGCGATGGTTTTACCTCAGCCACATCCTTCTCCCTAAAGAAACTCTATTCCGATTTAGGGTCGATGGGTGCGGATAACGTTATGGTGTTCCTCGATGCCTGCTTCAGCGGTGCTACGCGCGAAGGAGGTATGCTTGCCGAGGCACGCGGCGTGGCATTGAAACCCCGCGTATCCGATCCGGAAGGAAATATGTTCGTGCTGAGTGCGGCGAGCGATCAGGAGACCGCCCTTCCTTATCGTGAAAAGAATCACGGACTCTTCACCTACTTCCTTCTCAAAAAACTTCAGGATACGAAGGGGAACGTAACCCTTAAGGAGCTCAGCCAGTATGTGGAGGAGATGGTCAAGAAAAACTCATTGACAGTGAATCAGAAGCTTCAGACTCCTCGCACAAGCGTATCGGGCCGTATGCGCGACACGTGGACAAGTAAACGCATGCGCCCCTAAAATAGTATCAACCAATGAGAAAACTATTATTTCTATTGTTATCGCTGGCTCCGCTGTTCTGCCAGGGCGCCGATATTGTCGGTGTGACAGGTGAGGCCACATATTATGACGATGGCACAAAATCAAAAGTGGAATGTATGAGGCTTGCAGCCGAGCAGGCACGTATAGATGCTTTGGCGCGCAAGTTCGGCACCATAGTGTCGCAGGATATTCTTCAGACCGACCGTATCTCCGGAAACAAGGAGACCAACGATTTCCTTGCTCTCTCTTCAACAGAGGTCAAGGGTGAGTGGGTAGCTGATGATGGCGAACCTCAGTATGAGTTCTCACATGATGCCCACGATAATCTCATAGTGAAATGTAGTGTGAAAGGTAAAGCCAAGGAGATTTCCAACGAAGCTTCGGCATTTGAGTCAAGTGTGCTCCGCAACGGCACAGATCTCCGTCATGCCGACAATCTCTTTCGCGATGGAGATGATATGTATCTATATTTCAGAGGCTCGGTTGACGGGTTCATAAATGTGTTTCTTCAGGATGAACAGGGAGATGTGTATCTGCTGTTGCCATATCCCCGAGACACCAAGACACGTGTGCCGGTGAGCAAGGACCGCGACTACGTATTCTTCAGCCGTGAGCTTGATAAGGCAGGAGATAAATATGGAACTCCTGTTGAGGAGATGATTATGACGGCACCCGATAAGGCGGAATATAACAGGATGTATGTTATCTTTTCTCCCGACTATTTTTCACGCCCTGTAATGAATGCCAGTGCCGGACTTCCGGTGATGAAAAGCGATGACTTCAACAAATGGCTGGTCAAGACCCGGCGCAATGATCCTAAAATGGGAGTAAAGGTGATGAATCTCCAGATCGCTCCCAGATAAAACGGACACATACTTTCAATGAAGTTGTTTAAACAACTTCAATTATAACTTTATAAAATTAAACAAAATGAAAAGATTTATTGTGGGCCTCCTGGCCATTGTGATGTTGCTTCCCCTCTATTCTGAGGCTGCAAACAAACAGCTTGAAAAAGCACGCAAGAAAGAGCTGAGTCAGAAACTTAAAGAGTATAAGAAAGGGAAATGGGAGATTATGGGCAGCCATACTCTCGACTATGCACTTGCCAACCATTTCGACCGTCTCAACACACTCGGTGACGACGCTCATGAAGTGGAAGGGATATCAACACGCACAAAATCAAAAAATACCGGCAAGCAGGCCGCTATTAACAATGCAGTCGTAACATACGCACAGGAAGCAGGAAGCACCCTTCAGGGCCGTGTGGTGAGTGATATGAATGCCAACGGTGTTAATGTGGATGGCGAATTCGATAACTTCTATGCCGCTTACGAGCGTCTTGTTGAGAAAGAGATTCGTGGTGAGATGGAGCCTTCCTACACAATTATCCGCACTAATCCTGATGGAACATTTGAAATTCGCACCTATTTCATCATCTGTGAGAGCGCGGCAAGCAAAGCTCGTATGCGCGCGCTTGAAGAAGCTATGAAAAACTCGGAAGCGGCTCAGAAATATGCAGGGAAAATTTCCGGTTTCGTGAAAGAGGGTTTTGAATAATCAATAATAAAAGGAGAGGAGAAACAGGCATGAAGAGAGAAGTTATAATAGTATCAATTATGGCGGTAATGTTGACATCATCGGCCGCTATGGCGCAGGAAAAAAGAAAATCGTTTGATGAGTTCCGTAAAGAGATACTTAACGGTTATTCCGATTTCCGCAAAACAATACTTGATCATTATGCCGACTTTCTCAACGGGGAATGGCACGAATATGAAAGTCTCAATGGAGAACGTAGAGACAAGACCCCTAAGCCATCGAGGGTTCCGAGTGTGGAGCCCTCGACTCCCGCTCCTTCTCAACCGGTCCTTCCGCAACCCACGGTGCCGGACCACGGCAAACACACGCAGGAACCCAAGAACCCCTCTCCGCTTCCCGAATCCTCGGCAAAGCCGGCCCCTGCGGTGGCGCGACAAGGAGAGGAAACATTTGAGTTTTACGGCCTTCCGATGACCCTTCCCCAAGTGGATTTCAATATATCCTATATGTTATCCTCCCCGTCCGACTATGCATCGCAGTGGAAGGCACTCGACAAAGCAGGAACAGCAAAACGACTCACTCCTGCAGTGAAGAAATTAGTCGAAAAGACGGGGTTGAACGATTACCTTACATATGAGTTGATAAAGGCATATATAGATGCCAAATTCCCGCAGGCCGACGCTTCCTCAAGACTGTCGGCAATACATTATCTCCTTGCGAATATGGGCTATGATGCCCGAATAGCCATGTCGGGCAACAGCACCCCTCTTCTGCTCCTTCCCTTCAAACAGACTATATATGCCCGTAACTATTTGATTATAAACGGAGATAAATATTATGTTTTCGCTCCGGAAGGGTTTGATTATAACCGACTTGGAAGAGAGGGTATCCGCACATGCACACTCCCCAAGGATGCTGAGAAAGGGAATAGATTCGACCTTGTCCTGGGAGAACTGAAGATACCCTTCAGTCCCAAAAGCTTTAATTTTGAATACGGACCGCTCAAACTTACAGGCGAGGTGAATGAGAACCTTATGCCCATCCTGTATCATTATCCTCAGATGCCTATTGGTGATTATGCCGTCTCATCTCCCGACCCCCGGCTTCGTCATCATCTTGTGGAGCAAGTGAAAAGCCAGATCGGGTCGATGGATGGAGATGAAGGTGTTGAAACGTTGCTTAACTTTATGCACAATGTGTTTGAATATGCCACAGATGATGAATTCCACGGCTTCGAGAAACCATATTTCCTGGAAGAAACACTCTATTACCCTAAGAATGATTGTGAGGATCGCGCTATATTTTACACCTATTTCCTATGGTATGCCTTGGGGAAAGAAGCCCAGTTAATATCATTTCCCGGTCATGAGGCAGCTACTGTAAAGCTTGATAAACCGGTGGATGGAACGTCTTATAATTTTTCGGGGAAGACATTTTTCATCTCCGACCCCACGTTCATAGGTTCGCATACGGGAATGGTTATGCCGATGTATAAGATGGAGAAGCCGAAAGTGGACTATACTTTTTCTAAATCCGCGAATAATGATTAACTTTGCAAATGAAGCCCTGCCTTATCCTTTGATTTAAATATTTTATTGAAAATCGGGGAAAACGGCGGCTTTCGTTAACAAAGTTACTCAATGGAAAAACAAGATAGCAAGCCGAAGCTAATCGGCATGACATTGGCCGAGCTTCAGGATGTGGCTTTCAGAGGCAAGATGCCTAAATTTGTCGGAAAGCAGTTGGCTGAATGGCTTTACGATAAGAAAGTGACTGACTTCGAGTCAATGGCCAATATATCTAAAAAAAACAAGGAATGGTTGGCAGCCAACTATGAAATAGGAAGGACAATGCCGTCGCGCCAGTCGAAATCAAGCGACGGAACAGTAAAATATCTCTTCAATGTCGGCAACGGAAATGCGATTGAGTCGGTTTATATCCCGGATAAGGAACGGGCCACGCTTTGCGTGTCGAGTCAGGTGGGATGTAAAATGAACTGCTATTTCTGTGCCACAGGTAAACTCGGCTTTAAAGCCAACCTCACGTCTGCCCAGATAATTAACCAGATATTGTCGATTCCACCGGCTCCCGGCAAGGGAGAGGAACCGATGAATCCCCTCACCAATGTCGTGTTTATGGGGATGGGCGAACCTCTTGATAATTTCAAGGAGGTGGAGAAGGTGATCGAAATCATGACCGCACCATGGGGAATGGCCTGGAGTCCGAAACGGATCACCGTCTCAACCGTGGGTAAACTGCCGCAGCTGAAAGAACTTCTCGACCGCACTCAGGTGCATGTAGCCATCAGTGTTCACACCGCCGACACTCCTCAGCGCGAGTCGATGATGCCGGCCCAGCGTGCCTTCCCGATTTCAAGCGTGATGAAGACTCTTTCAGGATATGATTTCTCACATCAGAGAAGGCTATCGCTCGAATATATAATGTGGCGCGGAGTGAATGATGATATAGCTCATGCCGATATGCTTGTCAAACTTATAGGTAATATCCCTTGTCGTGTGAATCTTATCAGATTTCATGCCATCCCCGGTGTCGATCTTAAGCCATGCAGCGAGGAGAGAATGCTGATGTTCAGGAATCATCTCAATTCCAAAGGGATCACCGCAACGATAAGGGCATCGAGGGGAGAGGATATTGAGGCAGCCTGCGGAATGCTCGCAGCAAAAAAATAGGAAAATATTATGGCAAAGAATATGAGGGTGGGAATAACCCACGGAGATTATAACGGAGTGGGTTATGAGGTGATTGTAAAGGCTCTTGAAGATGAAAAGATCACCGAATTGTTCACTCCGGTGGTTTTCGGAGTACAAAAGCTTTTTGAGAAAGCACGTAAGGATTTTGCTCCCGAGATGACAGGGGTGGAATATATAAGGAATGTTTCTCAGATCAAAGACGGCAGAATCAATGTGGTTGAATTGCCAACCGGAGAGGTTGCCTTTTCTCCCGGAGAGCCGACCAAGGAATCGGGAGAATCGGCTGTCGAGTCTCTTGAAACGGCAGTTGAAGCAATATGGGATGGATCGGTTGATGTGCTTGTAACAGCTCCGATCTGCAAGACGGCCGTGCAGAGTGACCGTTTCCATTTTCCCGGCCACACGGAATATCTTGAGGCCAAAAGCAATGATGGTGATTCCCCCTCGGAAGAAAAGAATACCGATGCTTCCGGAGCGGTTCCCTACAGGTCGCAGATGATTCTTTTCGATGATTTCATTAGAGTGGCATTGGTTACAACACATCTTCCGGTGAGCGAAATTGCAGACGCCATCACAAAAGACCGTGTGCTTGATTCGATTGAAAGACTCGACAAAGTGTTGCGTTCCGACTTCGGATGCGAGCGCCCCCGGATAGCAGTGCTTTCTCTTAATCCTCATTGCGGTGATAACGGATTGTTGGGCAACGATGAAGGGGATAAAATAATCCCTGCCATAGAAGAAGCCGACCAGAAGGGACTGCTTGCATTCGGACCATATGCCGCTGACGGTTTCTTCGCTACGGGGGCATACCGTAACTTTGATGGTGTGTTGGCAATGTATCACGATCAGGGACTTGCACCGTTCAAGGCTCTTGCCGGAGAACATGGAGTGAATTTCACGGCCGGCCTTCCTTTCGTAAGGACATCGCCCGATCATGGCACAGCCTTTGATATTGCCTGGAAAGGTGAGGCCGATCCCACATCAATGAGAGAGGCCATATATAAGGCTATCGACCTTTGCAGGAACAGGGAGAGATACCTTCGTGCCTCGCGCAATCCATTGAGAAAGGCAAGAATAGAGAAAGCAGGACAGGACAAGACGGTAGATTTGACTAAAGAGACAATATAATAAAATGAATTTCGGAATAATAGCGGCCGGAGAAGGGTCGCGGTTAGTGGAAGAAGGGGTGGCTTATCCCAAGCCACTCGTGCCTCTTGGCGGCAGACCTATGATCGGACGTCTCATTGACATTTTCATTAAGAATGGAGCCGAAAGAATAGCGGTGATAGTCAATGAGCATATGACCGAAGTGCGTGAATACCTTTTCTCCCTCAAGGAAAGCCTCGGTGTAGAATTGGATGTTGTGGTAAAAAGCACCCCCTCATCGATGCATAGTTTCTATGAGGTGGCACATCTTCTCGATGGTCACGGACGTTTTATTGCCACCACTGTCGATACGATCTTTCATGAGGATGATTTCAGCCGTTATGTGGCTGCATATGCATCGGCTCCTGAAGATGTTGACGGTATGATGGCTCTCACGCGTTTCGTGGATGATGAAAAACCGCTTTATGTGGAGGTGGGAGAAGATGGCTTTATAAAGGCCTTTCTCGACAAAGCGTCTCCAGCTGCCGACTTCGTATCGGGAGGGATCTACGGTCTCAATTCCTCTGCCGTGAGGGTGCTCGACGGATGTATGGAAAGAGGAGTGAGCAGGATGCGTAACTTTCAACGTGAGCTTATAACGGCCGGCCTGCATATAAAGGGATATGATATGGGGAAGATTATTGACGTGGATCATGCCGGCGATATACGTAAGGCGGAAGAATTTATAAAATAAGGCGATAGAATACATATAATAAGTATTATGGAAATCAAGATAGCCGGAGTGTTGCGTGCAGGAGCCTATTCCCCCAACCATATCGGAAATGATGCGGCCATACTCAACGCGGCTGCCGATGCGCTGAGAAAAAGAGGCTGCAAGGTAAATATATATAGTGAAGAACAGTTCCTCAACATCGATCTTGAAGAGGATGTGATACTCAACATGTGTCGCGGACAGCAGTCGATCGAAAAACTGCAGGCTCTTGAGGAATCAGGCAAGCTGGTGATCAATTCCGGATTCGGAATCGAGAACTGTACCAGGGAGCGTATGACCCGTATACTTCTGGGTAACAATATCCCTTATCCTGATTCATTAATTGTGAATACCAATGAGGACGTGCGCCCGGAGCTTGAGAAGAAGGGTTTCACCTCCTGCTGGATAAAGCGTGGCGACTTCCATGCCATGCATAAGGAAGATGTGAGCTACTGCCGACATATCGAGGAAGCTCAGGAGGTGTTGCATGAATATTTCTACCGGGGGATAAAGCGCGCGGTGATCAACGTTCATCTTGTCGGCGACCTGATAAAGTTCTATGCCGTGCAGGGGCAGCCTTTCTTCTACTGGTTCTATCCCTACGACGCTCATTACAGCAAATTCGGCGACGAGGCGATCAACGGCAAGCCGCATCATACCAATTTCGATCCTGATAAGCTTCACGAGATGTGTGAACATGCGAGTCGCCTGATGGATGTCAAGGTGTATGGAGGCGACTGCATAATAGATGCCGACGGCACGGTGCGTATAATAGACTTCAACGACTGGCCAAGCTTTGCGCCTTGTCGCATGGAGGCCGCTCCGTATATCGCCAAATGTGTTTTGCAGTCGATAAAGGAATGGCGTAAAGGAAAGGAGGAATAAAGATGTCGGATAACAAAGAGAAAAAGAGCGGATTCAAGGATTCCCTGAAATCGATGGATACGGAAGAGACTTTCGACCTCATATTCTATCGTCCGATCGGCTATGCATGGGCATGTATGGCCAAAAAACTGGGTGTGACTCCCAATGCCATAACGATCGCTTCAATCTTCCTTGGAGTGGGCGCCGGAGTGTGTTTCTATTTTAACGATCTATGGATAAATATCCTCGGAGTCTTCCTGCTTGTCTGGGCCGACAGTTTCGACAGTGCCGACGGTCAGCTTGCACGAATGACCAAACAGTATTCCCGAATAGGACGTATCCTTGACGGACTCAGCGGTGATTTCTGGTTTGCCGCGATATATATAGCGATCTGTCTGCGGGAAAATGTGACGAGCGATTTCTTTATGGCTCATAAGTGGGTTATATGGGTGGTGGCCGTCGCAACCGGATTCGTGCATGGAATACAAGCTGCCATGGCCGACTATTACCGCCAGTTCCACCTTTATTTCCTTAAAGGGGAGGATGGGAGCGAACTGGAGAACGCCGCCAATCTGTGGGATCGCTTCCATGCCTTGAGCTGGAAGCAGGATTTCTGGAAGAAGCTGGTGCTTATGTTCTATACAAACTATACTGTTGGTCAGGAGAAACGCACTCCGTGGATGCAGCGGCTGCGCAGGATATTGCGGGAGAAATATAACGGAAATATTCCGCAGAGCTTCCGTGATGCTTTCCGTGCGAAAAGCAAGCCCCTGATGAAATATACCAACATACTTTCATTCAACACCCGTACTTTCGCGCTATTCGCCGCAATACTCATATTCCGGATGCCGTGGCTATACTTCGCTTTTGAACTTACGGTGCTCAATTTCATTTTAATATATATGATGGTTCGTCACGAACGCATCTGCCGGGGTTTCTGTGAGGAGCTTTCGGGCGATAACAAGTGAGAATAACATAATATAGATACAGGCGATATGAAACTGGATATATCAAAAGTAAAAGGTATAATATTCGATTACGGCGGCACTCTCGACACGGGTGGCGACCATTGGAGTGTGGTGATATGGGGGGCTTATCAGAAAGCCGGTGTGGCCGTTGATGAGGCGCAGTTCAGGGAAGCGTATGTTTTTGCCGAACGTGAACTTGCCAAAACACGCCATATCCTCCCCGAACATGATTTTTCAGACCTTCTCGATATAAAGATGAAGCTCGAACTTCAGTGGCTTTCCGAAAACGGGCATTTTCCTCCTGCACAAGTGGATGAGAAGGCGAAGGAAGTGGCCGGTTACTGTTACGAAGCGGCGAAAAACAAAGTTGCGGAAGCAAAGCCTGTGTTGGAGACCCTTATGAAGAAATATCCGTTGGTTCTGGTGTCTAACTTCTATGGCAACATTGAGAATGTGCTTAAAGATTTTGGAATCGACAAATGTTTCAAGAAGATTGTGGAGAGCGCCGTGGTAGGTGTGAGAAAACCCGATCCCAAGATATTTGAACTCGGTGTAAAGGCACTCGGTCTCATTCCCGAAGAAACCCTTGTTGTGGGTGACAGTTACGGAAAGGATATTGTTCCGGCTGAGAAGATAGGCTGTCAGGTGCTCTGGATAAAAGGGAAGGGCTGGACGGCCGCCGACGATGCACAGACACATGATAATATAATATCCGACATCAAAGAGGTGGCAGAGCTTTTGGGATAATCCCGCTTTTGGAGCAGATTTTCTTAAAATTGCCCGGAAATACACTTTTTGAAGTGAAAAACGGCTTGTAAAACCGAATGCTTTATTAGAGTTTTTTAACTAAAAACTCTAATAAAGCATTCGGTTTAACATATATTTGCATAATTGAGGTGTAATTAAACATATTTAATAAACAAAAGAGATAAATTTTAGTTAAAATCTTTTGTAGAATGTAAAATAGAATATAATTTTACATGCTCAAAACAATCAGGGCATGAAAAAAGCCGGAAAACAAGGGTTGAAAACACTTGAAATATCCGGTAAAAGTAAGATTAAAAATAACATAACAACGAATATTTAGACAACTATGGCAAAGAAAGCAGAAGCACCCAAAGGTAAACTTGGTGTTTTGGTAGTAGGACTCGGTGCAGTTACGAGTACTTTCATGACCGGTGTTCTTATGGCACGCAAAGGTCTTGCAAAGCCTGTAGGCTCAATGACTCAGTATGACAAGATTCGTGTAGGCAAAGGCGCAGACAAGAAATATCTCCATTATAAAGACATAGTTCCTATCGCCGAACTCGATGATATAGTATTCGGCGCATGGGATGTTTATCCTGCAAACGCATATGAATCAGCGATCAATGCAGAGGTTCTCAAGGAAAAGGATATCAATCCCGTGAAAGATGAGTTGGAGGCTATCAAGCCTATGAAGGCAGCTTTCGACAAGAACTATGCAAAACGTCTCGATGGTGACAACGTTAAAGATGTGAAAGACCGTTGGGATATGGTGGAGCAGCTTCGCGAAGATATCCGCAACTTCAAGAAAGAGACCGGTGTTGAGCGCGTGGTAGTTCTCTGGGCAGCTTCAACCGAGGTTTATGTTCCGGTAGACGAAGAGGTTCATGGTTCTCTTGCAGCTCTTGAAGCAGCAATGAAGGCTGACGATAAAGAGCGCATCGCTCCCTCTATGTGCTACGCTTATGCAGCTCTTTCTGAAGGATGTCCCTTCATCATGGGTGCCCCCAACACAACAGTCGACATCCCGGCTATGTGGGAACTTTCAGAGAAGACAGGCATGCCTATCGCCGGTAAGGACTTCAAGACCGGACAGACTCTCGTTAAGTCAGGTTTCGCACCTATCATCGGTACACGTATGCTCGGTCTGAGTGGTTGGTTCTCTACCAACATCCTCGGCAACCGCGACGGTCTTGTGCTTGATGAACCCGCCAACTTCCGCACCAAAGAGGTTTCCAAGCTTTCTACACTCGAGAGCATTCTCGTGCCGGAGGAACAGCCCGATCTCTATGGTCATGGCAACGATGAGGATACTCAGTATTATCACAAGGTACGTATCAACTACTATCCTCCCCGCAACGATAATAAAGAGGGCTGGGACAACATCGATATCTTCGGCTGGATGGGCTATCCGATGCAGATCAAGATCAACTTCCTCTGCCGCGATTCAATCCTTGCCGCTCCTCTTTGCCTTGACCTCGTGCTTCTCAGCGACCTTGCCGCACGTGCAGGCCGTCACGGCATACAGCGCTTCCTGAGCTTCTTCCTCAAGAGCCCGATGCACGACTACACCAAGGGTGAGGTTCCTGTAAACCACCTCTTCCAGCAGTACACAATGCTGAAGAATGCTATCCGCGAGATGGGTGGTTACGAAGCCGATGAAGAAATCGATTAATATAGCTACAACTCTTTTTATAATAAGTCAAGGGGACGCTTCCTTCGGGAAACGTTCCCTTTTTCTTATTCAGAGACGGAACAAAGGATTTGTATTTTTCAGCTATGATTTTGAAATTTAGGAGGTAAGTATTATATTTGTGCGATAAAACAGGATTAAGATAAAGAGACTATGAGGAGGAATTTACTTTTAATGATGGCTCTCGTTTTTGCGCAATTGTTGGGATGGAGTCAGCCACCGTCAAAAGGTAAGGCTGAGAGCGGAAAAACTATGCAGGGACAAAGAGAGTATTCTGTAATCGTGAACCAGACAAATGATACGCTGAAGTTAAATTCCAAGTTGAGGGGTGTGTCCCAAAACCGAGGATTATTGACCGATCTTGTTTCAGGCTATATGAACATGGGCACCACAACTCTTCTAAGCGCCTCTTCAGGCCTGCTGAATATGGGAGTCTCCCTCATTAAGGAGGCGACCCGTGACAAACGTCCTGACTGGGAGAATGCCGTCAGGGAGGAATCTGTGTTCGTTAAATATCTTCCGATGCAGATGCAGGTGCTGGATTTCTATGGAGAGCCGTCACCAAATGGTGCCCTTGATCCGATGAATATGAAATTCAATGGGTTCGGATGCAAACAAGTGATAAACATAAAGGATGAGAACGGGAAGGATGAGGAGAAGGAAGTTTTCTACATGACATGCTCTTTACGCGCGGATACGGTAGGGGTGGCGCGAATGCTGAACCATTCAAAGTTTGAGGTGGTGATTGATGAACTCTGTTTTAATCCCTACCTGTGTAACTTGCCTAACGACTCCGTAAATCCCAACCCGGCAACCAGAGTGCCTTTCTCATTCGACCGTAGGAAAAATCTGATGTTCAATGTTGACGCGGTGATTACCTCTTCCTGGATTAATGAGGCAATACAGGTGTTCAATGATGTTGAATTGGGGAGATTTCATATTCAGGCGGCGATCCGTCCCGATCAACTTGACGAAGACGGAGTGTTCCGGTATGATAGAAACAAGGAAGAGGATAAAGCCAAACAGGTGAGTGTGACAGGTGAAAGCTTCATCGTGCCACGTTCATATATCGGCACTTCCGATATGCAGACTGCCGAAGACAGCTGGGGAACAGGCCAATATAAAGTGAATATGATTATCTCTGAGAGTTGTCAGATAAATGACGATTTTTACAAATCAGAGGATAAGGGGAAGAAGAAATGGGATAAAAATGTATGGGGTGAAGAGTGGAAAATAATGAAGAAAAGAATGCCTCGTGCCAATATGTGGACTCAGATTAAGAATACGGTATTCCCTCAATTTTCCGGTGAGACATGGATTTCCACCCTCACGGAGCCATTTGTCACTACACTTGTGAAGCATGAAGGTCTGCTTATGAATGCCGGAGTGAGTAAGCTCCTTCCGGGAGTTGCTTCCGGCACTCAGGCAACAACCGGAATGGCCACCCAAGGAGGCGCAAAAGGAGGACAGGCCACCCAAGGAGCAGGCCAAGGAACACAGGGAGGCCAAGGAAGCCAAGGAGGACAGGGCGTGCCGCAAGGTGGGCAGGGATCCCATGGAGGAAAAGGAGGAAAACAGTAACAACAGGAAGAATTTATGAAAAGAATGATCCTAACAGCTTCGATGCTATTGACCGGAGCCTCCTTATGTGTTGAGGCGTATGGGGAGACTAAGATTTCGGAGGAACTCGAACTCCTTAAGAAAGCTGCATTGCTCGAACGCCAGGCAGTAAGGGAGAAGAATCAGTATGCCATTATCGATGCCATTGAGACATACGGCAAACTTAGCATCGATCCGCTGATTGCGAAGACCGTGGAGGAAACAGTCACCGGTGCGCTCGGAGAACCTGTGTGGCAGTTCAACGAGAAATATTGCGAATATCTTCTGGATACTGATTTTGAGGTTGTGAAATTGAAAGACCTGTCGGCAATGAGGGGATTTCCGACGATAATGGGTCGCTCATACTCGCTTGCTCCCGGTTCATCCGCCACCGTTATGCTTGAAGGGATGGGTGAATGCGAGATACTTGTGGTAACGGAAGACAACTCAACCATGAATGTCTCTGTCTCCTCTGATTCCGGGGCGTTCCCTGTGGAAACAGAAGAGGAGGGCACCGTTAGTTGGTCAGTAATAAGTCTTCCTCAGGATGAGATCGTGCCTGTAAATATAAAATTCGAGAATCCGTCTGACAAGAACGTTTCCTTTGTAATTGGAATAAAGTGAAGAAAACACTACTCTTTTTTCTCCTGTTCTGGAATTTTATGATTTCAGCACGCGTGCCTGCAGGCGATTTAATGCGACAGGCCGACAGCTTGTATAATGCAGGGTTAATGAAAGAATGTGGTGAAATCTATGGTCGGGTATTCAACGATACAGCTGTTAATATTCTTGTGCGCCTGCGTGCTGCCAATAGTTTGGGTGAGGCTTTGCTTGATATGGGCCGTTTCCAAAAAAGTTTTGATACTTTTGAGAAGGCTATTGAGATTGGAGAAGAATCCAAAAAGGGATTTTCGGCCACCGACCGTCTGCGCCTGAATACAGCAGACTTATATTCGCAGTTTGGAAAATATGAAGATGCGCGGCGTCTGCTTGATGGTATTCGGCCCGATGCTCCCCGGGATATTCATATTCGGAGAGCGGCTTTGTCGGGAACGATCTATGGCCGAATGAAAGAATATGAGAAAGCGTTGGAAGCTATAGATGAAGCGGTGGCGTCTATGAGTAATGACTCCGCAAATTATGGCGTTCTTCTTCAGAACCGTGGTTACATCTGTATGGATGCCGGGAGATATGATGAAGCAAGCCACAACCTGGAGGACGCCGTAAGTTATCTTAATGGGGTTAACCGTTATGTGGCGCTTTCTAATCTCGCTCTGGTGGAATCTAAATGTGGAAAGCATGAGAAAGCACTTGAGGATATAGAGACTGTTGTTTCATATTTCAAAGGAAGAGAGGAGGATGGAAAAGTCTCAATACGTGATTATCTTATAGCTTTGCGTAAGAAGGGAGAGATATTGGCGAATGCCGGTGATAATGGCACGGCTCACCGGGTTTTTCAGGAATATTTCAAGTTGGAGAAGGATAACATATTCCGAACTCTACCTTCCATGAATGTCAACACGAGGTTGAACTATTGGACATCCGTTAAGCCGGGACTGTCGAAAATCTTTTTGACAGGAGGAGAGGGAGGAGACTTTATTGCCGATGTGGCTCTTTTCCGACATCAGACATCGCTGATGGGAATGAATGACACGTCCCGCCTTCGTGAAAACCTGAGTTTGGATGCCGAAAAACTCAAGAATATCTTGCCTCCTAAGAGTGTGGCGGTGCAACTTATTGAATATGAAGGCGGGGATGAAGGGAGATGTTATGCGGCCGTGGTTACTCCCAAGAAAGGAGAAAGCCGTTTTGTGCCGTTATTCTCTGAAAAATTTATTAAAGAGCCGGGTCCGGTCAGGGGTGAATCGATTCTTAACGCCGTAGCCAAAGAGAATCCCACACTCATAGATGCATTATATTCTTCCGTAGAGTTAGGCGACAGGGTCTGGCAGCCTATTCTTTCCCTGCTTCCCGATGATACCGAGGATATCTTTTTCACTCCTGAGGGTGTGTTCCATCTTTGGGGCATAGAGAACATGCCGTCGAAGGCACTGGAGGGGAAACGTCTTCATCGGTTGTCGGCCATGGCTAATGTTAAGGATAAGAGCCGGACAAAGGGATTGCTTTCCGGGAAGTCGATGATAGTAGGAGGGCTGGAGTACTCCTTACGTTCCGGAGAAAGCATCTGGAATGGAGATGTTTCAAAAAATGATGCAGCGGCCGGAGAAAGAGGAGGTGACTTCACAGCTTTTATATTGCTCAAGGAGTATTATCCGAATGCCCGCGAGATATTCCGTTACTTGCCGGCCACACGCACCGAAGCTGATACAATCACCGCACTCTTGGGAAGAAAAGCAACTTTATTCCATGAGCTGATGGAGGATAATTGTAAAGAGATATTGCCGGGATTCAATCACGTGCATATAGCAAGCCATGGATATTGTCTTGTGAGCGGTCTGGAAGGAACGCCGGTCTCTCTTAGCGACAGCGTGATGATTGACCGGTCGCTGTTATACTCGGGGATAGCACTTACGGGAGCCAACAATATGGAAGGAATCGAAGCCATGGATGACGGAATACTCAGTGCAAGGGAAATTTGCGACCTTGACATGAAAGATGTTAACCTTGTGGTGCTCTCCGCGTGTCAGACGGCAAAGGGTGAAATTACAGATGAAGGAGTCTCCGGATTGGTGAGAGCATTGAAGATGGCAGGTGCCGGCACAATTGTTGCTTCATTGTGGGAAGTGGATGATAATTCCACAAGGCTTTTTATGGAGGGATTCTATGAGGGGTTGCAGAAAGGATTGCCGGTGGTAGACGCCTATTCCTCGGCGCGTTCGAGATTGAAGGAATATACACGCACAGTGGAGAAAAGAAAATTCTCTCCCTCCAGGATGAAAAGAGAGAAGAGAGAAGGAGAGGTGAAAGAGGTCAGGCCATATACCACTCCATTCTATACCTCTCCTTTCATACTCATTGATTAGACAATATCCTTGGTCTTATCAAAACCTGTCTCAGTCCATTGCATCAAGCAGAATGAATGCCGCCCAATATTGGGGAGAATTCCATTCGGGCCTTTCTTTCACAGCCTTTTTCGCTTTATCGAGCGCCTTCTGCTTTGAATCCCCTTTGAGCAACCAGTTCTGATAGAATTCTTTCATGAGGAAAGAGGTTGCTGCGTCATCCACTTTCCATAAAGACATGAGGAGGGATTCTGCACCGGCTTTCTTGAAACCGCGCTGCAAACCGAACACACCG
Organism: Bacteroides sp.; assembly: GCA_014801535.1. Classification (GTDB taxonomy): domain Bacteria; phylum Bacteroidota; class Bacteroidia; order Bacteroidales; family Muribaculaceae; genus Lepagella. The sequence goes on from JAAVEA010000005.1 coordinate 48,664, forward strand.
TCAGCACTCACTTTCCCTAATGCTGTCTCACAGGCAGACAATACAATCAGATCAAGTCCTTCAAGGTTGAGCGATGCAATTTCAGCGGCCGACAAAACGCCGTCATCTACACCTGTATTGTTTCCACCGTTTCCGTAAAGAGATGGATTGGCTCCGGCAAAAAGCAGTCCGGAACGTTCCATGGCAATTTCTTCAGGTGATTTGTCGGCATTTGAAGTGCGCTGGAAATATGACAATACTTTCGACTGGGTTTCATCGAAATAGAAACCATGAGTCCCGATATGCAGCAGGGCAGGGGCTTTGCCGCTTAAAGCCTTAACCGAGGTCTCGGTTCCTTTGTCGGCAAGCAGAAGGCGGGATGAGCGATTCAGACTGTCTTTCAGGAGAGAGGAGAGATAGATTGCCTCCTCCTCTGTACCAGGGAGCAGAGGGGCTTTCTTGATAAATTCACGTCCCTGTGCATCTTTCTCCTGCATGAAAGAGAAATCGGTAAGAGAGCGTGTCGGCTTCACTTCCGGATAATTCATGGCATCAGCGGCCAGTGTTTCCTGGGGTGTGTCATAATTTATACCTCCATAAATAACGGTGCCGTTACCTTTGGCTTTGGAACGATCAAGCGCGAGTTGGCGCGTGGAGGTGAGGCGGCGGAAATTGATCGGCTGTCCGTCGCCTATCTTATCGATTCCCGGAAGAGATTCCAGAGGAGTCACGGCCAATCGACCTTGCGGTGCAAACCAGATGGTGTGAACCCCATCGAGGAGATTCCCCCAGCTTCCCCAGATCTTGTCAGCTAATTTTTCATTCTCAGCGGCATTCTCATAAGGGCTCGAATGGTTGTACTGATATACAAGATCGCGGAGCACCGGAGTTTCCGAATCATGGCGTAACAGCACCCCGACTCCCACTGCTAAAGAATCAGAGAAAACAATGTCAAGCAATTCCATGGCGGCTTCCCCGGGTTTCAGTGCGTTTTTAACCTGTTTCCAGTCAACTGTGAGCTGACGGTTATATTGTCCCGTGCGTTCCTTCAGGGCAAGCAGAAGGTTGCGTTCGGAATCGTGAGCCTCCTTTCTGAGTTTCTCGAGGGCATTTTGATATTCCCGGCTCTCGCGGTCGGCCAATTCGGAGTTATTGTTCTTGGCTCTTTCATATAGAGATTTGGAGCGTTTGAAATCGTCGTAAAGCTTGTTTATCTTGCGGTTCTTTGTCTGATTGACGGCTGCTTCCACGGTCTGATCGGAAGAGAGGAGGAGGGAATTGGAGAAGAGTGCGGCATCGTAGGCAAGAGCATCAAACTCCGGCACGTCGTTTGCCGTGCGGGCAGCCTGTGGAAGGGTGTTCTTATAGAATGGGAGGATAATGTTCCAAAGCGAAGTCCTTTCCTGATTCGACATTGTGAGGAAATTATTGAGCACGAAATCGCGCGACATAGTGAATGCGTCACGGAAAGAGGAGAGAGCCTTCTGATAGTCACGGTTTCCAAGATAACAGTCGCCATAGGCCGCCAAAAGCTGAAATTCTTCTGTCACATTCGCAGTCGATTTCGACTGCGATATTTCGTCAAGAAGGTTGAGGGCATAATCGAAGTCACCGGCTTTGTTGGCAGCGGATGCAATCACCATCTTAAGCGGAGGGAGAATCATTACAGCGCCTTCCTTCGAAAGGAAGCTGTAAATCTCCATACCCTTTGTATATGCGTCGGTTGCTTCTCCGGCAGCAATAAGGATTTGCAGGTAACTCTGAAGAACGTGTTGTGTCAGCATTGCCGTAGCACCAAATTTTTGGGTGAAATCATCTATTTCCCCTTCAAAGAAATCCACTATACCGGGAACTCCATTATCCAAGTATGCATTGTAGGCCATTTCGGGAATTTTCAACAGTTCGGAATGTTCCTCATCAAAAAGAACGGAATTCCCTAATCTGGCGGTATATATAGAGGAAATCTCCACACTTTTCTCTTTCTCACCGCACATTTCAAGCAATTGACCATACGTCCCCATTTCACGGAACACGCGGATAATGGCATCGTCTGTTTCTAATGATTTGAAATAGGGATAGGCTTTGTCGAAAGTGTCTTTGGCTTTCGGAAAGTCTCCGGCAGAATAATAGGTGTAAGCGGCGCGTACCAGCCCAAGCATCGAGTAATTGGAATTGTATTTATTCCTTGCAACATCATTTTCAAGATCCTGTGCCATTTCTACGGCCTCTTCAAATCTGTTTAAAGCTGTTAGATTGCAAGTCTTGTCAATTCTCCACCATAGATAAAGTTCTTTATTTTTTTTGAGATCTGGGTAAGATGCCAATATATCATTCAGGAGCTTATCGGCTTCTTCATATTTGGCAAATGTATAGAAACCTTCCACTACATCCAATAGATGAGAAGTTACCTCGAGTTTAGAGAATTTATCCCACGATTCCATCAGGATGCTTTTTTCTTTCTCATGGGTTCTCAGAGCATCTTCTAACTGAAGATTCATACCGTAATTGCCTGCAAGCTCATGAAGGGCCATGACATATTCAAGAGATCGTTCTCCAGAGACTTCCTCAAGAGTCTCCACCCTCTTTTTAACGACGGCCAGTGAATTACGTTTATCTCCTAAATGTGCATATATTTCTTGCTGGGTCTGATAAAGTTCAACTGGCACCTGATTGCCGGAGTCAGAGAAAAAAGCTATGGCTTGTGAGTTATATTTCAATGCTTCCTCTGTATTTCCTGCCCTTATCTGTTCCTGGGCATGAATGTCGGCAAGCCACCCCTTCATCATTCCGATAGACGGATTGGAGGGATTGCGCCTTATAATCTCATCTAACTCTTCATAAACCTCATTAAGGGCTGAAGGCTCAGAATTGAAAAAGGATGAAGCCCATTGGGTCTTGAAATAATTGGGGGTGGCGATGCAATCATCACCAAAACTTCTGAAAATTCCAATTGTTTTGTTGAGCCACTTCTTGCTTTCTTCAATATCTGACTTATCAGAGAAAAATGATAAGAAACCGCAAATCTTCAGTGCGAATGCGGCGACATCAGGGAAGGTGGATGAGTATTTCTCTATTTTTGAGAACTTGTTTTTTGCATATTCCAACGCAGCCCGTTTGTCTCCGTTCGTGCTGATCATATCGGTTTTAGTCATATATGCTCCGATAAGATGATATGCACCGTCATCTCCCTTGCGTTCGAGCACAGAGATCGCACGGTCAATCCAATCCTCGCTTTCGGCGTTGCGTTTAAGAGAGTATAGGGCATTTCCATATATTGCCATCAGGTCAGAGTAATCATCTGGACTGATTTCCGGATTCTCGTTCAAAATGCCGAAAGTCTCTTTTGCATATTTTGCCGTACCCTCAGGATCATTTTTAAAGTGGTTGACAAAGGCTCGTTGCTTAAGCATCCTTGCCTTCGCTTCGTAGGGGTATGGTTCATCAGGGTGAAGTGAGCTGTAATGATCTATTATCGAAAGGTCTTCGTCAATAAGGGACTCGGTTTTATCAAAATCGATGTCGCGCAGTTGGAGCATCCCCATGATTATCCCCTCAAGTGCATTGGAAGAATTGACTTTTTTCTCTTTGGGAAGGGTATCCCATTCAACAGCGGCCTCCGAAAGTATGGTGGAATATATGTCGTCACGGTTCATCCGTAGATAAACTCCTCCGAGGAGATCCATAAGCACGGAATGCATATAGCCGTTACATTCCATATAACCTTTCAGTTGTTCGCGAGCTTTCTCTCCTAATTCAATTGCAGTGGCATAGGCAGTGGCATAATGCTCGGGAGGGTATGTCTTGGAGGGATTATCCTTTTTCATTTGGTTTAGAAAAACATCCAATGCCCTGACAGTATTCACAGCGCCCATGAAAAAAGTGGGTTCCGGTTTGAGCACCTTGATTAATTCCTCAATCTCCTCCGCGTACCGGAGAGCCTTAGGAACATCCTGAGTGATCAGATAAAAATCCACAAGATTATACAGCCCGGCAAGATAAGCGGGATGGTCAGTGCCAAATGTGGATTTCAAGGCTTCGAGTGAACGGTTGATCTTGAGTTCGGCAAGAAACCCCATCCCGTTTCGAAATTCAGTGGATGCCTCCTCCAAAATGGAATCCGCTTCCACGGTTAGCCTGCGGTCTACCGGTTCAAGGTTATAGGAGAGCTTTGAGGTTTTCATTGCTCGTTCCTTATCCCCTTTCTTAAAAAGCGCCGCGGCCAGCCAATCCTCTCCGTATGATCGTCGTGTCGATGTTTCGGGGAGCGTGACGCTGTCGATCTGCCACACCTGTTCAAAAACCGGGATAGCCTCTTTATATTTCCCTTTGTTATAGAGTTCCACACCAATGCTGAAGAGTGAATCAGACTCTGCTGTCTGCGAAAGGAGAGGCTCGGAGAGAAATATCAGGGATAAAAGTATAAGTAAGGATGATAGAAGGCGCATGAGTTTGAGTATAAGTATTTAAAAATCAATATATGCAAAATTATTAAAAAAATTGTGATTAAGTAAGAATGATAATTATTAAAGCTTTACTTTTTGTGTTAAAATTAATGGAATTATGTAAATATTTTGTAACTTTGCAAGATTAATAACCTATTCTGCACTGAACCCGGAAAGATGAAATCACGACGTCCGGTGAATATTGCAGGAAAGCCATTTCCTCTACTGCCTAAGTTGATAGCTACTTCTTTCGGAGCCGGTTTCCTTCCGGTGGCTCCCGGCACATGGGGCGCGTTGATGGCCATATTTTTATGGTTGCTTTGATATATTCAAGCCGTTAGGGATAAGGAATATGGAAAAACTGCCCGGAGGCTACGGAATGATGGCTGACGACATTCTCGCCGGCATATACACCGTGATCATCCTTCTGGGGCTAAACTTCCTGATATTATGATTGAAGATCAGAACGAACATATAGAAGATCATTCAGAAGACCGGAAACGGGGAAAGCGGGTCGCAGCAAAGATGATGAAAAGCGATTCGCTTGTATATACATTTCTTCGCTCTATTGTTTCTTCCCAATGTTCTTCCTGGACCGATATGGCGATAAGTTTCGCACTCTTCGCATGGGTGCATCTCTCACCGTTTCTTTCAACGGCCATAGGTGCTTTTGTGGGGGGTGTGGTGAACTGCATTATCAATTATCGCTTCACATTCCATGCCACGGGGATGTCGTGGAAAGCGGTTGTGGTGAAATTCGCCTTGGTGTGGGCCGGATCATTACTACTCAATTCATACGGCACACATGCTCTTTATTATCTTTTCACCAGATGGGACTGGCTTATAGATATGGGTTTCCGTCCTGATGGATTTTTCGCTGCGGCGCGTCTGCTTACCTCTTTGATCGTATCCATAGTGTGGAATTTCCTGTTACAGAAATATTTTGTGTTCCGCACCACTGGTTTTGATCAGAAAATAGTTGAATTCATGGATCGGCTTCCGTTTCTTTCTCAAGCTGAGAAACAGGGTGAGTGACATGTCGGTACGCGAGAAAATTATCAATAAATGAGTGTAAACTCAACAGCTAAAATAATGCGTGATGCCCTGCAACAGGGGATCTATCATATTATCAATCTCTATATGCACGTAATTCCAACGTATTTGCCGCAATGCCGTCTCTTCATTCGGCATATACGCTTGTAGCGTTTATCTATTCCATCAGGATAAACAGCTCCGCGGCATGGAAGGTATCACATCATTATATTCTTGATGTGTTGGAAGGAACAGGATGTGCGTTGGCGGGATTTTTAATTTTTGAGTATGTCTTGATGAAGATTCCCTCTTTCCGACGTTTTATAGATAGTTATGTCATTTATATAAGTAAATAAATTATGGAAGATGACAAGGAAAATATCACTGCCGGTGATAAAAAAACGGTAGATAGTAAATATAAAGACTATGATATCCGTCCCGATGTGCTGAATAGCGATGACATCATAAAGATGGTGCCTAAACTGAAAGGACATGAGAAATTGGTAAAAAAGATAATGCATCTTTTCATGTTTGATGAAGTTAACAGGGTTCACGGGGCATGGTGTCATGATCCGGGTCCGGCATTTGCTCGTCATCTTATTGAAGATGAATTTAAAGTGCCGTTGCGCGTTGATAATGAAGAGGTGCTGTCAGAATTCAAAGAAGGACCATTCATTACTGTCAGCAATCATCCTTTCGGCTCTATCGACGGAATAGCCCTCATAGCGCTGGTGACAAAATACAGACCGGAATATAAGGTTATGGTTAACATGATTTTGGGTAAGATTACTGCAATGGGGCCCAATTTCATTACGGTTGACCAATCCGCATCGGCGGAGGCCGACAAACGTAAAGTTTCGGTTAATGGTATCCGCGCCGCTCTGCGTCAGCTTAAAGAGGGAGAACCAATCGGTTTTTTCCCTGCAGGAGCAATGAGCAAAAGCAATCTGCATAACTTCCTTGTCGATAGAGAGTGGCAGCCTTCCGTGCTTCAGATCATAGCGCGTGCCCATGTGCCTGTAATACCGATATATTTCCACGGAAACAACAGCTGGTGGTTTAATTTCTGGGGGCATGCCTGTTGGCCGCTCCGTTCGCTGCTTCTCCCCAGAGAGTTGTTTCATCATAAGAAATATAAGGAGATGCATATATCAATCGGCGACCCGATCATGCCCGAGGAGCAGGCCGCGTTTAAGGGAGACTTCGTGGCGTTAGGGAAATATCTCCGGGAAAGAACCTACGAATTGGCCGAAAAATATAAGTAAGTATCTAACACTTTAAGCCTGATTATGTCGGTGAGCCTATTTTCTGAATAGGTTCACTATTTTATAACCCATATCCTGCATTGTGAGGATAAAAGGAGACAGGAAAGGGATTTGAGGAGAAAGAAGAGCCCTGTAATGAGATTTTCTTGCTGTTGTGAACAGGAGTAGTTCGCCGGGATGACAAATCACCTCAATGTGGTCGGTCATATTGGCAGGTTCTCCGTCGAGATGTGCAGGCCCGGATTCCTTACGTGTGATTGTAACATTCTGAGCGCGGAAGGTTGTGGCGTTGGCAGTCTTTCCCACTAATCCTGCCAGCATGTCGATTCCTGCAAGAGCTAATTTCAACGGAGATCCTTTGTGGATGATAGTGATGTCAAGCAGACCGTCTTTGATAGACGCTGTGGGAGCGATGTAGGCATTGTTGCCATATTGCGAGGCATTGCAGCATGCCACTAACAGAGCCTCCTCCGTGATGGTCTTTCCGTTGGCTATGATGGTATATTCTTCCGAACGATATTTCACAAATTCGTCGAGAGTGGTCTGTAGATAGGTTGTAAGTCCTCGTTTCCCCTTCTCGCTGAATTTATAGGTCACTTTGGCATCGAAGCCCATTCCGAAGGTGCAGAAAAAAGGCTCACCGTTGGCTGTCGCATAGTCGCATGGTATTACCCGGTCTTCCGCAATGACATGCATGGCTCCTTTCACGGTCATAGGAATATTGAGGTGACGGGCAAGTCCATTTCCCGAGCCCATCGGGATAATTCCTAAGGCCACACCCGATCCGCACAGAGCGCGTGCTGTTTCGTTCACAGTGCCGTCTCCTCCGCAGACAATAACTCCATAATAGCCTTTATCGATAGCCTCCTTTGCAAGCCTGGTGGCATCACGGGGACCTATAGTGAAACGTATGTCGGTAGCAAGACTGTAGCGTGTGGCCTCGTGTCGGATAATCTCGTCAATCCCCCTTTTTGAAGCGGTGCCGGAAATAGGATTTATGATAACCATCAGCTGTTTAACTAATCGCATATCTCTATGAATTGATTTGGAAGACCTACTTTTAATAGTGACTATTCAGCGAATGAATCTCTTGAATTAAGGCAAATTGTAGGGATGCACTCCGGTGTGTCCGCATAATTCAAGTATAATATTCACTATCTACGGACGCATCGTGGTGCGTTCCTACAGTGGTTCTCAATATTTTCTGACAGTGATAGTAGCTGAATAGTTATCTTTGAATACAAAATTAGTTAAAAAAAGTAAAAGCAGCAAATTAGGTTACAGACAGTTTAGACCCTCCAATATATCCTGGGCTGAGGGGATAGGATTGTCATCCCACGACCGTGTGATGGTAAGGTCGGGAGAGAGAATAAAGATGCGCGGAATAACTGATGATGCGAAAAGATTATATACTGTCTTGTCTTGCTGCGCTGAATATGGAAGGGTAAGATTGTTTTCTTTCCAGAATGTTTCGATAGATTCCGCCTTCTCGGCTCGTGATATGCAAATAAGGCGTATCGGGAGATTCTCTGTCATGATGTGATCATATACGACCTGTAGCTGAGGGAGTTCCCTGCGGCAGTCGTTGCATGAGGTATTGAAGAAAACGATTATGCTTCTCTCTCCTATAAGATCGGAAGAGGCAACTATTGAACCATCGTTCATTTTAACTGAAAATTCCGGACATTTGTCGCCCGGTTGCAAAGCTTCGGCCGCGGGTTCATCCTCATTGACACATGAAGAAGCGAGAATAAGAAAAAAAAGAGTTATAAGCGTAATCAGACGGTTCATTCGGTGAAGTTTTCAACGGTTGAATTGCAAAGATAGCGATAAATCAATAATTAATGACTAAATTTGCAACAGAAAATAAATATCTGAAGAAAATAATTAACCGATGAGAATAGATATAATCACAGTCATGCCCGAAATGCTGGAACCATTTTTTCAGTGTTCGATTCTTAAACGGGCACAAGATAAGGGCTTGGCGGAGATTGTGGTGCATAATCTCCGAGACTATACCGTCAATAAACATCGTAAGGTTGATGACTATCCTTTCGGTGGAGAAGCCGGGATGGTGATGACCATACAGCCGATCGATGCCTGCATTTCAGCATTGAAGGCCGAGCGTGATTATGACGAGGTGATTTTCACATCTCCCGATGGGGAAACTTTTGATCAGCCGATGGCCAATCAATTGTCATTGCTGAATAATGTGATTATCCTTTGCGGACATTATAAGGGGATTGACTGGCGCGTGCGCGAGCATCTCATCACCAAAGAGATTTCGATAGGTGATTACGTGCTCACGGGAGGTGAGTTGCCGGCGGCCGTTATAGCCGATGCCATGGTGAGGTTGATCCCCGGTGTGATAGGAGATGAACAATCGGCTCTTTCCGATTCGTTTCAGGATAATCTGCTTGCTCCGCCTGTTTACTCCCGTCCGGCGGAATATAAAGGGTTGCGCGTGCCAGATATATTGCTTTCCGGCCATGAAGCCAAGATAGCTGAATGGCGTTATGAGCAGGCATTGGAGCGTACACGTCGGTTGCGCCCCGACTTGTTGGAAAAAAAATAATAGGGAATATACTCTGAGAGTAAAATTTTTTTATTAACTTTGCAAAAGTGAAGGGAAAAGTTTAACGTTCTCTTTGTTCTTTTGACAATTAGCCGCAATAGCTCAGTTGGTAGAGCATTTCATTCGTAACGAAAAGGTCATGGGTTCGAGTCCCATTCGCGGCTCAAAGCTAATAATATTGAAAGTCAGCCTTTTAAAGGCTGACTTTTTGCTTATATTTAAATCTGTTCAAATTTTTCATAGAGGAATGTGGAATGGTTATGAATTGATTTTTGTCTAATTAAACGGAATATGCTAAATTTGTAGATGAAACCTTTTCTGAAGATAGGAAAGGAATGTATTGAAAAATAGAATATATCATGAAAAAAGAGATTATTACAGAGAAGGCTCCGGGCGCAATCGGTCCCTACAGCCAGGCAGTGAAGGCAGGTAACCTTATATTCGTTTCCGGTCAGCTTCCGATCAATCCCGCGACTGGCGAAATGCCGGCTGAAATCAAGGAGCAGACCCGTCAGAGCATCGCCAATATCAAGGCTATCCTTGAGGCTGAGGGTGCTACTCTCGACAATGTGGTTAAGACTACTTGCCTCTTGGCCGACATGTCGCTTTTCGGTCCGATGAATGAGGTTTATGCCGAAGAGTTTAAGAAGGTTTATCCGGCCCGCGCCGCTTTTGCAGTGAAGGAGTTGCCGAAGCAGGCTTTGGTGGAGATCGAGGTCATCGCTTTTGTCGGCGCGTGAATATCTGTCGGCGCGTGATAAGGCAGCGTCTGCGGGCTCAATCGAGGGATTCATATTCGATCTCTGTCGGCGCGTGATAAGGCAGCGTCTGCGGCCTCTTTCGGAGGATTCGGTTTCGGTCACATACGTGAGTATGCTCCCTCAACCTCACCTCCGAAAGAGACCACATCCACTACCTTCTGCCACGCCGACGGCTCCGCGCTCGGGCATGCCGATTTTCACAGCTCCGGCATATCCATGTTTCTAATCAAGGTTATCGCGAAGCTGTTTCTGCATGAAGCTGTGCTTCGTTAATTTAAATTCCTCCTCAAAAGGCTAATTTAAATTCCTTCTCAAGGCTAATTAAATCTTCTTCAAAGAAATGGAAAGTTATCTTCAGATAGAAAAACTGACAAAATCGTATGGCGATCGTATCCTTTTTGAGGATGTGACACTCGGTATCTTCCAAGGCGATAAGATCGGTATAATCGCCCCTAATGGAGCAGGAAAGACTACTTTTCTAAATATCATAGCCGGAAAAGAGGATTATGATTCGGGAAATGTGGTTTTTCGCAACGGTCTCCGTGTAGGCTATCTTGAACAACTTCCCCCAATGGATGGAGATATGACTGTTCTGGAGTATGTAGCTTCAGGAGTTGATAAAGAGGAGGAGTGGAATGGCCCCGACCTTGCCCGTCAGTTGCTTTATCAGTTCCGCATCACGGATATGGATGCTCCGATTGGTCAGCTGTCGGGTGGGCAGGCTAAGCGGGTGGCATTGGCAAAAGTCCTGATGGGGAAGCCTGATATGCTTATCCTCGATGAGCCGACCAACCACCTGGATATATGGATGATCGAATGGCTCGAAAATTATCTNTCNCGTCAGAAGGTAACTTTGTTGATGGTGACCCACGACCGTTATTTNCTTGACAACGTGTGTAACCGTATCATTGAGATTGACNGNNGNCAGGCNTATTCATATTCCGGTAACTACGANTANTATNTGCAGAANCGNGANGAGAGAATGGANAANCTCTCCGCNGANTTGGCGAAGGTGAAGAATCTTCTTCGCACNGANCGNGAGTGGATGCGNCGNCAGCCNCAGGCACGCGGTTCNAAGGCAAAATATAGGATTGACAACTTCCATCAGCTTGAAGCAAAAAGCCACGTGGATCTTTCGCGTCGTGATGTNGAGCTTAATGTGAAGTCAACCTATATTGGCTCCAAGATTTTCGAAGCGCGAGATGTNAAGAAGGCTTTCGGTGANAAGANGATNCTGAATGGATGGAGNTACGATTTCGCCCGTTATGAGAAGGTGGGTATCGTCGGTGANAACGGAGCCGGGAAGTCAACNTTCATCAANCTTCTNNTNGGNGANNTNCANCCNGATTCNGGCCATTTCGATATAGGGGAGACGGTGAAATGGGGATATTATTCCCAGGAAGGGATGACTAATTTTGACGAGCGCAAAAAGGTGATAGATGCAGTGCGCGAAATTGCGGAGACGGTGCGCATCGATGATAAGACCACGATGACCGCTTCCGCTTTCCTGTCTAAATTTCTTTTCACTCCTCAGACGCAGCAGAAATATATAGCGAAACTTAGCGGTGGTGAACGCCGGAGACTCTATTTGGCTACCGTATTGATGCGCAATCCCAATTTCCTTATCCTCGACGAGCCAACCAACGACCTCGACATAATGACCCTTGCCGTGTTGGAGGATTACCTTGTCAATTTCAAGGGTTGTGTGATTGTTGTGAGCCATGACCGTTTCTTCCTTGACCGNATAGTGGATCATCTCTTTGTGTTTAAGGGAGACGGAGAAGTAAGAGATTTCCCCGGAGATTACTCCACCTATCGCCATTGTGTGNAAGAGGAGGAGAGGGAACGCAAGGAACTGGAACGACAGGAGCGTGAGGAGAAAGAGCGTAAGAGTGGAGTTTCATCAGCAACGAGTTCCACAGGATCTTCGCGTCGTCAGAATCCTCCAAAGGTGAAGCTATCCTTTAAAGAGAAAAGGGAGAAGGAGGAACTTGAAAAAACTCTACCGGAGTTGGAGAAAGAGAAATCGGAATTGGAGATCAGGATGTCTTCGGGAGAGATGGCGCCGCAAGAGATTGTAGAAGCCGGTGAGAAGATGGCAGCACTAATTGAGAAGATAGATGAAGGCGAAATGCGCCTCTTGGAACTGATGGAGAAAGAGGAAGGGAATGGATGATTCCCTTTAAAAAGTGTAGTCAAACCTTATTTATTCCCTTGAAAAAGTGTAGTAGTTGCTTGTTTATTCGTTTGAAAAAATGTAAATTTGCGTAAATTTATAATTATAAGATATTCTAATTAAAATGCTTAAGAGAAAGATATATAATTATTTATCTTCTTGGAAAAATACTTTGGAACGAAAACCTTTAGTTATAAAGGGTGTGCGTCAATGTGGAAAGACTTATATTGTTCGTAAATTTGCGGAGGAGAATTATGATAATGTCGTGTATATGAATTTTATTCTTGAGCCGGACAAGAAGTCAGCATTTAAAGGCAATTTGGATGTTGATACGATAATTCTGAATCTCTCTGCATTAATAAATAATAGTCGGTTTGTTAGCGGACGTACGTGTATTATTCTTGATGAAATCCAAGAATGTAAGGAAGCGAGGACAGCTCTAAAATCATTTCAAATAGATGGCCGTTTTGATGTGATAGCCACAGGTTCCCTTTTAGGTGTTCAAGGATATGGAAACCGAAAAAATAAGGGGAAGGAAGGAGAGGATTCTGTTCCGGTAGGTTATGAAACTATTGTTGAGATGCATCCCTTGGATTTTGAAGAATTTTTATGGGCTAATGGCATTCAATCGTCTATAATAGATGTGATAAAATCATGTTTCGAACGCGAGGAGGCTGTTCCGGAAGGTATTCATAAGGCCATGATGGAATTGCTTTATAGATATGTCATGGTAGGAGGTCTTCCGGAGGTGGTTAACTGTTTTCTTGAAACAAAGAATNTAGAGCTGATTTATAAAACACAACAAAGTCTTATTGCCGAATATATAGAAGATATGGTTAAATATGCAGATGATGCGGATAAACCCCATATACGTGAATGCTTTGAATCAATACCAAAGCAATTGGCAAAGGAAAATAAGAAGTTCCAATATTCTGTTGTTAAAAAAGGAGGACGTTCGTCTCAATATCTTGGTAGCCTTCAATGGTTGGAGGATGCGGGTATCGCAGAAANATGCTATAATACGTCAATNCCGGAACTCCCATTGAGTGGGAATGCAATTCAAGATTGCTTCAAGGTCTATACTACTGATATAGGGATATTGATGGGGATGTTGGATTATGGTACTCAAGCGGATATTTTAAAAGGGAATCTCCTTGGATATAAAGGGGCAATATATGAAAATCTTATGGCTGATTTTTTATGTAAATCAGATCAAAAGCTTTATTACTTTCATAAGGACTCCGGTCTTGAGATTGATTTCTTGGTTAGATTTAAAGGGGAATGTGTGTTGATTGAAATTAAAGCGAAAGGCGGCAAAGCTAAGAGTATGTCCTCTATTCTAAAAAACAAACAAATATATCATGTAAACAATGGTATAAAGTTAGGTCAGTATAATGTAGGCCGGGAAGGAGATATTTTGACTATCCCGTTATATATGGGTTTCCTGATTCAGGAAAAACTTCAAGATATAATTATTCCTGATATTGATCTGAGTTTGATAAGGAATTAGGGTCAATAGAAAATATTAAAGAAGCACATCTGCGTCTCTTGGAATTGATGGAGAAAGAAGGGTAGGTACCGTTGAACTTAAGTCCATATTTTATGTAATTTTGTCGAGCCTTCTCGGTAATTCCTCTCCCTGATATTTAGATGCAGGTGATTAGTTTTATCCAATTTATGTTATTTAATATGAATCCAAAAGCAATATTATTTCTTTTCTGTTTTCTTTTTGTCATTCAGGGATATGCTCAAAAAACTGATTGGCGAAATTTAGATAAAATAGAATTTACTGGGAGTGATCTAATTTCTCCGCTATCTGTTGTTTATCGGTTGGATGAATTTGAAAGGCAGATTCAAAATGATTTGGATGGTGATGGAGTTGAAGAATCACTATTGTTTATAAGTGGATTTAAAGGTGAAAAAGAAGCCTGGGGAATAGAATTTTGTAAAGATGGCTATTTATTGGATCAATTTTTATTTGATTTAGAAGAAATTTCATCCAACTCTAATTTATATGATGTAACATTTCAATTATCCTTACATGATTTTGATAATGACAATGTTCCTGAAATCATTATAACTTATGGAGATGATCCTGATTTTGCTATGTCAGGAAAGATCTTTAAAATATGTGGTAGGGGCGTAAAACTAAAAGATACGCATGCTTCTGAACTAAAAGGTTGGCTAAGGGAAGTTGGAAATTTTGGAACACATAAGGGTTATTGGAGAGCTGAAGGGAATTTGCTCTATACGTCTTCTTTGACAGGAGGTTACGATGATATTGTAATGGTATATGTGGATTCTGAGCTGCGATACATATCAAAATAAACAATATATAAAATAGAGTTAGAAGATCTATTATAGAATTGTTAGTAGCCAGGTTCTTTCAGCTAACCTATAAGCTTGCGTTTTGCGTCTATATTGCCATTCCGACAACAAGTAGTTGATGTTACGTCCTTATTCACCGCTAATAAAAAAAAGAATGGTGTGTCAAAATGCGAAAATTTGACACGCCATCTTTTTAAGTGAAGATTAGTAGTTATATGGTGATTTTTAAGGATTGGTTTCCAATTCTGAGAATGTAAATTCCTTTGCCGGGAACCTCGAATTTCACTTATGAATCAGGGACTATAAAATTGGACTTTAGTAGAAGACTGTTTAAATCAATCCTCTCTTAATAATGTTCTGTTATAGAAATAAGGATTTCCTCTTTTATCGATTTAGCATTCATAATCAACGCATAGTTAAGGCGAATGCAACCACTGTAATAATCTTGCAAGATGGAGCATTATTACAACTGTTATAATCCATATCTTGAATAGAGAGACGTGATGAGCCGTTGTTGCTTATCCTCTACATCCTCGGTGCCTTTCTTCACCAACATATAAATACTATTTTCAGGAATATGGAAATGCTCAAATTGTTTCGATCCTATTCTTTTTGAGAGATAACTTCGATATATCCTAAATCGTTGATTCTCCGATTCATCTTCCCACCTGTGTGTTGTTGGATCATATCCTTCTGCTCCTTTAAATACAAAGGAATATTCTGGAAATTTCTTAATCATTTCAGATATTACTTTCAGGCAGTTATCAAAGATTTCCATTACAGCCCTTACTCCTAACTGTCCATGAGCCAGAGAATATTTGTCGTATTGACTTTTCCTATCTCTACTTGCATAAAATTTAACTGCAATAATTTCATNAATTATCTCAGCGCGAATTATATACTTTAATCTGCAGAATTGGGCTGTTCGTTGGTCAATAAACTCAATAAAGCATACATACACGTATGCTTTATCAAAAGAGCCGTCGTGTGACGGCTCGGTTTGTACGAATCTGAGTTTTACAGGATGCTTCATGGAATAATGATGGCTGTAGCATCATAATGGCAAAATCTTCCCTGTACCACTTTCTCTGCCTTTCCTAAGGGATTGGATGCAGGAACAGAAGAGGTATCAGTTATAAGATGCCATTTCCTTTGTTTACGGAGTGAATAGGACATGCCTCGCCTCCTTTTCTGAGCCATTGATTTTAATACACTTCCCATATAAGGTCCTTTATATCTCCTTTCAACAAGTTGAATGTCTTTATGTTCGCAAAAATAGTAAATTAATATCTANCTTGCAAACAATTATTCAAAATGCAACGAATATAGCGGTCTTTCCTCGAATTCTAAAAATATGAAAGAATAGTTTATATCATCCTTCCTGTTTTGAGAATTTGAGACAATCTTAAAACTCGTAATCTACGCAGGCGCGCGAATCTTTCACGGGGGCGATTATTGAGGCAGCGGCCACGTGAGCGGGATGCTTGGCATAAACTTCCACGTCGGCCATTGTGGGAACAATGGCTGTGAGGACGAGATCCCAGGTCTCAGCGGGATTTTCGTTGATTCCTACCTCCATTGATTCGAGACAGGGGATGACGGCAGGAAGTGCCATAAGGGCTTCCTTGAATTTAAGTGCGTATTCTTTGCGGATNGCTTCTTCGCCCTTGAATTTGAATGTTACTATATGTTTTACCATTNGGGTTAAGTTTTTTTGTTATTGGAAGTTCGGACGCTCCGGGGAGCGTCCCTACATTTTGCGGAAGCTCGGAGGCTCCCGCCCCATAGAGCGTCCCTACATTTTTGCGGAAGCTCGGAGGCTCCCGCCACGGGCAGGCTCTGCCACCGAGGCTCCCGCAATAGGGATTNCTACNCCGGTTAGGCTTTGGGAGNGGGGTAGAGTCTTTCGCGGGCGGCCGCTACTTTCGGATCCTCGATATAGTCGTCATAATCCATCATCTTGTCGATGATGCCGTTGGGGGTAAGCTCGATTATGCGGTTACAGATTGTCTGGATAAACTCGTGGTCGTGGCTCGACATCAGAATCACACCCTTGAAGTTCTGNANCGTATTGTTGAACGCCTGAATGGATTCAAGGTCGAGGTGGTTGGTGGGNGAGTCGAGCACGAGAGTGTTGGCATCGGTGAGCATCATGCGAGCAATCATGCATCGTATCTTCTCTCCTCCGGAAAGTACACTTGCCTTTTTNAGCACCTCTTCGCCCGAGAAGAGCATCTTCCCAAGGAATCCCTTGAGATAAATCTCAGANGAGTCGGAGCTGTACTGNCAGAGCCAATCNACAAGGTTGAGNTCTGANTCAAAGAATNCGCTGTTGTCGAGCGGAAGATAGGCTGTGGTGATGGTCTGTCCCCACTCATATTCNCCGGCATCTGCCTTGCGGTTGCCCATGATTATTTCAAAGAATGCAGTCATGGCACGCGGGTCGCGTGANAGGAATGCAANCTTNTCGCCNTTCTCCACCTGGAAGTTCACATCATCGAAAAGCACCTCTCCGTCAACGGAAGCTTTCAGGCCCTTGACTTCAAGAATCTTATTACCCACCTCACGGTTTGGAGTGAAGATNATGCCCGGATAGCGGCGTGTGGANGGCTGAATCTCCTCGATNTTNAGTTTCTCCAGCATCTTTTTACGCGAAGTGGTCTGCTTGCTCTTTGCCACATTAGCACTGAANCGCTGAATGAACTCCATAAGTTCCTTTCGCTTCTCCTCAGCCTTCTTGTTGGCAGCCTGCTGCTGGCGCAACGCGAGCTGNGAACTCTGATACCAGAAATCGTANTTTCCGGCGAATATAGAGATCTTGTTGTAGTCGATGTCGAGCGTATGTGTGCTGACGGCATTGAGGAANTGGCGGTCGTGAGAAACGACAAGCACCGTGTTCTCGAAGTTGGCAAGATAATTCTCCAGCCAAGCCACNGTCTCAAGGTCGAGGTCGTTGGTAGGCTCGTCAAGAAGGAGGTTGTCGGGATTTCCGAAGAGNGCCTTTGCAAGAAGCACGCGCACTTTTTCATTTGCACTCATATCCTTCATGAGCATATAATGGCGGTCTTCCTTGATTCCGAGACCCGAAAGGAGGGCGGCAGCATCGCTCTCGGCATTCCAGCCTTCGAGTTCGGCGAANCGTTCCTCGAGTTCGGCGGCACGGATACCGTCGGCATCGGAGAAATCCTCCTTNGCATAGATGGCATCCTTCTCCTGCATTATGTCCCAAAGCACGGTGTGACCGCGAAGCACTGTCTCGATAACGGTGCATTCATCAAACTCNAAGTGATCCTGGCTTAANACCGANAGACGCTCGCCGGGACCGAAGGTCACTGTGCCCGAAGTGGGGGTCAGTTCTCCGGAGAGAATCTTCATGAGTGTTGACTTGCCGGCTCCGTTGGCACCGATTATGCCATAGCAGTTGCCGTGATTGAAAGTGAGGTTTACATCCTGAAAGAGTATGCGCTTACCAAACTGCATACTCAGATTATTCGTCTGAATCATTCTAACTACTTGTGCTTTCTGGGCACATCTTTGTTATATTGGTTGAAAATCTTTTCCGCTCCACGGTTGAAAATATTCCAGTGCTCCTTCTGTGAGGCCGGAATGCTTTCAGGCATCCATGAAGGTATGACACGGAAATTCTGAGAATTATTTTCCGGTTTTGCGGAAAGGAAAGTATCATAATTGGCTTCCTTGAATACCGGCTTCCCGTTCTGGTCTCGCCCTATCACGGCTCGCACTAACGCTCCGCCGCGCGTGTCGCCGGTCTTCATATTGGAGATAAAGTTTCCTAATGAATAAACCACTAAGGATTTCTTGCCTGTCTTTTCATTATCCACCACCATCATAGGCTGGATCACGTGAGGATGACTTCCTATCACGAGGTCTGTGCCCTGNTCAAGAAGNAATTGGGCGAGGTTTTCCTGATTCTTATTCTGTTTCAGCACATATTCCACGCCCCAATGCACAGTCACCACCACAATCTCCGCACCGGCCTCACGNGTTTTGGCAATTTCCTTAGCCATCCGGTCACGGTCGATCATTGCCACCTCCATGCCATCGCGCGGCTCTATGCCGTTGGTNCCGTAGGTGTAATTGAGGAATCCGACTTTGAACCCCTTTATATCNTTAATAAAAGGAACGAGTTTCTCTCTCTGCGCCGCGTCGTGATAGGTGCCGATATGATCCACGCNGATGCTGTCGAGAGCNGTCAGAGTGCGACGNGCGGCCTTCATTCCGCTGTCGAGGCAATGGTTGTTGGATGTNAGNAACATATCGAATCCTGCGTCTCTCAGGGCTTCGGCATATGAATCGGGTGCCGAGAAGCAGGGNTANCCGCGATATACCGGGCCGCCACCAAGAGGAACNTCAAGATTTATCACCGCATAATCAGCCTCCTTTATGTCGGGGGCGATCATAGTGAAACATTGCGAATAGTCNTATTTGCCTCCCCCGCGTATCTTCGCCTGATCAAGCTGAGCCTGATGCTGCATGGCATCACCGGCAAACAGAATCGTGATTTCGGAGGCCTGAGCCGATTTGTTTTCTGAAATCGAATCGTTCTGTATTGTGTCTGTCTGTTTGGCCGTAGAGGCTCCGCAGCCGGCGAGCAGGAGCGAGAGCGAGAGGAATAGGGTTCTGAACATCAGTCTATATCTTGTTTGGAATAGGTGAAGTTGATGATAGTTTTATCGGTGTCGAGCAATGTCATTGTCGGCTTTGTGATATAATTCGAGCAGCGTGTCACATATGAAATATAGCCNCCGTTGTATTGCTCCACATTTTCTACGGAGATNGATACCGGCACAAGAGCGAATTCAATGTCATCTGCTGTCGGCTCCTTCCCTGAGTTGATCAGGTTGAGAAGATATTGACGCAGGGAATTGAAAGAATATGATTTTGAGGAGGAATCATAGGCCGCGTAGAAAGATGTGATGTTGTCGGGTATCTTGTTNTTNAGGAAAAACTCATCAAGTTCCGACTTTTTTACCATTAGCATATACGGGGCTACACCAATGCCGAAATCATTCTTTATTTCTGAAGCCGGAATTTCCATAGACAGGCTGGAGATCACGGTCATTATCGAGTTGGTCGCGTTATATTTATCAATGATTTCACGTGCCGGGAACTCAATTTCGGTAATATATCCCCCCGGAGTCGTCACCAGCGATTTCCCTTGAACCACCATATTCTTCAGATTATCTGAAAGGCGGAGGTCGATCACGTTTGATGATATTACTTCAGGAGCAGTGGCGAAGAGACACACNGAATCAGCTGATGCGACTGTGGTAGTGACCGTTTCTCCGGTTTCTTCATCTTTTGTGTTCACCGATGTTTCCACTCGCTTATATAGAAACACCTCCATTTTGCTGATATTGCCGATGCAGCCGTTTCCAAAGCTTTGCTCCACATACAGTCCGGGAAANTGTTGGGCGAAAGTGGATGGCCATTGAAATATTGAGGGATCGGTGCGATATTTTCTTACGCATTCGAGTGCCATTTCCCTGGGAAGATCGACTCTTATGGTGATATTTGGGTTCTTGATGAAAGCTGAGTCGTTAAGATGNAGTGCCGAAAGAGTGTAGGTCTTTGATCCTACCAGNGCCTGCGGGTCGGATTTATCATAGAATTCCGCTGGATTCACACTGTTGGTTATACCGGAAGGGAGCTGCTTGTTAAGGCGATACACTTTCANCTGTTGGGGNGCCAGCGAATCACCNGTGAGCGAGCCGCGGGGCACACTCACCAGGAGTCTGATAGAATCGATAAATGCCTCGGGCACCGTATCGCTGATCCCTAATTCGGGTGAAGAGTAAAGCTGCGACANGAACGAACATGACAGCGAACCATACTCCGGCACATTTATACGGCCGAGGAGTTTTGTGGTAGAACGCGCGTCATAAGCGTTATATTCGACAGACTTTGCAGGCACGAAGGTTGGTATCGAGTCGACAGTAATAGTCACTTCTCCGGTGACCAGAGAAGAACCCTGCGAGCTGAGATCGTCCTGGCAAGAGATGAAGAGGGAAGTCGCCAGCGCAATCAGCGACATGGCAAAAAGCTTGATCTTCATATATGTTGGAATTGATTTTCCGAAGAGAGAAAAATTATTCTTCCTTCAGAGATTGGTAGAAATTGTAATATTTATCCGCATTGTCGGCCTCGGGATCAAGCGTAATATATGGGATTCCTCTTTCCTCCACGGCATCAAGCAGGTCGGGGTCGGGNTCTGTGGTGTTGAATGTCACGGCATCTGCATAGCGGATGGCAATCTTGTTGAAGAAATTGCTGTCGAGAGGTATTTTTTTCAGTGCTTCGATATCNGCGGCATCAACATCGTTTTCTGCAAGCTTATCGAAAATCGCGGGGTCTACAGGTGCCGTTTCCGGATAACNCAANACGGAATANACCACNTTCGCATTCTTGAAATCAGGGCAATCCTTGAACACCTTCTTGATATAAAGAGGTATAAGAGCCGAGATCCAGCCGGACACATGNATCAGTTCCGGTTCCCAACGGAGTTTTTCGGCTGTCTCTACAGCNCCTCTTGCGTAGAAGATAGCTCTCTCGTCGTTATCCTCGCGGTTGGATCCGATTTCGTCGGTATCCGTATCCGATTTCTGGAAATAGTCATCGTTGTCTACGAAATAGACCTGTATTCTTGACGGNTGCATGGAAGCCACCTTTATAATCAGCGGATGGTCTGCATCGTCGATCACNATATTGACGCCGCTAAGACGAATCACTTCGTGTAGCTGNTTGCGACGTTCGTTTACAGCCCCGAAATTGGGCATGAAAGTTCTCACCTCATATTTGCGTCCCTGCATCGCTGTGGGGAGCTCTTTACCTAACTTAGAGTTTTCCGAAGCCGGAAGATAGGGAGCGATTTCCTGTGAGAAAAAAAGAATTCTTGGTTTGGCCATAACTTGAACTTAAAATAGGGTCTTCGGTCACTTTCAGGAGATTTAATTAAAGAAGGTATAAAATAGACTGATTACCAGTAAAATATTTTAATTTATCGAAGCAAAGCGCTTAGATAGCTTCGATTTCCTTATACAAAGAGTGCTCCTAAAAATGCTTATTTAAAAACCTTTCTGCAAAGTTAATAAAAAATTTTGATTAATTTTGCATCGCGCTTTGTCCTGATTCATTCAAAAAGAGTGAGGNAAGCGACATAAACAGGTCGAATCATCGAAAAAGCAATGATAATAATCAGAACAGTTTCCGAGCTTGAAGGCTATGTAGGCCGCGAGCGGAACAACGGCCGGTCCATCGGACTCGTGCCGACAATGGGTGCTCTCCATGCCGGACACCTCTCCCTTGTGGAGCGTGCCGTGAAGGAGAACGACGATGTTATAGTGAGTGTGTTTGTCAATCCAACACAATTCAATAATCCCGACGACCTCGCNACATATCCGCGCACCGAGGAAGAGGATTGCCGTCTGCTGGCGAAGGCNGGCGTGTCAGTGGCGTTCGTTCCATCGGTTGCCGAAATGTATCCCGGCGGTGCTAAGAGGGAGAAAGAATTTGAACTCGGCACGGCAGCCGAAGTGATGGAGGGAAAATTCCGTCCCGGCCATTTTCAGGGAGTNGCACAGATTGTGAACCGACTATTTGAATTATGCCGTCCGACACGTGCATATTTCGGAGAAAAAGATTTCCAGCAGATAGCCGTTATACGCAATATGGTGGAGAGCGAGGGTATTGATGTGGATATCGTGGCCTGTCCNATAAAGAGNGCTGACGANGGNCTNGCNCTTTCGAGCCGCAACGCGCTTCTTACTCCCGGACAACGCGCCATAGCTCCCGAGATTCACAAGGCTCTTGTGAATGGTGTGGAATATTCCAAAAGCCATGGGGTGAGAGAAACCCATGATATGGTGGTTTCGCTNGTAGANTCGCATGAAGGTCTCGAAACGGAATATTTCGAGATAGTCGATGCCCGCACGCTTCTACCCGTGGAGGAATGGGAAGAGAGTCCTGAAGTGGTNGGTTGCATCACTGTCTTTTGTGGAAAAGTAAGGTTGATAGATAACATCAAATTCAAATAAGTAGTTGCTAATAATTAATGAACGGATAAAACGAAGTTATTTTCGAGCAGCTTTTGTCGCAGAATNAAAATCGACGAGTTTCCTTTAAAGGAAAACTATGACGAGTCAATGAAGGAGCATACCTTTGTATGCGACTGAATNATAAGGCAAAAGATNCCGGAAAGAACGAGTTTTAGCGTTCAAGATATTTCCAATTACTTTGTAAAACATATATCGATTAATTATTAGTAACTTTAACGATTGGCTTTATGCTCATTGAGATGATGAAATCGAAGATTCACCGCGTCACTGTTACGGAGGCGAATCTGAATTATATAGGAAGTATCACGATCGACAGTTCCTTGATCNAAGCCGCCGGTATTCTTCCCGGGGAGAGGGTGTTTATCGTGAATAATAACAATGGTGAGCGTTTCGACACGTATGTCATAGCAGGAGAAGAAGGGAGCGGAGTGATCTGCCTCAACGGAGCGGCAGCCCGTAAAGCTCAGCCCGGAGATGTGATAATCATCATGGCATACGCCCAGATGACCCCCGAGGAAGCCCGGGATTTCCGTCCCTCGGTAATCTTCCCCGACACAGCCACCAATAAATTGTAAAAACATAGAAGATGGCAATGTTCGAGAGCTTGTCTGAACGTCTTGAGAAGTCGTTTCAGATATTGAAAGGTGAGGGCCGCATCACCGAAATAAACATAGCGGAGACAATGAAAGATGTCCGCAAGGCTCTTTTGGCCGCCGACGTCAATTACAAGACCGCCAAGACCTTCACCGATGAAGTGAAGAAGAAGGCTCTTGGTCAGAACGTCATCACCTCTCTTAAGCCCAAGGAGTTGATGATCAAGATAGTTCACGATGAGCTTGTGGCTCTTATGGGTTCTGAACAGGCACAGGTGGATCTTTCGGGCANTCCGACGGTTATTCTCATGGCCGGTCTTCAGGGAGCAGGTAAGACCACTTTCGCTGCCAAGATAGCCAAGCGACTGAAATCNCAGAAGGGNAAACGGCCTCTGCTTGTAGGAGCAGACGTTTATCGTCCGGCTGCCCGCGAACAGCTGCGTGTGCTTGCCGAGGGGATAGAGGTGCCGGTATACACGGAGGAGGAAAGCAAGGATCCGGTTCAGATCGCGCTTAACGCAATTNCNGAGGCAAAGNCTAACCATAACGACCTCGTGATTATCGATACAGCNGGTCGTCTTGCCGTGGACGAGGCTATGATGAATGAGATTGCNGCCATNAANGATGCNGTGAAGCCTCAGGAAACTCTCTTTGTGGTTGACTCGATGACCGGTCAGGATGCGGTGAATACAGCCAAGGCGTTTAACGATCGACTTGATTTCGATGGTGTTATCCTCACCAAGCTCGACGGTGACACACGAGGCGGTGCGGCGATCACTATCCGTTCGGTTGTGAAGAAGCCTATCAAGTTTGTCGGCACAGGAGAGAAGGTTGACGATATCATGGAATTCAATCCCGATGGTATGGCTAACCGTATTCTCGGAATGGGTGATATCGTAGGTCTGGCCAACAAGGCGTTGGAGGTTTACGACCAGGAGGAAGCCCGTAAGGTGGCCGAAAAAATCAAGAAGAATAAATTTGATTTCGACGACTTCATGAATCAGATAAAGCAGATCAAGAAGATGGGTAATCTTAAGGATCTTGCTTCGATGATTCCTGGTATGGGAAAGATGATGAAGGGTATCGACATTCCTGATGATGCGTTCAAGGGGATTGAGGCCATCATCAATTCAATGACACCTTGGGAGCGTCAGAACCCGACCGAGATCAAAGGTACGCGCCGTCAGCGAATAGCCAAGGGATCGGGAACATCTATTCAGGATGTCAACAAGCTTCTAAAGCAGTTTGAGGATATGCGTAAGGTGATGAAGATGACCGCTACGATGAAGAATCCTATGAAGATGATGCGTCAGATGAAGGGGAAGGGAAGAATGCCTTTCTAATTTCAACATCAGATATTCACATAGACTGGAAAACTGTAAGAAAATANTTAATAAATGAGAACGNAGAATCGGGANTCAANTCCCGATTCTNCGTTCTCATTTAAAAAATATTCTACTGTCAGAAAGAGCTATAATTAGGATTGTATATAATATTGTATATAATAAAGAGTGGTGGAAAGGAGTTATATTATACGGAAGTCGTACTCGTACCCTATCCTGACAGTCGGAAACTTCGCATATTTTCATAATTGGTCAGAGATCAAAAGTCAGGAATCAGATGACTTGTCGGACCTTGCGCTTCCATNATTAAACATGTGATGTAATAACNAATATTCGCTCTGAGAGAGGTCCTNAAGAGCAACATAACTTTTTAAGATGAATAAACTTTTCAGATTTGCTGCCTACGGATGTATCGTGGCTTCAATGGGGCTTGTTTCNTGTAGTGATGATAATGACGGTCCCGATTCACCGGACAACACTACCCCTGTCACCCCTTCAGCAAGCAATGTTTTCNCAGAGGCAACCCCCTCNAATGTGGATGGCTATCAGTTCNCCACTAATGATAAGGGTCAGGTGACCAATATCAANGANGAATGGAATGATATAACAATCGAATACGGCACCTTTACCCGTGCCACAGAATTTCAGGCAATGGCTACTTTCAAATATGAAGGTGAAATTGAATCGGTGGTCTATCTTCAGTTCAATAACAAGGGTTTCATCTCCTATGCTCTTCAAGAGTATNCTGATGATAATGATACAGATACCTGGAGTTTTGAATACAACGCCGATGGCCAGCTGACTTCATTGCAGCGCAGTGAGGGTAATGATAAATATACCATGACTTATGTTGACGGNGACCTCACAAAGGTGATCAGTAGCGAGGNAGATGGTGACTCTTCTGTATCTGATATTTACTATACCAACGATACATTCAAGACACCTGTTGCCAACAAGGCCAACGTGATGCTCTTCGACGAGACTTTCTTTATAGATATGGATGAGATGAGCGTTCTTTATTATGCAGGTCTTCTTGGCAAAGGAACGAAGAATCTTCCTATGANACTTGTAGAAAAATGGAGTGAGGGTGGCAGCACCGGTGAGTCTACCTATACCTTCTATTGGGAATTCGGTTCCAAAGACCTTCCCACTAAGTTCTGGTCACAGTATGGCGATAACGACTACAAGGATGGGGAAGTAGACTTCTCTTGGAAGTAATATCGTTTAGATAGAGCAGTAAGNAAAGAATAGACAGGAGAANAGAAGCCCGGGTGCCATCCCGGCTTTGGTTCTCCTGTTTTNNTANNAAAACAGGAGAATCAGCTTTATTAAACGAAAAAAATAGATTTATAATTCAGATAAAAATTAGTAATTTTGGTATATGGTTTGAGCAATCGGATCAACTTCAATAAGTTATNAATTTCCATAATAATTAAACAGAATAAAATGAAAAAATTTATGGTAGCCTACGTTGCATTGGCAGTCGCATTGGCTTCTTGCAGCAATAAGGGCGCGGAAAAGAGCAGTGATTCGGATACAGCCGAATTGGATTCCATGGTTGAGATGGTAGGAGAGGTAGCGGATACAGTTAAGCAGGAGCAGGAGCAGGATCAGGCTATGATCATATCGAGCGTGCGCGAGATTTATCAGATGGTTCCTGAGAAGTGCTACACGCCGGAGTTTGAGAAGATTATTGAGGCTGCCGATNCTAAGGCAGAAAAAGATGGGAGTGAGGTTGGATATTTCGACTATGATATCCTTACTAACTCTCAGGATCCGGGNGAACTGAAGGATGTNGAGATNGTAGAGTTGATTGCACCNGATAGTGCNAAGGTGAAGGTGAGCGGAAATGGTTATGGCGAGAAAGGATATGTTATGATTACCGTAAAACTCGTAGACGATAGCTATCTAATAGATGATGTGGAAGGTTTCGATGGCAAATCTGTGAAGCAGGCAGCGCAAGCCTATGTCAGCGGTAAGTAAGAAATTGTAATGACCTTTACAGATAGATAGTAGAAGGTGACACCAACAATAGAATAGCCATCGGATTATATAAGGTCCGATGGCTATTCTGTTTGTTGATTAATGAGGTTTCGGTTCTGTTCAGAAGGGGAAGTTGATACCGAAGTTCAGGTTGGCGTTTGAACTCAGAGGCACACCCTGTTTCGCCAGTTTCCCTACAGTGTGATCCATTCCGAGGAAGAGGTTGAAACCTGTGGTGTGAAGATTGAGAAGCCAGCCGAAATCAGCACCATATGTNCCGATTCCGAAGTTCACATTTGCCGAGAACACCTTTGCAGGNGCCACATTGGCCGAAAGACGGAAATGGGTGCTTGTGAAAGGGCCATAGATGCGCGTAGAATTCAGAAGACCGAAATGCAGCTTGCGGTAATAAGGGAACGTATAGTCTACACCGAAGTTGAGCGTAGTGGCCAGACCGCGAGCAAACCATGATTTGGTTCCATTGTTATCAAGATTATAAAGCTTGGAAAGATTGTCCTTAAGATCCTTGAACTCATTTTTGAATGAATTATCCGCATCTCCCTGCACATTGAAAGTATATGCATCGGTTTCAAATTCCCGGTCACCGTTTGTCGAAGCCCACTGGGTGCGTCCATAGCGCATGAATCCGAGGTCGAGAGCCGCGACGGAGAATTTGAAATCGTTCCATTTATATTCCGCTCCGAGGTCGAATCCGAGACCGAAACCTGTAGGATAGAAATGATTCAACTTCGCCCCGCTCACATATTCGTAAGGNTGCATATCTGTATTNCCTTCCGGAGTGTATGTCTTGGTTTTCCATCGGAGACCGCCTATTGAAGCGTATATGTCGGCGTTTGTTCGGGCAATCCAGTTGTTCTCNGCAAGTTCAAGTTCNGCNCGGTTGAATTTAGCCTGCACGCCACCAGCTCCGAGCAGCACCTTGAATGCGGCACCAACCCTTAGCCCGGGAACTTCCTTGATGTCGCGCGAGTGGTTAAACGCTATCTGGGCATAGGCATTGGCATCCACGGCCATATCCTTGATGTCGTAGGTCTTGTTGGTTATTCCTTCCTTCGCCAGTTCGAAGAATGCTTTTGGGATGGATACCCCGGCATTNACCACCGCCGAGATAGAAATGGTGTTGTAACCGCCCCATGCCTTGAAACCACCGGACAGGATATCTATTTTCTCGTTAGCGCTTATTTTGTTGTGGTTGCCGAACTTGGATATGGCATCGGCCGTATTCACTTCCGGATTTGTGAAGAGAACTGTGCGTCCATTCACATTATATAACACATCNGTGAGGTGAAGATTTCCTCTTACTCCAACGTTTAGGTTTCCGATGGCAGGGAAAGAAACGAAATTTTTTTCATTTCCGAAAGCCGGGTTCATCTGGAAAGCGTAATCGTAATTATCGAGGAAGTAACCTGAATAGGTGGTT
This sequence comes from Bacteroides sp., assembly GCA_014801535.1. GTDB lineage: Bacteria > Bacteroidota > Bacteroidia > Bacteroidales > Muribaculaceae > Lepagella. Next base: position 76,657 of record JAAVEA010000005.1, read on the forward strand.
TGTGCGGATATTGGGAGCGTAGCTGCAGCGAGAGCGGCAGATAGCGCGAATTTTAATGTTGTTTTCATTTGGCTTAATTGAAGTCGGTGATGTAATAACCTGAAACTTTTGCTCTGATTTTTTCAAGGCGTATTGTCTGCTGCGGTGAAAGAGGTTCGTCGGAAGACCCCCCGTTCACAACGGCTTCATAGGTGATTCCGTCGAGTCCGCGTATTTCACCCGTAAGGGTGACAGACACCCGGTTTCCGTTTGAATTGGCTTCCACGATAGCCGGATCTATGGTAATGTTCGGGATTCGGTTCCCCTCCTTATCAAGAGGATAGACGCTTAGTCGGGCGCCTATGGGCAGATTGCTATATGCATCGGCTTCAACATTGAGAGATGTTATTGTCATTTTATCGAGATCTTCACTGCTCCAGTCGGTTTCTGAATCGCGATATACTATGACCGAACCGTTCTCACCCCCTTTGAGAGCGAGAGGCGCGAAGAAATCATATGTTCCCTGAATTCCGGGAATTGTGTTATTGAGTTTGAATTTGCTTACATGCTGGCGGGGAAGTTCCGGATTTACCAAATCGATATTGATGCTTTGTGGCAAACCGCTTCCGGCAAGCACATTGGACAACGAGGAATATCCTACGTGTACGAGATCTTTAGCATATTCTGTCAANGGTTCTGACGGCATGGAGGGCGAAAGCACGAAGTTGTAAGGACCGTCGGATCCATAGTTGGTGCCAACCTTTACGAGTTGACCGTTGTCGAGTGAGAAAGATTCCTTGTTGTTGCCGCCACGGATAGATGTTAGTGTCATTCCTGTTTCGAATCCGAGTCCGTAGGGAGCCATTGGATTGTTCATGCTCATGTAGATCTGCGGATTTGCCAGACGGAGGTTGGTCTGGTCGTCAGAAAGGAAGTCGGGAATATCATCGAGAGACACAGGATCGATATTAAGCGATTCCCCCTCCAGNTTATATTCAAGAACTCCCGTGAAATGAGTGGCAACCATATCGGTGCATGATGTAACGACGCGGAAGTCGATCTCCTCAGGAGAAGTTGGGACATCATTATTATATGTGATGGTAAGGTCAAGATCAGCCTCATCAAGGGTCACTGTGGTTTTATAGTTGAAATCATTACCCTCGATCTTAGTGCCAGATTTAACAAAGTCTATCTGGTTTACATCCAGTTTGATGGTAGCAACATTGCCGGGACATTCAAGGTCGGTGATCTCAAGCACGCCTGTCACCGGNTTATAGCTATAGTTTTCAGGAGTGGAGACAAGGCTCAGACCCTTTAGAAAGTTGAGTTTGACGTTCTTGAATCTGATCATTGTGTCGCTGCCACTGAATCCGGATGTGATTAGATTCATTGTGATGGTCATGGGTTCACAGTCGATTGATGTGATCTCCTTTATTGATTCATCAATATCGGTTGCCTTGATTTCAACTAACTGAGGTGTGAAGGAGCTGAGCGTATAGTTATTGGTGACAGAAAGAGCTCTTGTTTTCAAGGCAGGCACGATTTCGAATGAAGCGCGGGCTTCCTCAATCTGCGGAGCAGGGGCTGTGAAACCGTCAATTTCAATCGGGTCGGAACTGAACTCTCCCGATTCAGTTACGGCATATACTTCAGTGCCGTTGAGATTTACGATTTTGATTTTGCTGTCATCGTCAATCTTTATTATTTCAGAAAGCTCTATGGCATCGAGGTTGACAGGAACCACAAGGTTGTTCACCTTTAATTCGGTGGTCTTGTCAATGTCGCTGAGATCGTAGTTATCGTCGATACAACCTGTGAGAAGCAGCATCGGTGTCAGCGACAAGCAAGTCTTAATAAATAGATGTTTCATTAATTAAAATATAAAAAAAAGTATTGGATAAAACATTAGTTGGCTTAGGATTGCCTTCTTTTAGTTAACAAGAGTTAGATTTATAATGTTTTAGAAATTTTAATTTCTTTTAAATGTTTATCGCAAACGGAGGTATACATCCCGGTGGATCCGCCCGATTTTTACATTAGCCAGTATTATTCGCGGACGCACCGGGGTGCATCCCTACGTGATGTATTTGCTATTTGAACAGAGGAGTGGGATATATCCCCTCTTCAGTGAGCTTGCGGAACATATCGACAGTGGCCTGCCGATCGGCGGCATATGTTACTCCAAACCATTTGGATGGAGTAGGGATAACCTTGAGGCTTATCTTATTTGCCTTTATCAGATTGTTGACTACGGTTGGGATGTAGAACTCTGATTTCAGTTCCTTGCTATGGGCATTCAGGAAATCCACAAAAGCCTCTTCCGAATAATCGAAATAGTCGGGGGTGAAACCCCAGAGNTTCATNGAGACATTGGCNTTTTCAGGGAAAGGAACCTCGTTGTTGTCGAGTATATGAATTAGTTTGCCATTCTTACGCTCTATGCCGTGACATTCCGTTACGTCGGTCAGGTTTCCGTCNGNNTCAACNGTGCAGAGNCCNCGGCTCACNCCTCCGTTTTCNCTAAGAGTGTTCTCTATGTTGAATCCAACCATGCAGTATCGGTTTTTCTGACCTTCCATCTCCCTTAGCGCATCGGCAAGAAGCTTGAAACTTTCGGGACCGTAGTAGTCATCGGCGTTGATCACGGCAAAGGGTTCTTTTATGACATCCTTACCCATAAGCACGGCCTGTCCTGTGCCCCAGGGCTTTGTGCGTTCCGGATCGGGAGTGAATCCTTCGGGTAGCGCATCAAGACTCTGGAAGACCACCTCTACGGGCACATGACCTTCATATTTTGAGATTATCTTTTCGCGGAATTCCTTTTCAAAATCCTTGCGTATCACAAACACGATTTTTCCGAATCCGGCGCGCAGAGCATCGTAAACGGAATAATCCATGATGGTCTCTCCATTGGGTCCGAGGCCGTCAAGCTGTTTAAGGCCACCGTAACGGCTTCCCATTCCGGCGGCAAGAATGAATAGTGTAGGTTTCATATTTATTTAATTTTATAGGCGTTGTTGGCTCTATAGGCGTTGTGTGCCCTGGCAGTTATAATTTAAAATCATTTATGTCTTCTTTCTCAGCAAGAAGCCTATGATAAGCAGAAAGAGGTCGAACATCACGATCTTTGCATTAGCGTTTCGCGCGATGTCGTTTTGCGCGCGCCCCACTTCATTCATGATATCCTCCACGTTCCCATGATTGATGAAAGGGGAGAAACGACGTGAGAANTCTTCTTCCGTGCGGGTGAGAGCCGAGAGTTGAGGCATCTTCATGTTGTAGATGAAATTCTCACGGGTCATGCGTGCCATATAGTCGAGAAAACGTAACAGTTTCTCGCGCCCGAAGGCAGCCGTGCGTTCGCTCAGATTGCGNAGAATGGAAAGTTTCTTGGCGTAGGCGTTTCTCATTATGTCGCGGAAAAGAGTCTCGAATTCCTCCTTTTCTTCAGAAAAACCGGCCAATTCATCGGCTTTTGACAAGCGCCCTTCTGCAAGACGGCTGAGTTCGAAAGCCTCATAGTCTTTCATTCCATATTGGTCCATCATATAGCGTCCGATCTCTTCTCGCGACAGCGGAGCCATGTTGAATCTCTGCGTGCGAGAAGAAATGGTAGGGAGCACGTTGTTTTCTTCGTTTGATACAAGTATGAAAACGGTTCCCTGCGAAGGCTCTTCAATCACCTTCAGAAGCTTATTGGCAGCCTCGATATTCATTTTCTCGGGCAGCCATATAATGAAGAACTTATAATTGGATGCATAGTTCGACATCGCTTCTGCTGTAACGATATATTCTGCATCGTTCACATATATGCGGGGACGTGAATTGCCGGCTTCCAGAATANCGAGCCAGCGTTCGGGTTGCATCGTAGGGTTCTCGGTCAGCATCCGGCGCCATTCTTCTATTCTATCGGTGGAAAGGAGAACTTTGCTTTTCTCGCTTTTGACAATAGGGNAGATGAAATGGGTGTCGGGATTGTTGAAGGAAGCGTGTTGCAGGCAGGCCGGGCAGCGTCCGCATGGTTCCCCGTCGTGACGGTTGGTGCAATGAACATAGTTCACGAAAGTGCGTGCCAACAGCATTTTGCCAATTCCCGAAGGTCCGCAAAGCATTATGGCGTGAGGTAGGCGGTCGGTGTCAGCCAGTTCAATCAAGGCTCGTTTGACGGCAATATGTCCTGGAATATCAGAAAACTTCATTTCCGCAAAGGTATAAAATATTGATGTGAATCCCAATTATAAGGTAATCAATTTTTGTTTGCGACTGAAATTCTTATTAAATTTGTGGGTATGATAAGACAGCCATCTTTGTTTGAAACCAAGCCTGCGTCAGGCCCGCGGCCATTCCTTGAATCGGTGGCCATGGCATATCATTCCAATTTCGACGACATGTCGGAGTTCTGTTTCGTATTCCCTAACAAACGCGCCGGCACTTTTTTTCTGAAGCATCTTCAGGATGCTTCGGAGGAACGCACACTAATGGCTCCGCGTGTGACCTCGATCACAGATTTCGTGGCCGAATTGGCGGATCATGATGTGGCTTCGCGTATAGACCTGTTGTTCCGGCTCTATAATATTTATGTTANCGAGGCGGGAGAGAAAGGAAGTGCAGGCGAAGATGATAAGAGAGGTAAAGTGTTCAGCGATTTCGATTCGTTCAGAAACTGGGGAGAGACCTTGCTATCGGATTTCAGTGAGGTGGATCAGTATGATGTGGATGCGGATTCCTTATTCAAAAATGTAAAGGATTACAGAGAGATTTCCTCCTCTTTTCTTACAGAAGAACAGATTGAAGTGATGGAGCGATATTTCGGTTACACCCCTGGCTTATGGGAGGTGGAAAGATTCTGGAAAAATATGAATCCCCCCTCGGATATAAAGAATAAATTCCTGTTATTGTGGCAACAGATGGCNCCTTTATATCATTCGCTCAANAAGTCGCTTCANTCCGAGCGTCTTTGCACTTCGGGGGGAGCCTATCGTCTTGCATTGCAACGTCTGAAGATACACGGGAAGAAAATACTGCCTTGGAAAAAGATTGTTATCGTGGGATTCAACGCCCTTTCCACCACCGAAGCCCTCATATTTGAAGAACTGAAGAGACTGGAGGCAGAAGAAGGNGTGGCAGGCACTTACGCCGAGTTTTTCTGGGACGGCACCGGCCCCGTATTGTCGGGAGCCGTGAATGACGCAGCTTCATTTCTGAAATATAACCTACGCAATTTTCCCTCTCCTTCTTGGGCNGACACATGGATGAAGGAGAGCGAAACAAAAGATATGCCGGTTCATCTCACAGCNATCGGNGCGCCCTCGAATGCCGCCCAGGGGAAAGTGGCCGGCTCGAAAGTGGGAGAAATGATGGGGGAAAAGGGNGAGGAGGAGATAAAGAANGCCAAAGTGGCCGTTGTCNTGCCCGACGAAAATCTTCTGATGCCCTTCCTGTATGCTCTTCCCGAAGGACTGGAGGCGGTGAATCTCACCATGGGTTATTCGTTAAGGATTACTTCCGTGATGTCTTTCATCTATCATTTGCGCAGGGTNAGGTCGACGCAACGTAAAGCAGGTGAGGATATCGCNTTCTATCANGAAGATCTACGTTTGTTTCTTTCCCATCCATATATGCATGCCGTGGCCGGCAGCAAGACNATATCGGAAATAAACGGTTTCATGAACCGTCANCATAAGATAACTATCACTCTTTCCGAGTTGCGTGATTTCAGTGAACCTTTGGCNGGGATTCTCAGGAAATTACCGGAAGATATTTCCGTTACTGAAGTTATCGCGTATCTTGAGGAGGTGATGGTGATTGTTTCGGCTGCGCTTGACTCCGCAGANGCCGGNGTGCTTAAAAGCCGTATCGACCGTTCACATATAGAGGTTTACCGCGATGCGTTGCGACGTCTCGACAATGCNTGTGCCGAACATGGTATAGAGATGGGAATGGCGGGAGTGTTCGTGATGGTGGATAAACTGCTGGCCGGAGAACAGGTCACGTTTGAAGGCGAACCNCTGGAGGGGNTGCAGGTTATGGGTCTTCTTGAAACAAGGGCACTCGACTTCGACCGACTGATCATTCTTTCAATGAACGACAGGGTGATGCCGCGNAAATCATCGGGACGCACCTTCATACCCGATTCGCTCAGACATGGATATGGACTCCCTTATTCAAACTATAGGGAAGATCTTTTCTCATATTATTTCTACCGTATGATCTCACGGGCGAAAGAGGTGACGATGATATACGATGCCCGTTCTTCATCGGGAATGAGAAGCGGTGGAATGTCGCGCTATCTGATGCAGCTCCGNTATCTTTATGCACGCGATCTTCTTAAATTTGAAAACCACAAATTCCTGCTNTCCCCATCGGTNGCNAAANNAAAAGATGTGGAAAAAANCGCTCTGGTTATGTCGCAGNTGGAGGAATTNACGGTGCGGGGATCCCGTCGCAATTTCTCCGCTTCGGCTCTACGCAATTATTTTATNTGTCCCGTTAAATTCTATTANGAAAATGTGATGGGTCTTAGNGCNGAAGACGAGCCNTCGGAGTATATTGATGCCATAGGGTTGGGAAATGTGGTNCATGAGGTGATGTTTCATCTNTATTTTCCNGAAGGGAAAAGAAACATATATCTGGATGAGCCNATAAAGCTTGANGCTGNNGATATAAGAAGATTNATTGATGATGACGACACACTCCNTAGNCTNGTNACANAGTCTATCAACAGATTGCATTTCCATCTCGAAGAAGATCGGCTCGATACTCCGCTTGAAGGGGCAGCCGCTCTCATAGGTGAAAAGATTGTNTCACAGATTCGCGATGTNCTTAATTATGATCTCACTCTTACTCCCTTTGAGCTGGTGGGAGGAGAGATCTCCGGATTGGTGGAATGGCCCNTCGGCGATAANGGNAGAAAAGTNAACATGAAATATGCCATTGACCGNCTCGATANAGTCCGTTTNCCCGATGGCACGGAGTCTTATCGGATTGTCGATTACAAGACAGGGAATGCCCATGTAAAGGCACGCGACATGGACGCNGTNTTCAATGGAGATGAAGAGGCNCGNAATTTCTTCCAGCTCATGCTCTATGCCAATCTGATGAATTTCGACCGNANNCTNAATGTNCCNGTCAGACTTGCCATCTATCANATTTCTGAATTAGGGAAGAAAGGGGAAACTCTCCCCTCGATAGGCCGCCCGGCTGAACCCGGCAAACGTGCCGTTTATGACCGNCTCAGCAGTCACCTTGACCNTAATGAGGAGTTTCTTGANAAGACCGGTTATATTCTTTCTGAANTCTTCAATCCTGAANTGCCTTTTATCGCNGTTGATGATGATGAAAAGTGCAAATATTGCAATTTANCTCATTTATGNGGGAGAAGCCGATGAAAATAAGCTCTTAAATCTTCGATTATTTGGAATATAGGCGAAAAAATTGTAATTTTGCGAGGATTTTCTAAAACGGTTGCCGAAAGCACCTTTTAGTCTGATCAGGGTTTGCTGAAGCAACCCGAACCGGTGTGATGGGAAATTTGTTAGCCCGGAGCATAACTTATTTTGAGTAACACAAAATTTTAAGAAAATGAAGAAGTATGAANTGACAGCCGAACCCCGTGTGGATTGCGGCAAGAAAGCCACAAAGGCTTTGCGTAATGAAGGTAAGATTCCTGCCGTGCTCAACGGTGGCGCTATCGTAGAGCTNCCTTATTCAGGCACCCTCAAACCGGGTGAAAAACTTGTTGAGATCGACAGCAAGCGAGGAATCATCACTACTGATATAGCCGTGAAGGGTGAGGATGTGCGTAAACTTATCTATACTCCCGATATCTTCGAAATCGACCTCACTGTTAACGGAGAAACAAGAAAGGCCGTAATGAAGGAACTCCAGTTCCAGCCTGTAAAAGANACTGTTCTTCATATCGACTTCCAGGAGGTTTATCCCGAGAAGCCTATCGTTATGGAGGTTCCTGTTCAGATTGAAGGTCACGCAGAGGGTGTGAAAGCCGGTGGTAANCTTACTCTTTCAATGCGTAAGCTTAAAGTTAAGGCTGTTTACAGTGAAATTCCCGAGCGTCTTATAGTCAATGTTGACAGCCTTGGTCTTGGNAAGTCAATGGCCGTAGGTGATCTTCACTTCGAGGGTCTTGAACTGATGAACGCTAAGAACGCAGTTGTATGTGCCGTTCAGCTCACACGTGCCGCACGTGGTGCCGCTGCNAAGGCTCAGGACTAATCCAATTCAAAATGTGATGTCGCATGCATTGCGATCACAAAAAAATGTAGGGACGCACCCAAGGTGCGTCCTTTTATATTAAAATGTTAGAAAAAATAAGAAAACTCTTTGGCTTATCCTGCAAAAGCAAGGAGAAAAAGGAGAGTGTGATAGATATGAAGAGATTCCTTATAGTGTGTCTGGGCAATATCGGCCCTGAATATGTCGATACACGCCATAACATTGGCTTTATGGCCGGAAATGCCATGGCTGAATCGGCCGGGGTGCCTTTTAAATCCTGCCGTTACGGCGACATGGCCATAATGAAGGTTAAGAATTGCGAGCTCATGCTTCTCAAACCATCTACATTTATGAACCTCAGTGGTGTAGCCGTAAGATTCTGGATGAATAAAGAGAAGTTGCCATTGGAGAATCTGCTTGTGATTGTCGATGATATCGCCCTTCCGTTCGGAGCGGTGCGTCTCCGCAAGCAGGGTTCCGACGCGGGTCACAATGGATTGAAAAACATCGCTTCCGAACTCGGCACCCAACAGTATGCGCGGCTCCGGGTGGGTGTGGGTAATGATTTCCCTCGTGGAGGCCAGGTGGATTATGTGCTTGGACGCTTCCCTAAGGATGAGATGGAGAAAATGCCTGAGTTGCTCAAACACGTGGGCGATGCCGTGAAGGCATACTGCTTATCCGGACCGGAGTTTGCAATGACACATTATAATAAGTGATTTAATTCATGAGGAATCATGATGACTCAAGATGCATCATTATGAAGCATGATAAAAATGATGCATCAAGATAAAGAAATAGAGATGGAAGAAGTCAGGATAGATAAATGGCTATGGGCTATGCGCGTGTTCAAGACCCGCACCATAGCTACCGATGCTTGCAAGAAAGGGCGCGTCACGATGAATGGTGTGGCTGTTAAGCCGAGCCGTGCAATCAAGGTAGGAGATGTGATAGATGTGAAGAAGCCCCCGATCACTTATACTTTCCGGGTAAAACAGCTCACCGGAAATCGACTGGGTGCCAAATTAGTTCCTGAATATCTTGANAATATCACCGCNCCTTCACAGTATGAACTTCTGGAGATGACCCGTATTTCAGGATTTGTCGACCGNAGGAAAGGTCTTGGCCGACCCACCAAACGAGAAGGTCGTGAACTTTCCCGGTTCAAGGAAGACACGTATACGGCCGATGAATTTTTCCTTGATTGGGAAGATGATGAAGAAGATGAGGATTAAGGTTNACATNAACCTTAATCCTCATCTTCTTCAGCTTTAAATAAAACCTGGATTTACTCGTCGGTAGTCCTCACAAGACGGAGAACCTGTTTNCCCTGAGCGTTAAAGAGCACCACTTCGTCTTTTGAAATCGGTTTGGCGGTTGATGCCTCTTCAAGAGCGACTAANAGAGCTGTCTCGTGATTGGGATCCGGACAAGCCATNCTTGTGACTGCAATAGAACTGAAAGAGATTGAGTTGGCTTCCTCCATGTCAATTTCAAGCGCACCGTTATAGAGATTACACCCCGTATTGCCGTGAATCTTCCCTTCATCCACATCAATCACCATCTTCATCTCCGGATCATCAATAGGAGTGTCTTCTATATTCTTTACGAGCCACGTGCCGTTAAGGAAATCGAAGTTCTGATGCATGAGCGACATGACTTCNGTNCCTTCNCTATCATAGAAATANAGATAATACTCATTGTCAAGAGCCTTCCAGTCGTAGGATGTGACTTTAGCGAGAGCTTGATTGATTTCAGTGTCGGTAATTCCTTCTTGTGCGCACATCATCATTGTGGATGCCATATCGCCGAACGATAGGGTTTTTGTTTCAGCGTCATATTTATACGGACCGTGTAGATAATTNCATCCNTTGTTTCCATAAGCCATTTTCTCGGTGGGGGAGAATCTCAGATAAGGCGCTTTTTCACCAACAGCCTGTTTCCCGTTGACGGTCTCGATTGCCCAGTCACCTTTGACGACGCCCTTCTTAATATCTTCAGCGGTGTACGTTTTCAGGTCTTCGGTGGTTGCAATCTGTTCACGGTCACGTGGGAGCACTGCTTCCGTCTTAGATGATTTTTTACTTCCGCCATNACCTGTCTTCGGTCCAAAAATGCCGGATAATGAGGAGCAACCTGCAGTCATAAGCAGNAATGCGGTAGCCATACCGCCTAATATTGTATTATTTATTTTCATNAGGAATTAATTTTAGAAATGTTTTAATCGCCCCAATGTCGTCGNAGCGGATATTTTGTCGGGCGCAAAAGAAGACGCAATGATGTGCTGTAGAANAGATAATTCCAGAACCAGTTCATNAGCACACTCAGCTTGTTTCTCATNCCGAGNATTGANATNAGGTGNATNAANAGCCATATCATCCATGCGAACCACCCGGAAAATGAGAACCCGGGAAGATCGGCNACTGCACGGTTTTTCCCGATGGTNGCCATAGACCCTTTATCTTTATATTTGAANTCNGATNTAAATTCACCGGCATTAAGATTTTTTGCTAAGTTNCGGGCCTCCTGAATGGCAGGCTGCGCCATCTGGGGATGTCCGTTTGGTGTGGCCTCTGTCTGAACCAAGAGCAATATCNCCNATGGCNAAAACNTCNTCGAGTCCCTTGANACGATTAAAACCGTCTGTAATAATACGGTTGCCTCGTCCGATATATTNCNCAGGGATGCCNGGCATNGGCTCACCCTTGACTCCNGCCGTCCANATAAGCGTCTCGTAATANTCCTTATGGCCNTCGGCAAAGGTNACATATTTNTCNTCATANCTNTTCAGNACGGTGTTGAGACGTACGTTTACCATNAGTTCCTGTAACCCNTTCAGAGCGTTGTTTCTTGATTTNTCGCTCATGGCGCCAAGAATGGTCGGAGCNCCTTCAACAAGGGTNATGGTNACATCATCNGGNGATAGTTCGGGNTATTCTTTTTTCAGGATNTATTTCTTCATNTCNCCNANNGCNCCNGCAATCTCCACTCCCGAAGGNCCNCCGCCNACGACAAGGAAAGAGAGCAATTGCTTGCGACGTTCCGGATCCTTGCAGAGGGCNCCNCGTTCGAGNCGNTCAAGGATCTCATCGCGTGTATGAGCCGCTTCGGCNACAGTCTTGATGCCGAAAGTCTCCTCAGGAAGATGATCCATNCCNAAATANTTNTTGGTTGCNCCGGCGGCAACGACCAGCTTGTCATAAGTGAGGGTTTCGTAGCTGGTAGTGACCTCTTTCTTCTCAAGGTCGATATTCTTCACGTGACCCATATGGTAGGAAACATCNTTCATCCTTTTAAGCTCCCGGCGAAAGGGGAAACAGATATTGGATTCCACCAGACCGGAAGAGGCAATCTGATAGAAAAGGGGAGGGAAACAATGGAAATTGTTCCTGTCGATCAGTGCGATCTCATATTTTTTCTTGTCAAGGCGCTTGCATAGGTTTATTCCAGCAAAACCACCGCCAATGACTACAATTTTCTCTCTCTTCTCGTTGTGCATAGCTAAGCAAATTTGGATAGGTAATGGCCGTCCGGACTTGTNCCGAACAGCAATCTATTAGTTTGACATAATCGAATCTAATGAAAAGACCCTTGCGGATAGGGAAAGTTTAAACTACCCTCTTATTAATTTAACACAGGATAGAGCTCAAGGGTTTATGAGGAAGAGGGTAAGTTTACAGTCTATGGGATCAGATTTAAAGAAATGATTGCTNAATATTGAGAAAACACATAGAAAAAACAAGGAAAGATTGAGAAATGCTATGATGTNTGTNGAAAAAGAGTGATCATGTGGCNGAGGATTGTAACTTTTACAAAAAATNGAAACTCAAAGCCGATAAATATTATTTGTTATTTCCCAAATTTTACATTATTTTTGTNACTACTTAAGTATTTAACCTAAAGCCTGATATTTAATGAATGCTAAGTTTGCTACCTTCATAAATCCTCTTACCGACTTCGGATTCAAATACCTCTTCGGTCGCGAGGCAGATAAAGAATTCATTATCTCTTTCCTCAACGCATTAGGGATAGGTGGCGAGAAACCGATTGTTTCTGTAGAATTCATAGATAAGGAAAATAAGGGTGAATCGAAAGATGACCGNGCGCTTATATATGATCTTCACTGCAAACTCAAGGATGAAACAAAAATAATNGTTGAGATGCAGAATCGTTACCAGACTCATTTTGGTGATCGTGCCATCTTTTATTTAGCTGCTAACCTCTATAGTCAGGGAGANAAAGGCGACGGGTGGAACTATCGGTTAACCCCAGTCCATGGGGTGTTCCTGATGAACTTTGAATGGAANAGTGTCGGAGAGCAACATCTTAGGGAGGATGTGTGTTTGTACAATATGCAAGCCAAGCGTGTATTCTCAGATAGAATGAGGATGACGTTCCTTAAGATTCCGATGATGGACAAGAATGCAGAAGAGTGTGANACTACACTTGAGAAATGGTTGTATTTATTAAAAAATATGGATAAGATGGAAGCAATACCCAACACGTTTATGAGAGAGCCAGTGTTCCGGCGACTCGGAGAGAAAGCAAAATACGCGGTCCTAAGTGAGAAGGAGAAAAAGGCATATAATGANTCATTGAAGATTTATCGTGACAATTATGCAATTGCCGAAACTGAACGCACGGAAGGAAGGGAAGAGGGCCGAAAAGAAGGACGANAAGANGGACGAAAAGANGGNCGAAAAGANGGACTTAAGGAAGCCTTTAGCCAAGTCGTGAGNAACATGTTGGAGATGGGGATGGGCGTTGANGCAATTGCACGAGCTACCGGCCTGTCAATTCAGGAATTAGAGAATCTNAATTAGTNCCATTCCTTATCATTTTTTTGATTAGGACTTTTGCGATAACTACTTGNGGATGTGAAGAAGAATAAAGAANAAGAAAAANAGGTTTTCGAATAAATATCTTTAGTGNTTTTGATTTTTTNCGTATATTTGCAATGTGAAACTAAAGANAATCNTAAACCTTATCATATTCATTGCCTTGAATCTTGCTATTGCTATCCCTGGCAAGGCGCAGGTCAATGCGGAGCAATGCATCACTATCGGGCGCAANGTGCTTTCGATGGACGACTATATGCTNTCCATACAATACTTTAATCAGGCTATCAAGGCNAAACCNTATCTTTCAGATCCATATTTCTTTCGCGGTCTCGCCAAATTGTATCTGGAAGATTACAAGGGTGCCGAGGAGGATTGCACGCTTGCCATTGAACGAAACAAATTCAAGACTGAAAGCTATAAAGTNAGAGGNTTTGCCCGCCAATATTTGGGTAAGGATTCCCTCGCGGTGGAAGATTATAACATAGGGCTCAAAGATAATCCAGACGATAAGTATTTTCTTTTCTATAAAGGGGTGGCTGAAACCGAACTNAANCGCTATNCCGGAGCNGANTCNACTTTNNCANNNCTANTGNGNCTNTATCCTCGCTTTGAGGATGGCATCACGGCGCGGGCGCGCCTCAGNATGCTTGAAGGAGANACGGTAAAGGCTCTCGAGGATCTGACAGCNTCCATAAAACTTGCTCCGGCAAGCCTTAATCCNTATCTNATGAGGTCGGAAATCTATTCGCGTCAGAAAAAATGGGACGAGGCGGCCGCGGATATGGATGAGGCGATAAANCTGCANCCTCAGGATGCCGACTATTACCTTAACNGNGCCTATCTNCGNTATAANAATGATGANTTTTTNGGAGCTATGGCCGATTATAACTATGCCATAGAACTNCGNCCNTATAACACGGCAGCTCTTTTTAACCGTGCGCTACTGCGTTATGAGGTGAGAGACCTCGGACGTGCGGCACGGGATCTTGAGGAGGTCTTGAAAATAGAGCCTGACAATTTTCACGCCCGTTATAACCGCGCCCTGATTCTTCTTGAATTAGGTGAATATAAGGAGGCCATCAACGGCTTTGAAAGCATAGCCCGTAAATATCCACGTTTTTATCCGGCTTATTATGCCATAGCCGAGGCCAAACATAAGATGGGNGATATGCGTGGAGCCATCATGAATGTCAATAAGGCAGAAGATCTTATACGCAAGTATGTGAAGAATCCGATGAAATTTAAGCTCGACCGTCCCACGATTGCCGCCGGTGCCAATACAAAGGGATTCAGTGACGTAGAGANCGATGCTGAAACTGATTCGGAAGATGAGGATAATGATATCAAGGTGATGGAGAAATTCAATCAGCTTGTCACTGTGAGCAGTTCAAATTCCACCCAACTCTCGTATAATGAGAAAATAAAAGGTAGAGTACAGGATAGGGATATGAATGTGGAACCGGAACCTCTTTATTCTCTGTCGTTTTATGAGTCGCCCAAGTCGCTTCGCACCACATCAAATTATTTCAGAGACCTTGATGATTTTAATCAGGGTAGTTATATCAGGGAAAAGGTATATCTAACCCCCGGAACTCCCGGGATAGATAGTGAGGAGAAGGCGGAAGAGATATTCAGGAAAGTGGAATATTATGAGGGNGTNATCTNNGATGGAGCTGCNCGTCCGGCTGATTATCTTGCGTTGGGAATCGCTCAGACCATGTTGAAAAATTATGAGGCTGCTATCATCGCGCTCGACCGAGCTATAGAGCTTGATCCTCGGTTCACCGTGGCATTGCTGGCTCGNGGTTATGTGAAACAGGCGGAGGTGTCTTCGCGACCGGTGTCGGCCGAACAGGAAAATTCTGTGGAAGCCGAACTTCGAAGAAGGGGACAGGCTAAGGAATACGCCTCTGCTATGGCGGATTATGATGCGGCCTTGTCGATAGATGCGCGTCTCGTATTCGCATGGTTCAACAAAGGGAATCTGTATTATTCTCTACACGATTACACGTCAGCTATGCAGTGTTACAGCGAAGCTTTGAAACTCGATTCCGAATTCGGTCCGGCTTTTTATAACCGAGGTATAACGTATCTTCAGATGGGGAATAAACGTCAGGCCTTCATCGATCTTTCCAAAGCAGGCGAGGCAGGAGTGATTCCCAGCTATAACCTCTTGAAAAGAATGAAATAATATTTGCAAATTAACAATATAAATAAAGATTGATGAAAGATACAGGCTTATCCGAAGATACGGTCTCAAAATTGGTGGCTGAAATCAGAAAGTGTGAAAAAGTGGAGGAAATTATTCTTTATGGCTCNCGCTCGAAAGGCACATTCAAGAAATTTTCCGATATAGATATGACATTGAAGGGAAAAGGCTTGACAAGGGAAGACCTTTATCCTATTCTTGANGGGATCGACGACCTGTATCTCCCTTACGAAATAGATCTTTCCATCTACTCCGACCTTGATTATCAACCACTGGTTGATGAAATAGACCGATATGGCATAAGATTAGGATAATTTGGAAATCTCGGATTTTTTTTGTATCTTTGCGCGATTTCCGCAAAATAATAGAGATGATTAAACGATCCGGAGGTGGAAACTGAATGGAAGGATCTCTTAAAAATCGNGAAATCAAAAGAATAAAAGAATAAACAACGATAATAAGGCCACTTATGATCAATATAACTTTTCCGGATGGCAGCGTAAAACAGTTTGAGGCGGGCGTTACCCCGTTTCAGGTTGCGGAGAGCATCTCTCCCCGCTTTGCCGCAGATGTGCTCGCCGCAAAGGTTAACGGCGAGGAATGGGACATCTCCCGTCCGATAGANGCAGATGCCTCTATCGAGCTTTTCAAATGGGATTCGCCCGAAGGTAAACANGCTTTCTGGCATTCTTCGGCTCANCTTCTTGCCGAGGCTCTTCAGGAACTTTATCCCGGAGTGAAATTCGGTATCGGCCCNGCCATTGAAAACGGTTTCTATTATGATATCGATCCGGGAGAGCATAAGATCACTTCTGAAGATTTCNCTAAGATNGAAAAGAAAATGGCCGAAATCGTCAGTCGCAAGGAGAATATCGTGCGTGCCGACATTTCCAAGGCTGATGCNCTCAAGGCGTTTGGAGATCGTGGAGAGGAATANAANTGTGAGCTTATCAGCGAACTTGAAGANGGTAAGATCACTACCTATACTCAGGGTAACTTCACNGANCTNTGNCGTGGGCCGCATATCCCCAATACAGCNCCNATNAAGGCNGTGAANATTCTTTCACTTGCCGGTGCTTACTGGCGTGGCGACGAGAANCGCAANCAGCTCGTACGTGTTTACGGTATCTCTTTCCCCAAGAANAAGATGCTTGATGAATATCTCGCNCTTCTTGAAGAGGCAAAGAAACGNGACCACCGTAAATTGGGCAAGGAGATGGAATTGTTCGCATTCTCTCCCACAGTAGGACAGGGTCTGCCGTTGTGGCTTCCCAAGGGNGCAGCTCTTCGTGACCGTCTTGAGCAATTCCTCCGCAAAATACAGAAAGAATATGGTTACCTNCAGGTAATCACTCCCCATATCGGAAACAAGCANCTTTATGTCACTTCCGGACACTGGGCAAAATATGGAAAGGACTCTTTCCAGCCTATTCACACTCCGGAGGAGGGTGAGGANTATATGCTTAAACCGATGAACTGTCCTCATCACTGTGAGATNTANAGAACATCGCCNCGTTCGTATCGTGATCTCCCGATGCGACTTGCCGAGTTCGGAACTGTTTACCGTTATGAGCAGAGCGGTGAGCTNCACGGTCTGACACGCGTGAGNGGATTTACTCAGGANGACGCGCATATCTTCTGTGCTCCCGAGCAGATAAAAGATGAGTTCCTGAAGGTTATGGATATAATTCTCTATATCTTCAATGCGCTCGACTTTAAGAANTTCGAGGCNCAGATTTCACTTCGTGATCCGAANAACAAAGAAAAATATATCGGATCTGACGAAAACTGGCACCTTGCCGAACAGGCAATCATCGAAGCCTGTGCCGAGAAAGGNCTNCCCGCGCGTCAGGTTGAAGGTGAGGCGGCATTCTATGGTCCGAAACTCGACTTCATGGTTAAGGATGCGATCGGTCGCCGCTGGCAGTTGGGNACAATTCAGGTTGACTATAACCTTCCCGAGCGTTTCGGCCTTGAATATACCGGNTCCGATAATCAGAAACATCGCCCTGTCATGATCCACCGTGCACCATTCGGTTCGATGGAGCGTTTCGTGGCTGTTCTTCTTGAACACACCGCCGGAAAACTTCCTCTCTGGCTTATACCTGAGCAGTGTGTAGTGCTTCCNATTTCGGAGAAATACAACGACTATGCATACAGAGTTGTCAAAGAACTCGACCGTCAGGGNGTAAGAGGTTTTGTTGACGACAGAAATGAGAAGATCGGCAAGAAAATTCGCGACAATGAGCTTAAAAAAATACCCTATCTGCTCATTGTTGGTGAAAAAGAAGCCGAAAATGATGAAGTTTCTGTAAGAAAACAGGGCGAAGGTGATAAGGGAACGATGAAAATTATTAACTTTGCAGACGAAATAAATAAAGAAGTTGCCGAAAGCACCACGATGCCCTCGAAATAAGGAGGGATGAATGCTTTCCGGTTCAAAAAAATTAAATACTAAAGCATACTGAATGGAGAAAAAACCGCAATTCAGCGGACCGCGCCGCCCGATGGGCGGAGGAGGTTCGCGCCCGGGGATGCGAGGTCGTAAAGGCTTTCAGCGCGATACTCGNGACCCGTACGTGATCAACGAGCACATCCGCGCACGTGAAGTGCGTCTTGTCGGCGACAATGTGGAGCAAGGCATATATCCCTTGCATCANGCATTGAAAATCGCGGAACAGCAGGAACTCGACCTGATTGAGATTTCTCCGAATGCGGAACCTCCCGTATGCCGTATCCTTGACTATCAGAAATTCCTCTATCAGCAGAAAAAACGACAGAAGGAACAGAAAGCCAAGGCTGCAAAGGTGGTTGTGAAGGAGATCCGATTCGGACCCCAGACCGATGACCACGATTATAACTTCAAGCTCAAACACGCNATGGGCTTCTTGAAAGAAGGCTCCAAGGTGAAGGCNTATGTATTCTTCCGCGGCCGTTCCATNCTTTTCAAGGAACAGGGAGAGGTTCTTCTTCTTCGTTTCGCCAACGACCTTGAAGAATATGGAAAGGTGGAGATGATGCCGGTGCTTGAAGGAAAACGTATGACAATCATGCTCACCCCTCTCAAGGCACCCGCCAAGAAAGAGACACCTGCAAAGGATAAGGGTGAAAAAGCAGAGAAGGCTCCCAAACCGGAGACTTCAGAAAACANTGACTCTAAAGAAAATTAAATAGAGAGACCGTAGGCACAAAGTGCCGAGGTGAAATGCAAACAACTTAAATTTTCAAGAAAATGCCAAAAGTAAAGACCAATGCCGCATCGAAGAAGCGCTTCGCTCTCACCGGCACAGGGAAAATCAAAAGGAAACACGCTTATCACAGCCACATCCTTACGAAGAAATCAACAAAGCGTAAACGTAACCTCGACCATACAGCTCTTGTTGCTGATGCAAACATCAAGGCCGTACGCTCNCTTCTGAACCTTCGTTAACGAGTTTCTCTCAGTTACTTTTAAATTTTTTTTATTAACCGAATGTGCAGCCCTGCAAGTGCAGATTAAATTATGCCGCTGACATTCAAAAAATCAAAAAAAGATGCCAAGATCAGTAAATCACGTTGCCTCAAGAGCAAAAAGAAAGAAAATCCTTAAACTCACCCGCGGTTATTACGGAAGCCGCCGTAATGTGTGGACAGTTGCCAAGAACACATGGGAGAAGGGTTTGACCTATGCTTACCGTGACCGCAAGCAGAAAAAACGCAACTTCCGCGCTCTCTGGATTCAGAGAATCAACGCCGCTGCCCGCATGGANGATCTTTCTTATTCCAANCTCATGGGCCTCATTCATAAAGCAGGTATCGAGATCAACCGCAAGGTGCTCGCCGAGCTTGCTATGAATAATCCTGAAGCTTTCAAAGCTATCGTAGAGAAGGTGAAGAAATAATCTCCCTCTTTGAATACGNANTCAGAGCGGGAGCCTGCAATCAGCAAGGCTCCCGCTTATTATTTATATTGTTAACCTTGCTGATATATATCTTAACCTTGCTGACCTGACTATGATNACTTCCGGAAAACTCACTCTGTTCCTGTTTGTTCTTTTCTCTTTTATGTTTGTCAATAATGTAGAGGGAAGCACTGACAATGATCGCGAGTCGGTTGATATGCTTCTTTCCCGTCTCGATTCAATGATTTCCATGCAAGATGAATATACCGCTCTCAAACTTGCCCATATTGATGAAGTGAAAAAGAAAGGGAAGAATGTCAGAACGATTGATGAGCGATATTGGTGGAATCGAAGAATGTATGATGAATATTATGTGTTCAGTGCCGATTCAGCTATGATTTATGTAGATGACAATCTTCGTATTGCTCGTCAGACCGGTGACCGGGACCGGGAGGTGGAATGGAAAATAAACAGGAGTTTCTTGCTTGCCGTGATGGGATTGATAAAAGATGCTGACGAGGANCTAAGCAGNATTGATCTTGNGGAATTGCCTAAAAATCTGGTGGCTGATTATTACAGCCAGCTTTCTTATCTGTATTCNCATNTAAATCAACTTTCCGGNGAACGTTCNGGAAGGATAGATTACGGAAGAATGAGTGTNGTNTATGAGGATTCAACTATCAGCCGTATTCCCAAGAGCGATCCACAATATTTCTGGCATAAGGCTCAGGCTTCAATAGGAAATGCAAAGCAAAGGAAACAGGTCATCGGGGAATTAAANGCTAAGGTTGATGCTTCAGCTCTCGATAACCGCCAGGATGCGATGAATGCATATGTGCTTGCACGAATGTATGAAGCGGAAAANGATGAAACAAACCGNGTGCGGTATCTTGCCAAATCCGGTATGGCTGANGTTGCCATCGCCAACCGTGATATAGCCTCGTTGGAAGAGTTGGCTGGAATCCTTATGGAGAAAGGTGACATTGAACGGGCATACAGATATATNAACTATTGTCAGCANCAGGCNTTGACATATCCNAATCATGTGCGAGCCTCCACGCTTGCAAAGACAGAAGCCAAGGTTCATAAAATCTATGTAGAGAGGTTAAGAAAGCAGGAGAGTCTGCTGAANATTCTTCTNATCGTGCTGTGTGTGGTTGTCATCCTACTGACCTTGTTTGCGATATANGCGTTAAAAAGCAGGAAAAATCTTCTTGAATCGCGAACGGCTCTTCAGACAATGAATGAGGATCTGAATAAGAATATAGCGGAACTGTCTTCGGCCAGAAAAGAGGGNGAGGAGACAATGCAAAAACTACGTGAGGCCAACGANAGGATAAAAGATATAAACGAGGCGCTGAAAGAGGCCAATTATGTGAAAGAGGAATGTATCGGAGCTACTTTCGCCCTTTCTTCGGGATATATCGACCGATTGACCGATTTCCGCAAAACAGTGAGTCGGCTTGTACGGTCTAACTCATGGAAGGAACTCAGGGAGCTTGTCACGGGTACTGCTTTGTCGCATGAAGATCTGAAAGACTTATATTCGAGTTTCGATACACTTTTCCTCAGTATCTATCCTGATTTCGTGAAAGACTTCAACAGTCTTCTTAGGGAGGAAGAGAAAATATCTGTAAAACCGGGAGAACTCAATACGGAGCTTCGCATATATGCTTTGGTAAGATTGGGCATAACCGACTCGGTCAAGATTGCAGGTGTGCTTCACTGTTCGCCACAGACAGTATATAATTACCGTCTTAAAATGAGAAATAAGGCTGCGGTTCCACGAGAAAATTTTGCAGATCTGGTGAAATCTCTTGGAAAAACAGGTCATAACACAATATAATAAACTTACTTTCTTAGAATGTCAATATATTGATATATTGAGATATAATAAAATAAAAGTTTACTAAAGGGATTTACTAAGGGTATTAACATTATTTAATAGTCGCTAATTTTGCAGCAACCAATCTGAAGGTGTCCGATGTGGCATCATGCTATGGGAGTTGAAAAACAATAATGATAATGAAACGATACTTGACATTAGTGAATCTTTTTTTAATTTTAGGATTATGCGTCAACATAATCTCCTGTTCCTCGGGGAGCGACGGGCCGGAAGANCCTTCCGGTTCCGTTGAAATCCTTGTTAATAATGCGAGTCTGCAATTCGATAAAGATGGGGGAGAAGCCGTGGTCAGTGTGAAATCGACCGCCGACTGGCAGGTGGTGTCGTCGGAAGGATGGTGTACAGTTTTCCCAACCGGCGGACTCCGCAATGAAGAGGTGTCGTTACATGTAAAAGCCACTTCAACTGCACTGCCCGAGACACGCACTGCCATACTGACAATTAATTCCGGTTCGGCTAAGAAAACAATTGAAGTGAGTCAGACCCCGGCCGAGATATTGGAAGTTTCTCTTTCTACTGTATGCTTCGGGGCAAAAGGTGGTGAATCCGATATAAATGTAACAGCTAATTATGCATGGACTTATTCCGTAAGCGATTCCTGGGTTTCGGTGAGTCGTTCCTCCGGAGAAAACAATGCGTCGCTTAAGATCAGTGCTGCCGCCAATGAGACCGGTGCAACCCGTGAAGCTGAGATAAGTATCGGTTCGGGAAAGTCTCTTAAGAAGATTAAGGTTGTTCAATATTCTGACGAAATTGACACNCCCGAAGGTTACACCCTTGTCTGGAACGATGAATTTAACGATCCTTCCATCACTCAGCCTGATCTGTCGAAATGGTATTATGACGAATGGAATCCCGGATTCGTAAACAACGAACTCCAACGCTATGTGGCAGGAGGACTCGGCAACGACCGCACTGCGGANATAGAGAACGGTATACTGCGGATTACGGCACGTAAAGCAGGATCACAAGTAATATCGGCACGTCTCAATACAAAAGAGTTGTGGACATACGGATGGTTTGAGGCTCGNTTGAAGCTACCCAAGGGGAAAGGAACCTGGCCTGCATTCTGGATGATGCCTGCAAATGGTGGAAACTGGCCTTATTGCGGAGAGATAGACATTATGGAGGAAGTNGGAACTAATCCGAATTATACCTCATCATCAATTCATACGCAAGCATACAATCATACCATCGGGACTCAGAAAACGGCTGAACGTCTCACTCCCGGAGCCGAAGATGAATTTCACGTCTACGCTTTGGAATGGACTCCGGATTACATAAAGACATATATTGACGGGAAACTGCTCTTCTCCTTCTATAACGACAAAGAGGGACGTCAGGAGACATGGCCATTTGACAAGCCGTTCCATCCNATTCTGAATCTTGCCTGGGGAGGCGACTGGGGAGGAATGAANGGNGTTGATGAAAGCGCTCTCCCGGCTGTTTATGAGATTGACTATGTCAGAATTTTCCANAAGTAGACAAGTCATCATCCATAATTGCTCNNATCCAAAGAAGGTGTCTAAACAACTTCTGATTCTTAAAAGGAATTAACCATAATACAAACCAGATATACATGAAAAAACTCTATGCTTTACTTGCGACACTATCGCTGTCCTTAGGGCTTTATGCCAAAGACGTGAGTGTGTCGGGAACAGTCCTCGGACGTTCCGACGATGAGCCGCTTATCGGAGCCACATTATTAGTGGAGGGAACCACTAATGGAACAAGTACCGATATAGACGGTAATTTCAATCTTACAGTGGCCGACGGAGCCACNTTGAAAATTACATATGTGGGATATCGCCCGACATCCTACAAAGTCAAGGGTGAAACAAAAGATCTCAAGATTTATCTTGACGACGACACTCAGTCNCTTGATGATGTAGTGGTGATCGGTTACGGCACACAGAAGAAAAGTGTGGTTACAGCCGCTATCTCCACGGTAGATGAAGAGAAACTATCAATAACCTCTCCTGTGCGTATGGACAATGCCCTTAAAGGTCTGACTTCAGGTGTGACTGTAACATCNGCCTCAGGTCAGCCNGGAGAAGCCGCCAGAGTCCGCGTGCGAGGAATCGGTACAGTGAATAACTCTGAGCCTCTCTATATCGTTGACGGTATGCCTATCGAGGGAGGACTCGACTATCTCAACCCTGCCGACATCAAATCTATAGAGGTGTTGAAAGACGCGGCTTCGGGTGCGGTCTATGGAGCACGTGCTGCCAATGGTGTGATTCTTGTCACAACTAAATCGGGTGCGATGGGTAAAGCCAAACTCACATATGATTTCAGCTATGGTTGGCAAACCGCATGGAAACACCGCGATGTGCTTGATGCAACATCATATGCCGTTATGATGAACGAAGGTTCACTCAATTCTGGAGGTGGAATCCTTTATGCCGATCCTTACAGCTATGGCAAGGGATTCGACTGGCAGGATGCAGTGTTCTACGATAACGCGCCTATGATGAATCATCAGTTATCATTGAGCGGTGCAAGTGAGAAAGTAAACTACTTCCTCTCCATGGGATATTATACTCAGGATGGTATCGTAGGAGGTAATTACGGCCGTTCGAACTACGAACGTTTCACACTTCGATCCAACAACTCCTATACTGTATTCAATGATGAGCTGAAACGCACATGGCTCAATAAATTCGTTGTGACAGTCAACGCTTCTTATGCCCGCATCAAGAGCCGTGGCATTGAAACCAACTCCACCTGGGGCTCTCCACTCGGTTCTGCTCTCTCGCTTTCTCCGCTGCTTACCCCTTGGGCGGAAGGAGACCAGGCAGACCAGCAGCTCGCATATTATGCACAGAATGCCAACTATGTATCGCAGTATGATACAGACGGCCGTCTTTTCCTTGTGCCCGAGGCATTCGGTAATTATCAGGAAATGGTCAACCCTATTCAAGGGCTTTCTCGTCCGGCATCGAAGAACTGGAGCCACAAATTTGTGGGTAACTTTATCGGTGAGTTGCAGATATGGGACAATATCAAATATCGCATAAGCTATGGTGCCGATCTCAGTTTCTGGGGCAATGACGGTTATACTCCACTGTTTTATGATCGTTCGGGAGGTTTTTCAACCTTTACTTCAGCCTATGCCACCAAATGCCAGTCAACAGTATGGCAGCTTGAGAACACATTAAGCTGGGATAAGGATTTTGGCCCTCACCACGTATCAGCTCTTCTCGGTCAGTCTGCAAAAGCATCGCGCGGATCATATCTTTCAGGATCACGCAATCAGGTTACAGATCCCAACCGTCCTTATCTTGACGCTTCAACCGGTCTTGCATCCGACGGCGACCAGAGCGCCTCGGGAGCTCCTTACGCCGAGTCAAAACTTGCATCTCTGTTCGCACGTGTAGGATATGAATTCGATGGCCGTTATATGTTCCAGGGAACAATCCGCCGCGATGGATCAAGCCGATTCGGATCTAACAATCATTGGGCCACATTCCCGTCATTCTCAGTGGGCTGGAATCCGACCTCAGAAAGCTTCCTTGAAAAACGTCCATGGTGGTGGACAAACACAAAAGTTCGTTTCTCATGGGGTAAGAACGGTAACGAGAATATCGGAGACTTCCTATATCTCGCCCTCGCAGCGGCCGGAAACAATGCAATCTTCGGAACAAACGAAGTTGTGATAAATGGTGTGAAAGCCACTATCCTCCCCAATAAGAATCTGCGTTGGGAGGAATCGACTCAGACCGACGTAGGTCTTGACTTCGGATTCTTTGACAATTCACTCCGTTTCTCGATCGACTATTATAAGAAACGCACTTCGGGTATGCTTATGAACATGTCTGTTCCTTCATATGTCGGAGAGTCTGTTCCTGTAGGCAATGTCGGAACTATGGACAACCAGGGTGTTGAAATGGAACTCAATTTCACACGCTCGTTCGGTGAATGGACAGTGACAGCCGGCGGAAACCTCACTTATCTGAAAAATAAACTGATAGAATATGGTAATGAAGAGGGTTGGGCAAACTACGATTCATTCCAGGGTACAGGAACAATCTCACGTGCACAGAACGGACTTCCTTTCCCCTTCTTCTATGGTTACAAAACAGCCGGAATCATTCAGAACCAGGCAGAGGCAGACGCTTACAACGCGCTTTATAGCGGAGGTTCGCTTCCGGATGCAGTTCCCGGTGATGTGCGTTTTGTAGACATCAACAATGATGGAATCATCGATGATAACGACCGTACTATGATAGGTAAAGGTATGCCCGACTGGACTTACGGTATCAACCTCGGTGTAGAATGGAAAGGAATCTCTGTGAACGCGATGTTCCAGGGTGTATGGGGTAACCAGATCTTCGATGCAACCCGAAGAACCGATGCTCTCGAATCCAATCTTCCGTCATGGATGCTTGGCCGCTGGACAGGCGAAGGCACATCCGACCGAATTCCCCGCTATGTACGCGGTGATTCACGCAACTGGGTCAGCTCCGACCTTCTTGTTTATGACGGTGATTATTTCCGCCTCAAGAATCTTGTGATCGGCTATACTTTCCCGCGCGAACTGACACGCAAGATTGCTGTTGAGAACTTCCGCGTATTCGTATCAGCAGAGAATCTGTTCACTTGCACCAAATATCACGGTTTCGATCCTGAAATTTCGTCGGGCGGCACATCCCTTGGAATAGACTACGGTGTCTATCCTCAGGCACGTGTATGGTCAGTGGGCTTCAATATCCAGTTCTAAACTATAACCAAAGATAAAAATGAAACGCAATATATTTTTATATTCCGCGCTCCTTGTAGGCGCGATGACTCTGACGGGATGTTCCGATTCCTTCCTTGAAGTGGAATCTCCCACACAGCAGCCAATCGAAGAATATTTCAATACAGATGCACATATCCAGGAGGCCGTGGTGGCAGCCTATGATCCGTTGCATTGGCCCGACTGGGCAATGAATGAATATAATCCACTTCACCTTATGTCAGACATTATGGCCGATGATCTGTGGGTGGGAGGTTCGGATCGCAATGATAATGCGTCATGGCACCGTATGATGAACTTCGAAGCGCTTCCAAACGCAGTAATAGCCGGTTTGTGGACTGATGCCTACAGTGGCGTGAAGCGTTGCAACGATGTGATCTATTACATGAAAAACTATGATGTGCAGGATCTCACGGAGGCAAACGCCAAGTATTATGAGGCCCAGGTGCGTGTGCTCCGTGCCTACTATTACAGCTGGCTGTGGAAATTCTGGGGGAATGTGGTATATTTCGAAAACAACTTTGAAGGGGCTCCATATCTCGGCACGCAATATACCGCTGATGAAATTTATGATTTCATGATTGCCGATCTTGAAGCAGCCATAGCATTGGATAATCTTCCCATGCGATGTGCCGATGCAGAAGCGGGGCGAGTAAGCAAGGCAATGGCCTATATGCTCTACGCCGAACTGGTGATGTATCAGAATGATGAGTCACGCTATGCCAAGACTCTCGGATATATGAATGAGATTATCAATTCCGGTCTTTACGACCTCAATCCGGATTACACACAGATCTTCCGTCCCGAAGGGGAGTGGAGTGTGGAATCAATCTATGAGGTGAATAATACTGATGACAACGCCATCCGCAGCTGGGGGAATCCTTTGGCCGCCGGAGGAACAGTACTTCCCACTCTCATCAGTCCTAATAACTGGCCGGCCGGTGTTGACGGT
The DNA here is from genome assembly GCA_014801535.1 of Bacteroides sp. Classification (GTDB taxonomy): domain Bacteria; phylum Bacteroidota; class Bacteroidia; order Bacteroidales; family Muribaculaceae; genus Lepagella. The sequence goes on from JAAVEA010000005.1 coordinate 103,398, forward strand.
CATGAAGGTGGCTGGGGTTTCTGTCCTGTTCGTCAGGAAACATATGACCGTTATTCCGCTAATGACGTTCGCCGTGATGCGACTTGCTGGAATGCCGGTGCCTTAGGAGAGAATTATAATGCGCGTTATCAGGATACCGGTCTGTTCCTTGAGAAATATGCAGCTCACACCGGTGACAATGCCCGCCAGAAAGCAGACGCGGAGCTGAATTGGAACAATAACCTCCGTGTTTACCGTTACGCCGAGACTCTTCTCAATGCCGCAGAACTTATTCTTCGTGGAGCCGGAGGCGGCAGTGCTCAGGACTATCTCGACAAGGTGCGTAGCCGTGCCGGTCTGAACAGCATCCCTGCAAATCTTGAAAACGTGATTGAAGAACGTCATCTCGAATTTGTAGGTGAAGGAAAGCGTTATTGGGATCTGATCCGTACAGGAAAAGCTCAGACTGTTCTCGTGCCTGATCAATATGGCTACCGAACAAATTCCTGGACCCCCAATAAGAAATATCTGCCAATTCCTCAGAGCGAAATCGATAAAGCTCTCGGAACCCTCACTCAGAATCCTTATTGAGATTATTAAAGCTTAAAAATCTGACAAAATGAAAAAACTTATATATATAGCAATGTCGGCGCTATCCGTGGTTTCATGCGGAATGCTGACAGGCTGCTCGGCCGATAAATATGAGATGATTTCCGAAGGCGGTCGTCCGGACGCGTCACTGATAGATGTTACGGTGACAGTGGATCAGGAGACAAACAGATATACCCTTCATCTGAACACTCCCGGCTATTATCCTTTCTGGAGTGTGAACATGGGAAGTTCGGTGAAGACATCCTCGCAGAATGATTTTTCAGGTGTGATCAATGACGCGGGCACATATCAGGTGGAAGTGCGCATAGGAAACTATAACGGTTTGAGCGAAGGTTCGAAAACATATGATATCGTTATAGAAAATTCACTGACAAATGTGTTCAAGGGATTCGACTATAACAGTGAGTTCAACATGTGGAAGACTGCCAATGTCACTTTCGGAAGCACATGGTTTGCTGATGGAAGCTGGACAGAGCTTTCGGCACAGCCTTCGGTTGAAGTGAGCAACGAACGCATCTTCCTCCACACTCCGGCCGGTATGGGTGGCGACCAGTGGCAGGGTCAGGTGCATATCAACACCGATATTCAGGTTTCAGCAGGCGAAACCTACGACTTCTCCTGTTTCATTAATGCGGCCGAAGATAGTAAGGTGACAGTAAAGGTGCAGAAAGAAGGAGATGATGAAACCTCATTCTGTGCGGATCAGCAGTCGTTCAAGGCAAATGGATCAGCATTCTATTTCTCTGATCAACCCGGGTTTGACGGCACATTGAAGATAGCCTTTGACTTCGCCGGCAATCCTGATATGGATTTCGAGATCACGGGTATAGTGTTCAAGAAACATTCTGATGATGACGGAACACTGCTTCCTCCCGCAGTAGAATTTGATGATTCGCGAAACCTTTTCACCGGATTTACAGTAGAGAATCTTTCAACCTGGTTTGCAAATTCAGGTTGGGACGATTCAGCGATCGTGCAGCCTACGATCAATGTGAATCCCGACGGTTACAGTTTCGTGATGCCCGCAGGCGTAGGAAGTGACCAGTGGCAAGGTCAGGTACACCTCTGGACCAACGTGCCCACATCATCAGCCAACAGCTATGATTTCCGTGTAGTGATCACCTCGACAGAAGATCATCCCGGTGTTACGATCAAGCTTCAGAAGGGTGATAGCCTCGGTGAAGATACATCTGACGATGAGGTCTCTTACTGTCTCACCAAGGTGGAACTAAAGGCAGATGAGCCATATACATATTATTTTGAAAATATTTCAGGTATAGATATTGAGAAATTGCAGCTGTGCTGCGATTATGCCGGTGGCGCGGCAGGATCTGAAATAACGGTTTCAAAACTGCATCTACAGGTTCATCAGTAATATAGGAATCACTGACATCAAGGTTTAAAAAGGTGATTTTTTACCGGCGGGTCCACCCGACTTCTGTCGGGTAGCCCGCCGGTCTTATATCATCTCGAAAGAAAAGAGAAAAGATATGAAAAAAATTCTATTTGCGGTTGTGCTTGTAATATCGGTTCTTGCCTCTTACGGTGAGTCTCCACAGCCTCTTCATGTAGAAGGGAAGAATATAGTGAAAGCCGATGGAGAGAAATTCTTCATCCGTGGCACCAACTTAGGGAACTGGCTCAATCCGGAAGGATATATGTTCGGTTTCCATAGGGCAACTTCCCCCCATATGATAAACGACGTGTTTTCTCAGATTCTCGGCCCTGACGGTGCAGCCGATTTCTGGAAGGGATTCAAGGAAAACTATATTACTGCCGAAGATGTCAACTTCATAGCCTCGACCGGTGCCAATACAATACGTCTGCCGTTCCATTACAAACTTTTCACCTATGAGGATTATATGGGTATGAATGATCCTGCGGAGGGGTTCCGTATGATCGACAAAGTGGTTGACTGGTGTCGTGATGCGGGATTATATCTTATTCTTGACATGCATGATGCTCCAGGCGGACAAACCGGTGATAATATTGATGATTCGTATGGTTATCCATGGTTGATGACAAATAAGAAAAGTCAGGATAAATTCTGCTATATATGGCATCAGATTGCAGAGCGATATAAAGATGAACCGGTCATCCTCGGCTATGAATTGATTAATGAACCCGTGGCAACCTATTTCGGAGAAGAGGAGAAAGAACTTAACAGAAATCTCGTGGAGGTTCTCCGTAAAGGTCTGGCATCGATAAGAGAGGCTGACAAGAATCATATAGTGCTTATAGGATCACCTCAATGGAACAGCAACTACGCTCCCCTGGAGGGTGTGGATTTCAATGACGGGAATATAATATATACCTGTCACCGCTATGGAGGGGATGCAACCGCTGAAGCTATAAAAAGCTATATAGATTTCCGGGATGCTTCGGGCTTCCCCATGTATATGGGAGAGATAGGCCATAACACCAACGAATGGCAGGATGCTTTCTCAAAGGTGATGACAGCAAATAACATAGGATATACTTTCTGGCCATATAAGAAATGCAATGATTCCTGCATGAATGCTTTCCTTCTTCCGGAGGGTTGGGAAAAGATAGCTGCTTTTGCCGATGGTCCGCGCGGAAGCTATGGCGAAGTAAGAGATAATGTGCCTGATCGTAAGGAGGCCGCAACTGCCTTAAATGGATTACTTGAAAACATAAGATTTACAAACTGCAAACCTCAGACAGACTATATCAGATCAATGAACCTGAAATAAGTTCAATTTCTGCATAAACAACTGCAAACCGATCATTATGAAAAAAATAACAACATTAATATTGACAGGGTTACTGGCGATTCCCTCGTTTGCCAAGGTGCCTGTATATCTGGATCCGACAGCCGATATAGAGGCGCGTGTGGAAGATGCCCTGTCGCGCATGACTCTCGAAGAGAAAGTGAAGGTGCTTCATGCGCAATCAAAATTCTCTGCGGCAGGTGTTCCCCGTCTCGGGATACCAGAATTATGGACCACCGACGGGCCGCATGGAATCCGCCCCGAAGTGATGTGGGATGAATGGGATCAGGCGCGATGGACCAATGATTCCTGCATAGCTTTCCCCGCACTTACCTGTCTGGCTGCGACATGGGATCCGTCTTTGGCATATACATATGGTAAGGCACTTGGCGAAGAAGCCCGTTATCGTAAAAAAGATATACTGCTCGGTCCCGGAGTGAATATCATGCGGACACCACTCAACGGCCGAAACTTTGAATATATGGGGGAAGATCCATATCTGGCTTCTATTATGGTGGTTCCTTATATTCAGGGATTGCAGAGCAACGGAGTAGCTGCGTGTGTGAAACACTTTGCTCTTAATAACCATGAAGTGAACCGTCACACAACAAATGTTTCTCTTTCCGACAGGGCACTCCATGAAATATATCTTCCGGCTTTCAAGGCTGCTGTTCAAAAGGGAGGAGCCTGGAGCCTTATGGGGGCTTATAACCTTATAGGTGATCAGCATCTTTGTCACAATGACCGTATGCTCATGAAAATTCTTAAAGGAGACTGGGGATTCGATGGTGCGGTTGTGAGTGACTGGGGTGGCACGCACGATACAGATGAGGCAATAGAGAACGGACTTGATCTGGAGTTTGGCAGTTGGACCGACGGTCTCAGCAACGGAGCAAGCAATGCTTACGATTATTATTATCTTGCAAATCCCTATCTCGAACGTCTGAAATCAGGACAAGCATCTGAAGAAGTGCTCAACGACAAGGTGCGCCGCGTGTTGCGATTGGCTTTCCGCACCACAATGGACCGTAATCGTCCATTCGGATCTTTCTGCAGTCCGGAACACTCTACAGCAGCCCGTGAAGTGGGTAGGAAAGGTATTGTGCTCCTTAAAAACGATAGGAAACTACTTCCACTTGATCCAAAGAGCAATATCAAAGTAGCCGTGATAGGAGAGAACGCCATAAAGATGATGACAGTAGGCGGAGGTTCGTCATCGCTCAAAGCGCTTTATGAGATTTCACCGCTCGACGGTTTGCGCGAAGCATTCGGACCACAGGCCGTGGTTGCTTATGCCAGAGGTTATGTAGGAGATCCGACAGGAGAATATAACGGGGTGGTTTCAGGTCAGGATCTGACAGAAACGAGAAGTCAGGCCGAACTCACGGCCGAAGCTGTGGCACTCGCCCGGAATTCAGATGTAGTGATCTTTGTCGGTGGCCTCAACAAGGCTTCAGGGCAGGATTGCGAGGATTCCGACAGAGCCTCTCTCGGCTTGCCTTACGGACAGGATGAACTGATAGAAGCACTTGCTGCCGCAAACAAGAATATAGTAGTGGTGAATATATCAGGAAATCCGGTGGCGATGCCTTGGCTCGGTAAGGTTCGTTCGGTGGTACAGGGTTGGTATCTCGGAAGCGAGGCAGGCCATTCTCTTGCTGATGTGCTGACAGGAAAATGCAATCCCTCCGGCAAACTTCCGTGTACATTCTATGCGACTCTCGATCAGGTGGGCGCCCATGCCACAGGTTCTTATCCGGGTGTGAAGCGTGCTGACAGCGATATCGTGGATTGCAATTATGACGAGGATATATTCGTGGGTTACCGTTGGATCGACAGTCATAAGCAGGCACCTCTTTTCCCGTTCGGACACGGACTCAGCTATACCACTTATAAATATGGGAAGCCGAAAGCATCGGCCTCTGCAATGACCGATGCCGGAACGATAACGATTACTGTTCCTGTGAAGAATATCGGTTCCGTGGCAGGTAGTGAGACTGTCCAGCTGTATATCTCGGATATAAAATCGAGCTTACCTCGCCCGGAAAAGGAACTCAAGGGATTCGAACAGATTCAGCTGCAGCCCGGTGCTGAAGGGGAAGTGACATTCACCATCTCCAAGGAGGCTCTTGAATTCTATAACCCCGGGGTTGAGTCAATGGTTGCGGAACCCGGAAAGTTCAAAGCTCTTATCGGCGCTTCCTCCGGCGATATCCGTCAGATTGTGGAATTTGAACTCCGTGACGGCACTCTGGCTCTTTGTGAATAAAATGAAATGTAATATGAAAAAAGGAATTGTAACAATGCTGGGAGTCGTGGCTGTGGCCACGGCTTCCGCTGTGCCTCCCGCTATCCCTTCCGATCCTGCCATAGAAAAGAAGATAGTGGAGATAATGTCGAAGATGACTCTTGAGGAGAAGATCGGACAGATGTGTGAGCTTGAAATAGGATGGTTGCAGAGTGCAGACCGTTCCAACGGCTATAAGCTTGACGACACGAAGCTGAAAGAGGCTTTCGACCGTTATAAAGTTGGATCTATCCTCAATACACCTAACGGGGAGGCTCAGACCCCGCAGGTGTGGCACGATATAATAAAACGTATTCAGAAAGAATCGATGAAATATATCGGTGTTCCTGATATTTATGGAGTGGATCAGATTCATGGCACCACCTATACAGCGGGAGGAACCCTGTTTCCTCAGGAGGTGAACATGGCAGCTTCATTCAACCGTCAGCTTGTGCGTCAAGCAGGAGAGATAAGTGCGTACGAGACCCGCGCCGCATCTATTCCCTGGACCTACGCACCGGTCATGGATATAAACCGGGATGCGCGCTGGTCGCGTGGTTGGGAAAGTTTCGGTGAGGATCCATATGTAAATGCACAGATGGCACGCGAACTCGTGCTGGGTTATCAGGGCGGCGATCCTAACCATATCGGACCATACAATGTGGCCTCGTGTACGAAGCATTATCTTGGTTATGGATCTCCTAAATCGGGCAAAGACCGCACCCCCGCTATCATCGCACCCAATGAGCTGCGTGAAAAATATTTCGCTCCTTTTAAGGAAGCCATAGAGAGCGGTTCACTTTCAGTGATGGTCAATTCCGGAACGATCAACGGTATGCCGGTTCATGCGGATTACGAACTTCTCACGCTATGGCTCAAAGAAGGACTCAATTGGGATGGCATGATAGTCACCGACTGGGCTGATATTCATAATCTCTGGAAACGCGATAAGGTGGCCAAAGACTATAAAGAGGCTATCGAGCTATCTATCAATGCCGGTGTCGACATGTCGATGACCCCCTATGATGCCGAATTCTGCGATCTTCTCATCGAACTTGTAAAGGAAGGGAGGGTGAAGCAGAGTCGAATCGACGATGCCTGTGCGCGTATACTCCGTCTGAAATTGCGTTGTAACTTGTGGGAACTGCCGTATACAGAAATCAAGAACTATCCTAAGTTCGGAAGTAAGGAGTTTGCAGAGGCCGCCCTTGAACTTGCCGTGCAATCGGAAGTGCTTCTCAAGAATGAAAATTCACTTCTTCCTTTAAAAGAGGGCGCGCGTATCCTCGTCACAGGTCCGAACGCCAACAGCATCCGTGCGCTCAATGGTGGTTGGAGCTATACATGGCAGGGCACGGCCAATGAGAAATTCACATCCGGATATAACACGATATTCCAATCACTTGTCAACCGTTTTGGTGAAGGGAATGTGACGTATGTGGCAGGTGTGGAATATGATAACGACGGCAATTGGGATGCTGAAAAGAATATCGATATTGAAGCGGCGGTGAAAGCAGCGGCTAATGTAGATGTAATCGTTGCATGCATAGGGGAGAACAGTTATTGCGAAACCCCCGGAAACCTCACCGACCTGAATCTTTCGGCAAATCAGAAGAATCTTGTTAAAGCACTTGCCAAGACAGGAAAACCTATCGTAATGGTGCTCAATGAAGGGCGTTCAAGACTTATCGGAGATATCACACCGCTTGCCCGAGCAATCGTAAATGTTATGTTGCCCGGTAATTACGGTGGTGATGCCCTTGCGCTTCTCCTTGCCGGCGACCGAAATTTCTCGGCAAAGCTTCCTTTTACCTATCCGAAAGAGATAAGCAGCCATTATGTATACGATGCCAAACCGGCTGAGAGTGTCCCGACAATGGATGGCAGCTACAACTACAGCGCAAGCACCGATCTTGAATGGGAGTTCGGCTATGGTCTGAGCTATACCGAATTTGCTTATTCCAACCTTGCCGTGAGCAAGGAGAATTTCACTTCAGCTGATACTCTTGTTGTGACAGTAGATGTGACCAATATCGGGAAACGAGAGGGGATGTCACCTGTATTGCTTTATACGAGTGATATTGTGGCAAGCCTCACCCCGGATGTGAAGCGTCTGCGTGGATTTGATAAGGTGACGCTTAAACCCGGTGAGAAGAAAACTGTTAAATTTGAGCTTCCTGCTTCAGATATGGCCTTTGTTGGACGTGATGGAAAATGGCGTTTGGAAGCAGGCGACTTTATGATTCGTGTAGGGAATGAGAACAAGATGGTGAAGTGTCTGGAAACAAAGATATGGCAGACACAAAATATAGAATAAATTTATCTCCATTTTTTTTCGAAATCATCACGATATGATGCTCCCAGAGGTAGGGCGACAGTAGGAAAACTGCTTGTTGCACCTGCCTCTTGTTCTGCTATTACAACCGAAGAGAAGTCGTATGCCATCACATATCTCATATTTACGATATACGACTTATGGATTCTTACAAAATCGGCAGCCGGAAGCAGATTTAGGAGAGCCTTTATCGTGATTCGGGAAATTATACGTCGGTCGCGACAATGAATCTTTACATAGTCTTTCATCCCTTCAATATAAATGATAGCCGACGGGTTAAGTCTGATATTAAGCCGGTCGGTACGAATCATTATATATTCAGGTATGGGAATCGCGTTCTTTGCGCGTTCCACAGCTTTGGCAAACCGGGAGGGTGTAATCGGTTTGAGAAGATAATCAATAGCCTCGACATCATACGACTGCGCCGCATATTCCGCATAAGCTGTAGTGAAGATCACACGTGTATGTCCTTGGAGAGTGGCGGCAAAATCAATGCCTGATAATCCAGGCATCTCAATATCTAAAAAAATCAGGTCTGTAGAATTATGCCTCAGCCATTTCTCAGCCTCCTCGGCCGAAGAAAGCGAGACTTGGAGAGACAGGTCTGGCGAGCGCGAGACCAACTGTGACATGCCGTGTCTGGCAATCGGCTCATCATCAACGATGATGCAGCGTATTTTTCTATTGTTTGGCGTATCTGTAGAGTTTTGTATGTTTTCGTGAGGAGTCATTGTTTGTAAGTATGACGACTTGTGTATTGATAGTACAAATTTAATAAAAAGCCATGGAGCCGTATTAAAAAAGCGACCAAACATTCTAAAAAATAGACAATCCATAATAACGAAAAGATGAAAAAGAGGTAATTTTGCAAGCCTAATCATAGACATAATGGCGAGTGTGATGAAAGGAATCGGAATAGAGTTGGCCTTATGGTTAGCTTTCTCTATTATGCAATGTGGCCCTGTTGTTGGGTCAATGGAATATGGCTCCGGCGATGTGCCTATGTCGTTTATCTTGCTTATGGTGCCTTTCTCGTTATTGGTGTTGATTGTGGTCTTCCTTACCACACGTTATGCTGTTCCATCCCTTCTTATGCATCAGAGATGGGGAAAATATCTCTTATTCACGTTCGGACTTTCATATTTCACATCCTTCATAGAGCTTTTACTTACACGTTATATGTGGGTACGCCTCCATATAATCCCGGGGTATATACCTATGGATTGGGGTGGGTTGGCATTGAATTCCTTTTCTAATTCCCTGATGTTCGGATTCACACTATTGGCAGTGGGTGTGTGGAGACTTGTGCAATGGGAACAAAGAGACTTGGCCTTGGAGCGTAGTGTTACAGAGGAGATCGAGAAATATATCGCCGCTGTTAAAGGGAAGTTAAACCCCGATATGATAATAAACCGCATGGGGGAGATTGCCGATGAGGTTATTTCAGATCCGAAAAAAGGGGAGGAAGATATTGCCGATCTATGCTCTGAGCTTCGGGAAGAACTGTATCATTTACCCACGCCCCCTTCTTCAGACAGAATCACCGGTGTTGTGTCTCTTCATACTCCATTTAATTCCTGGCTTACGTCGCGCCGATATAGGATGATGCGTTTCATAGTATTTCAGTTGACATTGATAGCTATCTGTTTCGGTGCCTTTTTCTCCACTCCTGATCGTCCCGAATATGAAGCCCGGTTCGGAGGATTCCTCATCTTGACAGCTATGTTTGAGATAATGGCAGCCATTGTGGTTTATGTTTTTTTTCCTCGCTACCGTAAGCGACGCAACTTGAAGGGATTCTGGATAAGCATCACCATCTTGGCTGTCTTGATACTTTTGCCGATCTTGGCAGAAAGGGTTCTTCTTTTTATGGAGAATCCGGTGCGTGCTGAATCACTATTCATTTTCACCACGGTGCTTGCCACTCTTGCCTCCATGCTGATGATAATCTTTTATTTGGGAGGGATAGGCTCCGTATTGCTATATTCGGATTGGGTGAAAGAGAGTCATCGCATAACATTGCTGAGTGCCTCGACACGGCGTCTGGAGTATGTTGCTCTTAAAAAACAGATAAATCCTCATTTCCTTTTCAATGTGCTTAACAATGCAATGATTCAAACAAGTTCCGAGCCAGTTGAGTCGCGCAATATGCTTTTGGAATTACAGCGTTTGCTCGATTATCAGTTCCATGAAGCAGAGGGAGAGTCGGTGCTGCTGACCGAAACCATAAGATTTCTTAAGGCTTATCTGGAATTGGAGTCGACGCGCCAGGAATCGTTCCGTTATTCGATAAGAACAGAAGGTGATGTCGATAATGTAGAGCTTCCTACATTGCTGTTTATTCCCTTTGTTGAGAATGCGGTGAAATATGGTAAAAGATTCAATGAAACTAATGATGTGGAGGTAACCTTTGCAGTAGGAGCCAAAAGACTTCGGTTTGAATGCACGAATCCTTTTTCGGATAGCAATTGCGGGGATGGCCGAGGGGATATAATCGGTGAGAAAGGGATAGGGGTGGCAAATACACTCCGTCGGCTGGAGATCCTTTATGATAGCGATTTCTACTATCGTTCGGAACTCACCGGAGGGAGATATGTGGTGGAATTGGATATTCCTTTGAAAAAGCGATAGCACATATATAAGACACGAATCAGATTCCGGATAAAATAAGTTAAAAACTTCAATGAGAATAATATGAAAACAAAATTACTTGCTTTTTTACTTCTTGTATCGGTAGGTATGGTGTCGGGTGCCGAGTACTCAGACGCGAACTTCAAGTATGCCTACAGTAAGACAAAGAATTTTGCCCGTGTTGAGAGCACCATTAAAAAAACGGCCACTTCACTTACAATTCCTTCAAAGATCACAGTTAACGGAGTTTCTTACCCGGTGACCCAGATTGGTGATTATGCTCTTTCGGATCTTCAGAAGCTGAAGAGCATAACGATTCCATCTTCGGTTACAGAAATCCGGGAGGGGGCTTTCAGCAACTGTTTTGAACTGCGATCAGTAACCATCCCTTCGAAAGTAACAGAGATTGCTCCTTCTTGCTTTTCAATGTGCCTGGAACTGACGGAAATATCACTGCCTAAGAATTTGGTTAGCATAGGCTCGGGGGCATTTATGTATTGTGAAAAGCTAGATATCATAAATTGGCCTTCCACCCTTACAAAGATAGACGACTATGCATTTTATTGTTGTAAGCTTCCGCTGTTTGTTGAAATTCCGGCAAAGTGTGTGGAAATCGGGGAGGATGCTTTCTGCAATACACATGTGGAATATTTCAAACTTCCCTCCACTATGAAGACAATCGGTAAGAGAGCATTTTCGAATAATCACGCTATGACTGCAATAACGCTTCCTAAAAGTGTCAATACGCTGGGAGAAGGTGTGCTTTTCGGATGCGTGGTGTTGCAGACATGTGAGATGCCGGTTTCCATCGGCTCTATGGGAGAGGGGATGTTTCAACGATGCGATAAGATGCAGCAGGTGATATGGTCGCCAAGTCAGACGGTGGTTCCAAAGCGTATGTTCTTTCAATGTTATGAGTTGGAATGGATCACGCTACCTGATAATGTCACGGCAATAGAAGAGGAGGCATTCGGGGAATGCTATTTGTTGAGACAGTTTCATTTCCCCACTCAGCTTAAAACCATAGGGGAGGCTGCTTTCGATGGCGCTGATCTGGAAAACTTGGTGCTTCCTCAGGGGGTGACGGTTATCGGAGCGAATGCATTCAATTATAATTATAATGTAGAGGAGGTCTATATCCCTTCATCAGTATCGGTAATCGGATCGGGGGCCTTTAATAATATGCCTCACATAAAGAAAGTGACCGTTGATAGGGTATCGCCTCCCTCTTTAGGTGTAGATGGCTTTCATTTTCTCACCTACGCTTCGGCAAATCTGAATGTGCCTCTTGAATCCACACGAACCTACAAGACAGCTGCGGAATGGAGTAACTTTCAATATATAAACGACCCGACTACAGGGATCGAATCGTTGGAAATGTCGGCCGATGGGAAGAATATCCCGCTTTATGATCTTGAAGGGAGACGCGCCGCTGCAGGTACACGCGGACCTGTAGTGGATCCATGCTCGAGAACGCTGAGGATAGTAAGATAAAAGATTCCTTTAGAGTTACCGTAATGCTCAGGAGAGTGTCGGTATAAGCGGAAATTTACTTCGGTAGTAAAAAATTCACTCAGGGTATTGCAAAATTCAACTATATGGGCTATCTTTGCGTTATAGAAACAGGAGATGTAAATTATACCACATCAAAGAAAATTGGGAAACTCATCAAATTATAACGAATACCGAGACTAACTTGTAAGTTGATGGCGGGCCCCACATCCTTCGGGGTGTTGACATTGTCGCAGGCGGATTACAAAGATTTGCAAGTCCTCAAATCCTGTCAGTCGGAGTTTCGTCACAATACTTTGATGTGGGCCTTATAAAAGAGTCGGAAGGTAACAGCTCCGGCTCTTTTCATTATTTTTATTCAGGGAGGTATTATTACTTGGGGGCGCACTCCGATGCATCCGTTAAATTATAAAAAACAAGATAGAAATTATGTTAGACGTTAAAGAAACATTGCTCGACCGCACGAGTGTCCGTCGTTACGAGCGTGAAGCCATTCCGGAAGAGAAGATGGAGTTTATCCGCGAAGCTATCCGCAATTGCCCTAACTCATATAACGGGCAACAATATTCAGTCATTGAAATTGATGATCAGGATCTGAAGATAGAGCTCGAACAGCTGACCGGTCAGAAACAGATAAAGACTTGCAATCGTTTTCTTGTCTTTCTCTCGGATTTTAATCAGATAAAGGCACTTGCCGACCGCAAGGGGATAGACTGGCCTGCCGTGACCGACACTATGGATGGTGTTCTTTTGGGTACGATCGATGCTTCTTTGGCGATGATGAGCGCTGTGGTGGCCGCAGAAGCCGTAGGATTGGGATCCAATTGCATCGGTTATCTCCGCACCGTAGATCCTGCCAAGGTTGCAGAAATTCTGAAACTCCCCAAGGGAGTGTTTGTGGTTTGCGGACTCGCCCTTGGTGTTCCACGTGAACATCCCGATCTAAAACCTAAGAAACCGGTGTCGGTGATGTTCCATAAGAACGTTTATCAGCAGGATCGTGAGAAGATGGTGGATGAACTGGAGAAGTATGATGAGGTTATCAAGGAATACAATCGCACACGCTCAGGCGACACTACAACAAACGATTGGGTAAGCCATATTCTCGATTATTATCGTCATGTTCTCGACTACCGTATCCTTGATTATCTACGTGATCAAGGTTACGATGTGAAGAAATAAAATAAGAGATAATATAAGGTGACATTTCTAATAATGCTGTCTGCGGATTGTGTCCTGCAGACAGTATTATTTTTTAGAGCGATTTGTGTAATTGGATGAGATTGGCTATCTTCGCGAAATGAAGAGAGAAGAGAATGTGTTTAAATATCTTGTAGGTATACTAGTATACTTGATAGTAACTATGGCCGTAGGGTGCATTGCTTCCTGTTCATACTCCGGTGCGCAATATAACAAGAGCATTGATAAGGCAGAGGATTTGATGGATATAAACGCTGACAGTGCGCTGTCGTTGCTTGACGCTGTAGATCTCTCTGAGCTCAAGGAGGATTCCATACGTGCGAAGTATGTTTATCTCAAGGCATATGGTCATTTGAAGAAGAACCGCTCCATGATAAGTGATTCCTTGATCTCATATGCTCATAATTATTATAGAGGCAAGGATAAAGTCAGAGATGTAAGAAGTGGGATAGCGTTTGCATGGTATAGGTTCTGGACCGGCGATACCCCCGGGGCTATCTCGTTGCTTGATTCCCTTGCAAGTATGTCAGGTGTGTCTGATTCGTTAAAAATTCAAGCCTTGAGAATCCGGGTATATCTCGGGGTTGCTGAATATCAAGGTGCTCCTCTCATTCCATTTGCGAAAAGGCTTTATGAGCTTGAGACAGATTCCATGAGAAAGATAGAAGCCAGATATATGCTCCTGACAGGGTATGAATATGCCAATCATCTTGATTCGGCCATCCATATAATTGACGAACTGATAGATTATGCCGGTAAAAACAAGTGGGGAGACAAGCATTTCCTTTTTGAGATGGAAAAGGCACAGTTGCTTACAGAGGTAGGAAGAAACAGCGAGAGCGATCTGCTCATTGATAAGATTTTTAAAACGGGAGGCTCTGACAATGGGGCAGCAGATCTTCTCCATTTTCAACATGCCATCAATGCGCTGAACACAGGTGATCTCACACGGGCATCAAAACATCTTGCAAAGGCCGACAGTCTGGCGATCAGATTACACGGGGATAACGCCACTTTCCGTAGTTATAGCAATCTGCTTCACTCCATTATTGATTTCAAAAAGACCGGAAGTGTAAAGCTCATTCATATTGCGAGTCTTAATAATCGTCAGGATGAACGTTTCAACCGCATGAAAGCCTCGCAATGGGAATCGGAAAAAGGAGCGTTGCTCCAGCAGAGCCGTGCCTTGGCTCTCAAATCGGAGAGCCGTCATAAAACGGTTGTAATCTTGGTGATTATCCTTGTTACATTGGTCATCTTAGGGTTTGCTGCGTGGATCATCATATCTCGTCGTCAGCGGGAGAGAGAAAACGAAGAGCGTATCGAAGCATTGCAGAAAATGGTAGATGAGTATATGTCGACTCCGTCAGCAACGGATTCGGAACTGACCGAATCGTCTGCATTGAGGAGTGCCATGCTGAAGCAGCTCGGAATTATAAAGATGGTTGCCGAAACACCTACTGAGCAAAACCGGGAGATGCTTCGTAAGATCTCTTCAATTGATGGGGAAACCAATGGAGAACTGGTCGACTGGCAGAAAGTGTTCGAGATGATAGATAACCTATACTCCGGCTTTCACGAAAAACTTCATGCCCGTTATGGGGATAGTCTCAATCAGAAAGAGGAACAGATTATTGTCCTTATGATGGCCGGTTTCTCCACCAAAGAGATAAGCGTAATAACCGGACAGACCGCTTCAACAATATATGTAAGGAAATCTTCGATAAGGAAGAAGCTCGGGGTGCCTGAGAAGGAGGATATAGTGAGATATCTGCTCAATCAGAATAACGATTAAGCGTGGATTAAGAATTAAAATCGGTTTATTAAGACTTTTAAAAGATACATTTATTGATTATCAAATGATTACACTTTATGGATTAAGACTTTTATATTTGGAATTAAAATAGCTTAAGACATAATTTTGCATCAGAAAAATTAATAAAAACTGATGCGGAAATGAAAAATATTTTCACAACAATTCTCATTGCTATAGTTGCATTGACTCCGGCATTTGGCCGGGAAATAACAGGAAAGGTGGTTGGAGAGAACGATGCTCCACTCGATTTTGTAAATGTAGTTTTATATAGAGACACCACTTATCTCACGGGGACGGTCACGGACGGTTCCGGTTTATTCACTATCCATACAGACTCGGATGGAGAGCTTAATACTAAAATCTCTTTTGTAGGTTACGACCCATGCGTAACATCTGTTCCTCGTTCCGGAAATATGGGTGTAATAAAACTCACTCCATCTTCGGTTGAACTCGGCGAGGTGATCGTAAAGGCAACGCGCCCTTCAACAACGATGAAAGGAAATGCTCTTGTAACTAACGTTGAGGGTAGCTCACTTGCCATAGCGGGCACTGCCAACGATGTCTTGGCACGTATTCCCATGGTGGTCGATAACGGAGGGGAGTTGGAGGTGTTCGGTAAGGGTTCTCCTGCAATTTATATTAACGGACGCAAGGTAAACGATCTTCAGGAACTTTCACAGCTCAATTCTCAGGATATAAAGAATGTTTCGGTAATAACAAATCCCGGAGCGGCATATTCCGCAGATGTGAAATCGGTGATTCAGATTCGCACAAAGCCCCCGAAGGGAGATGGTTTCAGCGGCACTTTACGAAGTGATAACGGATTTCAGCACTATTTCCGCACAGGAAATTCGGTTGATTTGAAGTATCGCACCCGTGGACTCGAAATCTTTGCCAATTATGGATGGTGGTATGGGGCGAATCGTGAGGACCGAACCAACGATATGACCACCACTACTTCCATGGGAACATATCAGCAGATGCTGAATACCATAGGGAAGCAAACCTATAACGATATGACAGGTAAAATCGGATTCTCGTATATTTTCAATGAAAAACATAGCATTGGAGCTTATTATCAGAACAGTTGGAACCGACACACCCTTAGGGGTACTATTCCAAGTGAGGTTTGGCAAGATGATGTTTTGCTTGATAAATATGATTCCGATGTAAATAACAGATCGGTTGCATTGCCCCGGCACTATGCCAATCTCTATTACAATGGAGTTGTTGGGAAATTCAATATTGATTTCAATGCCGATTATATTTGGTATAAAAACAGGGAGTTTTCAACCAGTGATGAGGTGAGCGAAGCAGGGGAGAGCAGACTTGTTGAAACCACATCAACCAATCATAACCGTTTGTTTGCAGAAAAATTGGTGGTGCGTCATCCTCTTTGGCGTGGACAGATACAGGTTGGTGAAGAATATACCAGTACAAGAACAACAAACCTATTCACAGCCAATATTCCGGAGGTGACTGATGCCGACAATAGGGTTGATGAAAGCAACAGCGCGGCTTTTGTGGAGGTTGCACAGCAATTGGGACGTTTCAATATAGGAGTTGGCTTGCGTTATGAGCATGTGAAATTTGATTACTATGAGATGGGTTCTCTTCGTGAGAGTCAGAGCGAAACTTATAATAATCTGTTCCCTTCACTGAATGTGGCTACACAGGTAGGCACAGTGGGGATGGCATTGAATTATTCGGGAAAGACCATTCGGCCCGGATACTCCCAGCTCGATGGGGCAGTGAGCTATATCAACCGTCTCACATTTGAGAGTGGAAATCCCTATCTTAAGCCAACCAAGATTCAGACTGTGGAATATATGGCTCAATGGAGACAATTTTTCGCTCAGTTGTCATATTCCTATATCAAAGACGGGGTTTATCACATAACCGAACCATACGGTGCAGAGGGGGAGGCAACAATTATACGAACCGCCAATCTTGATCATCGCCACTATTTCCAGGCTTTTTTTGGTGGACAGTTTAAAGTTGGAGTGTGGCAACCTCGCGTAAATGTGGGGGTCACTAAACAATGGCTAACTTTGCCTGTAAATGGGAACCCGATGAAAATGGATACCCCGGGATTTCTCTTCCAGTGGCAAAATGCCATTCATCTTCCCTATGATATATGGATGAATCTCGATGCCCAGTTAATGACTCATACATGGGATAATAATATGAGACTCACCAACACGCCATGGTATCTCAATGCCAAAGTCTATAAAGGATTTTTCAATGATTGTTTCAGCATCACGCTTGAAGCGAAGGATCTTTTCAATACATCCCAACACAACGCGAGATTCTATAACAATGCTGTGCAGATAGACCAGAAGAACTTTGCTACGGGTCGTTCGATGATGCTCACTCTTCAATATCGTTTCAACACGACCCGCGACCGTTATCGTGGCACAGGAGCCGGAAATTCGGAAAAATCCCGTTTTTAAATTCACATAAATTATGAGAGTTATAATAATATTTTTATGCGTGCTGATTAGCACTGTGGCAATGAATGCCAAACCACGTTGTCAGAGTTTCAACAATAACGATGGTAAAGTAACCATAGTTTTCACTGACGACAAAGCCGACCAAAACTACAAAGTTTCGGATGTGAAACTCATACCTTCCTGGGGAGGAAAAGAATATCCGGCAACCTCAGTGCAGGGGACGGTAAAAAACGGAGTGGCAACCATGACCCTTACCTTCCCTCACTTGACATATTTCTCGAATCCTAAGGTGGAGTTGCGAATCAACGGTAAGAAGAGTAAATTCAAAGTGTGTCAATAGTGGCTGATTTAAAGTACATAAATTGTTTTGATAATCCTTGAAAGACTTGAATAATTCAGATATAACAGAAAAACGGAGCAAGGCCTCGACCTCAGCTCCGTTTTTGTCGCGATAGCATTGTTTTATTATTTTATCGGCAATGTCTGCGACAATTACCAACTTTATGACAATTAAGCCAAGGGAAAGGTTTAATTTCACCTTGCTTTTTAACATTCTTTATCTATCGGACGCACCGTGGTGCGTCCCTACCTTTGTATGGTTCCTTTGTCTGTCTATCGGACGCACCAGGGTGCGTCCCTACATCGGGGATAGGGGATCAGAATTCGGAGGAGAAATGGAATTTGATTTTCGGGAAATCATTTCGGGCCATCTGAAGCACATAATTACTGTCGGCAAGGAACACGTCGCGTCCCTCTTTATCAACAGCCATAAACTGATGCTTCCTTTTCTTGAATGCTGCTAAGGCTTCCTCATCATCACTCTCGATCCAGCAGGCTTTGTAAAGAGAAATAGGTTCCCAACGGCATTGGGCGCCATACTCATGTAAAAGACGATACTGGATGACCTCAAACTGAAGCTGACCGACGGTGCCGATAATCTTACGTCCGTTGAAGGAGTTGGTGAACATCTGTGCTACCCCTTCATCCATCAGCTGGTGAATACCCTTGTCGAGTTGTTTCTGCTTCATTGGGTCGGCGTTCTCGATATATTTGAACATCTCAGGCGAGAATGACGGGAGTCCCTTGAAATGGAGAATCTCTCCGCTTGTGAGTGTGTCTCCGATCTTAAAGTTGCCGGTGTCGGGTATACCGACAATATCGCCCGGATATGCTTCATCCACAATATTTTTCTTCTGCGCCATAAAGGCAGTGGGAGCTGCAAACCGCATCATCTTCTCATTACGGACATGGCGGTAGTTGACGTTTCTTTCAAATTTCCCGGAACATATCTTCACAAAGGCGATGCATGAGCGATGGTTGGGATCCATATTGGCGTGTATTTTGAATACAAACCCGGTGAATCCCTCTTCCTCCGGACGCACTTCTCTCTCTACGGCCTGAATGGGTCGCGGAGCGGGAGCAATCTTCACGAAACAATCGAGAAGTTCCTTAACTCCGAATGTGTTGAGGGCTGATCCGAAGAATACGGGTGCTGTATCGCCGGCAAGGTAGTCGTTGGCATCAAATTCGGGATATACACCCTCTATGAGTTCAAGATCCTCACGAAGCTTGGCGGCATCAGCCTCTCCCACGAGTTCATCAACCTCGGGTGATGAAACATCAGAGATCTCAATGCGCTCGCTCACGGTCTGTTTGGAGGGAGTGAAGAGGTCAAGACCTTGTTCGTAGATATTGTAAACCCCTTTGAAACGTGCTCCCATATTAATCGGCCATGACAAAGGACGAACATTGATCTGAAGTTCCTTCTCAAGTTCATCAAGAATGTCGAAAGGGTCGCGTCCCTCACGGTCCATCTTATTGACGAAAATGATCACCGGGGTTTTCCTCATGCGGCACACCTCCATCAGACGACGAGTCTGTGTCTCCACACCTTTTGCTGCATCTACAACGATGATGACAGAATCCACGGCAGTAAGCGTGCGGAAGGTATCTTCTGCGAAATCCTGGTGGCCCGGGGTGTCAAGGATATTTATCTTATAGTCGCCGTAGTTGAAACCCATGACCGATGTGGCTACGGATATTCCGCGTTGTTTCTCAATCTCCATCCAGTCGGAAGTGGCGGTTTTCTTGATTTTATTGCTCTTTACAGCACCTGCTACGTGAATGGCACCTCCGAAAAGGAGTAGCTTTTCAGTAAGAGTTGTCTTACCGGCATCGGGATGGGATATGATTGCAAAAGTGCGCCTGCGCGCAATCTCTTTATTAAGCTCTTCAGACATCTTGTGGTTTGTTTATTCACCCAAAAGCGCAAGACACTTTTTCAGGGAGTCGCGCCAATAAGGGATGTTCACACCATAGGTGTTTTTGATTTTCATTTTGCTCAAAACCGAATACATAGGGCGTTTGGCAGGAGAGGGGTATTGGGAAGTGGGGATAGGGTTGACCTTGGCTTTCTTTCCTGTTATCTCGAATATGGCTTTGGTGAAATCGAACCATGAAGCCACCCCCTCGTTGGTGAAGTGGTAGATTCCCGGTAGCCATTTCTTGTGACGGATGATATGGTAGATAGCTTCGGCGAGATCACCCGCATATGTGGGCGATCCGATCTGGTCTGCCACAACATTGATGCTATCTTGCTCAGATGCAAGGCGGAGCATGGTTTTCACGAAGTTACCGCCAAATTCAGAATACAGCCATGCAGTGCGGATTATGAGCGCATCCTGGCAGAAAGAGGTAAGAATCCCTTCCCCTTCGAGTTTGGTGCGTCCGTAAATGCTTCTCGGGTAAGGCTCATCATTCTCTTCATAAGGACGGAAGCTCTCACCGTTGAATACATAATCTGTAGAGATATGTATAACTTTCACCCGATAGCGGGATGCGGACTGTGCGATATATCCTACGGCGACGGTGTTGATTGCAGCTGCTTTCAGATCATCGGTCTCCGCACGGTCTACAGCCGTGTAGGCAGCGCAGTTGACAATGAAATCAAATTTATTTTCACGAATGAAATGATCCACTTCCTCGCGGTCTGTAATGTCAAGATCCTCCACATCAGTGTAGACGACTTCAAGATCTGCATCTCCGGAGAAAACTTTTCGAATGCAATTTCCAAGCTGACCGTGCGATCCGGTTACAAGTATTTTCATGTTATAATATATTTTTCAGAATCATGGCCTCAGGCCGCAAGTTAGTAATGAAGTTATCACTCCTCTTCCCAATCGAGCTCGTTATTATAATCCTCTTTATAGTATTTAGCCAGAAGAGCAAGGAATCTGGAAATCTGCTGAGTAGCTTCGAGAGTGTCTTTTGAAATCTCTTTTCCCTGAAGTCTCAGCATCAGGATTCCATAAAGAGCATCGAAGCAGGATTCAAGTTCATCTTTCTTGTTATCTCCGGCCTTGGAGCGAATCTCAACTATATATGGCAGAGTATTGTAGAACTCGGCTGCATATCGGGCAAATTTAGGATTCTTCATTAAGCGGGCATGAAGATTGTTGAGATCAATCAGGATATTTTTATTCAATTGAAGATGTCCTGATTTTTCCACACCCTCACGGCGCATCATGTCGATGAGCGACTCATACCAGTCGCGCATCTCTTTTTTCTGCGTGTCGGAAAGTGTGGTGTGTCGGTCGATTATCTCTTTCTCTATGCGGTCGAGATCAAGTCCGTATGCACGGATAAGGTCTTCTATCTGCCACATATAGAGTAGATATTCGGCTATATTCTCTCTTTTCTTTGCTGATGCTGTAATCATATTTTCGCTTTGTTTTGCAAAATTAGTAAAAAAACTTTATTTCCGAAGTTGTCTAATCGTTTTTTGTATTGAACTCATTTAGTTTGCTTACGGAGCCGTATGTTTGAAGTGGGCCGATGAATTCTGTCGGATACGAGGGATCGGCATATCGGTCGAATCGGGCGGCATCAAATCTTCTGCGCAGCTGTTCCTCTTCAGTTCCAAGGCCGTAATGCATGGGGATGAAGGTTCCGACGCGGAACGTGTGCAGGAATATTTTTGCTCCTTCCCAATAGTCGGTGCCCAGTCTTGAATCAACCGGAAAGAGCGCCACATCTATTTTATCATTATCTCCGGAGAGGTGTTCCGATATAGGCTCCAGCTTCTTGCGGAAAAGAGCTAACGCATCGTCCACCTCTTTTTGAGAGGATTCATCTTTCCATATCCATGCGTTCAGGTCGCCGGCGTGAAATATTGTTTTTCCATCTACGGATACAAGATAAGAATTTCCTTCATCGGTCGATCCGAATGCGTTTACCGTAATCAGGTTGTCGCAAAACGCCTCTCCCGGCCTGAGCACTGTCAGACATGATTTATCAAGATGCGGACCTGAATGGGTTGAGGTAGGGGAGAAAATATATCTGGCTCTTTGAGCAGTGTCCTTGCTGAGTATGAATCGGATATCTTTATATTTCGAAGCCCATGTGAAAATATCCTTGTTAAAATGATCTTTGTGGAAATGCGACACTATTACATATACCGGTTTATCGGCATCGATCAGTTGATGCATCATGCCGTAAGGATCTTTCCAGAAATCAAAGATGATGCTGCATTTCGGTGTCGTCACTAAAAAAGACGAATGAAATATGTAGGTAATACTTAACATTTTTTTCTCATTAAGTAATCGTTGCTTACTTAAACTAACGTTTGAGAGCGGTTTTTTCCTAATATAACGGGCTGCTCTGTAAAATAAAAAAGCGCCATAATGGCGCTTCAACTTATAATCAGTAATTTCTATATATGCTTTTTAATCAATATTGAACTGCGAATCTATCATCTGTAATCTTTAAGCAGAGTCTGAAGTTTCTTTCTTGCAAAGAAGATACGGCTTTTAACAGTTCCCAAGGGAAGTCCCATCTTATCTGCGATCTCGCTATATTTATAACCGGCCACATACATAGTGAAAGGCTGTTTATATTCGGGGGCGAAATCGTTGATAGCCTCAGAAATCTCTCTTGCTGCGAAAGAACCTTCCGGAGTGGAAAGACCTGATTCCTGCGAGAGGTTGAGGTGGTAAAGATCTTCGGTGGTATCGATGACAGTTGCACTGCGCACCTGGCGGCGATAATTATTGATGAAAATGTTCCTCATGATGGTGAATACCCATCCCTTGAAGTTAACATTGTCAACATATTTGGTTTCGTTGTCGAGCACCTTCAGAGTGGTGTCCTGAACGAGATCCTGAGCTGCCTCCTTATTAGTGGTGAGCTGATATGCGAAACTAAGAAGATTGCCTTGCAACCCTAATAATCTCTGTTTGAAAGTTGTGGATTCAGCCATGACAATGTGTTTTTAAGTGGAACATTAGATTATTTCAACAATCCGGCATTTTATAGTTATTTTATCAAAAATGCTTTCTTATTTGGTTTCTTAATTGGTTTCTGATATTATAACAACGTTAAAAGGAAATCTATCATGAAAAAAGGAAATTTTTTTAAATTTTTTGGTAATAGGGGTTATTATCACTAATTTTGCAGATGAAGTTGAAATAAGTATGAACACATTTTTAATATCGGTCATACTGTTTCTAAAATAGTTTTGACTTCCATGTGATAGAAATAAGATGAGCGGAAAGATAAAGAAGATGAATTTCTGGGTTCGGCGCCGATCGCATATCGCGCTGATCCTTATTCTCGGGCTTGTGGTGTTGCTTCTTTTCTTTAATGAGGATACAAGCTACAAGCTGAATATGGAATATCAGGCTCAGATAAATGAATTGCAGAAAGAGATAAAGGAATGTGAGGATTCGGCGGCCTATTACCGTGCCCGCAGGCAGGCTTTGGTTACAGGCACTGAAGATCTTGAGCATATTGCGCGTGAGGAATATCACATGCAGAAGAATTCAGAGGATGTCTATATCCTCAAAAAGAATTGAAATAAATATAAAAGATGACTAAGATAGAGAAACGCCGGAGGCGGATGGAGAATCTTTCTCTTATAGGCCTTGTATTACTTTGCGCCGGGCTTGTCGCGCCTTTTGCCAATATAGGGAGTGAAACTTTGCTTACGGTTTTCAAATATGTGTATGCGGCCGGTGCCTTGATCTATGCGGTGGCCCGTATGGTCAATGTGAATGCTCCCGGCGACAGCATGCGTCTTCGCCGGCTACGCAGAATGGAAATGTGGGCCGGGTTCGCCTTTTTAGTAGGAGCCTTTTTCTGGTTCTATAATTCCTATCGTTATCCCAATGTTGGATTCTCCCTCGCCGTTATGCGCGACACAATAATGTTCACCCTCGCCGGTGCGCTTATTCAGGTTATATCATCGTGGATGATCGCTGCCCGTATGAAAAAGGAGGCAGAGGGGAAAGGGGAAGAAAATAAGGAAAAGAAAATTAAGAGATGAGTGTAATCTTTACAGCGGATATAGGGAATACTGCTGCCAAGGGCACTGTGTTTGACGGCAACCGTGTATTGACGGCTCGGGTAGTGGATAATTCCGATCCTGATGCCTTGTTTTCTCTTGTTTCCGAATATGAAGCGGAAGGAGCGGTGTTCTGCAGCGTCGGCGGGTCGGACGATGGATTCGGAAAGCGTCTCATGGCTGAGTTCGATATCCCCGTAATAGAGCTTACATCGACCACGCCTCTTCCTTTTGATGTGGAATATGCCACACCTGCCACTCTTGGAGTGGATCGTGTCGCGGCCGCTGCCGGGGCTATGATAGAATATGGCGGTGACGCATTGGTGGTCGATGCCGGGACTGCTGTCACTTCCGACATTGTGAACGGTAACAGATATCTTGGCGGAAACATCTCACCCGGTCTGCGGCTTCGTTTCCGTTCCCTTAATGCTTTTACCGCGAAATTACCTCTCGTGCGCCCCGAAGGAGAGCTTAAGATGTGGGGAGAGGACACGGAGAGTGCCATACGTTGCGGTGTGGTCGGTGGTCTTGTGTCGGAAATTGCGGGAATGTTTTTTGAAGTTAGAAAGATTTATAAAGATATACGGCTTATCATGACAGGTGGCGATGCAGATTTTCTGAAACCTCTTGTTGAGGAGAAAGGAATTCCTTGTGTGGTGAATCATAATCTTGTCGGACTTGGATTGGTAAACATTTACAATTATAATAGAAAATGAATAGAATCAAACTAATATTGGCCGCCTTTATGGCAGTGCTGTTCGCGTCGGCCCAGAACCAGACCTCACCCTATTCAATGTATGGATATGGAATCATAGGCGATCGCGCCACTTCTATGCAGCGTCAGATGGGTAGTGTGGGTTACGCCATGAACTCCGGCCGCCAGATAAATGCCATGAATCCGGCTTCATATGCCGTGATTGATTCATTGACTTTTCTGTTTGACCTTGGAGCTGACATTTCATTTCTCCGGAGCACGGAAGATGGACATCACGAAAACAGTGTTGGTGGCGGTGTCGATTATCTGACCATGCAGTTCCCGATCGGCAAGCATATGGGTGGATCGTTCGGTCTGCTTCCTTATAGTTCGGTGGGTTATGCATTCGGTAATGAAATCACACATGGCACAATGTCAAATCAGGGTTCCGGAGGTATCAATCAGCTCTATCTCGGCTGGGCCGGTGAGTTTAAGGGCGTCTCACTTGGTTTTAACCTCAGTTACGATTTCGGTAATATAGTCAACGATCTTTTCACCACCACCCAGAGCGGAGGACAGGCCAAATATGAGCATGTTATGGAGATTCGAGACTGGAATATCAATATCGGTGCTCAATATACTCTCCGCTGGAATAAATTTCACAAACTTGTGTTAGGTCTTACATATTCACCCAAGAAAACGATGCTTGGCCACACATGGGTCACTGCGCAGGAGATGGTTCAGGACAAACGTCCCGACACGTTGGCCTATCATAGCATTAAGAACCGATATTATTCACCCAACAGCATTGGAGCCGGAGTGAATTATACATATGAGAAATCATATCGTCTTATGGTGGAGGCCGACATGACATGGCAGCAATGGTCGAAGGCTCCCTTCTCGGCCATTTATGACGAGCGTGTTTTAGCAGGCCAGAAGCCGTCAGACGTAAAGCAGGTGCTCACGCAGGGAATGAATTTTTACGACCGTACCCGTTATGCCGTAGGCGCGGAGTTCGTGCCAGAGTTAAGGGGAGCCTACATGAAGCGTGTGGCATACAGGTTGGGAGCGTATTATGCCAATGATTATCTTAATATAAACGGAAACAGGATAAGGGAAACAGGTGTGACCTGTGGCTTCGGATTTCCGACATATGAAGGAAAGACAATGATCAATCTCGGCTTTGAGTGGAAGAGACGTGCCGCACATCCGGCCAAACTTATCACCGAAAATTATTTCAATATCACTCTTGGAGTTAATTTCAACGAAGTTTGGTTCTGGCAGCGTAAGATCAGATAATGCAGTGTAAGATCAGATAATGAGGTTTTCGAGAATTATACTCTTAATGATTATAGGACTCCTTCTTGTCGCCGTGGGCTGTAAAGAGGAGAAAAAAGTCGATGTCGCTGCCGGATTGAATCCGGAGAAGATGGCCACGATGACTACCAAGAATGTCTCTACACTTATCAGCGATTCGGGCGTGATTCAGTATAAGATCGTGTCTCCGTTATGGAGGGTATATGATCAGATAGATACCCCTTATTGGATTTTCCCCGAAGGATTGTATTTGCAGAAATATGACAGGGCGTTCAATGTGATTGCTACCGTGGCCGCTGACTCGGCGCGATATTTCAAAGACAGGAAGCTTTGGAAGCTTATGGGACGCGTTGAGCTTACAAAGGCACCCAAGGATCTTTTCCAGTCGGAGGAACTTTACTGGGATCAGACCTCTAATAAAATTTACAGCGATTCGTTCATACATATAGAGACGGCCACGCATGTGCTTGAAGGGATAGGCTTCATAAGCAATGATAAACTTACCGAATACAGGGTTATAAAGCCTATGGGCATCTTCCCTGTCAATAAAGAGGATATGCTGGAGTCTCCGGGCACAGGTGCCGAATCGGGAGGAGCTTCTGCGTCCGGCAACGCAATCGACGACAATACTCCTCCGGCTACCGATACGGTGACGTTGTAAAAACAGAGAAAATCAGGCTAAAATATGGATTTCACATTAGCGATCATAATTGCGGTTATAGCTGTGTTCTTGTCCGGATTGTTTTCGGGCAGTGAAATAGCTTATGTGCAGTCGAGCAAAGTCAGGATGGAGATCGATGCGGCCCGAGGAGGTCTTGTAGATCGGATAATACGCGGATTTTCCCGACATGAAGATATGTTTATATCTACTCTCCTTGTCGGAAACAATGTTGTGCTTGTCATCTACGGTATCGCCTTCTCCGCCATAGTGAATCCCACGTTCGAGAAATGGTTTCACGGCAATGAAGCCCTGACCCTTATCTGCAACACCGTTCTCTCCACCGGAATCATACTGATTGGAGGAGAATTCATGCCTAAGAGTACATTCAGGATCAATCCCAACTTTATGATCAGGCTCGTGGCACTCCCGTTATATCTGATTTATCTTTGTCTCTATCCGGTTTCCTGGTTTGTCTCCGTTCTTTCAAACGGTCTTATGAAACTTTTCGGACTCAATACATCTAAAGAGGAGACGACTCGCCTCACAATGGAGGAACTTGACGACTATATTCAGCAGTCGATAACTGAAAGTTCGGATAAGGAGGCGCTGGAGAACGAGGTTAAGATTTTCCGACGAGCAATTGATTTCAAGGACACTCCGATATCCAAGTGTATGACTCCTCGTAATGAAATAACGGCCGTGCCTATCGAAGGGACCACCAGAGATCAGCTTCTGAAGGTTTTTATCGCTACCGGACTCTCAAAGGTTGTCGTTTATAAGGAAGATATAGACGATGTGGAGGGATATATTCACGTGTCGGAACTTTTCAATACCAATACTGACTGGCGAGCCCGGATAAAACCCGTGATATTCACACCCGAATCAATGCTCGCTAATAAAATGATGTCGCGTATGCTCTCCGAAAAAAAGAGTCTTGTGATTGTAATAGATGAATTCGGAGGGACAGCCGGACTGGTTACTCTTGAGGATCTCGTAGAAGAGATTTTCGGAGAGATAGAAGATGAGCATGATAAAAAACGTGTCATGGGAAGAGAACTACCCGATGGAAGCTTCGAATTTCCCGGACGCGTCGAAATCTCCGTAGTAAATGAAGATTTCGGACTCGAAATTAAAGAAAGCGAGGAATACCACACACTTGCCGGATACATAATAGAAAACCTCCAGGCTCTGCCGAAGCAGGGAGAAGTGGTTGATATAGGGAACCTTCGGTTCACAATCCTCAAGATGTCTACCACCAGAATTGAACTTGTAAAAGTGGAAGTGCTGGAAAATAGCTTGCAATAGAAATAAAAATAAAGAATTTTGTAAAAAAGTTTAGAAAGTTATTGCAATCTCAAAAAAAAATAGTAACTTTACGCAGAAATTAAGAATAGGAAGGATTGCCCTTAGAGACAAAACGACTGATGCTTGATTTTTAGCATTATTTCATAAACTTTTGAAATTAAGCTAACCACGGAAATTGCAGGTCATAATGGGATGTCTGAAATTTCTGCGTAAACAATTTATTTTTTTATTTAACTTTATTCACTCCCTAATTTTAACTTCGATGAGCAATACAAGTAAATTTGAAAACTCTGTAATCGGAATGCAGGGCAATCTTCTTTCTTTCGCTCTAAAGTTGACGATGAATAAGGAGGAGGCGCAGGATTTAGTTCAGGATACCACTCTCAAGGCTCTTAACAACGAGGAAAAGTTTGTTGAGAACACCAACTTGAAGGGCTGGATGTTGACTATTATGCGCAACATCTTTATCAACAACTATCGCAAAAGTGTTCGTGAAAACACAGTAGTTGATAGTACTGAAAATCTTTATCATGTCAACTTGTGCCAGGATTCAGGGTTAGCCGCACCTGACGGTGCGTATGCTGTCAGCGAAATTTCTGCAATAATCGCGAAATTTCCTGCTGATTACCGGAAGCCCTTCTCTATGCACGTGGCCGGGTATAAATATGAGGAGATTTCGCAGAAGCTCGATATGCCTCTGGGAACGGTTAAAAGCCGTATCTTCTTTACCCGTCAGAAGCTTCGTGAGATTCTGAAGGACTATCGTTAATCCCACTTCTAAAAAAAGTTAAAATGTAAGGTTGGCTCGTGTAGCCAACCTTTTTTTGTTATTTTCCATCGTGTTTATTAGAGCGGTCTTAAACCAAATTAATAAATGAAAAGTAAGTATTTAAGTATTTTAGTGGATGGAGCCTTAAATCCAAACACACTCTCGTATTTTTATATTCATTTCGCTTCAAATTATTTTGTAGGATCAGTGTTCTTCTAAGAAGGGAGGGTAGGGATGAAATTGTATTTTAGTGCAATTTCATCTCTTTTATTTTGGAACTGAAAAAATCCTATTAACAAAACTAAACAAAAATTAACATAAATTGATTTAATTGAAAAACAATGTTTTAAAACATAAAAAGAGATAAAAAAATAATGTTGATGAACCAAATACTTGCGCAGA
>JAAVEA010000006.1 GCA_014801535.1 Bacteroides sp.
AGGATCTTTTGGGCGCTTTCCCAAAGATTTCATCGGTCACGATGCCCGCATCGCTCCCTCTTCAACTTTGGAAAATCATCCCAAAATCTCTCTTTGTGCTAAAATCATTTAAATTCAAACACTCTCTTAGAAAAGGGGATGTGACATTTTAGGGGATGTGACATTTTATAAGTCCATCCCCTTTCATTAATCAACTTTACCCCCCGATTAAACGTTAGATAATAGAAACACACAAATTATATAAATACTATGAAACCTGAAAAAATTCTTATTGCATATTTTACCCAGAAAGGTAAAGAGGAAAGTTCAAATTGCGCAAAGCTTGCAAAAGAAGCAGAGGCATTATTGAAAGCAAGAAATGTTGATTTCGACTCATTCGCTATTATTCCGGTGGAAACATATCCTGAAGATCAGGCCACTTTTGAGATGGCTACAAAAGCCGAGAAGGAACGTCGGGTACGTCCGGCCATCGTGGGAGAGTATAGCCACGGTGCAATGAAGGAGATCACCGGAGTTATTATGATTGCTCCAAACTGGTGGGATTCGCTTCCTCAGGCCATGTACACCTTTATGGATCAACAGGACTTCGCCAAAACACGTGTTGTGCCTGTGATTGCAACCCGTGATGATGCAGAACACGTGCGTATGGAAGTACGCGACTTTCTAAAAAACTGGGTTCTTCCCGGTGTTGATGTCAAAGAGGATGAGGTGGCAAATGCCGAGCCTAAATTGAAAGAGGCCATAGATCAGCTTTTCGAACCTTCCGAATCGAAATATTAAAAAGGTTCTTATAGACAATATTGGCTGATGACAACCAACATTGTTTATAAATATGAAGATATAAGAAATGGTGACGGTAAACCGTCACCATTTCTTATATCTTCATTAAAATCATATGCAGTTACACCTATCTGCAACCTTATATGATGCTACCGTTCTATTCCGGAATTATTTAGCCTCCGGTTTGGTATATCCATCCTTAGTTGCACGTTTAGCCATCTTTTCGATGCGCTTCTGAGTGTCGGGGTGAGAAGAGAACATCTTCTGGATTGTGCTCTGCTTTGCTCCGCCCTCGGAACCCATCAGTTTCTCAAATGCCATTGACATTCCCCATGGGTTAAGTCCGTTCTTAACAAGGAAATCATAACCGCAATCATCGGCTTCCGATTCCTGCTTCTGAGAATATTTAGCATTCATAAGAGTCTGACCGAGTGCGCCAAGCTGCGAATCAGTAAGCACTGCAACCTTGTTGCTTGCTGCACCGGCAGCATCCATGAGCGCACCGGTGAGGAGCTCATGCTTGAGCGCGTTCTTGGAGTGACGCTTGATCACATGACCGATTTCATGGCCGATAACACCCATAAGCTCGTCATCGCTCATTATGTCCATAAGAGATGAGAATACACGCACACTTCCATCGGGACAAGCGAATGCGTTGACATCAATCACATCATAAACCTTGAAATTCAATGGTATTCCATCCGCATCCTTACAATTGGCAGTAAGTTTACGAAGACGAACCACATAAGGATTATCTTCGGGAAGCACGGGGTTATTTTTGTCCATCCATTCCACCGACTGCTTCACATAAGCGGCCATCTGCTCATCTGTGAGAGTAAGGGCCTGGGCGCCTTTCTGAAGAGCTGAAACACCTTTCTTCAAATTAAACTGCGCTGCTGCGGGCATAGCCACACACAGGGCAAGGATTAGTCCGAAAATTTTGGAAAACTTCATATTTGAATCTATTTAGTAATATCTTGGTTTTTCATTGCAAAATTAACTAATATCCGCTAATTATACAATTATTTATATCAAAATAGGATAGATAACGATAAAACACGCTCTTTTTTTCCTATCTTTGCAATCTTATCAATTTAATAATTATTCGTAGCTACTTATGAATTCCAGAAATCTTTCAGTCGGTAGAGCTTTGACCCTTGTAGGGATTGTGTTTGTTCTTATCGCGTCTATCGGTTCTGTGATAGGTCTTCAGTCGCTGACATTAATCAAATGGTGGATACCTTTACTGATTTCAGGTGTGATGGCGGCTGGAAGCGGCACTGTTTTATGGCGCATGTGGCAACGTCTTACCGGGAACCATGCCTTCACCCCCAACTTCATATGCCATTTCGTTTTCTTTACATTCCTTCTTTCCGGTCTTTTTTATATTGTTAATTTTTCGGCTTCCTCTTCCGATGTCAGGAAAGAGAAAGCTATGGTAATAAGTAAATATCGTGAGAAACATCATCAGTCGCGGAGAGTGGGAAAAAACAGATATGTCAGCGGACCCGAATATTACGAATATTATGTAGAGGTGGATTTTCCGGAAGGTAAAAGTAAGAATATTCAGCTCCCTTACTCCATATACAAGGGGATAAAAAAGGATAACGATATAACCCTTTCTCTTGCCCGTGGTTTCTTCGGAATCGATGTGATACGCACATCGGATATTCCGTTAGACAATCCTCCGGCTCCGGAAAAAAGAAAAAGGTGCCGTTTTTTTGGCACCCACGACAAGAGATAATATTTAAATAATTATATCACCCGTACCTTGCTTATTTTTCGACACACCGTCACATTTAAGTTTTCTTGCTTTAATGGACCCGGTGCCTTGAGTAACCAATGTTGCGGAAAGAACCTTACCATCCGCCTCAATGTCTCCGCTTCCCTGAACGGTCGCCTGCAATGTTGTGGCATCAAGACTGTGATATGACACATCTCCCGATCCCTGCACCAACGCTTCCGCACGTGCACATGTGAGACGATCAACCCGGACATCACCCGAACCTTGAACCTGTGTAGTCATACGCGTGGCATCAATCTTCTTCACACTGATATCTCCCGAACCCTGCGTAAGAAACTGTATAGTCGTACCTAATATCTTTTCCACCGTTACATCTCCTGAACCACGTATCGAGAGTTTCATGGATGTACAATCCATTGTCCCTGCGATAATATCGCCCGATCCGAGTATATTCAGCTCCAAAGATGCAGCCAACATCCTTTCTGCCCTGAAATCGCCGGAACCGTAAAGAGTCACCTCGTTGAGCTCTGGCAGACATACTTTGATTTTAACACCGGAGAGATCTACTCTGCCCACATCAGACTTAACACGTATGGTCAGCGTCACCCCCTTTTCTTCTATATTAATCTTGTCTATGACATCACTCGGACCTTTAACAATGACCTCGCCATCTGTCTTCTCACTATATTCAATATCTGCCGAAGTATAGTTGGCTATCTTCATCACATTCCAGTTAACAGGGACCTTTATGGTATTCCCGGAAGATGAGTGAGAGCTACTTTGGATCTTCCATTCGTCAGAAGAAATCTGAACCGAACTGCAACTTGTCACGCCCACAACCAGGATCAAAAACAATAAGAGAAATTTTTTCATAATCCATCTGCTTTTTTAATTTAGAGTTCATCCAATTCCTTGAGCTGATCAAGTTGGGTTAGCTCATGAAGATTTCCCAAATCATGCAACTTAGAAAGGCTTTGCAAACAAAAGTTACCTAACCAATACGAGAGGCCGTTAAGATCTGATAAATCAATTACGCTTGAGAAATCAAAGGTATATTCACCGGGATGGGTAAACATATCAACCTGATTTCCGGATGTTTTTCTTACAAGTCCGTCTTTCCAATCCACAACCACAATCTCACACAAATTGGGAGATTCTCCGTTCCAGATTATCATTTTCATAAGCTTATCCTCTGAATTAAACTGCTCATATATCACATATTCACCGGCCAGCTCCTTAGTGCGCATCACAACCTCCATATCCGGATGCTTCTTTAAATAGGATTTGAGAATAGTACGGGCCTTTTCCACCGCCTCCAGAGAATAACAGCGATATGTATAAAGTGATGAAAATCCATCACTCAAATTTATCGCTCGCATCCCGGAATGACTTTGCCAGGTTCTCTGATTATGGGCAAATCTTCCCGATATATAAGTGCTCTCCACCTGCTTCAGATCGGTCAATTCCGCAAAAATATCTTCCGCACTTGCTTTAGATGCGTTTAGAAGTAAAAAGGCAAAAACCAACATTGCAATCATCCTGCCTAATGATGATCCGGAATTCCAGTTTTTCATTTTCTTATAATGGGGTCTTTTCATGATAATATTCTTTAAGGAGTCCAACATTTTCTATACCCGAGAGCCTTGACACCTCCGAATCATATTCAAGTTCAATTTTCGATAATTTACTTGTTTCCATCGATACATTCGATTCAAGACGTGAGAAAATGGAATTTATAATTGCATCTGCCTCACTCTGATCTCTAACAACACGATAGTTTTCGCGGGAAGGGAAAGTTTCATCTGACATCGAAACATGACGTGTATCATGGTCATTTTCACTTTCTACGTTAGCGGCACTCTCATCTCCAACCACTATTTCACTCTGTTGTTTCTCAGAATATGAGTATATTTTGCGTTCGGTTTTTGACTTGCCGGCAATCCCTCGGTTTTCATCCGGTTTTACTGCTCTCGGGACATCAATCGATGACACATTGAGTGCTAAGCCCCGGTTCTGAAGCGTATCATCAATTTCAACGGGAGTCGGTTTTATATTATCTGACACATCTGTAGCCATCATATCGCCTTTCACTTCCAACTCCGGAGCATCAATCACCTTCATTGTGAGAAGGACACAAGCGAAACACGCTGCCACACCGGCAGCAATCTGAGCCAGACGTTTCCATCGGATTCGTCTCATACCTACCGGCATCACTCTTTTAGATTCGCATGCAATCTCTTTCTCAAGCGCAAGATCTATACGTGATTTATATTCCTCCGGCATTTCCGTTACACTTTCGGAAAGCGCACCGAGCTCAGCAAATAATATCCTGTCGGCTTCAAGATCCGAAGGAAGATCTTTTGCTGATTCAAGCATTTCGCCCAATATCAGCTCCTCTTCTGGAGAGGAGAGACCCGAATACCATCGGTCGAGCAAAGCTCTTATCTTGTTACAATCAGTTTTATCTTTCATTTTATGAGGATTATAAGAGGTTTTCAATTTAAGCTTTCAATCATTTCACGTAATCTTTTCCGTGCTCTTGAAAGCAATTGCCTTACATTGCCCGGAGAGAACCCAGTGGCTTCAGATATTTCCATCACATCATATTCTCCGAAGCTGCTTAGCCTGATCACCCGTCGCTGTCCGTCGGGAAGAGAGTCTATGAACTGCTCCATTCTCCTTCTGGTGTCTTTGACCTCCACATCGGGGATGGCTGTATCTGTTATTACTCCGGTTACCGTTTCTATCGGAGAGGTGTCTTTTCTGCGTTTCAGCAATGAGAGACATTCATTACGGATAGAGACCATGCAGTAAGCTTTGAGTCCGGTGGAATCTTCCGGAATCCCATCCCTTCCACGCCAGAGCTTCAGCTGGGTTTCCTGCACAGCATCGGCGGCATCGTCGGGAGGCAAGCCGAGTCTCAACGCCAGCGCATACATCAGGCGTTGAAGCGGCATCACCTTTTGTCGGAATTCGTTTTCTTCCATCTTATATAACAACGTAGCAGATTAACCTTTTATTTATTTCCACCTCTCGATTCCGATGAGGTTGTTTCTTCTTTTTCGATATTAGCTGCAGTTTTCTTTACAGTAGCCTGCAAGCCACCGAATTTGAAAGTCACACTCAGACCTACGTTCCACTGGCTATACCTGCCTGTGTAAATTCTCCGCACGCTCTCATCTTCCTGCCTGAAAGAATTATGTCCATGTGTCGGAAACATATTCCCGGCACTTAGCTGAACCGTCAACGCATCATCTTTAAGCCATGACCGACCGGCGCCAAGCCCATAATAATAGCCGGTAGTAGTTCCGCTTGACTGTAGGTCAATCCAGGGAGTCCACAAACCGCCATAGGCACTTAGCCGCCATTTTTGAGCCACTGAATAGTTCAGGTTAGTATTGATATTGGTTTGCCAACCGTGGTTCTTCGCCTTCAATAATTCTGAATCAGCCTGAAGATGCTGGTAATTTCCCGAGACATAGAGCGACCATCGGAGTGCAGACGTTATGTTCCAATCGCCCGAAAGTTCAAGCATCGCCATATGCGACTCCCCTATATTTGCATAAGTTGAGTTCATTATCCCGTCACGCATGAAGATCACATCGTTCACACTGTTGCTCACATAACGGTAGGAAAGCTTGGCACTTCCCGAAAACTTCCCTTCATAATTGGAATATCCTAAGGTGAAAGTGTGTCCCTTCTCGCTTTTGAGATCAGGGTTTCCATACTGAATCTGACCCGGAGTGAGGGTATTTACATATGGATTGAGCTGCGACACATCTGGCCGTGTGATACGCATCTGATAAGCCAGACGCAAACTTGAAGCATCTGATATATTATAGCTCACAGCCGCATTCGGCACAATATCATTTAGCAACGTAGTAAAGTCAGGATAATCGCCTATCCGGTATTTCCCACCCATTTCGGTATGCTCATATCTCACTCCGGCTTTTACATTCCACTTGGAGAATGATCCTGTGTATGATCCATAAAGGGCGTAAACATTCATCATACGATCCATTTTCACCACCATCCCATCCGCTTCGACAGCCTCTTCCTCTGATGGGCCGAAGAATGGACGCACAAGATTTGAATTATCGTTCAGAAACATTTTTCCACCCGCTTCAAGGAGATGATGGTTGTTAAACCGGTTTGAATAATCGAGCTGCACTATATGGTAATTCCTTTTGATATTGTTACGATCGGAACTGAAAGGATATTCACTCCCTTCGCCCGAAAGATATTCAAGGAAATAGTTTGTTATATCGTTCTGGTCAGTATAATAATATTGGTAAGATGTCACGATATTATGGTCAGGTCTCCGGAAATTATGCTGATATGATAGCTGCACTCCCGTTCCATTATATTTCCCAGTGGTATTGAAATCACGATGAATGTTCCACATTGTCGACATATCAGGTCTTTTCATATCACGGTCTTCCGTTCCATTGTTACCCCATGTGTTGTAACCGTAATTAGCCGAGAGCGTGAACAGATTCAATGTATCAGGCTCCCACGACATATTCATATTGATCCCGGTATAATCCCATCCGTTTTTTGCCTTCTGACGCGCTGTCAACAGATGATTTTCCGAACCGTCAAGACTTTCTATGATGCGTTCGGAGCTTTGACTCCTTGGCCATATTTTTCCATTGTTGTAAGACACGTTGGCATCAAGCATCACTTTATTGAGACGGGTGCGCGCATTCACATATCCCCCCGCCTGATACGCGTTGACCCACGCTCCAAGCTGTGTCATGAATCCGGAAAGATTTTTTGATCTGTCGGTCACGATATTCAATATACCGCCGATCCCCTCGGAATCATATTTCGACCCGGGCTCTGAAATAACCTCTATCTTTTTTATCGTCGCTGCAGGAAACGATTTGAGCACCGTCTTCAGGTCTCCCTTCACCATCGGATCCTCCCTTCCGTTGAGGAGCACTTTAAAGCTCGACTGACCGTTGACCTTTACGTTATCTTCGGCATCAACCGTCACTCCAGGCACCTTCCTCAGAATATCGAGAGTGTTCGAACTGGCTGCCTCGGGATCTTCCGACACATTATAGGTAAGGGTCGCACCGTCGCTCTTAACAAGTTTTTGCCTTTCCACAACCACCAGTTCATCAAGCTCAGTGAAGTCTTCATCATGAAAAGAAATGGTGTCGTTAGAAGTGGTGTCATCAGCCGATGCCTGCATTTCATCCTGGGGCATGGAATAGACATGTCCCGGGTCTATAAGCATACTTAGAGCAGCTGCAAAAATACTGTATGTGACTATCGACGGTTTAAGCTTCATTTTTAATCTTTAGTTATGTAGGTCCTCATTTCGATTACTTAGGGTTCATAATTCGAATACCTAACTTCATTTAATTAAACTCATCACTTTAATATTTGTGACAACCATATCAAAAAAATTCGGGTCGACTCTTTTAGAGCCAACCCGATCAAGCAATCAAGAGCGATTTATCTGACAACTACTGTCATCGCCTTGTCACCGGCCTTGACAATATACGCTCCGGGAGCACCGGCAGTGAAAGCCTTCACATCAATGGCAAGTGTTGTTCCGTCGGAAGCAAATACCGACAACACGATCTCTTCACTGTTGCGGAAAGCGCGTAATGTACGGCCTTCAGCCTTGATGGATACAGCTGATTCGGAGAAAATATCTTCTACACCCGACACTACATCCAGTCGATATGGCTCAGAAAGCGCAGTTTCTCCCTGAGGATAGACTGTAGAGACATGGAAATCTGTAGCTACCGATGGCACTGTAAGAACATATTCCGCATCTTCCAGAGGCATATCATTATGCTTGCTCGCAGCTTTCACATACGATGGATTGGAATATGCAGTCGGTTTGTCATCCGCATCAGAGACCTCTCTGTAATACACATTATATTTTGGTTTGGAAATCGGTTCTGATACAAGTTTTATATCATCTACACAAAGCACCGATGGCACATCCTCACGATCACCCCAGTAGTCATATCCAACCTTTGATTCTCCTACAAAGTGAATTGCCACGTATTTCGCATCTGAAGGTATCATATAGGAATAAGTATTCCATTTTCCACCTTCCTGATAATTATTGTTGATATGCACCTGAGCACCGACAGGCATAAACTTCTCTTCAATATCGTCTGAAGTAAAATCTGAAGATGTGGCATATTCCACAGTGAAGTCGGCCGTGCAAGCGGAGGAATAAGACTTGGCTACGAATTCCAATACATGGTTTCCTCTTCCCGGAAGAACAGGAGAAACGAGATAATCCGATGCGGCGCCTTCACCGGGAGAGGGAGCTGCGGCGACAAGCATACCGTGGGTTCTTTCGCCACTGTAATCCTTATGAGATGAGTTGCCTGTGTTATCCCATGAAGTAAACATGAAACCCCTCTTGCCCGTTGGCATATTATATTGCTGGGGCACTTTGAGACCATCCTTATCTATGTTTTTCCACTCGCTACCGTCTGATGCGATAAACTCAGCGGGCCATGCAATCGAATTATCGGCATCATACGCCTCTTTTGTTATAATAGTTTCCTCATCATCAAAGTTTATTGCCGACTCCATCTTATCGTACTCTTCGATTGCTATAGGAGTCCAGGTAAGACGCAGTGTCGTTCCTTCCACTTCTCCGGTAAGATTTGATACACCGTCACCCCCATAACTGTTTACGTTGACGGTGATTTCATCGGAAATGTTATTGGCAGTGTTCTCATCATCGGCATACACGATCTCTGCATAAACAGGAACACCTGCTTCAACATGACCTGCATGAGTGGAAACATTGAAAGTGAGGTCTACACTTTTCATCGCTTCCACATCCTGCCCCGCTATGGTTGTAAGCAATTCACCGCCGAGATAAGCGTTTACGGAATAGTCCGCACCGTTAACATTGCCAAAAGCTATATTTTTAACCGTGAATTTGAATTCCACATCCTGACCGCAATCAACTTCAGTCACGGCTTCGATAGCTCCTGCCTCAAGGTCGTTGGAAGATGCGGCATATACCCTCACCGCATCAATGGCCATATCCGCGCCATAGTCGGAGATTGCCTTGAATGAAATTCTGATTGCTGAGGCATCTCCATATGCTGCCAATGGGAACTGATGAAGTTTCCAACCGGTGGAACCGTCATATCGTTTCACCGGCTCCATATCCATTTCTTCAAATTCTCCTCCATCTTTCGACACTTCAATCACGACACGGTCATTGCTTGAAGAGGAATTGGTGGAATGGTAGAACTGAAACTCAAGAACCGGAGCGGTCGCTCCGTTAAGCCTGATCTCCGGAGTGATCGCCTGTGACCAATAATTGCGGGAAGCACTGTAGGAGTTGTAAGTTAGCAGACCGCCATCTTCATCATAAGACTCCGCGTTGGGTGCCGAATTCATTTTGGAGGCTACAACCCACTCCTTAGTGCTCCACGTGCTGGTATCGGATGTTGTGATCTGCCAGTCATCGGGGAGAATGGCATCCGCAAACGATTCCTCAAAAGGAAGCGTGTAAGCACCTACTTTAATTGAATTTGAAGAGGTCTGGGCGGATTTGCGTCCGCTGTAAACGGTTTCCACCGCATAAACAAGAGTGGCCGTTTCCTCTATAGGATATGTATCTTCATATTCAGTATCAGTTATTCCGGAGGCAATTGAAAGAGGTGTCCCATCATTTACTTTACGATAGAGGTTATAAGTAATCTTTTCTGCCTTCAGAGGCTGACCTTCCACACTCCCCTGGGCATCAGACCATGAAATATTGATTTTGCCTCCATCTGCTTTTGCTGCCTTTACCGTTTCAGGAGCATTCGGGGTGACGGGACCTACATAAACCTCAGTTTCCACCTCTGAACTTGTCAGATCACCGTTATATACAATCACTTTGTACCGATTGACCCCATTCACTGCGTCAGAATCGGTCCAGTTTATGGTGGAACCCGGTGTCAGACCGTTGGTAAGAGTCTGTACAAGTGCAGTTCCGCGATAGATCTCCACTTTTGAAATTCCATCGGCAGGAAGGTTCTTACCGGTAACTGTTTTAGCGGGAAGTGTAATGGCAAGAGTTGATGAAAGAGAAAAATCTTCCGCAGCTGTCGCAGTTAACGAAGACACCGGTTGGGGTGTCATGGGTGAGCCGCCATCTATGAG
The DNA here is from genome assembly GCA_014801535.1 of Bacteroides sp. Taxonomy (GTDB): domain Bacteria; phylum Bacteroidota; class Bacteroidia; order Bacteroidales; family Muribaculaceae; genus Lepagella. The sequence continues at coordinate 10,673 of JAAVEA010000006.1, forward strand.
TGTGATGTTGTCTAAGGCAGCTCCTCCGCTTTTTTGGTTGCCGATAGCCATGAAAGTAAAATAATAATCTCCCGTTTCGTCAACTTCCAACGCCGTCTCATAAGAACGGGGAGTCTCACCATTATATTTATTTATATTCTCAGGCTTGAAAGACATGATTCTTGTGGGATTATCCTCATTTCCTGCGGTAAAATATCCCACGGCTAAAGTAAGGCTCTCAGGGTTTTCACTACTTTCCGACCAGGCCTGAAGACTCAATATATAGGCTTTCCCTTTTTCCAGGGTATAAGCTGCCTTAGTTGTTAGGGCATCATTATAGTCGGCTGCCTGCCAGTTGTAGCAATGCACATAGTTGTAGGGAGTGGCACCGGTGGAATATCTGGTCCACTCCCATGTATAACCGTCACTATTGTTATTTTTTACTGAAAAATCGGTGCTGAAAGACGTACCGTCCTCAAAATCAAAAGAGAAAACAGGCTCCGATCCCAAAACTGGTAAAGCAGATGCAAGCATCAGCGCCGGAAAACTCATTAATGTAAAAAATCGCTTCATATAGAAAAATTTTAGAACTGCAGGAAAGTTTTTTCAATACCCTCCTGCAGTTCTCCGTTTAAATTCTAATTATTTTACTATTACCTTGAATACGGATTTACCGCAAACCACTGCGTACACACCGGGATTTACTGTCACACCTGCAGAGCTGCCGTCAGCTTTCGCAACCATGCGTCCCGACATATCATATATGCAGACCTCGCCCGAAAGAGCATGGAAGAGGATTTCCCCTTTCGCTCCCGCAGCATAAGCGTCGCCGGAGACAACTGTTTCCACGCCACTTCCCACGAATGTGCCGTCGATATGGATGTTGTCGATATGAATATTGAAATTGCCGGCTCCTCTGCCGCGGAATGCGACACGCACACCGCCCTCCTTACGATAGTCGTCAAGAGAGATCTCATATTTCTTCCAGCCCGAAGTGGAGTTGTAAAGCGTGTAATTTGCCGCCGGAATAGCTTTGAATGCACCTCCGTTTTCAGAGACCTCAACAATCAGAGTCTCGCCAACCGGATCGGGGTCTTCCTGCCACCATCCTGCACTGCCGTTGTAATGATAGAGATAGAATGAAAGCACTACATCCTTATATTTGTCAATGCCGATGGTCGGAGAAATCAGACGAAGTTCGCAACCGTCGGTCCAGCCGTGGTATCCATCGAATGTGGCAATACCTCCGTCGCCATCCTGCGCCGATACATATGGATTTTCACCCGATTTATTGATAGCCCATTCTCCCTGCGCACCTGCTACCTGTTCAATCGACCAAGGGTTCGTCTGAGGCTTGGCATCGGCGAACGATTCGCTATATGGAAGCTCGTAAGCCTCGCCGACTGCGAATGAGCTTGTGTTGACAGACTCGCTTTCGCCGGCAGTTGTTACGGCAGTCAGTGTATAATACACAAAGGCTTGTTCTTTTGTGCTCCATGTGTCGGTATAGGAAAGCTCTTTAAGATTGTCATCAATCACTTCAGCCTTATCGTTGACCATACGAACAAGTTTATAGCTTAACAAACCATTAAGGTTACCACCGTTCTGACCCTGTGCGGGAGCCTTCCATGTGAGTTCACGGGCTCCTTCCGATCCGGTAGCGCGGAAGTCTACGGGTGATTCCGGAACGTCAACACCAGCGAATACACGTGACGATACCGGCTCGCCGGCTCCTTCGGCAGTGTACACAACAACTCGATAAGTGTGGATTCCTCTCTTCACTGAAGTGTCGGTCCAGCTGATATGCTCTCCCGGAGTGGCTGCTTCAATTACCTTTATAGGCTCCGCTCCTTCTCCACGCATAATATCAATATGAGATATTGAAGTTAGAGCTGAACCCTGCATTGATACCTTTGGTGCATCGAAAGAGAGGGTCACTTCAAGCTTACCTTCATCGGCGGCCTGCGCCTTGAAATTGGAAACACCTGCGGCAACAGCCGATGATCCCTTCTCCATGACACGCACATTGTCTACATACGACATAAAGCCGTTGCGTCCTGTCTTGCTTCGGAAAGCTATATACCAGATGCCGGTTTCCGAGGGAGCAACCGTGCCTTCAAAATTGGCAGCGGTTTCTCCAAGTTTCTCAGTATCGAGAATAAGTTTCATTTTGGACACATCCTGTGAAGAACCGAAATAGAGCATCACATGTTCATCGTAACCGGCTACCATCTGGTAAGCATCGAAACTTACGTTGTAGGTCTTTGAACCATCCATTTTAAGTCCCGGAGATATGATGTAGTCATCTATCGCATTATCTATGCTCCAGGGGTGGCGCAGACGATGATTCTCTTCATCATAATTCCACACCTTTCCGCCACTGGCCACATCTACCACCGTCCATAGATCGAAGTCATTCTGAGTGTCGAACGACGTGATGAATGGAAGCCCGCAGCTACCGGCTACAAGACTGTTGGATTCGGCAGGCGTACCTTCACCATCAGGAGAAACCGGAGTCACGATATAATAATAGCGTCCGGCTTCTTCAAGAGGCTCAGTGAATGTGGTTGAAGCAGTTTCAGCGGCCACAACTTTCTCACCGGGCATACGCACCACATTATACTTCAACGGGCCGCGCATAGCCCCTCCTTCAGCACCCTCCAGAGGAGCGAGCCATGTCAAGGTTGCATTTCCGTTCTCATATGTCATAGTGACTGACCGAGGCGCACCGGGAACATCATATCCGGCAAAGAATACACGTGCCGCTACAGCACCGGCTCCCACAGAGTTCTCTGCAACAACTTTGACAGTATGCAATCCCCTTGTAAGGCTGAACGGGCCGCAATTCACTTCACTTCCGGGAGTAACCTCCTTTATGTCCATAAGATCTCCATCTACTGTAAGCTCTAATGTTAGAGCGTCAGAAAGAACTGATCCGTCGGTGGTTACTGATGGGGCTTTGAATGTTACATTACAATCAAGAGAACCCTCGGAAACAGGAACAACAGTAAGGTTACTCACCGCCGCCGGAACACCGGACTGAAGATAATCCGTAACATACATTCCTATCATCTCCGGACTGCCGGGAAGATCTGCAATCTTTACTGTAGCTGCCGTTGCGGGATCAACTTCATATAGAGATGAAACCGATGTGAAGAGACCCTCGCTATGGAATTCCGCCCAGAGAATCTTTCCGGATTCAGGATCAAAGGTGATCGACTGAGTATATTCGGAAAGATAATCATCATATATGTTCGTATTCCCGACAAGAGTAAGTTCTGCTGTTGACTTGTTGATTCTGTAAAGATTTGCTTCTGTGTCAATACCGTAAAGTTGTCCGGTGGGAGAAGCGGCGATCATGATCACATTTTTAGTCAACGGAGCCACTAATGTAGACGCTCCATCGGTAAGTGACGTTGTGGAGAGCTGTATGGCATTTCCGGTTCTGTCGTAGGTTATGCTGTAAACCTTTCCGGTTGTTGCATCATATGTGCGGTCGGTGGCTATATAAGTATAATCAAGCGGATTCTCCACCACCTTCTCCCGTCGCCATGTGGTGGCATCATATACATACCACTCCACATAATCAAGTTCGTAAGCATCATTGTAATCATAGTCAGCGGCATAATACTTACCGTTGACATATACCGCTCCACCGAAGAAGGGAGGGGTATCGGCAATCTTTTCAAGAGAAAGGTTGCTTTCAGCAAAGAATGAATACATTCCGTATCCTTGCCCTACTCTGCCGGAGGTGCTGTTGGCCACCAGTTCCGGACGACCTACGGTAGATTTAATTACAGGCACTTTAGACATTTTTCTCGGACCGGGCACCCTATACAATCCTTCCGTGCGCGGACGAGCATGGCGGAAACGTAACGGTTGACGTGCCATGCGCTCCTTTTCCGGAGTCAGATTTCCTGCCTCAACAGTGGGTATGAAACTCATTGCCGCCGCTGCCAAGATCAGGACTTTATTCAAGCTATTCATATTTGGTTAGTTTTATTTTCTTTTTATTCAGTTTATTCAGCGAGTCGATTACCTCACAACCTTTACCGCTCGCCCGTTTCCGGTCACAATGTAGATGCCGGGAGCGAGGCAATCATTCCCTGTCACCTCAATGCCGGTGAGTGTAAATATACGTTCTTCCGAATCGGACGCCGTAGCGATGGTTTCAATTCCTGTTGCACCGGCAAGTGTGGTCACCCGAATTTCTTGCGAAGGAAGCGAGAGCTTTTCTCCTTTCTTTCCGTATACCACATAACTGTACTCTTTCCCCGAATCAAGACCTGACAACGCATAAGATGTATCGGTGCCTGCGTTCTCTTTTTCCCTGACACATTTCTTCGCAAGACTGACTCCGAAATTGACGGTCACATCATCTATACATACGGAAGAACCGGATGGTCCGTAATATGAAAGACTGATAGCCACCGGACCTTTCTTTCCATCCGTAGGAATCCATTCCTTAACTTCACCATGCGCATTGTCAATGTCTGTGACAGTTAACACATCAGCCCATTTCCCTCCTGTATACGCCGACAGCACAACTTTGGCGGATGCATCAACCTTGTAGCCTCTCACCCAGAAAGAGACTGAGCTGATTTCATTTTCATACACCGGACTTTCCAATATTTCCGCATTTTGAGAAAATCTGAGAGAAGGTGCCGAGGTGGCGTAGTAACCGTTTACGCTCATTGTTCCTGAAGCCGTGCAGGTCCAGCCTTCGGGCATTACTAATGGCGAACTGAAACCCATCTCCTCTTTTTCAGATGCTTCTTCCGAAAAAACATACAGATCAAGTAGATAGGATTCTGCTTGATCCATCGTCTCCCAACGTGCGGTGAAACCTGATCCGTTTATGTCGGCTGCCTCAAGAGCAGTCGGAGAGAAATAACCTATTCCCGGTTCGGCGGTTGTAACTTTAATCGGTTCTCCGGATGCTGAAACAGACACCCCCTTGACACTTCTTACACGACATAAATAATCGGTTTCTGGTTCCAGTCCCTTTAATCTGATATTAGGTTCACCTACTTCCACTGCCGTGTAAGAGGCAAGAGGACGTTCCCTGCCATTATCAACAGAAGAAACGCTGACAAGGTAACTTTCAGCCTCTTCCATTCCGTTCCACTTCAATGAAAATTCATTATCATCTACCTCATCTGCTGTCAAACCTTCTACTAAGTTAGGGAAAGCTGACGGTGAGTTGAAATCAAATGTGACATTACCCGATTCGAGTTTTATATTTGAAAGGGAATGTGAATATTTTGTTCCTGTATGATCCACAAAAGAAGAAAAATCACTGATTTTTGATGATCCCGGGAAAGTATCTCCGGCCGAAGATACGAGTGTTTCAATCCCATCGGCCTCAATAAGGTTCACACGCTGTCTTGCCTCATCATTATTGACTGCGTTACGATCCCACACATCACGCGAATAATCTATATGCCATATCAGCAGACCCTCGCCGGGGAGCTGCGCATCCCAACCGGTCTTCATCCTGTTTTCGAGCAGATAATACTCTTCATTATAACCTGGTAAACTCAGACGATAGGCCACATTCGATGAAATCGGTTCAAGCCTTACCGAACCGTCAGCGGAAAGCTCTCTCGGCTCACACCATCCGAGGAAATAACGTTCATAGGCAGTGAGCGCACACGGACACCGGCCATCTCCATTATAATTCCCATGATCCATCAGAGAATAATAATATGGAGTGAAGGCAGTGTTATTGTTGGTGCTGTAAAGATCAGGAAGACCGAGAACATGTGAGAACTCATGACAGAATGTTCCGATACCTACAAGTCTTGAAGAGCCACCAATAAGTTCGTTTGAACATGAATAGGAGCCGATGTTGACACCATCGAGCATCAAGCGTTCGCCTTTATTGAAGATGTTGGCAGAATGAGGCCATACACTGTTGGCCCCTCCTCCGTCGGCCTCACCATATCCGGCATAAAAGACATAGACGTTATCCGCCCAGCCGTCTCCATCGCGGTCATACTGACTGAAGTCGACCTCCGGATCAAGTTTTCGGCATGCCTCGCTTACCATCTCATGTGCCAGAGCATCGTCGTTGCTACCGTAATATGACATCGGATGCGATAATTCCACAGGCCCGTAAACATCAAATTCCGGGATGAAACGCCCTGCAGAGTTCTCAAGAAAATAATCGTATGCACTTCCGGCCGCGCCGTAAGCCGAATATCCCGGACTGCACAGCATATCCTGGAAATCATCGGCAGAATATGTGAAATGCTTGTCGGAATATTCCACCAGAATTATTAAAACTTTCTGTCGGCCCGTAGTAAGAAATTTTGTATATGCCGATGCAGGTGTGGCTTTCTCCACTCTCTTTCTTGCGAGCTTAGTCTTGAATGTCTCATCAGCGATGACAAGCTTCCCATCGCCCAAAGGCATAAGTGTCCTACCTGACATATCGCTATACCAATGACAGTGTTCGTCTCCGTTCAGCTTAACGCGTATCTTACTTCCGTCGGGTTGTTCATATATGATATCTCCCGGGAAACAGGCTACTCCAAAAGCAGGGACTCCTGAAAGCAGAAGACACCCAATTGCCAAAATACTCTTTATTCGGTTGTTCATAATGTGGTTCGTACGTATTCTCCGCAAATTTATACATTATAATTTATGTTGCAAAAAATAATTTGACTTTTTTTCATTTTATGCATAAATATTGCAACAATAATCCATAATTTTATCGTCTATATTTACAAATATCCTATTTTTACATATTATTTAAATTATTTTTCTTTTTTACTTTGTTTTCTCGATAAATTTTTTCAACTTTGCAGCCGAACTGACATACAGCATTTACTGGAATTACTGGATTTGTGACGTAAAAAATCTATTATTCTCCTCTTTTAAAGCCATATATAACAATTTGAGTTATATATATACCGGTTTTCCGTAAGACATCATTTATTGCAGATTCCTTGACATGCTGTTCAAACTATCCATTCATTATGAGAAAAATGCCAATAATCGCCGGAGCTTGTCTCCTTGCTGCAGCAGCAGGAGTACACGCATACACCGGCTTCGAAACCGCGCCGAAAACATCATCCGATTCCGACTTCCGGATGGCCCGGACTCTATCAGGAAGTAAACCGGCAGCTCTGAGCAATAAGCCGTTCAAAGGGAAATCACGAAAGGTTGCTTCCAAAGCTTCTTCTGCAGAACCCAAAATATATGGCATGATGCAATATTCTGATTCATGGTGGAATCTGCCTGAGGATGCCTCTTATCCTTACGGATGTTATGAGATATCAAAATCTAAGCCTACCCCGTCTGAAATGTATGCTCATCCCAATCTGAGAGCTAATGGAGGCGGATGCTATACTGACCGTCAGGTTCACTATCGTCTATGGGAAGTGCTTACGGAAGATCCCTGGTTCAATAATTACTACATGGTTGTCAATACCGACGACTGGTATTATGTGCAGGATCCTATCCAAACACATGAACAGGAGAGTGTGGCCTCCGACATGACCTACGATCCTATCTCAAAGAAGATATATGCCGCTATCTGGAGCAACTTCGATGGAGGTAACAATAAACTGGCCGTGGTAGATGCCAATACCGGAACCACAACCGATATCGCCACAATTCCCGACATGGCTTGTTTGGTTGCCAACAACTTCGGCGAGCTTTACGGTGTGGAATTGCTTACCGGCGTCACCTACCGTATAGATAAGGAAACCGGTGAATGCGTTGCCATAGGCAATTCCGGCATATCTCCCAAATATATGCAAAGCGCTTGTATTGATCCCCAAACAAATGTGATCTACTGGCTTGCCACCCTCTCCGATGAAACAGCCAATATCTACACTCTGAACACCTCGACGGGTAAGGCCGATCTCTATATTGATCTTCCAGACAATTCAGAATATACCTGCGCATTCATTGAAGCTCCCACAAAGGGATTGAATGCACCTGCAGCCCTTTCTGATTTTTCAGTGACTGCCACAGACCAGGGCTCGAAAATAAAATTCACTGCCCCCGTAAAAGCATTTGACGGCTCCGCACCGGGAAACATGACAGTAAAGGTTTATGCCGATGGTAAAGAGATTTACTCAAAGAGTGTGGAGGCAGGTGCATCCGATGAATTTGTCTCACAGCTCGGCGACGGCAGGCACTCTGTAGTGGCTTTTGCAGAAAACTCCGTAGGTGAAGGAGAAAAGACAATTGTGGAACACTACACGGGTAATGATGTGCCGGCTGCTCCGTCAAATCTTAATCTCGCTGTAGCCGACAATGTGGCCACCCTAACATGGGATGCCCCTGTAGCAGGTCTTCACGGCGGCACAATCGAGGCAGATAAGCTAAGATATAATGTGGTGCGCTATCCGGGTGCCGAACTTGTGGGCGAAAGCATAAGTGCCACATCATTTACCGAGACACTTCCCGAAGGGATGGCCAACTATTATTATACCGTTACCTCTTTAATAGGAGAACAGACCGGCGGCATGGCTACCTCAAACTCCTGGTTTGCCGGCGAAACATTTGATGTACCTTACAGCCAGACCTTTGATTCGGAAGAAGGGATGAACGGCTTCACCATCCTTGACGGCGACGGCGATGATGCGTCATGGGAATATTCATCTTTCTGGAAAGCGGCCTGGTCAAAATATAACAAATATGAGCAGAGCGACAATTGGCTAATAACACCCCCTATCAAATTAGAGGCAAATTCCACTTATCGGGTAACATTCCGTGCATGCGCTTTCGATGAAGAATCTCCTGAAAGATTCGAAGTTATGTTCGGCAGGACACCCACCGCCGAGGGGATGACAAAAACAATAGTTGCTCCCACAATCACCAACAACACCAAATTAACCGTATATACCGGTGATTTCACAACAGATGCTTCAGGTGTAGGATATATCGGTTTTCATGCCATTTCTCCTGCTAATTCATATAGACTGATAGTTGACGACATAGAAGTCAAACTCACCGCAGCCGCAGGCGTTCCTGCCGCCGTTGCAGATCTGACCGCTACACCGGCTTCAGACGGCTCCGGAAAAGTCAACATCTCTTTTACAACTCCCGACAAGACTCAGGACGGAAGCGCACTCAAAAATCTTACAGCAGTTGAGATTTTCCGTGATGCAGAGGCATCCCCTGTAAAGAAGTTTGAAAATCCTGCAACAGCAACCAAACTTGAATGGATGGATGAAAACGCTCCTGCAGGCGATGTGACATATCGTGTGATCGCTTCTAATGACGCTGGCCGGGGCATCGAGGCATCAGTGCCCGTTTTCGTAGGCTTCGACAATCCCCTCCCCGCTTCAAATCTTAAACTTATAATAAATGACGACAACGAACTTGTGCTGACATGGAAAGCTCCCGCCAAAACAGTCAGTGGACTTGATATCAATCCTGAGCATCTTTCCTATACCGTAACCCGCAGCGACGGCACAGTAATGGTGGAAAAGACAAAGAACAATTCTTTCACCGATGTCACTCAGACAAATGTATCAAGCCAGAAAATGATCTACTATCAGGTAGAAACTTTCTATGGCAATCAGGCCGGAGAAATAGCTATAGGCGACTACGTGATAGTGGGCGATCCATTGCAGCTTCCTTTCAAGGAATCGTTCTCTGAAAAATCTCTTGAGAACGCACCATGGGTGATTTCAAGAGTATCCGGACATACGGATATGCGCTGGAGTCTACAGAGTCAGGCCACCACTCCCGATGCCACAGCGCAGGACAATGACGGTGGTTTCGCTTCTTTCGTTGCATATGACCAGCCATCGGGCCTTATGGAAAGAATGACATCTCCCAAAATTGATCTCTTCAGTGCAGATCATCCGGTATTGAAATTCTATATCTATACCACCACTGCCAACTCAAACGAAACCTTAGCTGTGCAGATTTCGAATAATGACCACGATTTCCATACCTTAAAAGAGCTGACCACAAAAGATAACAGCACGGGATGGAAAGAGGTGTCTATCGAGATTCCGAGAAAATATTGCACGGAATCGGCCATGATTTCTTTCTTGGGAACAACTGCCCGAGGTTTCAACATTCATATTGATAATATCCGCATTGAAAACGGAGATGGAGATCTTCTTAACTACGATCTTGAAGCGGTGAGCCTTGATGTGCCGGCTCTCATGCCGGATCAGGAGGCGAAGATTACATTCACCGTATATAACAACGGTCTCCGCTCGGTTGACAATTACTCTGTATCTCTTTTAGTGAACGGGAATCCGGTCATTAAAGCAGATGCCGAAAAGGCTATTGCTCCTGGAGAAACATACCAATATGTATTCAAGCTGACGCCAGAGCAGTCAGATCTCAACCAGACTTTCCGATTTAAAGGACGTCTCACATGTGAACTCGACACTGATCCCGAAAACAATGAAACCGACGAGGTGATGGCCACCGTAGGTGTCTCAGGATTGAATGAAATAGGGATTAAAGAGTCATCGATCGTCTCAGTTTACACTCTCGATGGAGTCTGCCTGATGAAAAACATTCATGCTTCAGAGCTCCAAAACCTCACAAAAGGTCTATACATAGTCCGCTTTAATAAGAAATCGGTCAAACTGAAGATTTAAAAAACAGATAAAGTGAAAAACAGCCGAGACATTGATGTCCCGGCTGTTTTCTTATTTTTGATATTTTATTTCTCACAATATCATCTATATATTTGTAATATTGGAAAATAAATATTAAATTTGCATCGTCTTGTGCATAGAGAGCACAGGAATATTCAATTATTAACCCCGGAGCGGCCCGAATTGAAAAGATGAAGGCACTCCATTTAAAACTACAATTGATTCTAAATGTCTGAATCAAAAAACTACACAGCAATCGAAGATTTCGATTGGGATGCTTATGCAAACGGCGAAACCGCAGGTGAGAAGAGCCGTGAAGAGTTAACCAACACCTACGACGAGTCGCTTAAAACAGCAAAAGAAAACGAAGTTGTTAACGGCGTGGTGAAATCAATCACAAAACGTGAGGTTCGCGTTGACATCGGCATGAAGTCTGACGCTATCATCCCCGTAAGCGAATTCCGTTACAATCCTGACCTCAAAGTCGGTGACGAAGTTGAGGTTTATATCGAGACTCTTGAAGACAAGAACGGTCAGCTCCGTCTTTCTCACAAGAAAGCTTGCCAGACCCGCAGCTGGGATCGTGTCAACGAGGCTCTCCAGAACGATGAAGTTATCAAGGGTTATGTCAAGAGCCGCACTAAGGGCGGTATGATCGTCGATGTATTCGGCATCGAGGCGTTCCTTCCCGGTTCTCAGATCGACGTTCGTCCTATCCGCGACTACGATGTATTCGTAGACAAGACTATGGAATTCAAGGTTGTGAAAATCAACCAGGAATACAAGAACGTTGTGGTTTCTCACAAAGCTCTTATCGAGGCCGAGCTTGAGCAGCAGAAGAAAGAGATTATCTCCAAGCTCGAAAAAGGTCAGGTGCTTGAAGGTAAGGTTAAGAACATCACCCCCTACGGTGTGTTTGTTGACCTCGGCGGTGTTGACGGTCTCGTTCACATCACAGACCTTTCATGGGGCCGCGTAAGCGATCCCCGCGAGGTTGTTGAGCTTGATCAGGACATCAAGGTCGTTATCATCGACTTCGACAACGACAAGAAGCGTATCGCTCTCGGTCTCAAACAGCTTCAGCCCCATCCCTGGGATAACCTCACTGCCGACCTTAAAGTTGGCGACCATGTTAAGGGTAAGGTTGTCGTTATGGCTGATTACGGTGCATTCGTTGAAGTGCAGCCCGGTGTTGAGGGTCTGATCCACGTTTCAGAAATGAGCTGGAGCCAGCACCTCCGCAGCGCAAACGATTTCCTCAAGGTTGGCGACGAAGTAGAGGCAGTTGTGCTCACTCTCGACCGCGACGAGCGTAAGATGAGCCTCGGTCTCAAACAGCTCAAGAAAGATCCTTGGGAGGATATCGAAACTAAATACGCTATCGGTAGCCGCCACACTGCAAAGGTTCGCAACTTCACCAACTTCGGTGTATTCGTTGAAATCGAGGAAGGCGTTGACGGTCTTATCCACATCTCAGACCTCTCCTGGACCAAGAAAATCAAACACCCCTCTGAGTTCACTCAGGTTGGCAACGACATCGAGGTACAGGTTCTTGAGATCGACAAAGACAACCGTCGTCTCAGCCTTGGCCACAAGCAGCTTGAAGAGAATCCCTGGGATGTATTCGAGACAATCTTCACAGTTGGTTCTATCCACGAGGGTATAATCACAGAGGTTATGGACAAGGGTGCCGTTATCTCTCTCCCCTACGGCGTAGAGGGCTTCGCAACTCCCAAACACCTTGTAAAAGAAGATGGCACTCAGGCCAAGCTTGATGAGAAGCTCAACTTCAAGGTTATCGAATTCAACAAAGACAACAAGCGCATCATCCTCAGCCACAGCCGCATCTCTGAAGATGCCAACAAGGCTGAGCGTCGTGAGAAAGCTAACACCAGCCGCAAGAGCAGCAAGCCTGCAGCAGAAGCTGTTCAGGCTCCTCAGATCGAGAAAACCACTCTTGGTGACCTCGGCGCTCTTCAGGCTCTCAAAGAGCAGATGCAGAAAGAGGGTAAGTAATTCCATTCTTTCAGCCAAATATAAAGCCTGCGGTTTAAACCGCAGGCTTTTTTTTATATCTTATCTATATCTGATTTTGTAATCATAACAATATTTTGTAATTTTACACAATAAAACCAACCTTCAGCATATCGTTCACAACTTAGAGTGTTTTTCCAAATGGTTTTAACACATTGAAAGTGGAAAAGTAGGCTGAGGGGCTTGAATAGCATCAGAATGTTTAAGTTGATTAAAAAATACCTCTTAATATTGATAGTGGCCTTGATCACGGCGGCTCCGGCTGCCGCTGCCTCTAACAAATGGGAGACCCTTAAGACGGAGCGTGCTGATGCCAAGACAGTGGTTAAGGAGACTGAACTTGAAATCAAGACCGCATCCTCCACAATAATAGTCACTTCAAACCATAACGTGCAGATAAAGATCTTTACTATTCTCGGAAGACTGCTCAATAGCGAGACCCTTCCACCCGGAACCAACCAGCTGACGCTTCCGGCTCACGGGGTTTACATAGTGAAAATCGGCAACATCACATGCAAAGTGGCTGTTTAGAAAAAAAGACTCCAAGACAATATCATAACCAAAATTCTATATATTATGAAACAACCTGACATTAAGTGGGACTCACTCCCCTTCGGTTACATCAAAACAGACTGGAACGTGCGCTGCACATTCAAAGATGGCAAATGGGGAGAAATCGAAGTAAGCGATTCAGAATATGTTCCCTTGCACATTGCCGCAACTTGTCTTCACTACGGACAGGAATCATTTGAAGGTCTGAAGGCTTTCCGTGGTAAGGATGGTAAGATCCGCGTATTCCGTATGGAAGAAAATGCAAAACGTTTCATCCGTTCTGCAGAGGGAATCATGATGGAACCCATGCCTGAAGAGCTTTTCTGCGAAATGGTCCGCAAGGTGGTAAAACTCAATGCTCGTTTTGTACCCCCCTACGGAACCGGAGCCTCACTTTATATCCGTCCGCTCGAAATAGGAACATCCGCTCAGGTAGGTGTTAAGCCTTCAAAAGAATATACTGTAATCATGTTCGTTACTCCCGTCGGACCTTACTTCAAGGAGGGATTCAAACCTTCTAAAGTATGTCTGTCAAGAGAATACGACCGTGTAGCTCCCAAAGGAACCGGTTCTTTCAAAATCGGTGGTAACTATGCGGCCTCACTTCAGGCCGGTGAAAGAGCCCACGAACTGGGTTATTCTGTAATGCTCTATCTCGATCCTAAAGAGAAGAAATATCTTGACGAATGCGGAGCAGCCAATATCTTCGGTATACGCGGCAACTCCTATATCACTCCCGCCAGCCCCTCAATCCTTCCTTCGATCACCAACAAGAGCGTACGCCAGTTGGCACGCGATCTCGGCATGGAAGTTGAAGAGCGTCAGATCCCCTATGAGGAACTTGAAACATTCGAAGAGGTTGGATCTTGCGGAACAGCCGCTGTGATCTCCCCCGTGGCAGAAATTCATGACCTTGACAACGGAAGAAAATTCGTTTTCTCTACCAACAATGAGGCAGGTCCGAAATCAACTCAGCTTTTTAACGCACTTCGCGCAATCCAGCTTGGTGAGGCCGAAGATAAACACGGTTGGGTAGAGATAATCGAAGAAGATTAATATCGAAACGCTCTGAAACAACAATTTATCCAAAAAGGGAATATTCATAAGAATATTTTTTCTGCAAGAACGATATTTCCTATCAGATAGTCTAATACTGTCTATAAGAAAACCGCGGAGCGGTTTCACATTCTATTAACCGTGGGTTCCAGCCTCTGGCGGAACCCACGGTTAACTCACTCTAACCACACAACCCCGGAGGGGTTGCACCTTCTAAACTTATAAACCATTAAATTAAAAAACAATAACCCGCCCCATCATGCTTCCCTACTCAATCATTGACAAGTATTATCCCACCGGACCACTGCGCGATATACTTATCACACATTCCGAACTCGTCAGAGCCAAGGCCTTGGAGGTAGCCCGCAATTCGGGACTCCCTTTTGAGGAGGAATTAATTTCAAACGGAGCAATGCTTCATGACATAGGAATCTTTCTTTGCGACGCACCCGGAATCGAATGTTATGGAACCGAACCTTATATTCGACACGGCATACTTGGTGGAGAAATTTTGAGAAAAGAAGGTTATCCCGAACTTGCACGATTCTGCGAACGTCACACAGGAGCAGGACTCACAGTAAACGACATAATAAATCAGAATCTCCCTTTGCCACATATAGATCTCTTACCGGAAACAATTGAAGAGAAAGCCGTATGCTATGCCGATAAGTTTTACTCAAAATCTGGAAATATAACTCAAGAAAAGCCATTGGATAAAGTGATCTCTTCCATGCAACGCCACGGAGAAGATACACTCCACCGCTTCATGGAAATGCATAAACTGTTCAACCGGATATGATTCAGTCTCAACTACAGAGAGTAAATGAACTGAACTCTACAGAACTGAATAAAGGCTGATATGAAGACAAACAATTTCATTTTAACAATCTTTAGTTGTGCAATTCTATAAGATTAACTAACTTTGCAAGAACTTTTCTGAACGCGATCCGGTTCTCGCAGGCATATTATGTCGAAAGCCGGTATATTCCATTCAATCGACCACAGTCTTGAGACGTTTATTATTTTATATAGCAGCCCTGATTCTTTTCGGGATAGCATATTCTCAATCTGAGGTTTCCCTCTCCCGACAGGAGGCGACCACCCATGATGACAATGCCGATAATTCGGCATTGGGATTCGATACGCTCTCTTCCGACTTTTTCACTGCTCCCGACGGAGAAGAACTGTTTATTGATTCTCAAAAAGATACAATTTCAGAAGAAACAGATTCTTTGCCAGATCGTAACATTTTTGCAGATCGCGAATCTCTCGACACCGCACGCGGCTCCATAACCAAGATCAGATATGACCGCGTCGACATCGACAACGTGGTGCATTTTTCGGCTAAGGATTCTCTGGTGCTTGTCGGCCAGAATAACGCCTTTCTATATGGTAACTCGGTAGTGGATTACTCCGAATTTAAGGTTAACGCAGATGAGATTCGCATGGAGATGGATTCCTCCACCGTCTATGCCGCCGGCGTGATCGACTCTACCGGAAAAATGACCGGAAATCCCGTGTTTAAGGACAAGGGTGGTGAATATGAGTCAAAAACAATGAAGTATAACTTCAAAACCGAACGAGGGTTCATAACCGATGTAATCACCGAACAGCAAGACGGTTATCTTACCGGAGGGCGAGCCAAGAAAATGGAAGACGGTTCATTCTATGTGGAAGACGGTCGCTACACCACATGTGATGATCATGAGAATCCTCACTTCTATTTTCAGCTTACCCGTGCCAAAGTAAGACCTAAAAAAGATGTAGTGACCGGCCCCGGATATATGGTCCTTATGGGTATTCCGCTCCCCCTCGCTCTTCCATTCGGCTACTTCCCCTTCTCCGAGAAATATTCGTCAGGTGTGATTTTTCCATCATTCGGAGATGATTACAACCGAGGTTTCTATCTTCGCGACGGCGGATACTACTTCGCCATCAATGATAATGTGGACCTTGCCCTTCGTGGAGAAATATATACCAAAGGCTCATGGGGAATCACAGGCCATTCATCGTATGTGAAGAGATATAAATTCAGAGGCTCCTTCGACATTTCTTTCCTTCAGACCATCACCGGAGACAAGGGAACACCCGACTATATGAAAATGAAGAACTTTCAGATCATATGGAGCCATTCGCAAGATCAGAAAGCAAACCCAAACCTTTCTTTCTCATCTTCAGTTAACTTCGCCACATCCGGATATTCAAGAAACGACCTCAATTCATACTATAACAATAACTTCACAGAAAACACAAAATCTTCAACCGTCAATCTTACCTATCGGATTCCAAACTCAAAATGGAGCTTTTCAGCAACTGCCAACATTGCTCAAAGAAGTCAGGATTCCACACTTGCCGTATCTTTCCCCAACCTCACGGTGACAATGAGTCAGCTTGCTCCTTTTAAACGCAAGAAAGCCGTTGGAGGAGAAAAATGGTATGAGAAGATAAGGATGTCTTATTCAGGCCAATTCCAAAACTCGCTCACTGCACAACAGGATGTGTTTTTCAAAAAGAGTCTTATAAAAGACTGGAGAAACGGTATGAAACACTATGTGCCGATAAGCGCCACATTCTCACTGTTCAAGTATCTCAACCTATCTCCAGCCATCACTCTCAACGACCGCATGTATACGAGCAAAATACGTAGACAATGGGATACACAAGCATCAAAGGAGGTGCAGGACACCACTTATGGATTCTATAATATATTCGATTTTAACGCCTCTCTCTCTTTCGACACCAAGGTATACGGTTTTTACAAACCGCTGAAAATTTTCGGTGACAAGGTGCAGATGCTACGCCACGTGATCACCCCCACTGTGTCGTTCAACTGGCAACCCGACTTCGGCGATCCGATGTGGGGTGCCTACGATTATTATGTCTATACAGATCAGGCCGGATATAACCGCCGTGTCGACTATTCATATTTTTCTCACGGCATATTAGGTGTGCCCGGACGAGGGAAAAGCGGAGCAGTATCCTGGGGATTGTCCAACAATCTTGAAATGAAGGTGAAGAGTGATGCAGATTCAACCGGTGTGAAGAAAATTTCACTTATTGAAAACCTATCGTTCTCACAGAGCTATAACTTTGCAGCCGATTCTCTCAGACTTTCTCCGTTACAGGCCAACATACTCCTACGACTGGTGAAAAACTTCAACCTGAATCTCAACACCACATGGGATCCATATGTATATAGACTTAATGAAAGCGGAAGCCCATATAAGGCTGATCATCTACGCATTCAGGAAGGGAAAGGTCTGTTCCGACTTTCCTCTGCAAGCACATCATTCTCATATACCTTCAACAACGATACATTCCGACGAAAGAAAGATACCAACAACAAGCGCAATAACGGCGATTTCGATGATGATGATGAGAATGATACTGAGGAAGAAGACAGTTTCTCAGGCCGTGCCACGGCCGATCGCCGACGCGGAAGACAAGAAGAAAGTGCAGGAGAAGCAGACACTGACGGATATGCAAAATGGAATTGTCCGTGGAGCTTATCGGTGAACTACTCCGTAAGCTACGGATACGGTGACTTCAATCCAGAAAAGATGGAATATAACGGACGTTGGAACCAAAACCTCTCGTTCAACGGCTCGATACGTCCCACCCAGAACTGGAACTTCTCATTCTCGGCCTCATATAATTTCGAGCTGAAGAAATTAGCCTATATGAACTGTTCCATATCACGCGATCTCCATTGCTTCACAATGACAGCATCGTTCGTGCCCGTCGGGCCTTACAAATCCTATAACTTCCATATCGCAGTGAAGTCATCGCTTCTTAAAGACCTCAAATATGACAAGCGATCGTCGGCCAACAATGGAATCCAATGGTATTGATAATCGCATAAACCAAAGAGGAGTTTATATTTAATTGGAATTTCCGCTTTTTTTAATTAATTTTGTAAAAATTTGGCAGTGATGGCACCATCTCTTCTATCGGTTCTTGAATCAATGCGTGAAAAAATCGACGCTTTGAATGAAAGCGTTGATGACCTGCGCACCCGGAACCGGATGCTTGAAGAGGAAAACGAAGTGCTACGTCGCACCATCGAGGACACCTCCCGAGAAAGAGACAAGGCCCGGCTTGAATCAGATTTCCTTGCCGTATCTCACCGTCTCGCTGAAGATCCTGACACAATTATCGACGCACGCCGCCTCATTAGCCGACTTATACGCAACATAGACCGTTGCATTGAAATGCTTAAGGAATAATTCAACTTCGGATTGTTATGTATGATTCCGAAAAAGTGAATATGGAAATAAATATAGGCGGACAGAATGTAAAACTGACCGTCCCCTTTCTGAAACAGGAGTTCGTAAGAGACACCGAAACCGAAATAGGCTCGCTGTTCTCTTCCCTGCGTAAGAAATTTCCACGAAAAGATGAGCGTGAGTTGTTAGCCATGATCATCTATCAATATGCTTCCTACTACCGGGAACTTCTCTCACGCCATGAGGAGGCACTGCGCCTTGCAAATGAATGCGATGAAAAGCTCGGTAATATCGAGATCTGAAGCATCCTTCTTCCGAAAACATTTCTTTTTACAGGTTTATGTTGCCGTGCCCATGAGGTGTGGCCTTTCTGCCTTATACAAGGCTATTGATGCGTAAAACACTAATAACCATAATATAAATTATAAAAACTCAATAAAAGAAATAATAGAAAAATAAATGGGAACAGCTATATGGATCATAATAGCAATCGCCACCGCAATTGCCGGATATGTGATTGCATTGAATGTAAGCCGCAAAAACGCATCCTCGCGCGCCAATGCGATCATCGAGGAGGCCAACCGTGAGGCAGAGGTTATTAAGGAGAAGCGAATCCTGAAAGCCAAAGAAGAGGAGATGAAGATTCTTGGTGATGCTGAACGCACCGCTAATCAGCGTCTCCAGAAAATGCAGAGCACCGAGGCGCGTCTTAAACAGCGTGAACTGCAGCTCAACCAGATGCACAGTGAAAATCAGCGTCGCAAGAATGAGCTCGACAATGCCAAGAATAATCTCGACAACCGCGAGGCTATGCTTGAATCACGCATGGAGGAAGTGGAACATCAGCATCGTCAAGTGAAAGAAGAACTTGAGCGCATCTCTGGTCTTTCCGCTGAAGAAGCCAAGGAGAAACTCGTGGAGAGCCTTAAGGACGAGGCCAAGACCGCCGCGGCCGGATATATAAACGACATAATGGATGATGCGAAAATGACGGCCACCAAAGAAGCCAAACGCATCGTAATCCAGTCTATACAGCGTGTGGCCACTGAAACCGCAGTGGAGAACTCTGTGACAGTCTTCCATATCGATAACGATGAGATAAAGGGTCGCATAATCGGTCGTGAAGGTCGCAATATCCGTGCCTTGGAGGCTGCCACAGGAATTGAGATTATTGTTGATGACACTCCGGAAGCGATTGTGCTCTCAGGATTTGATCCTGTGCGCAGGGAGATCGCCCGGCTTGCCCTTCATCAGCTCGTTGTTGACGGCCGCATTCACCCTGCCCGCATAGAAGAGGTGGTGGCCAAAGTGCGCAAGCAGGTGGAAGAGGAGATTATCGAGACCGGTAAACGCACCGCAATCGACCTCGGAATACATGGTTTGCATCCGGAGCTTATCCGCATGGTGGGTAAAATGAAATACCGCTCCTCGTATGGTCAGAACCTGCTTCAGCATTCTCGCGAAACAGCCAATCTGTGTGCGGTAATGGCATCCGAATTAGGTTTGAATCCCAAGAAAGCGCGCCGTGCAGGTTTGCTTCACGATATAGGTAAAGTGCCCGATGACGAGCCGGAACTTCCCCACGCAGTGCTCGGCATGAAATTAGCCGAGAAATTCAAGGAAAAACCCGACATCTGCAATGCCATAGGCGCTCACCACGACGAAGTGGAACAGACCTCTCTATTAGCTCCCATCGTGCAGGTATGCGATGCAATCTCAGGTGCGCGTCCCGGTGCGCGTCGTGAAATTGTTGAGGCATATATCAAGCGCCTCAACGATCTCGAACAGCTCGCCCTGTCCTACCCCGGTGTACTCAAGACCTACGCCATACAGGCAGGTCGTGAACTCCGCGTAATTGTCGGAGCTGACAAGATTACCGATGAGGAAACTGAAAAATTATCCACAGAGATCGCCAAGAAGATTCAGGATGAGCTAACTTATCCCGGTCAGGTAAAAATCACGGTTATCCGCGAAACACGTGCGGTAAGCTTTGCTAAATAAAGATGGCAGTGGATAATATTGATTCAACTCCCTGTAGCAGCCACGGTTGCCGATCTGAAGGAGGGTGTCCGCGAGGAAAGCTTTTCGCCACCAACTGGCTTGAAGACATTTCCTCCACATCAGATTTCAACGCCGTGCAGGTGGTGTTTAAAAACACGCGCACGGGCTTCTACACAAATCCGAATAATCTGGATTTGAAGATCAACGATATCGTAGCCGTTGAAGCAGCTCCGGGACATGACATCGGCCGCGTGTCGATGATCGGGCCGCTGGTGAAGAGACAGATGAAGAAGGCCGGATTGTCTCCCGATGTCGAACTGAAGAGGGTGTTCCGTCTGGCAACCCCACATGATCTTGAGAAATTCGATGAGGCCCGCTCACGCGAGCACGACACTATGATACGTGCCCGTAAAATTGCGGAGGAACTCGAACTCAACATGAAAATCGGCGATGTAGAATATCAAGGCGACGGAGGAAAAGCTATTTTCTACTATATAGCCGATGAGCGCGTCGACTTCCGTAAGCTCATCCGGATTCTCGCCGACACATTCAAGGTGCGCATCGAAATGAAACAGATCGGTGCGCGTCAGGAAGCCGGCAGAATCGGCGGTATCGGCCCATGCGGACGTCCGTTATGCTGTTCGTCGTGGATGACTCATTTCGTATCAGTCGGCACCGGAGCCGCACGCGTGCAGGATCTCTCGATGAATCCTCAGAAACTTGCAGGCCAATGCGCCAAACTGAAATGCTGTCTGAATTTCGAGATTGATGCCTACTCCGAATCGCATCGCAAGCTTCCTCCCAAGGATGCCGTGCTTGAAACAAAAGACGGTCTTTTCTTCTATTTCAAGCCGGATATTCTTGCTCGCAAAGTAACCTATTCAACCGATAAGTCGGTGCCGGCAAACCTTGTCACCATAGATGCCGCACGCGCCTTTGAGATAATAGCACTCAACAAGCAGGGTATCAAGGTGGATTCTCTTGAGCCAAACAGCGGAAAAGAGAAACCCAAGAAAGAATATATCGACCTTGTGGAGCAAGAAAGTCTCACCCGCTTCGACAAATCGAAAAAGAAAAAGAAGAAAAGTAACGGCAACAGTTCCGGAGGCACCAATAATCAGAATACCGGAGGAAATAATTCTTCAAACGGCAACGGTGTGGCCAATAACGGCAAAAAGAACGGGCAGCCCAAACAGAATCAGCCTAAGAACAAGCAGGCTAACCAACAGGGACAGCATACCTCAAAGAATTCGCAGCAACCCTCTAAAGGGCAGCAGCGAAACGATCGACCCAAAAAGAAGAAACAACCCAAAAATGAGGCTTAAAATTCGTGTCATATTACTATTCATCGCTTCGGCATCCATAATATTCAGTGGATGCCGAAGAGTGAATAATGTGGTATGGTCGAAATATTCCTCTATCCCTTCCGAGGGTTGGGACCCGGTAAATGTCATCCCGTTCTTTCCATGGCCGGTAGACTCGGTGAATAACCCTACCGACAGATATTCACTCATGCTGAGCGTGAGATTCTCAATACTTAGCAACCCCTCCCCTATTCACATTGCCGTTCATCAAGAGGATGACGAAGGGTATTCCAAATCCGATACACTTACCGTCAGACTCTCCGCCCCGGCCGACACTCCTGTTGGGAAAGGAGCATACAGCGTGTATGAATCGGTCGACACTATCGACACCGGACTCATCCTCCGACCCGGTTATAGCGTGGAACTGCAATCCCTTTCAGTGCCCGACAACACTAAAGGGATAATGGATATCGGTCTCATTCTATCGGTTGATGCAAATAATGATACTGAAACTCTCTTCAAAAAAATAAAGAATCTAAAGTTATGATCTATCCCTTCCTCCTTCCAGATATGAAAGCGGAATTCGACCTCCGCTTAAGTAAAGTAAGAGAAGCGATGGCCTCAGGCGATTGCGATGCTCTTCTCATATCCTCCACTACCAATATTTTTTATCTTTCCGGATGCGTATTCAGAGGATATGTTCTCATCACACCCGATCGTGATCCGGTATGGTTTATGGTTGCGCCGAGTGTCGCTCCGGAAAACACTACCGGTCTGTTCAATATCCATAAACCGGAGATGATTCCGGCTTGGATGGAGGAACACGGTTATCCGGCTCCCCAGCGGCCCGGATTGGAATTTGACGACCTCCTCTATTCCGATATAGAACGTCTCAAATCGCTTTTTCCGGGCGTAGAGATTAAAAACGCTTCCAAAATGATGCGTCAGGCTCGTATGATAAAAACTGAATATGAGGTTGATAAAATACGGGAAGACGGGATGCATCAGGCGCGAGCCTATTCGCAAGTGACGCACTGTTTCGAACCGGGCATGACAGATCTCGAACTTCAGATCGAAGTTGAACGTGTGTTGAGACTTGAAGGCTGTCTGGGCTATCTGCGCGCTGCAGGTTCAAGAATGGAATTAAATTTAGGATCTGTAATCTCGGGTGATAATGCGGATGTAGCCTCCCCCTATGATTTTGCCATGGGAGGCGCCGGAGTTGATCCTTCGCTTCCTGTAGGTGCTGACGGAAAGACAATAAAACCCGGTTCAACCGTTATGCTTGATATGAACGGAGGGTTCAACGGCTATCAGTCTGACATGACCCGCACATGGTATCTCGAATCGGTAAGCCCGCTGGCCGTTAAAGCTCACGAATGCTCGCGCGCCATTCTGCGCGAACTCGAAAAAATAGCCCTTCCGGGAACACCCATTTCCACCCTCTATAACCGTGCTGTGGAGATGGCCGAAGCCGAAGGGCTCCGCGAATATTTCATGGGCCACAGAAATAAAGCTAAATTTATCGGCCATGGAATAGGAATTGAATTGAATGAACAACCCGTGGTGATGGAACGCAACCATCAGCCGCTTCAAAAAAATATGACTATTGCCCTCGAACCTAAGTTCGTTATTCCCCACATTGGTGCGGTTGGTGTCGAAAACACCTATCGTGTAGGTGACGACGGATTGGAAAATCTCACGGTTTTTCCCGAGGAGCTTCAGGAATTATGAATCTAAGCGAAGATCTTAAATTGCCGGTGTTCCGGCAGATTGGAGAAACGGCCGACGAAATGGGCCGCGAAGTATATGTGGTAGGCGGTTATGTGAGAGATATTTTCCTTAACCGCCCCTCTTCCGATATAGATTTTGTAACAGTCGGAAGCGGCATTGAATTGGCAGAACGAGTGGCCGAACGCCTCCACAGACGCAAGAATCTCAGTGTATATGCCAACTACGGCACAGCCCAGGTTAAATCAGGACAGCTCGAACTGGAATTTGTAGGGGCCCGCCGCGAGTCTTATCATCGTGAAAGCCGAAATCCTATTGTGGAAGATGGCACTCTTGAAGACGATCAGAAAAGACGTGATTTCACAATCAACGCTATGGCTATCTGCCTTAATGCCGAAAGGTTCGGCGAACTGGTAGACCCCTTCAACGGCATTCTTGATCTCCATAACAAAATCATACGCACCCCTCTCGATCCGGATGTAACCTTTTCTGACGATCCTCTCAGAATGATGCGGGCGATTCGCTTTGCCACTCAACTTGATTTCAATATTCTCCCCGAGACATTCGAGGCGATAAAACGCAATCGCAACAGAATAGAGATAATCACTAAAGAGCGCATAAACGATGAGCTCTCAAAAATAATGCGCTCGTCCAAACCCTCCAAAGGATTCATTCTGCTCGATGAGGCGGGGTTGCTTGAAATTATTTTCCCATCCCTCCATGCCTTGAAAGGGGTTGAGACTAAAGAAGGGCGCGGACACAAAGACAATTTCTTCCATACGTTGCAGGTGGTTGACAATGTGGCGGAACGCAGCGACAACGAATGGTTGCGATGGGCTGCCCTGCTCCACGACATCGGAAAACCGAAGACCAAACGATATGACGAGAAAATCGGCTGGACATTTCATAACCACAATTTCATAGGGGAAAAGATGATTCCCAAAGTTTTCAAGTCGATGAAACTTCCCCTTAATGAAAAGATGAAATATGTGGCCAAACTCGTGGGGCTTCATATGCGTCCTCAATCGGTAGGCGAAGAGGGGGTGTCTGATTCCGGAGTGCGCCGGCTCATCACGGATGCCGGTGAAGATCTCGACGACCTCATGCTTTTGGCCGAAGCCGACATAACTTCCAAGAATCCGGCTAAGGTGCGTCGTCAGCTCGAAGGGTTCGCCAACCTTCGCGAAAGGATGACTCAGATTGCCGATGCCGATAAATTACGCAAATGGAAATCACCGGTAGATGGCTATGAAATAATGGAATATTTCAAGATAGAGCCCTCTTCAGTGATACGCGAGCTGAAAGATGTAGTGAAAGAAGCTATCCTTGACGGTCGCATACCCTACGATCACGAAGCGGCATGGAAACTTATTCTAGAAATCGCACCTCAATATGGGCTGACGAGAAATCCGGAATAATTACATCAGCTGCATTGTCGGATTGATGAAAAACACCTTTTGTGTGGCTCGTGTGAGCGCAGTGTAAAGCCATCGGTAGAAATCGGCTGTCATAGCCTCCGGTGCTATCCCCCCCATGTCTATATATACATGCTTCCACTGTCCGCCCTGAGCCTTATGACATGTGACACAATAAGCATACTTCATCTGAAGCGCATTATAATAGGGATCCTCCATGGCTCCCTTTATTTTTTTTGACAGCTCCCCTTCATAGGCTTCCATCACTCTGGTATAAAACCGTTCCATCTCAGCCCGTGGGATAGACGGGCCCTCGCATACAAGGGAGCGAAGCATAGCCTTCGCTCCCATTATGCGTCCGTCGGATACAAAACGGAGTTCTACATCGGTGAAATATCTTCCGTAGGCTTTTTCGGTTTTTCCAACCCATGTCACCTCGGCCGTTTCACCATTGGCAATGAATCCCTCCATATCATTCTGTTTTCCCCAGTAATAATCGTTCTTTGAGATCACCACACGGTCACCTCTTTCAAGGGGCTCCTCGGCATACATCACAATATTCCGTATCGAGCGGTTGAAATTGTTGGCCCTTTTATTCGAGCGTGTGATTATAAGCGTCTCATCCTCCCCCACCTCCGCATGGGAAGTAGCAAGCGATTCCGCAAGATCTTCCGACGACAAAGCCACAACATCAGGAAAATCTTTTATAAACAGTGCATCGGGAGCATCCGAATCAGGGTAGAAAAGTTTCTGCCGCAGATATGTGGCATTATGTATTATCCCGCTCATGGCAGCCTGTCTCACCGGAAGATCAAGAGAATGAGTCACCGGGGAAAGCCCCATACCCCTCAGACGCTCCGGATTCATCGCCGAACTCGAAGTCTGTCCCACGGGAGGAAGCTGCGCCTCATCTCCCACAAGAATCATCCTACATCCCGGACATGAATACACATAACGCGCAAGATGAAAAAGAAGCGAACGCCCCGTGGAATCGGGTGCATCTGAAATCATGGAAGCCTCGTCTACGATAAATATTGTGTCGGGGGTGGTGTTGCGTGCTATGAAGAAAGTGGTGTTGCCCGGATCAAAGCTGTTTCCCCGATAAAGAAGCTTATGAATAGTCGATGCCGGATGCCCGGAGAATGACTGAGCCACCTTCGCAGCTCGTCCGGTCGGAGCCACTACAACCACTTTCCTTCTACACTCCCTCAAAGCTTTTATGAAAGCACCTACCATTGAGGTCTTACCGGTACCGGCATATCCGTTAAGCACGAAAACTCCATTTGCCTTCCCGTGCTCCACAAAATCAGACAATTTTTCCAAAAGTTTCATCTGATCAGGATGAGGAGTGAACGGCAGTGTACCCATTGCGCTCTCCACAAGAGGGCGGACATTTGATGATGCTATATTTTCTTTTTCTTCCATTCGCAAAACAGCTTTTCTTTCACAAATATAATAAATATCGCGATAGATACCAATATTGCCACCGAACAAAGTGAGGACGCAAGTCGTTGAAAATATATAAACTTTGAAATTTAATGTATATTTCCAATATAAACAGATATCTATGAAAAAAACACTGCTCCTCACAAGTCTGGTGGCTGCCGGACTTGCAGCAAATTCTTATGCTGCCCACGTTACTCCCGAACAAGCTTTACAGCGACTCACCACCGGCAACGCGCGTAAAGTCGCCGGCAAATTCAAGTCAGCGCCTAAGTATCACTCCACCGTAGGAAATCTTTATATCTTTACTTCAGAGAAAGGATATATGATTCTTCCCAATAACGATGAATCCCCGGCGTTGCTCGGTTATTCCGAAGATGGGAATTTCACTGCAAAAGGGAATCCTGTACTTGAATATTGGCTTGACTATTATAACAGTGAACTCTCTTATCTTAATTCCAACGCAGCATCATTGAAGAGCCATTCCAAAGCCGCGGCGCGTCCACCAAGAAACCCGATTGCCCCCCTCACAAAAACAAGATGGAATCAGGACGCTCCTTATAACGATCTTTGCCCAATGGATGGGAACGCACGTTCGGTCACAGGGTGTGTGGCCACGGCTATGGCACAGGTGCTTAAATATCACAATTATCCGGAAAAGGGTAAAGGGACACATTCCTACAACTGGACCACAGGGAATCAGACACTGAGTTTTGACTACGGTAACACCACCTTCGACTGGGCGAATATGACCAACACCTACGGGTCATCAAGCACAGATGCTGAGAAAAATGCGGTTGCCACTCTTATGTATGCATGTGGCGTGAGCGTCGATATGGGTTACACTTCCGATGAAAGCAGCGCTTCATCTATAACTATGGGAGAGTCTCTCATAAAATATTTTGACTACGATAAAGGCCTTTGGATGCCGATGCGTGATTACTACGGCCTCTACGAATGGGAAGACATGATCTACGCCGACCTTGAAAAAGGTTTGCCCGTACTTTATGCCGGGCAAGGCACTGCAGGCGGACACCAGTTTATCTGCGACGGCTACAGCAACGACGGGTATTTCCATTTCAACTGGGGATGGGGAGGCATGAGCGACGGTTATTTCCTTCTGACAGCCCTGAACCCTGACAGCCTGGGAATCGGAGGCGGAGCCGGCGGTTTCAATTCATCACAGCAGATCGCACTCGGTGTGCAGCCCCCTACAGGGGAATCATCTCCCGTATATCTTATGTATTGCACAGGTGATTTCTATTCTCCCGAGCAGAGCGTTTCAGCAGGCAGTCTGCTCCCACTGGCAGTGAACGAAGAGAACGCAGGTTTCTATAATTTCAGCATGACCGAGATTCCGGCCGGCGGCATGGTAGGGGTAAGAATCAAATCGAGTGACGGGAGCTACGACCAATATATTTCCGGACCTCAGTTTTCGCAAGCAATGCCTACACTGAGTGGCTACACTGGTTATCAGATCAGTTTCCCGAGTCTCGCAGATGGAGAATACACAATCACACCGGCATATAACGCCGGAACCAAATGGGAAGATATGCTTGCACCGGTTGGCAAAACCGGAAGCATCATCGCATCTGTGACAGACGGCACAGCCACTCTCTCCTCCCCTCAGACGGCGACCGTAACGGTAAGCAACATCAATGCCCCGTCAACTATATATATTGGAGAAAAATTCCCTCTCACTTTCAGCGTTGAAAACAACTCTCCGGAGGAGTTTATAGGAAAGGTGATCCCCGTCCTGGTAGATGAGAATGATAATCTAATAAGCGAATCGCAGTATTGTCCGCTGGATATTCTCGGAGATACCACCGATAATATCACCGATTATATCGGCACATTCTCCGCATCCTCAACATCGGAAGAAGGCTACATCACACCTGGCACATATTTCATCCTCTTCACTGACGAGAATGGAAATCAGGTAAGCCAACCTGTAGAGGTAACCTTAGCAGAAGCACCGGAAAACACGTCAATATACGTCAGCGGATTCGCTATTGATTCTCCCAACCCTGTGACAGATAAGGAGGCTGTAAAGTTCAGCTTCACGGTCAGCTGCGAAGAAGGTTATTTCGCCGATACTCTGACAGTGGCCATATTCCATGCAGACGGTGGCAACTCGGTAGGAGCCGGAGAAACAGCAATGCTATATCTTAACGGAGGAGACACCTCCGATGCCACAGCAACCGTCAATGTCTCTTCTCTCGAAGCCGGTGAATACATGGCGGCAGTGTTTAACGGTCAGAACCAACTCACCCAACAGCCTGTTCTATTCGAGATTCAGGATATACAGACACGCGTTGCCGACATTGACGCGGCTGAACCTGACTCACTGATAATCTATGATATGCAAGGCCGTAAATGTCAGCAACCCCTAAACTCCGGTCTATACATTATAAACGGGCAAAAAGTGTTGGTAAAATAATATATATACACTAATCCGCAACCTGAGTCCATGACTCACCCCACAAGAAATGTTAATACCCGCCGGGTATTAACATTTTTTGTATCCGTATAATGAAATATAATAAATCTCATAATGCAAAATCGGGAAATTATTGTTAACTTTGCAGTGGTAAAGGAGATAAAACACCCTGATAGGTTTCCCCTTTTAAAAAGACCCTAAAGACACAACATAAAATCTTACTTATAATTATTTAAGTTATGAAAATTGAAAAAGTAATCGGTCGTGAGATTCTTGACTCACGCGGTAACCCCACAGTAGAAGTTGACGTAATCCTTGAAAGCGGTGTTATGGGCCGTGCAGCTGTTCCCTCCGGCGCATCAACCGGTGAGAACGAGGCTCTCGAGCTCCGCGACGGTGACAAGAACCGCTACATGGGCAAAGGCGTTCAGAAAGCGGTTGCTAACGTGAACGGTCCTATCGCAGGCGCCCTCAAAGGCCACAGCGCTCTCGACCAGATCGGTGTTGACAATATCATGCTTGCCCTCGACGGCACCCCCACAAAGTCTAACCTCGGTGCAAACGCCATCCTCGGTGTTTCTCTCGCAGTTGCAAAGGCTGCCGCCAACTATCTCGATATGCCTCTCTACCGTTACATCGGTGGCTGCGACACATATGTTCTTCCCGTTCCCATGATGAACATCATCAATGGTGGTGCACACTCTGACGCTCCTATCTGTTTCCAGGAGTTCATGATTCGTCCTATCGGTGCATGCTGCTTCAAAGAGGGTATCCGCATGGGCACAGAGGTGTTCCACAACCTCAAGAGCGTTCTTAAGGCACGCGGCCTAAGCACAGCTGTAGGTGACGAGGGTGGTTTCGCTCCCAAACTTGAAGGCACTGAAGATGCTCTCAACGTCATCGTTGAGGCTATCAAGAAAGCCGGCTACGAGCCCGGAAAGGATGTGACAATCGGTCTCGACTGCGCTTCTTCAGAGTTCTATCAGAACGGTGTTTACGATTACACTCACCTCAAAAACGGTGTTGAGAAAGAGCTTAACGGCAAGAAACTCACCAGCGAGGAGCAGGCTAAATATCTTGAGGAACTTATCACTAAATATCCTATCGACTCTATCGAAGACGGTATGGACGAAAACGACTGGGAAGGCTGGAAAATCCTTACAGACCTTATCGGCGACCGTTGCCAGCTCGTTGGTGATGACTTCTTTGTAACCAACGTTAAATATCTTGAGAAAGGTATCGAGGAAGGTTGCGCTAACTCAATCCTCGTTAAGGTTAACCAGATCGGTTCACTCACCGAAACTCTCCGCGCCGTACAGATGGCACAGCGTAACAACTACACCGCTGTTATCTCTCACCGCTCCGGCGAGACTGAGGACGCTACAATCGCCGACCTCGCTGTAGCAATGAACGCAGGACAGATCAAGACCGGTTCTGCAAGCCGCTCTGACCGTATGGCTAAATACAACCAGCTTCTCCGCATTGAGGAAGAACTTGGCGACCGCGCTGTTTACGGTTACAAGAAAATCGCCCGCAAGAAATAAGAATAGTTTCTCTTATAGATTCAGGAGGGTATGTCATGAGACATACCCTCCTTTATTTTCCGGCAACTCATCCGTTGTGCAGATGAGCTACAGTCAGCTTATGTGTCATGCGGGTAACAGAATAAAAAAAATTCACACTTTTTTATTGCAATACTTGTACAATTAAAAAATAATCATTAATTTTGCATCGCAATTCGGCACAAAGGAAGAACAAAACTGACTAAGTGCATAAATTGTGACTGCTTCAATAGCTCAGTTGGTTAGAGCACCTGACTGTTAATCAGGGGGTCGTTGGTTCAAGCCCATCTTGAAGCGCAAATAAAATAAATCTTGCTTCAATAGCTCAGTTGGTTAGAGCACCTGACTGTTAATCAGGGGGTCGTTGGTTCAAGCCCATCTTGAAGCGCAGAAACGGATTCATCATAAGATGAGTCCGTTTTGCTATATTACTCCTTATCTATTTATATTACTCCTTATCTCTATGTNGGCTCGTAACTTAGATTACGGAGCTGCATCTAAAAAAAACGGGCAACATGTGGAGCACGAGAGCGGAGCCTTTNGGGGCGGGAGCTTGTAGCTTCCGCAAACATATAAATAGCTCGATGCTATTTATATGTTTTAAGTTCTTTCAAAAGGTATTTGGGAATGGGCTGACGCACCTTGGGTGCGTCCCTACATCGAGCCGATAACGTTAATTATTTTCTGAATGATACTTATGTGTTTATCTTGTTAGAGCGAATATATCTTTCAAGCAGAGCCAAAATAAAAGCCCCGCAGAAATTCTGCGAGGCTTCAATTCTTCTATCGAAAAGAGAATTACTTTCTGATACCGAGCTCCTTCTTCGCGATGATTGCACGATAACGATTGATATCCTTGCGGATAAGATAATCGAGGAGCGAACGACGCTGACCTACGAGAGCCTTGAGCGCGCGGGCTGTAACGAAATCCTTGTGATTTTCCTTTAGGTGCTCAGTGAGGTGTTTGATACGAACTGAGAAAAGCGCGATCTGGCTTTCGGGGCTACCGGTATCATTAGGACCTTCTCCGTAAGTTTCGAAAATTTTCTTCTTTTCTTCTGATGAAAGATGCATAATTGAGAGAATTTAAAATGATTAATANATAAAAACCTTTTTCAAAAAGAGAACGGGACTCTCAATCACCGCCCCTTTTCTTAAAAAGCGATGCAAAATTAATAAAATTTCCCGACTCANCAAAAGAAAATCAACTTAAATTTACAAAATTATTTTGCTATCTCTGAAAANTTTACTAATTTTGCAAGGATTTATCCGCCACGGCCATAAAAAGAGTTTCTTGAAAAGAGACCGCCTAACGGACTCATTCGTAATTACAAACAAAAAATGTACGCAATTGTAGAAATCAAGGGCCAGCAGTTCAAAGCTGAAGAGGGTAAATACCTCTATGTCCACCACCTCGGTGATGAGGTGAAAGAAGGTGATGCTATCACTTTCGATAAAGTTCTCCTTATCGATGCCGACGGCGACGTTAAAGTCGGTGCACCTGCCGTTGAAGGTGCTAAAGTTGAGTGTGAAGTGCTCCTCCCCCTCGTTAAGGGTGATAAGGTTATCGTTTTCAAGAAGAAACGTCGCAAAGGCTATCGTCGNAAAAACGGTCACCGTCAGCAGTTCTCCAAAGTGTTAATCAAATCTATTGTAACAGCTTAAAACCCACACTAAGATATGGCACATAAGAAAGGTGTCGGTAGTTCGAAGAACGGCCGCGAATCAGAAAGCAAACGACTCGGTGTGAAAATATTCGGTGGTTCCTATTGCAAAGCAGGAAACATCCTGAANCGTCAGCGTGGTACTGTTCACCATCCCGGTCTTAATGTCGGAATGGGNAAGGATCACACTCTGTTCGCACTCATCGACGGAACAGTNGTGTTCACAACCGGTAAAGAGGGTCGCAAATTNATCAACGTTAAGCCCATCGAGGCTGCAGCTAATTAATCTGCCCCTCAGATTAAAAATTCAATGCCTGCCGAAATTTCGGCAGGCATATTTTTTTTTAAAATTAAAATTAGACAGGAGAACAGGAGAACGGGAGGTTCTTAATAAATTAGACAGGAGAACAGGAGAACAGGAGGTGAATTTGCTACTGTTCTACTGTTCTCCTGTCTAAAATATTAGAAGAGACAGAGGNNTGGAATTTACAAGAGAAGATGTGTTAAAACGGTTTACGATATTTGTCGCCATCTTCCANCTCNTCNANNATNGANAGGTAGGANGCATAACGACTCTGTGATATCTCATGATTCTCAACNGCCGGAACCACNGCACAACCGGGTTCGCCCGTATGTTTGCAATTTCCGTAACGACATTCAGCCGACTTACGAAAGANCTCAGGAAAGTAATGCGACACCTCAGATGGTTCGAAATCAATTGTTCCAAAACCCCTTACTCCCGGAATGTCAATCAANGANCCNCCTTCCGGGAGAGGAAGCATCTCAGAGAAGGTTGTGGTGTGCGTACCGGTATGATGAATGTCGGAAATCTTACCTGTTTTCAGGTCAGCCCCCGGTATGAGGCTATTTATGAGAGAAGACTTCCCTACTCCACTGTTGCCGGCAAACAACGTCACCTTCCCTTTCAGGAATAACAGAAGCGAATCTATTCCCTGACCCGTNGTGGCTGAGGTAAAGAAGACTTCATAACCAATCTGTGTGTAGAGAATCTTCAAAGCCTCTGCAATCTCCCGATCCTCTTCATCCCACATATCGCATTTATTAATGACAAGACAAGCAGGAACCGAATAGGCCTCGGCAGTGGCAAGNAAACGATCTATAAATGTTGTCGGGGTGGCAGGTTCGCGTAAAGAGACAACCAATGCGGCCAAGTCAAGATTGGAGGCAAGGATATGCGACTCTTTTGAAAGGTTTGACGCACGACGGATTATGTAATTCTTCCGCGGAAGAATTTCGGTGATGTAATCGGCATCATCGGCAGATTTTGATACTATTACCCTGTCGCCTGTAGCTACCGGATTNGTGGTGCGGATACCCTTTATGCGGAAATTACCTTTTATACGGCACGGAACGTCAGTTCCATCCTCAGTCTTAACTATATAGGCACTTCCGGTGTTTCTTATCACAACCCCTTCCCTTTTCTCTTTATATGTGTCCTTNTNTTTCTTCATCACTGCAAAGTAAGTATAATTTATTAACAATCCCAACTTTTCTCTTGTTTTCGTTCTAAAAGAAGTCTCCGGCCCGTTTTATCCGGACCGGAGACTTGAAAAGAGATTATTTGTTAATACTGTATAACTTACTTCAAGATTGCACTNCCNACNCCGCCGCCGCCTTGNTGNTCNTTATTGTTGGAGACTTTCTTACCGTAATTGAAGGTNTAGCTNAGNGANAGGGANAGACTGCGCGACGCATAGCTGTTCCACCAGCGNGCTGTTTCGGAATAGAGCGGAGAATTNAAGGAAACTGTTTCATATCCGTCGCGTGAGAACCAGTTGCGGAACTCAAGACTGCCCTTAAAGTTACCCACCGCGTAATTGAACATCACGCCATAGGTGTTCTGCATCCGCGACCTGTATCCGTTGCTCCAACCATGAAGATTATGCCGGGGAGTCTGGTAATAAGCAAGAACCGACCAATTGNTTCTTGAATACTGCGCAGTTACATTGCCGAAAAGAGAATTCATCGACTGNGCGTCGCATCCNGTAAGCACAACCCTGTTGGCCTCGCCATACGCCTTCAGTACAAGGNAATTATTCAGCNATTTAAGGTTAGCAGACAATCTCGCACTGTATGAATTTGAGGACCCGCTATTGATCGACTGCCTGATCAAACCGTCATGGCNGGGGAGAGTANAGAACCGGTAAGCCTGCTTATTAGGATTCCCTTCATACCTCACTCCTGCTGAAAGAGAGAACTTGTTTGTCGGCACGTATGTATATGAAGCCCCGNCAAGGCAATACAATGTATTCCTCAAATCAGGATTTCCCTGCAACCAAAGAAGTTCGTTATCCTGAACAAGGGCATCATTGGCAGTTGAAGCCTGAGGATGCGAATTGCCCCACCATCCCTCTATGCTTGCCGAATTTTTTGCATTTATTCTATACTCAAGTTGAGCNCCTAAACGCGGATTCCACTCATTAAGCGTTGTTTCCCCGTTGACCTGACCG
This sequence comes from Bacteroides sp., assembly GCA_014801535.1. GTDB lineage: Bacteria > Bacteroidota > Bacteroidia > Bacteroidales > Muribaculaceae > Lepagella. Next base: position 45,137 of record JAAVEA010000006.1, read on the forward strand.
ATCACGCATGAAGCCCCTGCCCTTGAATAAAGACTTAATTTATCCCAATTCTGAGTGTAAACCAGAAAGAATAAGCTTTCAGATGAAAGGAGGCGCTGCCTGCTGTTATCCGATCCGAAATAACGCGTATCATAAAGAGTATTATATGTATTCATATCCACCCTGAAAGCATTATTATGCGAAAACTTCTTATGATACTGTAAAGAGAGATAAGGGGAATANACNCTTTCCTTATTNGAATTCTCTATAGGAGTCATCTCTCCAAGTCTATAGACTGAACTGCGCTTATTTGCACCGTAGGCGAACTCCCATGAAGCTACCAAAGAATTACCTTTAGGCAGATTGAATTGATAATATCCTCGGATTCTGGGATATAGCGATTGATAAGTTTCCTTTCCTAAAGCGTCCATTTCCTCAAGGGAAGGAATTGAGAAACTCACATCGGAACCATAACTTTTCGCGGGCATGGCATACCTGCCAAAAGTAACAACATGCTGGATGAATTTACNNTCATCTCGCCAGTTTGCCGAGACAGATGCGTTCTGAGAATTTGAGCGTGTCAAGTAATCCCTGCCAGTTTCAGTCTTTCTTGTCAGTTCCTCATAATGGCCACCTTCAAACTCAACATTCCGAAATGTTGCCTCTTGTGTCGAAATATTTCTGTTTGAATGATTCCACTCAGCGCCGGCATAAGCATCTATGGTCCATTTCTTATATACAAAACGAGAGAAAATATTTCCATTTATCATATCCATTGATAGAGTCTGCCCGTTGGCTGTCAGTTTAGTATAACCGCCCCATTCATAATGCTGCATTATGAAATTAACCACATGCACTGCGTTTCCGAAACGGGGATCATCAGAATAGTTCAGAACTTCGACTCTAAGAACATCTTCCGGACGCAAGCCCTCTATATCCTGCTGGGTTGCCGGCACATAGTCAATGAAAAGCGACACCTCGGAGCCATTGAGAGTAGTTACTTCCTTGGAAGCCGGATCTATATTGAGCATCGGAATCTGCATATTCAGCAGGAGACTCTTTGCATCCAAGGAGACCCGTTTGGTCCTCTTTGCCGGAATATATTCCACGCCATTCCTTATAACACGCTGCGTGCGCGATTCAACGGTCAAAGCCTTCAAGTCTATGGCATCCTCAGCCATAATGATTGTTCCCATCGAAAAATGGTTGAATTTCCTTGTAGTGGTCTTATATCCGAGGCTCGAAATTTTTCCAATCACACCGCTCACCTTGCAAGGAATAGAGAAACGGCCATCTATATCGGTCGTGCCGGAAGTGATGAAAGCTGAATCCACAGGAGAGAGAAGAGTGACTGTAGCCGCCACAACAGGCTCTGAATCTGTGCCAATGAGGCGTCCCGTATATGCACCCCCACCCTGACGTTTGGCTTCGATATAATAATAGTTTCCACTCTTTATCACGGAAATGGGGTTTGCACCCACTGCCTGCCGCAAAGCATTGAAGGCATTATCCGTATTTATCACTGCAGAGGTGCGGTAGCGGTCAAGTTCTTTATAAATGAAAGATATATTTAATTCCGGATGACTCTTGCTAATCTCAACAATAGCTTCCGAAACGGGCGTATTGGCAAATTTATAGGAATATCCGGCTCCCCTCGCGGAAACAAGAGTCAGCACGAAGGTTAGAATAGTCAGTATATGTTTCATGGTATCAGTCTATTATCAGGAGATTATCTTCTTGGGTGATATTAATGCTTTCAAAAGTGTTGAGTTGCGCCACGATTTCATCAAGACTGAGCGATGGATCAAACTTATAGTATAGATGCAACGAGGCCACTTCCTCATTACCGAACTTGAAGTCAACGCCATAGTTGGCACAGACTCTCTGCATTATGACAGAAAGGGGTTCATCTTCAAACAAGATTGGTGAAGACATTGAGACCGGGATGTTTGTCACGTCCCTGCGCCCTGTGGTGTCAGAGTTATTGACCACAGTGTCTGGAGCGACATTCACAGTCTTAGTTGGCAATGGAGTCTCAGTCTTATTCTCGTTTACTGCTACGGTCACGGCGATGCCTACAGCCATAGCTACTATTGAAGTGCCGATTATGGCTATAATGGAAGCCACACGGCTATTGCGCATAAAGAAGTTACGCCTGCGGAAGCTTGCCTTCCTTGAAAAAGCCGTCCATTCCGCATCCACATCAATTTCCTTGTTGGCCTCTATTGCCGAGTCAACCTTGCAGAGGATGTTATATAAATCCCTCGTCTCAGAATCGGTCATTATTTCCTCCAATTCCTGCGAAGTATATTTATCGGGATGCTCGATTATATCAAGCACAAGTTCATACTTATCCATTTTCATTGAGTTTTTTTCGGATTATAGTTAGTGCATTACTAAGATGACGATACACGGCAGTCTCACTGATCCCCATTTCCGAGGCAATCACGGCAAAGCGCTCCCCCCTGGAAAACCGCATCTCCATCACCCGGCGCGCCTGAGGTGAAAGGTCATTGCGAATCAAAGAATAAATTTGGCTTATAGTCTCCTCATCAGGCCATTCCTCCGAATCGTATTCTTCGTTTTCAAGAAAATAGCGGTTGGCTATGCGCTTATGGATTTCACAATCGCGGATATGGTTGAGACAGCGGTTCCTTACTGCCTTCAAAAGATAACCGCCATTGACTGCCGGTTTAGGAACGCCATCAAGCAAAGAAGCAAAAACATCATTGACGATGTCGCGCGCATTATCATCGTCGTGCAGAAGCGTCACGGCCATCCGAAACATCTGCGAATAATGTGCCTTAAAGAGGCGTTCTATGTCGTTTCTATTTGTCATACATCTATAAGACACATAATTTTTCGAAAACTCAACCCCTAAATAAAAAATTTTCAGTAAAATTGATAATAGAGTGGACTTATTTTAACAATTAGCACCTTTCAGTTGTTTTATTTATAGAAAACAGGCCATAAATTGTCAATTTAATTAGAATAAATTTTGTAAATCCAATATTTTTACAGAACTTTGCAGAAATTTAATAAATGTTAATTTTTTAATATTTCATTTTCAAATGCCGGAGAGATGTAAACCCGGAATAAGAATGACAATCTATCGGCTTAATCAACATTTACCTAAATATATTAGTTATGGATATAGAATCAATTGGCACCTGGGCCGGCGAAGTTTACAAAGCTCTTGAAAACTCCGACACCCGTATGCTTGGCCTCAAAGAAGTAAAGAAAGCAACCAAATTGAAAAAAGATGAGATCATGGCCGCCCTCGGCTGGCTCGGCAGAGAAGGCAAGATCTCTGTCACTACTGATGACAAAGATATCATCACAACCCTCATCTGATTAAATCACCTGATGTAATTATGTTTGGTTTTAAACCGAATTAAATCATAACATCTGTCTCTCTGAAAACATAAAATCCGCCCCGATTCTTTTCCGGAGCGGATTTTTATTCGTATAAAAAGGGGGATAATCCTCGCGGACAATCCCCCCTATATAGCTAAAAATCAAAACTAAGTCTAATATCTTATTTTCGGAAAGCAACCGAACGCACCACTCTTACCGGCACTGCTTCCCCTTCAAGGCGTCCCGGAATCCACAAAGGCATACGGCTCAGGATTCTTACAGCCTCCTTGTTAAGCGAAGGCTCCACGCCTCTGAGCACACGCACATGGCTGATGCTTCCATCGCGATTCACTACAAACGAACATGTAACCTTTCCCTCAATCCCTTTTTTATATGCCTCCGAAGGATAACAACGTGTGGAGTTGATATAAGAAAGCAGTAATCGGTCTCCACCGGGGAAGGAGGGTTTTTCCGTTACAAAATCATATTCATAAACCTCAATATAATTCTTCACCCCTTGCACGGAATGACCGGCATTCACACGACATGTCTGCGAGAAGATATTTTGCGGAATAAGAAGGATAGAACCTAAGGTTAGAAAAATGGATAAAAGTCTATGCATCGTTAGTAGTGACAGAAAGGTTATAAATTCGCATTGACAAGCCATTAAAGCTGTCTTCATTATTCGTTGCTCTTTCCGTATGCAAATTTATATTTCCATTTCCGTTTTTACAATGGAACAATGTTTAATAATAGTTAAGAGTGTGTTAAAAAAATAAACAACATTTTATAATTCATTAATAAATCAAAAAGCACATGAATATAATAGGAACCTCGGTTTGACGTTATTATATAAGATGAACAACAAATTGACCACATTATTATCAGGAGTTCTGCTGCTATCAGGCTCGGTTTTGCAGGCACAAGACACCTCTTCTGCCTACGATTTTCTTGACATCTCCACCTCCACCCATGCTTATACGCTCGGGAGCACGAATGTGGCCATTGTAGATCCCGATGTCACGCTTGTTGACCAGAACCCGGCTCTTCTTGGTCCGGAGGTTGACAATCAGGTTGCTTTCAATTATATGCACTATATGGGATCGGGCAATTTCGCCGGACTGCGCTACGGAATGGGTGCAGGAGAACGAAGTGCCTGGGCATTGGGAATACGCTATCTCAATTACGGCTCTATACAGGGATATGAACCTGACGGCACTATGATCGGCAAATTCTCTCCTGCCGATATGGTGATTGAAGGAACATACTGTCATGACATCACTGACCGACTCCGTGGGGGTGTGAACCTGAAGATGATATATAGCACATACGAACAGTATACCGCCTTTGCAATGGCTGTGGATCTGGGTATAAACTATTATAATGAAGAGAAAGACCTGTCTCTCTCAGCCGTATTGACAAATGCCGGAGGCCAGATAAAGAGATTCGATCGGGAATATGCACGCCTCCCGTTCGACATACGGCTGGGATATATGCAGACAATCGGATCGTCTCCATTCCAGATCTCAATAAATGCCAATCATCTCACCAAATGGAGACTCCCCTATTACGGCCACGATAAGAACGATCCCGACAAACAACAGGAGCTGAAGTCGAGTTTCCTTTCCAATCTATTCCGTCATCTTGTGTTCGGGCTTCAATATTCGCCTTCCGAGAAATTTTACATAGGACTGGGCTATGACTACAAGATGCGAACCGACATGTCGACATATCAACGCAATTTCCTCTCCGGATTCACTGTCGGCGCAGGCCTGCGCGTGAAATCGTTCGGTGTTGGTGTAGCTTATGCGATGCCTCATAAATCAGCATCTTCACTGATGCTCAATCTCAGCTGTTCGATCGGACAACTCGTATATGGCTCCGATTGATATAGAGTCCATCCAATAAAATCTGTTAATGCCAGGGTCGCAGATGTGCCTTGGATATCGCTATGCAGATTCAGGCGCATAGCGGGCTATGCAACTGAATCAAAGAGCGATAGACAAGGTGCATCTGCGAGACGAATGGTATCTTTAAATTATTAGAATTATTCAAATTTATTAAAATGTTAGTTTTCCTATAAAAAAGTTACCTTATGCCCGGCTCTTTCCGGCTCAAATATCCTTTTTCATCAGTCGCAACGCAAAGGTTGCTCCTTCTGAAAAAGAATATTTTAGCGCGAAAATCGCCGCCCTGGCATTTTAACATATTTTATTGGATGGACTCTTAGGCTTGTAAAACTTTCTGATTCGCAAATTTAAAAAAAATTTTGATGTATAAGGTTTTAAAATAGTAATAAACAAAATTATGATTAATGAAATAGTAGATTATTGCACAAAACAAGAAAAGATGTGCAACTTTTTGAGATTATTAGGATTTTTTTATTAACTTTGTGGCCAAATGTGTAGGAACGACTTCACTACCAACTAAATTTGTTTCGATTGAAAAATAGAACTAAACATAATCCAAATTATGAGTTTAAACATCATTGTATTGGCCAAACAGGTTCCTGATACACGCAATGTCGGGAAAGACGCCATGAAAGAAGACGGCACGATCAACCGTGCCGCGCTGCCGGCAATCTTCAATCCTGAGGACCTTAACGCGCTTGAACAAGCGTTGAAGTTAAAGGATATGTATCCCGGTACCAAAGTAACTCTCCTCACCATGGGTCCCGGCCGTGCCGCCGAAATCATCCGCGAGGGTCTTTATCGCGGAGCAGACGATGGTATCGTGCTATCAGATCGTGCATTCGCCGGTGCCGACACCCTTGCCACCAGCTACGCATTGAGCATGGCATGCAGAAAGATAGGTAAATATGACCTTATCATCGGTGGTCGTCAGGCCATCGACGGTGACACCGCCCAGGTTGGCCCGCAGATAGCTGAAAAGCTTGGTCTTCCGCAGGTGACATATGCTGAAGATATAATTTCTGTAAAAGATGGTAAGGCTCTGATTAAAAGACGCATCGAAAGTGGAGTGGAGACAGTGAAAGCTCCTCTTCCTCTGGTTGTTACAGTGAACGGTTCTGCTGATGAATGTCGTCCGCGCAATGCCCGCAACGTACAGAAATATAAATATGCCGCAAGTCCTTCTGAAATAGGTGGGGATGAGGAGAAGAAAGCATTTGTCGAGAAGCGTCCCTACCTCGCAATCGGAGAGTGGAACACCCAGACAGTTGAGGCAGATCTTTCACAGTGTGGTCTCGCCGGTTCTCCTACTAAGGTGAAAGGGATTGAAAATGTAGTCTTCACTGCAAAAGATGCTCGCCGCGTAGAGAACAACGACGAAGAACTTGAAAACCTCATAAAGGAATTAATCGCTAACCACACAATAGGCTAAAATAAAAATGGCAACTGACAAGAATAATTTGATCGTATATTGCGAGTATGAAGATGGCAAGGTGGCCGATGTCAGCCTTGAACTTCTTACCAAGGGTCGCGCGCTTGCCGATAAACTCGGTATCAAGCTTGAAGCCGTTGTGGCAGGCGACAACCTGAAAGATATTGAAAAGCAGATCTTCCCTTACGGGGTTGACCGAGTATATAAAGTGGAGGATTCACGCCTTTATCCTTATACTTCTCTTCCTCACAGTTCAATACTCATAAATCTTTTCAAGGAGATTGAGCCGAGAATCGCTTTCATGGGAGCCACTTCAATCGGTCGTGACCTCGGGCCGCGTGTCTCTTCCGCACTCCATAGCGGACTTACAGCCGACTGTACGTCTCTTGAGATAGGTGATCACAAGGATGCCAAGGGGAATGAATACAAGGACCTTCTACTCCAGATCCGTCCGGCATTCGGTGGTAACATAGTTGCCACTATCGTCAATCCCGAGTGCCGTCCCCAGATGGCTACCGTGCGTGAGGGCGTGATGAAAAAAGAGGTGAGGGATTCCAACTATGTAGGAGAAGTTGTTGACCTTGACGTGAGCAAATACACCAACAAGGAAGACTTCGTGGTTGAGGTTATCGACCGCAACATAGAGAAATCAAAAGTAAACCTCAAAGGAAGCCCGATCATCGTTTGCGGAGGTTACGGCATGGGCAGCAAAGAGAATTTCGGACTGCTCGAACAGCTTGCCGACGTGCTCGGTGGTGAGGTTGGCGCTACACGCGCGGCAGTTGATGCCGGGTGGGCCGATCATGACCGTCAGATAGGTCAGACAGGTGTTACAGTGCGTCCAAAGCTTTATATAGCCTGTGGCGTATCGGGTCAGATTCAGCATATCGCCGGTATGCAGGATTCATCTATCATCATCTCCATCAACACAGATCCTAATGCTCCTATCAATGCGATCGCAGACTACGTGATCACAGGCAAGGTTGAGGATGTTGTGCCCAAATTAATCAAGTATTATAAAAAGAATTCGAAATAAGGCAATGGCAAATTTCTATAACGACAATCCGGCTTTCAAGCTTCATCTGAATCACCCTTTGATGGAGAAAATCGTGAAGCTGAAAGAACGTAACTTCGCGGATGCAGAAAAATATGACTATGCACCTCAGAATTTTGAGGATGCAATGGATAGCTATGATCGTGTTCTCGACATTGTCGGCGACCTCTGCGGCAATATTATTGCAGAGAATGCCGAGGATGTTGACCATCAGGGTCCACGTGTGGAGAATAGCCGCGTGATATATGCCGACGGAACAAAGAAGAACCTTGATGCCTGCCGTAAGGCCGGACTCATGGGTATGTCAATGCCTCGTCGTCTCGGCGGTCTGAATTTCCCGATCACCCCTTACATCATGGCAGCCGATATGGTGAGCCGTGCCGATGCCGGTTTCGAGAATCTCTGGGGTCTTCAGGATTGTGCCGAGACAATCTATGAGTTCGGAAGCGAGGAACAGCTTGAGAAATATATTCCGCGTGTATGTGCCGGCGAGACCATGTCGATGGACCTCACCGAGCCCGATGCAGGTTCCGACCTTCAGTCGGTTATGCTAAAGGCCACTCAGAAAGAAGACGGATCATGGGTGCTCAACGGTGTGAAGCGATTCATCACCAATGGTGACTCAGACATTCACTTGGTTCTTGCACGCTCTGAGGAAGGCACGAAGGATGGTCGTGGTCTTTCCATGTTCATTTACGACAAGCGCAACGGTGGTGTTGATGTCCGCCGCATAGAGAACAAGATGGGTATCAAGGGAAGTCCGACATGCGAGCTCGTATATAAGGATGCACCTGCCGAGCTTGTAGGAAGCACTCGTCTCGGACTCATAAAATATGTGATGGCTCTTATGAACGGCGCACGTCTCGGTATCGCCGCTCAGAGTGTCGGTATCAGCGAAGCTGCATATCGCGAGGCTCTGCAGTATGCCAAGGAGCGCAAGCAATTCGGCAAGGAGATCATCAATTTCCCTGCGGTAGCCGAGATTCTTTCCACAATGAAGGCAAAACTCGACGCAAGCCGCACTCTCCTCTATGCATGTTCACGTTTTGTGGATATCTATAAGATTTATGACGATATCGCCAAAGAACGTAAACTCGAGATGGATGAGAAGAAAGAGGCAAAATATTACAGCCGTCTTGCCGATGCATTCACACCACTTGCAAAGGGAATGACTTCAGAGTTCTGTAACCAGAATGCCTACGATGCCATCCAGATTCATGGTGGATCCGGTTTCATGAAAGATTATGCCTGCGAGCGTATCTATCGTGACGCACGTATCACTTCCATCTATGAAGGAACAACACAGCTTCAGGTTGTGGCAGCTATTCGCCACGTCACCACCGGAACTTATCTCAACTGGATCAAGGAACAGCAGGCAATGGAGGTTGCAGCCGAAGACGAGAACGTTAAGGCTACCCTCGATTTCATGACCCAGCAGTATGCTGATGCAGTGGAGAAAGTAGCAGGGCAGAAAAACGACGAGCTTCTTGACTTCATGGCACGCCGCCTTGTCGAGATGGCCGGCTACACAGTTATGGGTTATCTTCTTCTCTCCGATGCACAACGTGACGAGGAGAGCCGCCGTTCGCTCCATGTCTTTGTAAAGATGGGGCAGGCCGAGGTGGCTAAACATGTAAGCTTCATCGAGAACTTCATGGTTGATCAGCTGTCTGATTATTTGTATAAGTGAAAATAATTTATTAACTTTGCGGCGGTTTTCGGCTTCAGGGTACTTCCCGGGGGAGAGAACCGCCGCAAATAATTTAAATTCACAATAGTATAAAACGTATGAATTATTACGAAACCGTTTTCATTTTAACTCCCGTTTTGTCTGATGATCAGATGAAGGAAGCGGTAGAGAAATTCAAAGACGTTCTTACAGCCAATGGCTGCGAGATAGTCAATGAAGAGCTTTGGGGTCTGCGCAAGCTCGCATATCCTATCCAGAAGAAATCAACCGGCTTCTATGTATTGGTTGAATTCAAGGGTGAGCCGACAATTGTAAAGAAGCTTGAAACAGCTTATCGTCGTGACGAGCGCGTGCTCCGCTTCCTCACATTCCGTCTTGACAAGTATGCTCAGGAGTATGCAGAGAAGCGTCGCAAAGTAAGAGCTCAGAAAGCAAATGAGAAACCCGCTGAGGCACAGGCTGAGGCTAAAACACAGGAGGCATAATCATGGCAGCACAGAACGAAATCCGTTATCTCACCCCCCTCTCGGTCGACACCAAGAAGAAGAAATATTGCCGTTTCAAACGCAGCGGTATCAAGTATATAGATTACAAGGATCCTGAGTTCCTCAAGAAGTTCCTCAACGAACAAGGTAAGATTCTTCCCCGTCGTATCACCGGTACTTCTCTCAAGTTTCAGCGTCGTGTGGCACAGGCCGTGAAGCGTGCGCGTCATCTCGCCCTTCTTCCTTTCGTAACCGACTTGATGAAATAATCGTTTTTAATTAAAGATCAACACAACAATGAAAGTCATACTTAAAGAAAATGTACCCGGACTGGGTTACAAAGACGATGTGGTTGAGGTTAAGGACGGTTATGGCCGCAATTACCTCATTCCGCAGGGAATAGCTATCATCGCATCAAACGCTGCCCTCAAGCGTCTTGCGGAGGATCAGAAACAGCGTGCACATAAGATTGCCAAGGCTCGTGCAGAGGCTGAGGCAGCAGCTGCAGCTCTCGAGGGTGTTAAGCTGACAATCGGTGCAAAGACAAGTGCGACAGGAACAGTTTTCGGTTCAGTAAACGCTATCCAGATTGCAGACGCTCTTGAAAAAGCCGGCCACACTGTTGACCGCAAGCTTATCGTGCTCAAAGAGCCTGTTAAGGAGGTTGGTACTTATACCGCAACTGTTAAATTCCTCAAGGACGTTATTGCAGAAGTTGAATTCGAGGTTGTATCTGAGTAATTCAATTTTTTAAATAGAATATATGCAGGCCGCAGGGAGAAATCCATGCGGCCTGTTTCTTTGCATAATACCGTGGAAATTATCAGACTGTAAATTTAACGTTCGGTGAAGGGGATTAATTTAAAAAAGGTGAGTGGAAGAGAAGGAATCTTGCTAAATTTTGTTATCTTTGCATATTGAAAAGCTGTGCGTTGACGTTACTTATAGAGACATTCAGGCGTCTGTAATGAAAAGCTAACGTATCTTGCACCGGCATCGGATTTTATTCGCCCGGACGCACCATGGTGCGTTTCTATATCGTGGTGAATAGTTGCCGGAATATGGAGCTTTGTTACTTAACTATAAAAAACAACACAATTATATATGAAATTCAATGTATCCGGTAAAACCTTTCAGACGCAGCTTCAGGCTGTGAGTAAGGTAATAAATGCAAAGAACGCATTGTCGATTCTCGATAACTTCCTTCTTCGTGTGGAGGGAGACCGGTTGAGTATAACGGGAAGCGATCAGGAAAATGTGATGACAGCCTACATGGAGATTACCGAGAGCGAATGCGACGGTCAGATCGCCGTGCCTGCAAAACGACTTCTTGAGGTGATTAAGGAGATTGCAAGCCAGCCTCTCACGTTTGATATCAATGATTCCACAAAAGAGGTTGATATCCGCTTCCTTAACGGGCATTTCAACTTCATGGGCGTGGATGCCGCGGAATATCCTCTCAGCCGCAAACCCGATGAAGATGCGCGCACAATGATTTTTCCGGCCACGGTGGTTCAGAAAGGTATTGACAACACTCTTTTCGCTGTCAGTTCCGACAATGTGCGCCCGATCATGACCGGTATATATTGGGATATTCATGACACAGACATAACATTTGTCAGCTCAGACACCCATAAGCTCGTCAGATATATCAATCGCGAATATGCCCCGGGGTTTCCGGCTTCATTCATCATGCCTGCTAAACCGGCCGGAATATTACGCAGCATCATAGGGAAAGATGACGCGGATATTAAACTCACCTTTGACAGCAAGGGAGCAGTGTTTGAGATCGGCGACTACATATTATCATGTCTCTTCATCAAGGGTAATTATCCGAATTACAACCGTGTGATACCCACTGACAGCCCGTTTGCCCTTACCGTAGACCGTCTGTCACTTCTGACTGCCCTGCGACGTGTATGCATATTCGCTGCAAAGTCTTCAAATCTTGTGGTTCTGGATCTGGGTGCTACCGGTGTCAAGATTTCATCACAGGATCTGGACTACAGCACATCGGCCGACGAACATGTGGCATGTGATTACGAAGGAAATCAGATGACCATCGGATTCAACGGACAGTTCATGATAGAGATTCTTAATAACCTTCACGATGATACGGTTGTGATCAAAATGTCGGATCCTGCGCGTCCGGGAGTTTACACTCCGCTCAATCAGGGAGAGAATGAAGAAGTGCTGACAATACAGATGCCGATGCAAGTATTATGAAACTGAATCTGACACGTCCTATAATATTTTTTGATCTTGAAACCACAGGTACCAACGTGGTGAAAGATCGTATCGTGGAGTTGAGTTACATCAAGGTTTATCCTGACGGACGCGAAGAAACCAAGTCGCGCCGCATTAATCCGGAAATGCATATACCGGAGCAGGCTACAGCCGTGCATCATATCACAGATGATGATGTTAAAGATGAGCCTACATTCCGTCAGGTGTCGAAGGCATTGCTTGCCATTTTCGATGGATGCGACATTGCGGGATACAACAGCAATAAATTCGATGTGCCTCTTCTAATAGAAGAGTTTGCGCGTGTAGGACTTAATTTTGATATCTCCGGGCGTAATTTCATTGATGTTCAGAACATTTTCCATAAGATGGAGCAGCGCACCCTCGTGGCGGCATACCGTTTCTATTGTGGCAAAGAGCTCGATGGAGCGCACTCGGCCTTATGCGACACTCAGGCAACATATGAGGTGCTGAAAAGTCAGCTCGAGCGTTACGACACTCTGGAGAATGATGTGGAGAAATTGGCGGAGTTTTCGAGAGCGGGAAGAGGGATTGACCTTGCCGCGCGTTTTGTGCTCGATGATAATGATGTTCCTATAATGAACTTTGGTAAGCACAAAGGGAAACCGGTAAAAGAGGTGTTTAAGAAAGAGCCGTCGTTCTACGCCTGGATGATGCAGGGCGACTTCGCACGTAATACAAAAGATGTTGCCACACGTTTCTATAACGAAGTAAGGCAGGGTAAATGAGACTGAGAACCCCACGGAACGGCTTCTCATAAACCATAAAACAGATATAAGATGGGATCCTTAGAAGGGAAACATATAGTATTGGGAATTACAGGAGGAATCGCTGCATATAAGTCGGCGGTTCTTCTGCGGTTATTGATAAAGCGTGGAGCGGAGGTGCAAGTGGTGATGACTCCGTCAGCTAAAGAATTCATCACTCCCGTTACTCTTTCGGCTTTGAGCGGAAAACCCGTGGTGAGCGAATTTTTCACGGCCAATACGGGGGAATGGCATAGCCACGTGGATCTCGGGCTATGGGCCGATCTTATGATCGTTGCTCCCGCCACAGCCTCCACTCTTGGTAAAATGGCCAACGGGATAGCCGACAATATGCTTGTCACAACATATCTCTCAGCCAAGGAACATGTGATGGTGGCTCCTGCCATGGATCTTGATATGTATGCATCACCGTCGACCCGCCGTAACCTTGCCACACTTGCCGCCGATGGAGTGGAGATCATTGAAGCGGCAGAAGGGGAGCTTGCATCACATCTTGTCGGCAAGGGACGCATGGCGGAACCCGAAGAGATTGTGGAACGGGCGGAACGTTTCTTTTCCCGTCGGCAGGATATGGTCGGAATGAAAGTGGCCATAACTGTCGGCCCAACTTATGAGAAGATCGACCCCGTTAGATTCATAGGGAATTATTCAAGTGGCAAGATGGGCTTCGCGCTTGCTGAAGAATGCGTCTCAAGAGGGGCGGAGGTGATCGCCGTTACAGGTCCGGTAGCGGCTTATCCGTCTGATTCCAGGATCAACATAGTGAAGGTAGAGAGCGCTTTGGAAATGAACGAAGAAGCTCTCAAAGCTTTCCGTACGGCCGATATCGGTATTTTTGCAGCGGCCGTTGCTGACTATCGTCCGGAAACATACTCCGATCATAAAATTAAACGTGAGGGAAAGGATGAGATGATTATCAGGCTTGTAAAGAATCCGGACATATCTTCAAATGTATCTGAAGAGAAGAAAGAAGGGAGCATTCTCGTGGGGTTCGCTCTTGAGACGGATGATGCACTCGACAATGCCCACAAAAAACTCGAAAAGAAGAATCTTGACATGATTGTTTTGAATTCTCTTGAAGATAAAGGGGCCGGATTCCGTACGGATACAAATAAAGTTACAGTGATTGCACGTGATGGTTTTAAAAAGGCCTTTCCGTTGAAATATAAAAGAGAAGTTGCGGCAGATATTGTGGATATCATATTGGAGCAGCAGAAAAAAATAAAGATAAAATGAAGAAATATAATCTCTCCTATTGTGTAGCACTTGTTTTTGGAGTATTCATGAACGTAATGCACATGCAGGCTCAGGAACTACGATGCAACGTTGAGGTCAATACGCAGCAGATTGAGGGTACGAATAAAAGTGTGTTTGAGACTCTTCAGGAGGCTATGAACACTTATATGAATGAAACCAAATTCACTAACGCAACTTTTTCACCGAATGAAAAGATTGAATGTCGTCTTTTCCTTACGGTGGCAGAATATAATGATGACCGGATAAAGGGAGATCTACAGGTGCAGCTCTCGCGTCCGGTCTACAACAGCACCTATACTACCACCTTGTTCAACTTCCGCGACTCCAAGGTAGAGTTTGATTATAGGGACGGAGACCCGCTGGTGTTCAATGAAAATAATGAAGAGAACAATCTTACAGCAATTCTCGACTATTACGCTTACCTCCTTCTCGGACTTGATTTCGACAGTTTCTCACCGAATGGCGGCCAACCCTATTTCGACAAGGCAGCAGCAATTGTTCAGCAGATGCAGAGCAGTGGAGAAGTGGGGTGGCGCACATTTGAAGATACAAAAAATCGCGCGGCGGTATTAAATAGCTTTACAGATGCGAATACATCCGGAATGCGGAGGCTTCTATATAATTATCACCGCAAGGGTCTTGATGAAATGGTTACGAGTCCCGATAAGGGTAGAGCTGTGATAACCGAATCGCTTAATGAACTCAAAGGTGTTTATTCAAACGCACCCATGTCGGTTGCACTTTCGATATTCCGCGATTCGAAGCTTGATGAACTTGTCAATGTCTATTCAAAGGCTCCTCAGACTGAGCGACAGACCGTTTATGATCTGCTGCAACCCATCTATCCCACCGAGTCTAACCGCCTTGACAAAATAAGAAACCCTGAAAACAATTGAGAAATGCTTGAAAAACTTATAATAAAGAATTATGCACTTATCGATAGTCTTGAATTGGATTTTCACGACGGCCTGACTATTCTGACCGGAGAGACCGGAGCAGGAAAATCGATAATGCTGGGTGCCCTCTCCCTCCTTTTGGGCGGACGGGCTGACACGCGCGTCATCTCTGACGGCGGAAGCAAATCGATTGTAGAAGCGCTCTTCACCGGCATTGATGAAGACCTGAAAGAATTTTTCGATCGTAATGATCTTGAATGGAATGATGGTGATGTTATAATCCGTCGCGAGATCGCTCAGAACGGGAGATCGCGCGCGTTTATAAATGACCGTCCGGTAACACTCGGCATACTTTCTCAACTTTCGGAACAGCTGATAGATATTCATTCGCAACATGCCAACGCACGTATAAACGACCCACAGGCACAGCTTGAGATTGTTGACGTGATGGCCGACAACGAAAGTCTGCGCAAGGATTATCTTGAAGACTTCGCATCCTATGTAAATCTAAGAAGCCGAATACATAGACTGCGCGAGAATATAGAGAAATCAAAAGAAAACAGCGAGTTCATGCGTTTTCAGCTGGAACAACTGAATAAACTTAATCCAAAGAAAGGAGAACTTGAGAAAATTGAATCGCGTTTTGAGCTTCTGAGCGATGCCGATGATATAAAGGAACGAATGTCGGGTGTGGCTTCCATTCTGGGGGGCTACGATGGGGGAGTGCTTGACCGGCTGAGTGAAGTGAGGTCGCTCATCTCGGGAATCGACATGAAGATGTTTGAATCAGATGAAGATGAACCGGGAATTGAGGAACGTCTGGAAAGCGTTTTCATAGAATTGAAAGATATTTTTGAAACGGTAGAGGATTACGCTTCCTCGATAGATTCCGATCCTAAGGCACTTGCACGCACATCGGAAAGGATGAACAACTATTATGAGGCAGTGAAGCGTTTCCGTGTAAAAAATGCCGATGAGCTTGTCGACCTCAAGGAGGAATTGGAGGAGAAGCTTCGTGTAATAGACTATGGAGATTCCGAGCTTCCCGAACTTGAAAAAGAATATAAGGCACGTGGAAAGGCGCTGAAGGAACGTGCAGACATTCTCACCGCTTCACGACATCGGGCCGCTCAGGATTTTGCCGCCATTCTTAATGAAACTGCCAGACCTCTCGGACTGAAAAATATGGAATTCAGTGTCGGTTTTCAGGTCGGTAAGCTCACACCACAGGGACAGGATAAGGTGGAGTTCCTTTGCGCATTTAATAAGAATCAGACTCCGGGACCTGTCGCTAAGATCGCTTCCGGAGGTGAGATTTCTCGTCTGATGCTCTCACTTAAGCGTATACTTGCGTCAAGAATGAAACTGCCTACCATTATCTTTGATGAAGTTGACACCGGGGTTTCAGGAGAAATAGCCGATAAGATGGGCGAGATGATGGTTGTGATGAGTAAGGATATGCAGGTGATGACCATTACGCATCTTCCGCAGGTGGCAGCAAAAGGTAAGAGTCATTTCAAGGTGTATAAGAACGACGGAAATGATAAGACCAATACACACGTTCGTGAACTTAAACCGGAAGAACGAGTCAGAGAGATAGCCGGAATGATGAGCGGACGCAATGTGACCGAGGCCGCTCTGGGGAATGCCCGTGCACTATTAAAAGGAAAAATTTAACAAACATACTCTGAGAGATGGAAAAGAACTATATATATGGGATCCGGGCCGTGATCGAGGCTATAGAGTCTGGGAAGAACATTGACAAGGTGCTTGTCCGCAGGGATCTTTCCGGAGATCTATCGCGTGAACTCATGGCTAAGATAAAGGAATATGGAACGGTGATGCAGAAGGTGCCTGTTGATAAATTAAACAGGATCACCATGAAAAATCATCAGGGTGTAATCGCCATTCTTTCTCCGGTGAGTTACCAGAAGCTGGAGAATCTTGTTCCGCTTTTCTATGAGGAGGGTAGGAATCCGCTGATTCTCGTGCTCGACGGAATTACCGACACCAGAAATTTCGGAGCCATCGGGCGCACTGCTGACTGTGCCGGTATAGACGCTATCGTTATTCCCGAGAGAAACAGCGTTTCCGTAACTCCCGATGCGATGAAAACATCGGCCGGAGCGTTGCTATATGTGCCCGTGTGCAGGGAGAGATCTACACTTGATGCGGTGAAATTCCTGAAAGCCAATGGTTATCGCATTGTAGGAGCCACTGAGAAAGGGGCAGAGGATTATACGAAGGCCGACTATACTGTTCCGGTGGCTATTGTTATGGGTAATGAAGAGACCGGAATATCCAACGAAGTGTTAAGACAATGCGACGACCTTGCGGCAATTCCGATATGTGGAAACATCGGATCGCTTAATGTTTCCGTAGCAGCAGGAGTGATGCTTTATGAAGCCGTGCGTCAACGTCGTAATTTGTGAAATCCAAAGGAAAATTGTAACTTTGCAACCGACTACATTCCGGCCATCGGAGTGTAAAAGAGAGACTACGTAAAGGCTCGTGGCCGGAAAATTAATTTCATAAAGAGTTATGATAAATCGAGTATTGATAAGAATCAAGGCGATACAGATACTGTATTCCTATCTTTTGGTTGAAAAAAAGTTTTCGTTCGAAAGCATGCCTTCCATGCCTACGAAAGAAAAAAGGTTTGCTTATGCACTCTATCTTGACATGCTTGTTCTTATGAACAGCATAGCCCGCAGTATCCGGCGCCGCGGAGGCGATGAGCCTCTGGCTGATACCCGTTTTATCAAGCGTCTTTCGAATGATGAGCAGCTCAAACCTCTTCTTGCCAAATATCGCTCAATGCATTTTCCGTTTGAGCCGGCAGCCGAGAGAATAGCCGAAACACTTAAGAATTCCGCTTATTATAAGAATTGGTTGAAAAAGAGTGAATCGGGCGAACTCGGTTCTGATGAGGGCCTTTGGAGCGACATCTTCAATATATTCATTCTTCCTGACAAAGGGGTGAACGACATGATAGCCCAACGTGAGAATTTCACTTTGAAAGGAGTGGAAAGGATGAAGGAGATGATGGAAACCACTTTCTCCAGTTTCCTTGCCTCACAAGACGACGGCACGGATGCGACCAAGGCTTTCTCCAAATCAATTGATATGGCGCGTGAGCTTTATTTCTTACTTCTGCTTCTACCGGTGGAGCTTACCGATCTTCGTGAACGCCAGCTTGAAGAGAATAGAAATAAATATCTCACCACGGTGGAGGATCTGAATCCGAATCTGAAATTTGTGGAAAATTCGCTCGTAGAGGAGATAAGGAAGAATGAGACTGTTGCCTCATTTGTGGAGAAAAACAAATTGTCGTGGATTCAGACCGATCCTCTTATGATGGATTCCTTATTAAAGGCCATCATGAATTCGGAGATATATGAGGAATATATGGCGGATCCGGTTTCCTCTCCTGTAAAAGACGCGGAGTTCTGGAAGAACATATTCAAGAAAGTGATTTTGGAAAATCAGGATTTTCTGGAATATCTTGAAGACAAATCAGTGTTCTGGAATGATGACCTCGAAATAATGAGCACTTTTGCATTGAAAACATTGCGTCGTCTTTCAGAAGGTGACAGAAATGCAGTGCTTGATAAATTCAAGGATGAGGAGGATGCCCGGTTCGGTTACGACCTTATCAGATATGTTCTCAAGAACAAGGATGAATACAGAGGCTATATTGATGAGGCGCTTGTGGAGCATCGTTGGGACCGCGACCGTCTTGCTTTCATGGATGTCCTCGTGATTGAAACTGCCTTGGCTGAGATTCTGAATTTTCCCAAGATTCCTCTTTCAGTGAGCGTGAATGAATATATCGAGATCGCTAAAAGCTATTCCTCGGCTAAGAGTGGCAGTTTCGTCAACGGTTTGCTTGCCAGTGTGCTCCGCAATCTGAAGGAGAATGGTAAATTGCACAAATCGTGACAGTAAGTATAGTTAAAGAAAATAATAAAAAGATAGATTTATGAACCAACTCAACACTTTGCTTCTCCAGGCACAGGCCGGTCAGGGAAACAGTTGGACGGGAATGTTGATGATTGTGGCGATGATCGCAATTTTCTATTTCTTCATGATACGTCCGCAGTCTAAGAAACAGAAAGAGATTAAGAAACAGCGTGAAGCCATGAAAAATGGCGACAGGATCGTTACTGCCGGAGGCATTCATGGAAAAATCAAGGAGGTGAAGGAAGCTGTGATCATCATGGAGGTTGCACCAGGTGTGGCAATCAAGGTGGATAAGAATTCCGTATATCCTGTGATTGAAGAGTCTGCAAAGAAATAAGATAACCGCGTTGGATAGGTCTGACGATCGCTTATGGGAAAAAGGCTGCAAAGCATAAAAAAGAGGTGGAACCGCATGAAAGCTTCTAAAGGCTTTCACAGCACTGTTGTCTTTTTATGCTTTGTGGTTGTGTCTACGGTGTTCTGGTTCATTCTTGCAATGAACGACAGCGTCACGAAAACATTCGATGTCAGCCTTAAAATCGTGAATGTTCCCGATTCCGTTACATTTATCAATGATCCGCCCGACAATATTCATGTCACGCTTCGCGATAAGGGTACGAATCTGCTGCGGGCAGGAGTTGTGAATCATCCCACGATTTATATAAATTTCAGAGATTTTGCTTCTAAAACCTTCTTCCGTTTCAGCAAAAGTGATCTTGATGCGGCTTTGAAGGCGACATTCGGGTCGTCGGCTCAGATAGGCTCTGTGTCGATAGATTCCCTTGCATTGCGATATACCACAGGCAAAGGACATCGTGTGCCGATCGTGGTAAGGGCGGATGTTTCAGCCTCTGCCGGAAATGTGATAGCCGGGTTGCCCGAACCGTTGGAAAGAGTGGTGAGCGTATATTCTGTTTCTGATAATATAGATACACTCAGCAGAGTTTATACGGAGCCGATTGTAAAACGAAATCTTTCCGAAACCACAGAGCTGGAGATTCCCCTTGTGCCGATGGCAGGCGTAAAAATGGTTCCATCGAAGATCAAGGTGAAAATCACGGTTGATCCTCTGGTCAAGAAAGATGCAGTGGCGACTGTAAAGCCTGTTAATGTGCCTGCGGGAATGTCATTGCTTCTTTTCCCGGCTGTGGTTCAGGTGTCTTACTATGTGCCGATGTCGCATTTTAACGATGAAGACGTGCCTGTAAGGGTGACTGTGAATTATGATGATATAGAGAGAACACCGGTCAGCAGAATACCTCTCTCCATATCTGCAACTGAGCCTTATGTAGCCAGTCCGCATCTTAGTCAGAGCGATGTGGAGTATACTCTTGTAAGGGAATGACCTATGGAGAATAAAATTTACGATAAAGGAAATTTGATAGGTCTTACCGGAGGAATAGGCGCAGGGAAGAGTGTTGTTGCCAGAGTCTTGCGTCTGAAAGGTTATGAGGTATATGATTGCGATTTGCGCGCACGTGCCATAATGGAAGAATCGGCTGAGATACGCGATGAATTGATAAATAAATTCGGTGAATCATGTTATAGATCCGATGCTTCGCTCGACAGAACTTTTCTTGCTCAGAGAATATTCTCCTGTCGGGAGGAAAGAATATGGCTCAATACACTTGTGCATGAAGCTGTAAGAAAAGATATAGTGGAATGGAACCGAGATGTGGAGGCCGAACTGATGTTTGTGGAATCTGCGATTCTCCACACTTCAGGTCTGGACAGGATATGCCGTCGGATATGGCTCGTGACAGCTCCGGAAGATGTCAGATTCTTAAGAGCTCTTGAAAGAGGTGGAATTGATCCTGAAAATCTCCGTGCGAGAATGAAATCTCAGGAAATGGAATTTGATGAACTGCCGCTTTCGAAAGTTGATAGAATTGACAATTTCGGCATGAAGCCGGTGGTGAATAGAATCAATAGGCTTTTGTCGGTAATCTAAAAATGAGGCGGGTGGAATCACCGGCTTCAGTATTTAAGAATTAGTTAAAATATAGATAAATTATTAGTAACTACTTATTAACAAAATATGTTACGCACAATATTATCAGTGACCGGTCGTCCCGGTCTTTTCAAGATTGTCTCTCAGGGTAAGGGCGTTCTTATCGTGGAGGAACTTGGCACAGGGAAGCGTTTCCCTATTCATGCACGTGATAAAGTTAGCTCTCTCGGAGACATAGCAATGTATACCGAATCGGGTGACACTCCTCTTGGAGAGATACTCGATAAGGTTTATGCAAAACATAACGGAGAGAAGATTGACGTGAAGGCTCTCGTGAAAAATGATGGCCTGAAGGGAGCTTTTGAGGAGGTTGTGGAAGACTATGACCGCGATCGGGTGTATAATAATGATATAAAGAAGCTCTTTAGCTGGTATAATATCCTCATCGATAACGGTTTTACAAAGTTTACCGAAGACGAGAAGAAAGAGGAAGAAAAATCAGAAGAGGAACAGAAGTAATATCTGAAAAAACCGATTCAGAGTTTAGGACTTAATCCATAAAATCATAAGGGATGATAGAAATTTCTATCATCCCTTATGATTTTATGGATTAAGTTACAATTAGAATTTAAACATTACGCGAGCCTGTATGATGTTTACGTGGCGGTCGGGTGTGAAGTCTGCGTCTCTTACATTAGTGTAGCTGTAACGCAGACGGCAGATCACATACTTGTTCAGATAATAATTGAATGTTACTGAATAGTCGTTCGAGATACCGCCAATCACTCCGGCCTTGGAGTCGTATGCATTGGTATAGTCATAACCGAGCACACATTCAAGAGTCTTGGGTGAAGGTGTAGCCAAGCCGGCATCTCCTCTTGAATATCCATATTGCTTGTCACCAAGGAGAAGGGCTCTTACCGAACCATAGGCTGCTTTTGAGTTATAGCTTGAATATCCGTGGTCGCGATTCACGTTCATGTAATAGAACTGTCCTTCGAGAGCGAAGCGGTCTTTGGCAAGCACGAGTTCGGGAGAAATCTTCAGAACGCCTTTGGCATTCGATACGTTTGCCTGTACCAAGCCTACATTGTCAACCTTAGTTGGGAAGTTGGCTGAATAGTTAAAAGATCCGGGTGATGCAACGATTTCTCCTGCTGCGTTAGTTTCTGCAGTATGTTCCGCACTCTGATACCATGAAGAGAAACCGATCTGCACCACATTTCCGTCGGTATAATAAGGATGCCATACAAAGCGTTCCATAGCGCCTACACTTATCTTACCTTGCTGACCGGGAGTGTTAGAAAGACTCTTTGCAGAGGCAAAAGCACTGAGACCGAAGAAGAATTGGTTTTTATCATGGATATAATTCAATCCGAGATTTCTTCCTGTAGCGTTAAAGAACGTGTCGGAAGTAGGAGCGATCATTGTAGGTTTCATCGAGCTCGAAGTTGCTGCATTTAGACCGAACTGATGCACGAAATAACCGAGTTTGAATGTATTGTAAGCATCGGGTTTATAAGCGATGAATACATCCTTAAGGCTGAGCTTTCCCATGCCGTAGCCGATGTCTAACTTTCCTGAGAATTTGCCGAATGTGGCAGTACCGCCCAATCGAATGTCAGGCAAGGCAACTCCATCGGAGAATCCGTTCTTATTAGGTGCGAAAAGCGCTCCGTCGAATAGAATACGGCCGGCAGGTTTAAAGGTGAGTTTGGGCTTATCTGCATTAGCTTCCTGCGAATAAGCGTTGAAACCTCCGGAGATCAGAAGGAGAGTTGAGGCTGAAAGTACATGGAATTTTTTCATATTTATTTGGTTTATAGTGGATTAGCTTAATTTTAGCGATTTCCTGATGTATATTCGTTTTGGTTATAGTATCTTAACAATTTTTTACAATAAATTGTTTCAGAAAAAAAATTCTGTTAAAGAACATTTAATTTTTTTAAACTAAAACCGATGCACATTGTTTTGGATATTATAATACAGACATCCGGAGAATGCCCGAATTTAAATTAGATTGTAAGACAGAACGTTAATTAAAGGCATGTGCCGGGTTAATTTTAAAACCTCAATACCATTTCAGTATGAATAAATTTATGTCATTGGCTGCCTTGGCGGCTTTCTCACTCCTCTTTCCAGTGCTTTCAAATGCTCAGGCACAGCGTTCAAAGGAATTCAAGGATAAATATAAGTTGAAAGAGGCAGTTGTTCTTAGCCGTCACAACATACGTGCTCCGCTTTCTGATGAGAAGAGCACGCTCGGGCAGATGACTCCGCATAAATGGCATAAATGGAGTGCCGGCAAGAGCGAACTTTCAAGCCGGGGAGGTGCGTTGGAAACCATGATGGGTCAGTATTTCCGTAAATGGGCAGTAGATGCAGGTTTATTCCCTGAGAATCATGAGCCTTCGGCTACAGATGTGAACGTGACGGCCAATTCCATGCAGCGATGCATTGCCACTGCTCAGTATTTTTCTTCCGGTTTCATGCCTGTGGGTGGAATCAAGGTGAATCATAAGTATTCACCATCAAAGATGGATCCTCTTTTCAATCCGCAGATCACCAAGTCAAGTCCGGCATTCCGTGCTGAAGCGATGAAACAGATAGAGGCAATGGGTGGAAAGAAAGGGATTGTAGGAATCAATGAGAAGATCAAACCTGAATATGAACTCATGATGGAAGTGCTTGATGTGAAGGATTCTCCTATGGCAAAAGCAAACAGTCCGGAACTTAAAGCACTCACCAATTACAATACAGAGATCGTTCTCGATAAGTGGGGTGAGCCGAGCATGAAATCGGGAAGCGCTCTGAAAGAGCTCAACGCTGCGAGCGATGCCTTCATTCTCCAGTATTATGAAGAACCTGACACTCTTGCGGCAGCGTTCGGTCATAAGCTAACCCGTAAGGATTGGGAACGTCTCGCACATGTAAAAGATGTTTATCAGGATGTGCTTTTCACTGCACCGATAGTTGCCACGAATGTAGCAAAACCTCTTATTCAATATATGTTCGACGAGCTTCAGAGCCCTGACCGGAAGTTTACTTTCCTTGTAGGACACGATAGCAACCTTTCAAGTGTGGCCACAGCCCTTGGCATAGAGGAATATGAAGTGCCCAATGCTATTGAAAAGAAAACTCCCATTGGATCCAAGATGGTGATTGAGAAATTTGTGGGCCCTGACGGCGAAGAATATGCCGATGTGAATCTTGTTTACCAGAGCATAGATCAGCTTCGCAATATGGAGCTCCTCGATCTTGATAATCCTCCCATGATTTATCCGCTTTCATTCAAGGGGATGCAGAAGAATGCCGATGGTCTTTACAAAATGGCCGATGTAGCCAACCGTTTTGAGCAGGCTATCCGTGCCTACGAGGCAATTCCCGATGGAGAATGAAGATAGACTTATCACTATAAATATCAGAAGAGTCCGGTGTAAAGCCGGACTCTTTTTTATAACGGGCTAATGTTTAGTCTGTCTAACTTTTTGGAGTCGCTTCATTATTGAGAAACGAGGTCTGGGCAACTTCTATACATTATTATAAGCATTTAAAAAAGTTTAAATGTGTTTATTGCCCGGGCTGCCTCATCCTGTAGCTACCAACTATAATTTTTTTCGGTTGTTATAAAAGTATCAGCTTCTGAATAATATAGAAGCTTTTTGGCACACTATTTGATAATCATATAGAAAAACACAATATAATAAACGATAGAAATAATATGGCAACAGGTAAAATCGGGGTAACAACCGAAAATATCTTCCCCGTAATCAAAAAATTCTTATATAGCGACCACGAAATATTCTTGCGTGAGCTTGTTTCCAATGCGATAGACGCAACCCAGAAACTCAAGACACTTGCATCTTTCGGTGAATTTAAAGGTACTCTCGGAGAGATGAATGTAAAGGTGACTGTAGATAAGGAGGCAGGAACCCTTACCATTTCCGATCATGGTATCGGTATGGATGCTGAAGATATAGACAAATATATCAATCAGATTGCATTCTCAGGTGCTGAAGAGTTCCTTGAAAAATATAAAGACACGGCCAACAGTATAATCGGACATTTCGGTCTTGGCTTCTATTCAGCATTTATGGTGTCGAAGAAGGTTGAGATTCGTTCTCTTTCCTATAAAGAGGGTGCTAAGGCTGTGGAATGGGTGTGCGACGGTTCTCCGGAATATGAAATGAAAGAGATCGAGAAAAGCGAGCGCGGAACAGATGTGATTCTATATATCGATGATGATAACAAAGAGTTTCTTGAACAGGCTCGCATCGACACTCTTCTTAAAAAATATTGCCGGTTCCTCCCTGTTCCTGTAATAAGCGGCAAGGTGCAGGAATGGAAAGACGGAAAATATGTCGATACTGATAAAGACAAGGTTATCAATGCCACAGAACCACTTTGGACAAAGAAACCATCGGAACTTACCGACAAAGATTATCTTGAGTTCTATCATGAACTGATGCCCGGTCAGGAGGATCCGATGTTCTGGATTCACCTCAATGTGGACTATCCGTTTAATCTTACCGGTATCCTTTATTTCCCGAAAGTAAAGAGCAACATTGACCTTCAACGTAATCGCATACAACTCTATTGCAATCAGGTCTATGTGACCGATCAGGTGGAAGGTGTTGTTCCGGAATTCATGATGCTTATGCAGGGTGTGATCGATTCTCCCGACATCCCGCTTAATGTAAGCCGAAGCTATTTGCAGGCTGATCAGCAGGTGAAAAAGATTTCTTCATATATCTCCAAGAAAGTGGCTGAGAAGCTCGACAAGATGTTTAAGGAAGATCGCGCCGCATTTGAGCAGAAATGGGATGATATAGAGGTCTTTATCAAGTATGGTATGCTGACCGATGAAAAATTCTATGAGTCTGCGAAGAAATTCTTCTTATTGAAAGATGTAAACGACAAGTATTACACGCTTGATGAATATCGCACATTAGTTGAAGCATCTCAGACGGATAAGGAGGGTAATGTGATCTATCTTTATGCCACTGATAAGACAGCCCAATATGCCTATATACAGGGTGCTGAGGAGAAAGGATATAATGTCCTTCTGATGAATGGACAACTTGACAACCACCTGATAGGTCTTCTTGAGAGTAAGCTTGAAAAGACTCGTTTTGTGCGTGTCGATTCCGATACACCGGAGCGTCTGATAAAGAAAGAGGATGAAAAGAAATCTGATCTCACGCCGCTTCAGGCTGATATTCTCACCGGTATATTCCGAGTAGAACTTCCAACAGTCGAGAAGGCTAATTTTATTGTGGAATACACGGCATTGTCTCCTAACGATGCTCCTGCAACCGTTACGCAGAATGAGATGATGCGCCGAATGAAGGATATGGCAGCCATGCAGCCCGGAATGAACTTCTATGGCGACATGCCAGATATGTATTCTGTTGTTGTCAATACCGAGCAGCCGGCCGTTAAGAAGATTCTTGAAGATGCCGAGAAGTCGGTGGCAAGTGTTGTGAAACCTATCCGTGAGGAGATAGAGAAGAATAACACCGAGATTCAGGATCTGCGAAAGAAACTTTCAGAGAAGGATGCTGATAAGGATGGTATCAATAAGCAGATAAGCGATCTTGAAGAGCAGGTTGGCAAAGACCGTGAACGCGAGGAGAGTGCAATCAAGGAATATGCCAATGGCGTAGCCAATGTAAAGCAGATCATAGATCTCGCCCTTCTTCAAAGCGGCCTTCTCAAAGGAGAGGCTCTGTCAGCCTTCATCAAGAGATCTGTATCGCTGCTCTAAGCTTGGACATAGCTAAAGTAAAAGAAATAAGTAGCACCAATAAAACAGTTAATGTATTTGGGAATGGGCTGACGCACCTTGGGTGCGCCCCTACATCGAGCCGATAACGTTAATTATTTTCTGAATGATACTTATAATTGAAAATATACCCACAATCCGATTTTCTGCGGATTGTGGGTATATTTTTATTGAGAAATACAAAATCTGATAAAAGCCAGTTCTGATTTTTAAGAAATTACTTACACAGTTCTAACTTTTATTAGATGGAGCCTAAATTATTCCTCATACCTCATTGTTTCGGCCGGACTGATTCCGGATGCAAACCAGGAGGGGAGTATGAGGGAAAGATAGATTATAAAGGCAACTCCAAGGTTTAGGATTCCGAAAAGCGGCCAGTTGAATTCTACCGGTACAAAGTCAATATAGTAAGCTTCCGGATTGAGCGGAATCAGATGAAAGCGGTTCTGGAAATATAGGAGGAGAAGCATAAGACCATTGCCGATTATCATTCCGGTTATGGCAACTTTCAAAGCCATGTATATAAACACGGAACGCACCTTTGATCTCCGTGCTCCCAATGATCTTATGAGACCGATGAAACGTTTCTTGTCGAGAATGATTATCAGCATACCCGAAATAAGAGTGATGCATGCCACAAATGTCATGAGCACAAGTATGACTATAACATTAGTATCAAGAAGTGAAAGCCATCTAAAATATCCTGCACCCTGCTGAAGCGCGTTGTCTGCACGGTAGAATTTATAGACAGTTCCATCGGCCAATGCCTCCATGAGTCTGTTCTGAAGTCGAAGCGTATTCTCCTCCAGATTGTTGAAGTCATTGGTCTGAACCTGAATGGTTGTGCCTTGATGATTGCCGATCCCCCCTAATTCCTGAATCAGACCCAAGCTTCCGTAAAGATATATATCGTCGTAAGAATCAAAATGAGAATTGAAAATTCCGGTGATTTCCAGTTTTCTTACCCTTACGTCGTCTGAAATAAAATAGGTGTCTATTTTGTCGCCCGGTTTCAGATTAAGCTGACGTGCCGCTATCCGCGAGATTACAACCTGCAGACTGGTGGAATCGGCAGGTTGTCTTGAATCAGGCAAATCACCTTCCTCAAGGTTTTTAGTAAGAAAATCATTAATCTGTTTGCCTGAAAGCGACCGCAGATAAACTCCCTTGAAATTATCCGGAGTTTTAAGAATTGCCGGAATAGAAGCTTCAAGAGAGTAATCAGTTATATAATCTTCCTCATCGAGCAGTTTTACCAGTGAAGGGGTGAGTGAAACAAGATTGTCATCGCCTTCCGACTGAGCCACGGAATATAGGGTGATATGGGAGTTGAAACCCACAACCTTCTCTCTGATTTCGCGTTTGAAACCGAGCACAATGGATATGGCGGCCAGCATAACAGCTATAGATAGCGCTACGGCCGTTATCGCTACTTTGATTGCCGGCGAACTTTTATGTCCTCCGGCTGATAAAGATAGTCTCCGAGCAAGAAACAAAGGATAGTTCATGACGCAAAAATAATAAAAAAAATCTCCCGTGGCAAATGCTACGGGAGATTATATAAAGGAGTTGAGCAAACGTACGTAAAGCCGCCCGTTTGTTCAAAAAGGGGGGACAATTGAAAGTTATATATACTTAAAACATTATGCATTATAGTTTGTTCATTTTAATTTGTTCCCGTGAATAATTTTTTGTAATTTAGAGTGTAAAAAAAATAATTCCCTTTCCATGAGTAATGACGAAATAGAATTGACCTTGTCGGCCAATGTGAATCTTCTTGCTGTTCAAAGTGAAGATGAAAGAAAGATGTCACCTTGTTGTGGCACCGGAGCCTTTCCCTCTGTCCCTGCATTGAAAGAGATGATTGGATTGGTTAAAGGAGTTGTCTTTCCCAATTTTCTGGAGCGTCGGCGCACATCGGCTCAGATGCGTGTATATTATATCGGAGAAGGGGTGGAAAGAATTTTCTCAATATTGTCTAAGGAGATTCTTCATGCCTTATGTTTTGAACAGGAGCTGAGTGAAGGAGAAACCAAAGCTCAGGCAAGGAAGCTTGCGATAGGTTTTGTGGATAAACTTCCTGAGATAAAACGACTTCTTTATAAAGATGTCGAAGCCATGTATAATAATGATCCGGCTGTGGATAATTACGGGGAGGTGATTCTGAGTTATCCTGTGGTGGAGGCTATGGTGCATTATCGTGTAGCCCATGCGCTGCTCACTCTCGGAATACCGGTGATTCCACGCATCTTGACAGAGCTGGCACATTCATCCACCGGAATCGATATTAATCCGGGTGCTCAGATAGGAGAGTATTTCGCCATTGATCACGGCACGGGTGTGGTGATAGGGGAAACATGTATTATTGGGAATCATGTAACCCTTTATCAGGGTGTTACATTAGGTGCTAAGAATTTTACTCTCGACAGTAATGGTCATCCCGTAAACACACCGCGCCATCCCATAATAGAAGACAACGTAACAATCTATTCCAATTCTTCGATTCTCGGAAGAATAACAGTAGGTAAAGGCTCCGTTATCGGTGGCAACGTATGGTTGACATATTCCGTTCCTCCCGGTTCGCGTATACTTCAGCGTAAGGCCGTGGCCTCTACATTCACCGACGGAGCGGGAATCTGAAAAGAAGAGTAAAATTTTTAAAAAGCCGTTTAAAATAATTTTTAGTTTTAAACGGCTTTAAAATTTGGTTTTTATATTTTCTTATATTAACTTTGGAAAGAAATCTAATACCAATTATCATGGAAAAAGAATTACAGACCACCTGCCTCCACGACCGGCACGTGAAACTTGGGGCGTTGATGTCCCCATTCGGCGGTTTTGATATGCCGATACAGTATGCCGGAATCACTGAAGAACATAATGCCGTTCGCAAACATGTGGGTGTTTTCGATGTAAGCCATATGGGTGAGGTTCGTGTGAAAGGTCCGGATGCCTATAAATATGTAAGCCATATATTTGTTAATGATGTCACCGGTGCTCCCGACGGACAGATCTTCTATGGAATGATGTGTTATGAAAACGGTGGGGTTGTCGATGATCTTCTTGTATACAAGGTAAACGATAACGAATATTTCCTTGTCATCAATGCGTCTAACATTGATAAGGATGTGGCATGGATAATGAAAAATGCCGAGGGATTCGATGTAGAGATAACAGACGAAAGTCCGGTCTACGGAGAAGTGGCTGTTCAAGGTCCGGAAGCTGAGGAGACAGTGGAGAAAGTGCTTGGTATTCCTGTAAAAGAGATAGCATTCTATAATTTCAAGACTTTCCCTATCGACGGAGAAGAGGTAATCGTAAGCCGCACCGGTTATACAGGTGAAGACGGATTCGAGATTTACGGTTCCCACGAATATATACGCAAAGTGTGGGATAAGCTTATGGAGGCAGGAGTGCAGCCCTGTGGACTCGGCTGTCGCGATACACTCCGTTTCGAGGTGGGATTGCCTCTCTACGGAGATGAACTGGCCGACGATATCACTCCAATCGAAGCAAGCCTGAGCATGTTTGTCAAACTCGACAAGCCTGAGTTTATCGGTAAGGAGGCTCTGGCAGCCCAAAAAGCTGAAGGCGTGAAACGTCGCATCGTCGGATTGGAACTTGAAGGTAATGCCATTCCACGTCATGGTTATGCAGTCGAGGTGAACGGTGAGAAAGTAGGAGAGATCACCACAGGTTACCGCTCCATATCTACCGGTAAGAGCGTAGCCATGGCTATGATCGACAAGCCATATGATAAGCTTGGCACAGAGGTGGAGGTAAGGATCCGTAAGAAAACTTTCCCCGCAAAAGTTGTGAAAAAGAGATTTTACGATAAGAATTATAAAAAATAAAATTATATAAAGAATATGAGCAAGATTGAAGAAGGATGCCGCTATGCGGAATCTCACGAGTGGGTAAGAGTGGATGGCGATGTCGCAGTTATCGGTATCAGTGACTATGCTCAGCATGCACTTGGTAACATCGTGTATGTGGATCTACCCGAAGTGGGCGATGAGCTTGAGGCAGGCGACGAATTCGGAGCCGTTGAATCGGTTAAGGCTGCAAGTGATCTCTATACACCTGTTTCCGGAAGTGTTGTTGAGATCAACGAAGCTCTTGAAGACACCCCCGAGGCTATCAACGAGGATGCTTTCGGCACATGGATCATCAAAATTGCTATGACAGATCCGTCGGAAGTAGACAAGCTACTTGATGCTGAAGCTTACGCAAAAATCTGCGAGGGTTAAATTGTTAACACTCCTGATATAAGAAAAGAAGTCGTCAGGCAGATGAAGATATACATGGCCCGGCGACTTCAACTAATTTCATGAAAAACTAAATTTACAAATTGATGAGCAATCGCTATATACCGCATACCGAAGAGGACATATCGGCAATGCTGGAAAAAATCGGAGTGACCTCTGTAGACGATCTTTTCTCCGATATCCCTTCGGAAGTGATTTTCAAGGAGGAATATGACATCCCCTCCGCAATGTCAGAAATCGAGCTGCGAGATCATTTCAGGAAGCTTGCGGCAAAAAATAATTCTCTTGTGGTTTTCGGAGGAAATGGTGTGTATGATCACTATTCACCCTCAGTGATCCCCCATCTTCTTGAGAGGAGTGAATTCTACACAGCATATACTCCTTATCAGCCTGAGATTTCACAGGGAACTCTTCAGTATATATTCGAGTATCAGAGCATGATAAGCGAATTGACAGGCATGGAGTCTACCAATGCGTCGATGTATGACGGAGCTACGGCGGCCGCCGAGGCGATGTTTATGATGGTGGCTTCTGCAAAGAAAAGAAACCGTGTGCTTCTTTCGGCCACACTTCCCGAACATGTGATGAAAGTGGCTTCTACATATGCCCGTTTTCACGGAATAGATGTAACTGTCGTTCCTGAAAAAGATGGCGTGACAGATTTCGATGCTCTTAAAGAGGCTTTGGGAGGAGGAGATGTAGCCGGTGTCATTCTCGCCTCAACCAATCGTTATGGCATTATAGAAGATTTCACCGGCGTAGCTGATTCTATCCATGCATCCAAGGGTCTTATGACAATTTATGCGGACCCATCCACCCTGGCAGTGCTTCGCTCGCCGGCGGAGTGGGGAGCCGATATCGCTTGTGGAGATGGCCAGACACTCGGAATGCCGATGCAGTTCGGAGGTCCTTACCTCGGATTTCTCTCATGTCGTCAGTCATTGATCCGCAAGATGCCGGGACGTGTTGTTGGTGCTACAACCGATGCATCAGGAAAACGCTGCTATGTACTGACCCTTCAGGCACGTGAACAGCATATCCGTCGAGAGAAAGCCACAAGCAATATCTGTTCAAATCAGAGCCTCATGGCACTGTATGCCACAGTCTATTTGTCTTTACTTGGTGAAAGAGGACTAAAAGAGGTAAACATGCTATCTGCCGACGGCGCTCATTATCTCTACAACCGTTTGATTGAAACCGGTAAATTCCGTGTTGCATTCAATCGGCCTTTCCTAAAAGAATTTGTGGTGGAGACAGATCTGGATATTGATAAGGTAAATGAATATCTTCTTGAAAAAGGGATTATGGGAGGCGTGAATCTTGGCGACGGCAAGGTAATGTTTGCTGTTACAGAGAAACGCACGAAAGAGGAGATTGACAATCTTGTTTCATTAATGCTGGAGGCCTAATAGGAGAAAAAATGAAGTATTACGATAAACTTATTTTTGAATTGTCGCGTCCCGGGAGGAAAGGTTATGAGCTACCCGCCGACAAATACGGTTGCGATGCACTGAAAGAAATACCGGCAGATCTTCTCCGTAAAGAGGCTCCGGAATTGCCGGAGGTGAGTGAATTGGATGTAGTGCGTCACTATACAAATCTTTCATCAAAGAATTTCGGTGTAGATACTGGCTTCTATCCCTTGGGAAGCTGTACCATGAAATACAATCCAAAGATTAATGAAGAGATTGCGGCCATGCCCGAGTTTGCAGGTCTTCATCCGTTGCAGCCTGTAGAATCCGCTCAAGGAGCCCTCGAGCTCTATTATAATCTTCAGAATGCACTTTCCAATATAGCAGGGTTGGCGGAATTTACTTTGAATCCCTATGCCGGTGCGCACGGTGAGCTTACCGGTCTGATGGTGATGCGCCAGTATCACATCTCAAGAGGCGATGAGAAGCGTCGAAAAGTCATAGTGCCCGACTCTGCCCATGGAACCAACCCTGCGTCAGCAATGGTGGCAGGTCTTGAGGTTGTGGAGGTGAAATCCAAACCGAACGGATCTATCGATGTTGAAGATCTCAAGCCGCTTCTTGACGACACGGTTGCCGGAATCATGATGACCAATCCCAATACCCTCGGAATGTTCGAAACCGAGATTATGGAGATTGCAAAGCTTGTACACGAAGCCGGAGGTCTGTTGTATTACGATGGAGCCAATCTCAACCCGATGCTTGGAAAGGTGCGTCCCGGCGATATGGGCTTCGACATAATGCATATCAACCTTCACAAGACCTTCTCAACTCCTCATGGTGGCGGCGGTCCGGGCTCAGGTCCTGTGGGTGTGGCTGCTCATCTTGTTGACCTTCTTCCCAATCCTCGTGTAAAGAAAGGTGAAGATGGCAAATTCTATATCGAGAACGGCGAGAAGAGTCTCGGAAATATCTCATCTTTCCTCGGCAACTTCGGAGTGATGATGAAAGCATACGCCTATATTCTTTCGCTCGGCAAGGAAAATCTGAAAAATGTAGGTCCGATGGCGACCCTCAATGCAAACTATATAAAAGAATCATTGAAAGATGATTATCTTCTTCCAATAGAAGGAGCCTGCAAACATGAGTTTGTGTTCGACGGTCTGAAAGATAAATCTACCGGTGTAACCACTCTGAATGTGGCCAAGCGACTTCTCGATTATGGTTTCCATGCCCCAACGATCTACTTCCCGCTTCTTTTCCATGAGTCAATGATGATTGAACCTACCGAAACAGAAAGTAAGGAGACTCTCGATGAATTCATCGAGGTGATGCATAAAGTGGCTCAGGAGGCAAGAGAAAATCCCGACATGGTTAAGAACGCGCCTCACACCACGCTCATCTCTCATCCAGATGAAACTACGGCTGCTAAAAAGCCTATACTCTCATACCGACAGATGAAAGGGTAAGTCATGAAATCAGATCTCATAATAATAGGAGCCGGCCCTGGTGGGTATGAAACCGCCGTCGAGGCAGCCCATCGTGGTAAAAGCGTAGTCATATTCAATGGTGGTTCTTTGGGAGGCACATGTCTCAA
Source organism: Bacteroides sp. (assembly GCA_014801535.1). GTDB lineage: Bacteria > Bacteroidota > Bacteroidia > Bacteroidales > Muribaculaceae > Lepagella. The sequence goes on from JAAVEA010000006.1 coordinate 79,205, forward strand.
TGAAGGTTGCATCCCTACAAAGTGTCTTTGTCGTGACGCGGAGATGGTGGCTCAATTCAAGGAGGCAGACCGTTTCGGAATTGATGGCTTCACATTCTCCGTAGATTTCGGTAAGATTTCGGCCAGAAAGAATGAGGTTGTAGCAAAATTACGCGAAGGAGTTGCCCTTCTGCTGAAATCGGCCGGAGTGACTGTAGTGAATGCAAAAGCTTCATTCAAGGACGCTTCAACAGTTGTGGCTGATGGAGAGGAATATACAGCCGATAACATAATTATTGCCACTGGAAGTGTTTCCAAATCGTTGCCAATCGATGGCCATGACCTGGATTGTGTGATGGATTCTTCAGATATACTCAGCATAGATTATATCCCGGAGTCTTTGACCATAATCGGCGGAGGAGTGATAGGGATGGAGTTTGCATCAATTTTCAGCAATCTTGGTTCCAAGGTGACTGTGATAGAGTTCATGAAGCAGATTCTTCCTCCTTTTGACAGCGACATAGCCAAGCGGTTAAAACAGACATTGTCGAAACGAGGAATCGACATCATAACGGGAGCTGCCGCTAAAAAGATAGAGAAAACCGACGAAGGGATTCGTGTGGTCTATGAGGCCAAAGGGAAAGAAGGGGAGGTTATAAGCTCTGATCTCCTGATGGCAGTCGGACGCGCTCCTCGTGTCGATGGATTGAATCTTGAAGCCGCCGGAGTGGATTATTCAGTCAAGGGGATACCTGTTAACGACGATATGCAGACAAATGTCGGCCATATCTATGCAATCGGTGATGTCAACGCAAGAATGATGCTTGCTCATGTTGCAAGTTTTCAGGGAATGAGGGCTCTCAACGCTATTGAAGGAAAGAAAGACAACATCAGATTTGACCTTGTTCCTTCGGCTGTGTTTACATTGCCAGAATGCGGAATGGCCGGATTGACTGAAGAAGAATGTAAGACGCGTGGAATTGCGATAACTACCGGAAAGAGTTTCTATCGGGCAAATGGCAAAGCCCTTGCCATGGGTGAGGAAGAAGGACTATGCAAGCTGATTTTCTCTAAAGATGAAGGGAAACTGCTTGGCGCCCATATAATGGGTGCCGATGCTGCACTTCTTGCCCAGCAATGTGTAGACTTCATGAATTCCGGTGCTACTATCGATTCAATAAAGGATACTATTTTCGGTCATCCAACCCTTAGCGAGATAATTCTTTCAGCCGTTCATGCAGTGAAGTAGGGGACGAAAGATAGAAAGTGCGGGCATGAAAGGCGATTTTGATTAGTCATTATGTAAAAGTCCATATCATAAAATATTATTTTATATTTTCTTATCTCAGAAAAAATTAGTAAATTTGCAGCAGTTTTGCAATCTCTGGTAAGAGACTGCGCGAGACGCGGTCAAAAAGTAACTTATTTATATTGCAAAGTAACCCGTTAATTTTTTAAAGGTAAAATGGATTTAATTAAAATCGCAGAGGAGGCATTTGCAACTCCCAAGAAAGAGATTGAAGCATTCGGCCCCGGTGACACTGTTAACGTGGCATATCGTATCAAAGAGGGTAACAAGGAGCGTATACAGCAGTATCGTGGTGTTGTTATCAAGATTTCAGGCCACGGTGACAAGAAACGTTTCACTGTCCGCAAGATTTCTGACGGTATCGGTGTTGAGCGTATTTTCCCCATGGAATCTCCGTTCATTGAATCGGTAAAGGTTATAAAGTTCGGTAAGGTTCGCCGCGCAAAACTTTATTATCTCCGCAAGCTCACCGGTAAGAAAGCTCGTATCAAGGAGCGTATTGTTAAGAAAGCAAAATAATTTTTTGCAAAAAAAATATTGCAGCCCGATCTGTCATGCAGGTCGGGTTGTTATATATTAATGAGCGATATGGGCTAAAAGGACTTGTAGGCCTTATTAGTAGATCATATTATTCGTTTTGCCAATTTTAGAATTATTAGAAAAATAGATAGTTATGTCAAAAAAAGCGTTATTGATTATCCTTGACGGATATGGAATCGGCGATCATAAAAAGGATGATGCCATCTTCAACACCCCCACACCTTATATGGATAAATTGGTTGCGGAATATCCTCATTCAAAACTTGAGGCAAGTGGTGAGAATGTGGGTCTGCCTGATGGACAGATGGGTAATTCCGAAGTGGGTCACCTCAATATTGGTGCCGGCCGTGTGGTATATCAGGATCTTGTGAAGATTAACCGCGCTATTGCTGACGGATCTTTTAAGGAGAATCCGGAGATAAAATCAGCGTTCTCTTATGCCAAAGAGCATAATGTTCCTATTCATTTCATGGGTCTGACCTCTGCCGGTGGTGTGCATTCATCGTTGAACCATCTTTATGCGCTCTGTGACACAGCTAAGGATTACGAGCTTGATAAGGTTTTCATCCATTGTTTCATGGATGGTCGTGACACCGATCCTAAGAGCGGTGCCGGTTTCCTTCAGGAAGTTGAAGATCATTGTGCGAAAAGTGCAGGCAAGATTGCTTCCGTAATCGGACGTTTCTATGCAATGGACCGTGATAAGCGCTGGGAGCGTGTGAAAGAGGCATACGATCTTCTTGTCGACGGAAAAGGGAAGAAGACCGACAATGTTGTCAAGGCTGTGGAGGAATCATATGCTGAAGGGATTACCGATGAGTTCATCAAGCCTATTGTGAACGATACTGTCGACGGCACTATTGGCGAAGGCCATGTAGTGATTTTCTTCAATTACCGCAATGACCGTGCCAAAGAGCTTACGGTAGTGCTCACACAGCATGAGGAAGACGGCATGCAGCCCGTGCCTGGACTTCAGTATTATTGCATGACTCCCTATGATAACTCATTTAAAGATGTTCATATCCTCTTTAATAAGCAGGATGTACCCGACACATTGGGCGAGTATCTTTCAAAAAATGGGAAGAAACAGTTGCATATAGCCGAGACAGAAAAGTATGCGCACGTAACATTCTTCTTTAACGGGGGTCGTGAAGCACCCTACGAAGGCGAGGAACGTATTCTTGTGCCTTCTCCCAAGGTTGCTACATATGACCTTAAACCGGAGATGAGTGCACCCGAGGTTACAGAGAAACTCGTGGAGGCTATCGACAGCGAAAAATATGATTTTATCGTTGTTAATTTCGCTAACGGTGACATGGTAGGCCATACAGGTGTCTATCCCGCAATACAGAAGGCTGTGGCAACTCTTGACACTTGTGTGGAGAAGGTGGTAGAGGCTGCAAAGGCTCACGGTTACGAATCGATCATCATAGCTGACCATGGAAATGCCGATCATGCACTTAATGAAGACGGCACTCCCAACACGGCTCATTCGCTTAATCCCGTTCCCTTCATCTATATAGGCGAACACAAGGATGCCAAATTGAAAGATGGTCGTCTTGCTGATGTTGCTCCCTCGCTTCTTCATCTCATGGGGATGGGTCAGCCTTCAGATATGACAGGTGAGAACCTTATTGAATTTTGATAGAATTTTCTGAGGAAGGCTCACATCTCCCAACGAAAGGAAGGGTTTTGTGAACTTTTCTTTTGTCATGATAGTTTTATATAGCGGAGGAGCGACCGGCTCTTCCGCTATTTTAGTAGAAAGAGATCAAATATAATTGAAACAATGCTTACGAAAAGAATTGAGGATGCTCTTAACGAGCAGATAAACGCTGAGATGTGGTCGGCTTATCTATATCTTGCAATGTCGCTTGATTTCGACAATAAAGGTTTGAAAGGTTTTGCAAACTGGTTCCGTGTGCAGTATCAGGAGGAACAGGCTCATGGTCTGGCTCTGATTGACTATCTGTTGGCTCGCGGAGGCAGGGTAGAGCTAAAGCCTATCGCCGAGGTGCCCACCTCATGGGAAAACGCGCGTGTGGCCTTCAATGACACCCTTACCCATGAGCGTAAAGTCACCGGTTTGATCCATGCTCTGTATGCCATGGCAGAAGAGGAAAAGGATTTTGCAACCCGTCAGAAACTTAACACGTTCGTAGCCGAGCAGGTTGAGGAGGAAGACACGGTAAGACAGATAATCGATGATCTTAATCTTGTGGGCGATGATGGAGTCGGCCTCTTCCAGCTCGATAGAGAATTGGGACAGCGCCAGTATGTGGCTCCGCAATTGTAAGAAACTCCCGACAAAATTTGCAACAAATCATATCAAACGCTATATTTGCATATGCAAATATAGCGTTTGATATGAAAAATAGATTTATAAAAACATTAATTATATCTTTATCGGCATTATCGGCAGGTTTCTTGTATGGCGATAATCTTGTGATTCTTCATACCAATGACACTCATTCCAATATTGACGTGGCTCCCGACGGAACCGGAGGGATTCTTCCGCGAAAAGCGATAATCGATTCTGTAAGGAATGCTGAGAAAAATGTTATACTTGTCGATGCCGGCGACATGGTGCAGGGCACACTCTATTTCAATTATTTCAAGGGCGATGTGGAATATCCTATCTTTAACATGATGGATTATGACATACGTATTCTTGGAAACCATGAGTTTGACAATGGACTGGCGGAGCTTGCCCGACACTGGAAAAATGTTAAGGGTTCGCGCCTTTCAGCTAATTACGATTTTTCCAACACTCCTGCTAAAGGGATCTTCGAGCCGTATGTAATAAAGAAAATAGGAAAGAAAAAAGTAGGATTCATAGGAATCAACATTGATCCGCAAAGTCTGATCTCAACCGAGAATTATAACGGTATGAGGTATTACAACGCAGTGGAGACAGCTAATAAATGGGCCTCATTCCTGAAAAATGACAAGAAATGTGATCTTGTAGTGGCTGTGACACACATCGGCTACACTTCTGACGTTGATAAGAAAACTGATGTGGATCTGGCTCGTGAAAGCAAGGATATTGATATCATCATCGGTGGTCATTCCCATACATTCGTAGATCCATCCACGCCTGAGAAGACTCCCTACTGGATAGAGAATGCAGCAGGGAAGCCGGTTCTTGTGGCTCAGACCGGTAGATATGGGAAAAATATAGGTTATATCAATGTTGATCTTGATAAGATCGGAGAAAGAAAATTTGATTACCGATATATACCGGTTACCGATCGTTTCTCTCAGGATAAATATGATTCGAAGATTATATCATTTCTTGCCCCTTATAAACATAAAGTTGATTCTGTCAATAATCATCAGATAGGTGTCTCCACCATAGATATGGAGAATAATTCGCGTACGGGAGCCTATCCCAATTGGGGAGGCGATTTTGCGTTGTGGTATGGCCGTCATATAGCCGATTCATTGCGTATTTCCAATCCCTCCTTCCCGGAGGTGGATTTTGCAATGGTCAATGTGGGAGGTATCCGTCAGCCTATGAAGGCCGGTGCCATAACCGAAGGACAGATCCTATCCACTTTCCCATTCTCAAATTTTATCCGCATAGTAAAGATAAAGGGATCAGATTTCATTGAGGCGATGAAGGTTGCTGCTTCAAAGGGAGGAGAAGCTATAAGTGGAAATCTTAGGGTTGTGAAACAAAAGAATGGAGAGATCAGTGTATTGCTCGATAACGCTCCACTTAACCCTGAAAAAGAATATATACTTGCAACCATCGATTATATTGCAAACGGAAACGACGGATTAACTTCTTTAGCCAACAATACAATGCTTTGGAGCGATCCGATGATAATGAATGTGCGTATATTGGAATATATCAATATGCTTACCTCTTTGGGTTTGCCTGTCTCCGCTGACCCTACGGCCCGATTCATCGAGGCTGTTGAATTGCCATAGCATATGACGATGCGGGGTCTCATATCGGGTTTGTTATGCCTGTGGATTGCAGGTTGCGTGGGATGCGGTCGCGTGTCTGATAAAAAAGGTATGTCCGGTAAGGACGTCTTGTTAGAGATGCATGACAGCGTGGGGCGTGTTTCCGATTTGAGCCGTCGAGCCTCCGAAATGGCCGATTCTATTCTTCACGGTATGACACTCGAGGCCAAGGCTGCCCAGCTTATGCTTCCGGCCCTTTTTTCGTCAGATGATATATATACTCTCAAAGCGGTGGGTGAGTATGGACGAAAGGGGGTTGGAGGAGTCGTGTTGCTTAAAGGGACATCCGGTTCTGCCTCCGTTATAGCCGACTCCCTAACACGTAGCTCCTTGATCTCTCCCTTTGTCTCAATAGATGCAGAATGGGGATTGGGGATGCGCTTGAGCGATGAGCCAAGCTATCCTTTCAATTCCGAAATAGGGGATGAGGCCTCCGAAAAGGATATGTTCGACTACGGGGCAACGGTAGGGAGGCAATGTCGCGAGTTAGGTATCAACATGGTTCTTGGGCCGGTTGTTGACGTTGCTTCAAAAGGGAGCTTTATGGGAAGACGCTCATACGGTTCAGATCCGGTGAGAGTATCGGATCTTGCGGTGGCTTATTCGCGCGGACTTGAAAGTATGGGTGTGATGAGTGTGGCCAAGCATTTTCCCGGTCATGGTTCGGCGAAAGGGGATAGTCATAAAGGGAAACCGGTGATAGAGAGATCGCTTCATCAGATGGATTCGGTAGATCTTTATCCCTTCCGAAAATATATCGAGGCAGGCTTATCAGCCGTTATGGTGGGTCATCTTGCGGTGCCTGCGATAGATCCGGATATGCAGCCTGCGGCAGTTTCGCGGACGGTGATTTCTGATCTTTTGATAAAGGAACTCGGTTTCAAAGGATTGATACTTACGGACGCTCTCACCATGGGAGGCGCCGAAGGAGCGGGAGCCGATAAGGCTTTAGCGGCCGGAGCTGATATTATTCTCGCCCCTGTAAACACCGATGAGGAGATAGGGAGAATAGTGAGCGCGGTCAACAGAGGAGAGATTTCAATTGACAGACTAAACGTGAGCGTAAGGAAAATTCTATTCTATAAATCATTGATGGCGTTAAGAAACATTTCTGATAAAAGATAGATAAAACATAATTAAAAAGAAATACCCCGGCCGAAAGGTCGGGGTAATATCTTTAGGAGTCGAAAGTAATCGGTGATTACTTGCTTGCCAGATGGTCGGATACAGTAAGCGATGCGCGACCTCTGGCGCGACGGCGAGAGAGAACTTTGCGACCGTTTTTAGTGGCCATTCTCTCGCGGAAGCCGTGCTTGTTGACTCTTCTGCGGTTGGAGGGTTGAAAAGTTCTTTTCATCTTTTTCTATTGTTTAATTGAATACAACAATGCCGCGGTTATGGCTATAGGTCGGCATTCGGACTGCAAAATTAATCATTCATTTTTGATTTGCCAAATTTTCACGGTCTAAATTTTTTTATTAATTTTGCATCGGTAAAGAAAATTCTCTTTTTTGCTCCATTCGGGGCATTATATTGAAGAAAATTTGTAAAAAACATTATAACGTTATGATGAACGCTCAAGACATTAAGAACGGCACTTGCATCCGCCTCGACGGCCGTCTTTATTTCTGCGTGGAGTTTCTCCATGTGAAACCCGGAAAGGGTAATACTTTTATGCGTACCAAGCTTAAAGATGTTGTTGACGGTCGAGTTATCGAACGCCGCTTCAATATCGGTGAAAAGCTTGAGGATGTGCGTGTGGAACGTCGTCCTTATCAGTATCTCTATTCTGATGGTGATGATGATATCTTCATGAATAATGAGACTTTCGAGCAGATTCCTATACTCAAAGAGGTTGTTACAGGTGCTCCTTTCATGAAAGAGGGGGACACAGTGGAGGTTGTTTCAGACTCTTCTACTAATACTGTGCTTTATGCCGAGATGCCTGTAAAGACTGTGCTCAAGGTTACATATACCGAGCCGGGTCTTAAAGGGGATACTGCCACCAATACCCTCAAGCCCGCAACAGTTGAGACCGGCGCGACAGTTAAAGTGCCTCTTTTCATCAATGAAGGTGAGCTTATCGAGGTTGATACCCGCGACGGCAGCTATGTTGGTCGTGTGAAGGCCTGATCCGGTGTTTCCGGTTTTATAAAAAGATTTTAAATGGAATGGTAAATGAAATGTCTGATTCGGCGTTCATTTATCATTCCATTTTGTTTCCCTTCTGTTAATATTTTCGTCAATACTTTAAGCTGACATATATGCTGTTTTCCATAATAGTTCCCGTATATAACCGGCCCGATGAGATTGCCGACCTCATCAAAAGTCTGAAAGCACAGACAGATATGGGTTTTGAATTAGTGCTCGTCGAGGATGGTTCTACAATAGATTCCCTTCCCGATGACTACGATGCCACCCCCGTAAGACTAAAATATTTTAAGAAAAGCAACGAAGGGAGAAGCATAGCGAGAAATTACGGTCTGGAACGAGCGGAGGGCGATTATTTTGTTTTCGTAGATTCCGACTGCATTCTTCCCTCCGACTATATTGAAAAACTCAGAAAGAGTCTTGAGGAAACACCCGCAGACTGTTTCGGTGGTCCGGATGCCGCTCACGACTCATTTACCGACACGCAGAAAGCGATAAATTATGCCATGACCTCTTTCCTGACGACTGGCGGAATAAGGGGAGGGAAAGTTTCGATGGAGAAATTCACACCCCGCACATTCAATATGGGATTTTCACGCGAGGTGTATGAAAAGACAGGTGGATTCCGAGAAATGTTCAGTGAAGATATTGACATGAGCACCCGTATTCGTCTCAACGGCTTCCGCATCATGCTTTATCCTGAGGTAAGTGTGTTTCATAAACGAAGAGGGAACCTAAGGAAATTCTGGAAGCAGGTTCATGTGTTCGGACAATCGAGGATAACTCTCGAACTTTTATATCCGGGTTCGATGAAGCTTGTGCATTGGTTGCCGGCAGTATTCACTATCGGTGCCGCAGCCTTGATAATAGGTTCGATCTTCCTGCCTTGGTTGCTTATTCCTCTGGCTATATATATATTGGCTTTGTGGATTGGAGGATTGATCGAGACGCATAGTCTGAAGGTAGCTTCTATGGGTGTGGCTGCTTCTATGGTGCAGCTTATAGGATATGGCACCGGTTTCATAAAGGCATACTTCATGCGTATAATTATGGGGCGTGGTCGTGATGCGGAACGAGAAAAGGAGATTCGTAAAGGGAAGAATGAAGGACTTTAAAAAATTATGATGTCATGAAGGATGAGCAACCCCCGCGTCCTCTTACCGTCAAGGATATGGATGTTGACGATCAGCCGAGGGAACGTGCGTTGAAATATGGTATTTCCACTCTTTCTACTCCTGACCTGTGGGCGTTAATATTGCGGACCGGTTTGCCAGGGAAACCGATAACCCAACTCTGTCGCGATCTGATGCGAGATAATGAACAGTCGCTGTTCAAGCTTGAAAGAAAAAGCCTTAAAGAGATCATGACAACAAAGGGGATAGGGCAAACCAAGGGACTTCAGATTCTTGCGGCTATGGAAATCACCCGACGGTATAATAGAGAGAAAGTTGGGGAAAAATATATAATAACATCATCGCAGGCCATATATGATCTTATGAGAAGTGAAATCGGAAATCTTTCTCATGAGGAGATTTGGGCAATATATTTAGGTCGCCGTAACGATGTGATACTTAAAAAGCGCATATCCACCGGGAGTGCGACGGCTTCAATTTTCGATGTCAAATCCATTTTAAAGGAGGCTCTGCTGATTGATGCGCAGGGATTGGCATTGGTCCATAACCACCCTTCGGGTAATCTTGTTCCGAGTGGCCCGGACGATCAGATAACAAGAAAAATGAAAGAGGGGGCTCAGATAATGGATTTGAGAATGGTGGATCATCTGATCATATCAACCTCCGGTTTCTACTCCTATTATGATTCCGGCAGATTATAATTATGATTCCGGCAGATTATAAAAAAATTACATTTCCTGTCACAAATAGAGGTTTCGACAGTTTCTGTTTATAGAGGATATTCTATTATTGTCACATGAGCCTCTTCTTATCAAGAGCCCACTAAATAAATTAATCCTATGAAACGATCAGTCATTGTATTGCTTTTTCTATTGGCAGCCTTTATGTCTATACAGGCCAGAACTATTCAGGGGGTAGTGTTATCATCCGGTGATTCCACTGCAATTATTGGGGCATCATGCAGGTTATTAGACGGTGAGAAGCTGCTGACGGCTACTTTTACCAAAGAAAATGGAACTTTTATTCTGGAGACAGATGTAAAGAGTCCGTTGAAACTTGATGTATCGATGACCGGTTACGCTCCATCCAGAATCATAATAGAACAAGGTGGGCGCACTCTGGATGTAGGAAAAATATATCTTGATGAAGGGGAGATGCTTGAAGAAATCACGGTAACATCCAATCCTCTTATCTATTCAAAAGGGCGCACGATAATCTATCCCTCTGCTTTTGATGTGAAATCATCTTCCACTGCAATCAGTCTCTTTCAGAAGATGCCTCTTCCCGGATTGGAGGCCAATCCGATCATGCGCTCGATTTCTGTCGATGGTGGCAGTCCGATCATCCTCATAAATGGAGTTCCCTCTTCGATAGATGATGTGAATGCACTTCAGCCTAAAGATATCGAGAAGATAGAATATTCACGTTTCACACCTGCCCGTTATGCTGATCGGGGAGGAAAGGGATTCATCAACATAATACTGAAAAGACGCGACGACGGAGGACAGGTTTATCTATGGGGCCGCAGTGCAGTTACGACTGCTTTCGTCGATGCAAGCCTTCGCGCATCATATCATCAGGGACCTTCGCAGTTCACACTGACTTATACACCATCTTGGCGAAACTATCAGGATGTATATGACAATACTACCGAGAGTTATATTGGAGACGATTTCAGGGTAGATTTAGAGTCGCGTGACAGGAATCCGTTTTATTATCATTCCCATAATGTACGCCTCAAGTATGATTACAGTCCGAGCTTAAAGACACTCTTCTCCGCTACTTTCAGCATATCCCCAATCTTCGACAAGAGACGTTCCATTGCTAACACTGTAGATTCGGAATTGGGAGATTATTCAAATGACAACACATCAAAGAGCGATGCACTTACTCCCTCGCTCGACCTATTCCTGCGCCATGATTTCAATGATGCCAATTCATTGGAGGTGCAGGTGGTGGGTTCTTTGAGTTCAAGCGATTACCGGCGTGACAACAAGTATTTCTTTGCTGACGGTTCAGAAGATATATATTCCATGAATGTAGATAACCGTCGCCGTTCCCTTATCTCTGAGATAAGTTATATTCATAATTTTAACAATGGTCTACAGCTCTCCGCAGGTTATCAGAACACAGTCTCCCATAGCACCAACACCTATCTCTCTTCCGGGTATAAGCCTGTATTGACGGAAAATAATAATTATATCTATGCCCGCTTGGGATATAACATAGGCAAGGTTTACCTTTCTCTCAGCACTGGAGGCAAACTTTTTTGGATTAAAAATGACACCAACAACCGAAACTTCATACGCAATATTTCCAAAGCCTACTTTATGTGGAGTGTATCGCAAAATTGGAGCATAGAAGGAGCGTTTCAATACAGTCCCGGTATACCGTCACTCTCTTCACTCACCGATTATCCGCAACAGGTGAGCCCTTACCTTATCTCGAATGGTAATCCGGATTTGAAAGTGTCAGATTACTATTTATTCCAGGTGTCACCATCCTATCAATATAAAAAATTCAGTGCGTCATTGATCATGAGCTATAGCACTATTGATAACTTTATGATGAGTGATGTGAGATACATAGGCGATCGCTTATTTCTTTCACAGAGCATAAATGCACGAAAAAATTGGAGCAGCTTTGCCTATCTTAATCTTAAAATAAGCGATATAGCAGGGTTTGGCGGCAATCTGAGTCTCCAGCTCAACCACTATGAGACAATGGGAGATGATTGGTGCCATCACCTCACATCTTTTGATGCTTCATTTACTTTATGGTGGAACAAGGGCCCCTTCACAATCTCATATTGGCGCAAGATACCGGGTAAGTATCTTTCAGGAAATAATGTGGGGAAGGATGAGAATGGCGACTCTTTGCAGTTGGAATATCGTCCGAATAAACATTGGACCATAGGAGCAAGCTGGATGTATATGTTCGACAAGAAGGGTACCCGTTACCCGGCTTGGAATTATTCGGCGGTTAATCCTTCGACGCGTGAACGTTACATTGAGAACAATGCCAATATGATAGTGCTTTCAGTCAGCTATTCCGCTGATTTCGGTTCAATCTTCCGCACAGCACGCCGCAACCTGAACAACTCCGACAACGGTTCATCTCTTCTGAAAATGTAATTGATTTAATATTTCCTTCCCTCTAACGTCACAATTTATCGAGTTGTGACGTATTATTTATATGTATCGTTATCTTCTGATATTAACTGTATTTTTATTGGGCTCTCTATCAGGAGTCCGGATAAGTTGTTACGCTGCTGCCGGTGGGCGAAAAAGCACAACAGATCTTCCGGAGGTTACGGTGGAATCGAACAGGAATAAGATTGTGCATATATTGGCCTATGTGCGCGATTATTCCACAATGTCAACGTATACTGATACAGTTTCGCTTTTCAGGGAGAAGGTGGTGGATTATATGCTTGTTCCCAACGATAGAATAAAATTCAAGGGATGGACTATTCCACGCACACTGGTTTCAAAATCCTATTATAGGTTCACCAATTCCGAAGGACTCGACAGCGTGAGCGATGAAAGTAGTTTTCATTTCTCATGGACGGACTGGGTAGGTATGCCTCCGTTGGAGAAATTGCCCGATCTCTTAGGAGTGAGAGAGTGTGGAACAGATACTCTTCACGGTAAATATAGCCCTTACGAGATATGGAATAAAGAGAAGGATGCAGTCAGAATAGATGTGAATCTGATGGCTGATGCAAAGGGACGAAGATGGTGTCCTTCGATTAATGGATTCTTTCAGGACGGTGTGGATTTCTATGATTTCAAGCTACAGTTGAGATATGAGAATGTTTTGGGGAGCGACATATCACCCTTGGATATCACCGGTTATTCTTTCTCAGTGGAATCAAACGGTCGCGGCAGAGAGATGAAAAGGATAATGGGTGACAAAGAAAATTATTATTTCACAACTCAAGGAGAAGTATATGTCATAGATAGAGAATATATCTCGGTCAAAGATGCGAGAAAATGGGAGACCCATAATTTCGATGAAGATGCGGTTGAACTGTTCGAACCCTCCGATGCTCCTCCGCTTGATCCGGTTATAATGAACCTGATCAGCAGGGTGGAGAAAATAGATAAAGAGGAAGTGAGAATAGCATTGCCTCCAGATGAGCGACTCGGCAGCGGGAAGCTGATAAATGATAATTTCAATATCGGTAAAAGAGCCTTGTTCTTATTTAAGGATCTTACAGGCATATCGCGATATAAGTTTCGTAAAAATCAGAAAAACAAGTGGAGGGAATTTAAGGAAAGAGTAAAGAGGATGAAGGAGAACAGGGAAAGATAAAAATTACGGTGTGTCAGATTTTGAATTAGACACACCGTAATATTATTATCCGTTTATTGGGGGGTAGAAATGGCTCGGATATTTGTATCGCCTAACATGCATGAGCACGATCTGAGGAGGGGTGTTTCGCGCGAATCTCAACCCGGCGTATCTTGCCGCTGATAGTTTTCGGCAATTCATCCACAAATTCTATTACGCGTGGATACTTGTAGGGAGCGGTGGTTTTCTTGACGTGATTTTGCAACGTTTTCACAAGTTCATCCCCAATCTTTTCCTTCCAATCATCGGCCAAAACAACAGTAGCTTTAACAATCTGACCTCTCACAGGATCTGGCACTCCGGTGATTGCACACTCTACTACGGCCGGATGAGACATAAGTGAATTTTCAACTTCAAAGGGACCGATGCGGTAGCCTGAAGATTTAATCACATCGTCTGCGCGGCCGACAAACCAATAATAGCCGTCTTCATCGCGTGTGGCTACATCTCCGGTGCGATACACCCCTTTGCTGTGCGCTTCACGGGTGAGAGCTTCGTCATAAAGATATTCCCTGAAAAGTCCTAAAGGACGGCGACGGTCGGTATAAATGACAATCTCCCCCTCTTCTCCGGGACGGCAGGACTCTCCTTCGGCGTTGATAAGGTCGATGTCATATTCCGGACTGGGAATTCCCATTGAGCCCGGTTTTGATTCCATCCAGGGGAATGTGCCTACGGTCAGAGTGGTTTCTGTCTGGCCGAATCCCTCCTTTATATCGAGGCCGGTGAGTTCCCTCCATCTCTCAAATACACTTGGATTCATGGCTTCGCCCGCAGTGGTGCAATATCTGAGAGAAGATAGATTGAATTTAGAGAGGTCTTCAAGAATCATGAACCTATATATGGTGGGTGGCGCGCAGAATGATGTCACCTTATATTTCTCCATCTGGCCAAGAAGGTGTTGGGCATTGAATTTCTCGAAGTCGTAGACAAACACGTTAGCTCCAGAGAACCATTGCCCGTAAAGTTTCCCCCACACAGCTTTCCCCCAACCAGTATCGGCGACAGTGAGATGTAAAGAAGACTCATCAAGATTATGCCAATATTTTCCGGTGATGATATGTCCTAAAGGATAAAGGAAATCGTGCGCTACCATTTTAGGCTCACCAGTGGTTCCAGAGGTGAAATATAAAAGGGAAAGATCTTCATTTGAATTAACCGTTTCGGGTCGTTTGAATTTATCGGCAGAAGCGATCCCTTTATCGAAATCATACCATCCTGCCGGAACTTCCGGTCCTGTGGATATCAGACATTCCACAGAGGGTGACAACGGTAAGGCACGCTCGATATGACTTATCACTATGGGGTCGCCCACCGATACTATAGCTTTTATCTTAGCTGCATTACACCGGTATACAATATCTTTTTCTGTGAGAAGATGAGTGGCCGGTATGGCTACAGCTCCGAGCTTGTGAAGGGCAAGAATGGAAAACCAGAATTGATGATGACGCTTTAATATCAGCATAACCTTGTCTCCGCGACCTATTCCCACGCTTTGGAAGAAAGAAGCCGTCTGATCGGAATATTCTTTCATATCCTTGAATGTGAACTGACGTTTGACACCTTCTTCATTGGTCCAGAGCAAGGCGGGCTTATCGGGCGCGATACGTGCCCATTCATCTACAACATCATATGCGAAATTAAACACTTCAGGCACTATAACCTTATAATTGCGCTTGAAATCATCTAATGATTCAAAATCGCATTTTTTTAAAAACTTCTCTAACATGATTTTTTACCTTCTTATTCAGACATTTTCCTAACGCAGGGCAACTGGGGAGGGAGACAGGGATTCCCGCGGTGTTTTCAATTCAATTAATTTGCTTGCAAATATGAAAAGAATCTTTTAATTACACAACTTTTTGATATTAAATTTATTAAAGATGGCACACTTTTGAAACAAGTGTGCTGAGAACAGAACACATTGCTCATATAGATGTGCAATCTATAATTTGTTCTTTACTATGATTTAAAAATTTTGAACCTTTTTTAAAACGGTACGTTATATAGTTAAAGAAAACAAAAAACAAAGGTTATGGAAGCAAGAGATAATAACAGACAAAATATAGGTAACAATATCGAACAAGCTGAAACTATGGCAAGAGCTGAACAAAGAAAGAGAAAAAACGAGAGCACTCGTAAGATGAATAAACTCTGGATGTGGCTGGGAGTTGTTATTCTTATCTTTATCCTTCTTTTCTGGATATTCGGAATCGGCACACAGGAAGCAGTTGATGGAATTGACAACGGTGTTCAGACTACCATCACTACCGGAACTGCAACTCCTTCAGGTGAGTAAAATATTTTAGCAGCTTCTTAGATAATAAAGAGATACCCGGCCATTCAAAGTCCTTATAAAGGGTTATATAATATTATGGAAAAGACCGGGATAAAGGCCTCAAAGCACTTTGAGGTCTTTTTTTTGATAATACAGGGCGCAACATGGTGCATTCCTAAGGAAAAAGGTTTGCTTGCCATCGTCGGCGAGCAAACCTCCATTCTTGCATAAGAGAATTATTAGTCCATTGAAGAGAATAATATACACATTTTTAAACAATTATTTAATTTAAACAATTATTTTACGGATCGATGTGATTCCCTTTCCTTTGTATCGCGATAAACGTTATTAACCTTGCGTCCGCCAAAGGAATAAGCTATGCGAAGAGCCACTGCGTGTTGGTGTATATCGGTTCTGGAATAGAGTGTGTAATCCTTAAACTTCGCACTCGATTTCGTTATGCTCCAGCCGAATGGATCGGTAACTGAGGCTGCGATGGTTAGACGGTTATCAAGCAAAACATACCTTAATTCTCCGGTCAGGAACGTCCTGTTTTCATATTTAATCATCTTGTCTTCGTATGGGAAGTAGTGACTACAACGGATGTTGAAAATCAGGTTTTTCTTTCGGGTCAGCATCCATGAGGTGTTGAGTTCGAGTTTTCCGCTCCAGCTGTTTTCATCATCCTCTTTATAATAAGGGCTCTTTGATTTTGTATTTGAATAGAATACCTCACCCCCGAGATTGATGTTCCACCAGCTGAAAAGAGAGCGATTGTAAGATGCATAGAGACCAACCTTAGTGGTGTTGAGACAATTTTCAGGAATAGTCCATTGCATTCCATCAGGATTGAAATGGGTGATATAGCCGATCGCATTCCTGTTCCAGGAGCCGTATAACACAGCATAAATTCCCTTGTAGCTGTAATTTATACCGGCATTATGAGTTATGACTGCTTCAAGGTCGGGATTTCCTGTAAAGTAGTCATTTACCGTAGTGTAATAACGGAAAGGATTCATATCCCCGAAGCTCGGGCGACTGATGCCCATGGAATAATCGGCCGACAGGCGTCCTCCTCCCGGAATGTTCCAACTTATGAGCGCAGAGGGAAAGAGATAGTCATAAAGTCTGTGATTACGCATATTGTTAACTTCCTGAAAGCCTGTAACATCCGTGTGCTCATATCTCAAGCCTATTTTACCGTACATACCTCCGGTGAAATTTTTTTCTGCACTTAGATAAAGTGCGAAGGTTTTCTCATCATATTTGAAATGGTTGCTTTGAGTGGGATCATTTATTAGTTCTCCATTCACTTCATTAGCCACCTTTAAATTCGTATTGTTTCCGATAGCGGTATAGGCTGCACCGGTTTCCATCCTGAACGATGAGAAGGGAAGGGTGGCATCCAATTTCACCGAATGAATGTCATATCGGTTATCGTCATCCTTAGTGAGTCGTGATAGGCTGGAATTATCCCATCGGGTTGCGATATCGGAGAAAGATGAGCTGCGCTTGTCAAACCAATTGTAGGTCAAGCTAAGCAACTTCCCTTTGGAATCCAAAATCCAATCTGCGAAACCGGTCAGGGTCAAGGCATTTTCCGGATAGGAGGGTACTGTAGAGGTTGAAAGAAGCGTCGAGCCTCTTTCGAGAGTCTTATCGGTAATATCATTATTAAAGCGATTGTTACTGTAATTCACAATGGCTCCCGCACTGAAACGGGTGCTGAACTTATATTTGAAAAGCCCGTTCGCTCCGAGGGTGCGCCATAGGAAAGAATTCCTTCTGTCGGATATCCGGCTGTAATCGCTGAAAAGGTATTCCTTGTAAACATCATTTTTCCCTTTGAAGTCGTTCCAACTTATATCGCCCGACAATTCCACCTTGCGGGTGGTATGCGACACATTCCCTCCGAGCATATATTTAAAATTATCCGAATAGCTTCCTCTTCCCCAGACATTCCCTCGCGTTCCGAACGATTCATTCCTTGTGGTTATACTGATGAAAGCCACATTATTTCCGGCTGCATATCTTGCCGGAGGCGTGGTGAGGAGTTCGATCTTCTCAATTCCGTTGGCTTGGAGATTCTTCAACTTAAGGGCTATTGCGTCGTCGGTCATTTCCAGGAGATGGCCGTCAACAATGTATTTTACGGAATTCTTGCCTGCAACGCTCACCTGATCATTGATCACGGATACGCGAGGAATGCGGTCGAGCAGTTCCACACCATTGAGACCGATAGCATAAGGATCATTCTTGATGGTGTAAACTATTCGATCCGGCTGCTGTTTCACGGCAGACCGTTTGGCAGTGACAACCACTTCATTCAGATCTCGTTCCATATCCGCGGATGAAGAGATGGAATCATTCTTTTCCTGTGAAAAAATGGATGTAGGGAGTGCTACCGCTCCTAAGAGCAGTATAAAAGACTTTTTCATAATGTATATCGGAATTAAATTTTCAGACTAACTGAAGTTGTCAAAACTTCATTGGAAGCGACGTTGTGTGTTATGATTTATAACTTCTACATTCTATTTTACAACTTACTTACAGCTTATAACTTATTTAAAGGCTTCAGAGGAGCCGTTTATAAAGATATAGCATGAGGAATTGGAATAATACTGGATTCCGATGTTGATATCGTGATTGTTATTCTTTATCACCATGTAGGAATATGAAGGGCCTCCGTCTTTAATTATATCCTGCGAGGTTTCGGCTCTGTCGGTATCTTTTTTGAACAGTTGGGTTACTTTTTTGACCAAAGCGGCGTTGTTGTTGACAGTGAATCCCCGGTAATATTTATCTTTATTTTTTGAGATATGAATCTGCACACTCTTGTCGGAGTTATACGAGCCGTCGAAAAGTTTTTCCACATTTAATTGTGGCGGTTTGGCCATGGCCAATATGCTTATGAAAGAGAATATGATTATGATGATATAGCGTTTCATTTTTTTTCTGAAATTAAATTAATAAAATATTCCTGTCTTAATTCGTCTTCCTTTATCTGAGCCTGCGCCATTGCCATAAGCTCCTCTGCTTTTTTAATGGATTCGTTAACAGCTTTTTCAGAATCCTCAGGACTCAGTTTTTTTCCACCCTCGTAGGCAATAACCAATTCAGCAGATGATACGGTATGATGAGCGAAGTTTTGTTTGTGGCTCTGATTCATGCCGTCTCCTCCATTTTTCACTATGAAAATAGAGAGGGAGATAACCATCATCAATGATGCCGCTATTCCTGCCGTAAGGCGCACCCATTTTAATTTAGGCTTTTTGCGCACTCTAATTTCAGGGGTGAGAAGGCCTTCAGCAATCATTGATTGGCGAGCCTCATCAATCAGAGGAGAACTATAATCGAGTTTGCCGAGAATGTATTGCAGCTCCCTTTCTTCCAGAACAGAAAGCTGACACTCCAGATATAACCGGCAGAGTTCTTCAGTCTCCTGCAAATTCAGTATTTGGTCGTTATCTTTCATCTGTTCAGTTTTTGATAATTATCTTTTATTCTCTTTCTCGCCCGGCTCATATTCATTCTTACCGCCTCGACGGCCATATCGAGCTTCGAGGCTATATCTTCATAATCCAATCCATCGTGAACTACAAAGTTATAAATTTTTCTCTGAATAGGGGTCAATCCTGTTGAAAGTAATGCCTCCAGTCGCTCCACATCTTCTGAAAAACCGGGTTCCACTGTCATATTATCAATCGACGACTCACTGATGTCAACCGATGGCATCCGGCGGATCCTGTCGATACAAACATTCCTCAACACGGTGAAGAGTTTGTTTCGCGCTTCGGCATCCGATCCGACAGGTTCCTTTTTCCATAGATTGAAAAAAGTGTCCTGCAATGCATCTTTGGCATCCTCATCATTCTTGAGGAACCTCAGAGCGCTTCGGTGGAGCTTGTCGCGCAGGCTCATGAATGAATATGTCAGTTTGTCCTGTTTCATATCGGTTACATTATAGATACGTTTTAAAATCCAAAACATAACCGGGATTCTGAAAAAAATTTGATTTTTCTTTAAAAAGAGGGTGTGTCATAACGGCCCGTCTGGGTCGTTGGTTGAGATTTCGACTTCGGTCACATACGTGAGTATGCTCCCATCAGCCTCAATCTCAACCGCCTACCATCCGAACCATTCTGACAGCACCCTCGCCATCCGGATAAAAGTATTACGGTGTATCAAATTTTCATATTTAGACCCACACGGTTTTTATTCTTTGGTCAGTCTTGAATTGTCGATGCTCTTTTCAACCCGTGGAGCCCTGAATTTTTTACCTGAACTGAAATTGTAGGTTACACCTGCTATAACAGCCATATAATTTTTGGAATGAAGGAATCTGTCGTAAATTGAGGAAGTGTTTCGGAGCCTGTTGTTTCGTTGCAGCATGTTCTCCATCCCTAATGATACAGACCATTGTTTCCCAAATCGTTTCTGCACAGTCGGATTAATATTGAGGATCGGGTAAACTGTGATGTTGCCGATTTTCATTTTTGAGCTGTAGAAGCAGTTTACATTCAGATTGAATCCATGAGGAAGGGTGAACGATGTGCTTGCCACAAGCTGGATATATCCAAATGTGTCGAAGGGCTCAGATGAATGCAGTTTTTGCGATTTCACTATATATGTTACACTCGAATAAAGATTCCACCAGTTGGTTATATTGAATAATCCGTCAGCATGAATGAAAAAATTCCGGTCTTTCCCTTCATTCTCCCAAGTGAGATACATCCTTTCGGGATACTCGGGATTAAGAGTGAATACCTGCCTGATTGGCTTATCTGTTGATGAGTAGCCGGTGGCTATTGTGAATTTCCGCGCAAGCACGAAATCCAGACTTACACCATCGGTGAGACTCTGGGTGAGCGTGGGATTACCGACCGTATAGTAATAGTCGGAAACCTGCATCACTGTGGGATTGAGCGCCCAGAATGAAGGGCGACGTATATTGCGGTAATAACCTAATGCAATGGTGTAGTCACCGTTTTCAGTTATGTTAAATGCAACGTTGGCATTCGGAAAAATGTCGAAACGCTGATAATTGGACCGGCTTCCGTTCGATTTGTAATATTCCCCGCGCATACCGGCCTTAAAACTCCATCTCCCTGCCTTTCCGGAAGCTGTGGCATATAAGGCAACGATATTTTCATTATAGGAGGTATCGTAATCGTAGCCTTCGTTTGCCATCCAACCTGCCTCTGTAACGAAATGGTGATAGGAACGGTTTGAAACATTGTTGAACGTGTATTTGCCACCGATATTCAGATTCCAGTTGGGATTGAAAACCTTACGTAATGAAATGTCGGTTACAAAAATGTTGTATCTGTTCGAATTGTCGGTGCTATACACTGAATCATTCGGAAGATTGGTCCAACTCATTTCGTTATTCTCATTCACCGTTGAGTTCTGGTAGTTGTAATTGGATATTAGCTTGAACACTGATCCCTGATCATCTAATGGGCGGGACCAGTTGAACGAGGCATTGAAGTTGTGAAAGCGTTCTTTATTTTTATAGTCACCAAATGTCTTTTCAAGAAGATTTTCTCCAAAGATTGATGTCTCAGAATCGGAAACGCTCTTTTTCCGGTTAGAGTTGTAATCGAACTGCAGCCCTAACTTATCTTTATCGTAAGGCTCATAAAAGAGTCCCAGCATAGCATTCCCTTGAATCTCCTTACTATTATGTCGTGAAATTCCGTTCATCTCTTGAGAAAGAAGGCTATTTGACGATTCATCGTATGAAGTGTATCTGTCGTAAGGAGAGCCGTTAAGATTTCCGTTTAAGGAGACAGTCCATTTCCCGGAGTGTAAACCGAAATTGAGGAAAGGGTTAAACCATTGCTTATTCTTTCCTGAAGTGACATTCATCCCTGTCGATCCGGAAATGCCATCGATACGGTTTCGTTTAATGTTGATCCTTATTATTCCTCCCGAAGAGTCGGCACTGTATTCAGCGCCTCCCCTTGGTATAATCTCGATTGTGGCAATGGAAGAGGATGGGATTGTTTTCAGATAGGTCATAAGCTGCCTGCCTGACATGTTTACTTTCCTGTCGTCGATATAGACGGTGGTTCCTCCCTGCCCGTAGATAGATATATGATCATCATCTGCCCAGACTCCTGGAGCTGTCTGCAGTAATTCCTGTGCATTTTTGTTTGCCGATAAAGGATTGGCACTTATATTAAGGACTATCCGGTCTGCTTCGCGCCGTATGAGAGGCGCTTTAACCACAACCTCCTCCAGCATCTTCGTTTCCTGGGCTGTCGTGTCGTTTTCAACGGTGGTTTGTGTGGTCTCTTTTGCATTTGAACCAATGAAAGAAAGAAGCATCGGTGCAAGCATTAATATTATCTTTTTCATTTTGCTCTAATTTTTTGTTCCTGACCAATTTTATAATTTGAGAAGGCGATTCTTCTACGATATTCCACTATATTAGCCCAATATTCAATATTTTTATGTGGGTTTCTTATATCCTTATTGCAAAAACATAGGTAGATGGAAAAATCAACCCCCATCTTTCTGGTCTTTTTGGTTTTAGACTGATACACGCTTATCTGGGCAATCGGAGTGTCGCCATAATTAAAGAAATCCGCAATCAGGAGTTGCCGTTTCCTTTTGTTGAAATAGTAATATGTGTACATCTCTGAATCCTTTCTGGTCCAGTTTTCCACATCATCGTCGTGTATCCACATTGTATATGGTTTTTCCTCCCACATCGGAGTGGAAATGGAATTTGGCTTACCTGTTGACATTATCCCGTTAGTTTTCACAAATATCCTTTCCAGTTCGGGTACATAGCATAGAATCTCGGCACTGTCAAGATTGCAGGAATGAAGAATGTCGGTCATAAATTTCTTCATCCCAGGATATTTATCCAAAGAATCCTTGCACGAGATTATTGAAGGGTTGGAGGGGAGGATGACATTTCCGAAAGTGAACCGATAGGTTGTATCGCGGTCAATCATCTGGCCAAAGCCAGGGTTGATATGCCAGTCACGGTTGGAGAAAAGAAGTTCTTTGGGAGATGAACAGCTTGCAAAAATCATAAGAGAGATTAAAAGTGCAAGCATAGGCTTAGTCATATTCAAAGGTTTCATAACGTACATGTTTTTGTTTCCGATGCAAAAATAGATAGTAAAAGGGTAGGAAAGTCTTAGGGATATCTCCTTTAGTCTTAGTTAGTCTTAGTTGATGGTAAAAAGTCCTAAATTTTGCTTACTTTTGCATTATGAGACGACTAAAACTGATAATGATCCTGGCTTTAAGTGTGAATGCAATAGCGATTGCTGTTGCCTCATATAATCTTATTGCCCTTTATCGATATGAGAAGGAGCAGACATTGGCCAAAGTGAGGAAATGTGCTGAAAATGCCATTATCCTTGAGATGATTGGCAGAATGCAAAGAAGTGAGGAGGATCAATCGTTTATAAGGCTGAATACATTTGTCGAAACTATTCAGCAGAAAGATGGGATATCAGCCGATTCGGATACATTGAAAATTTCTCTTGCCAGTATTTTATCTCTCGGTCTTGAATTTAAGGATGTAAGGGCTGCCCCGGATACAGCAGCGCTTGACAGCATATTTTTATCGGAAATTCATCGGAACGGGTTAAATGCGGATAGGGCATACTTAAGGAAAACCGGGTCTGCCTTTTCTGCCGATAATGATCTATGGAAAACCTATTACCGCATTAGCCCATCCTCACGTAGAGAATATGAGGCGTATGTTTCGCCCATGTATCGGGAGGTGCTTACCCACTTATGGGGGATTGTGGTGCCTTTTGTGGTGTTAGTCTTGGTATTCTGCTTTCTTTCAATTTATCTTACCGGCATCATTAGAAAGTTGCGGACACTTGAGCAGATGAAGGATGATTTCACACATAATATGACTCACGAACTCAAGACTCCGGTTGCAGTGGCTTATTCGGCGGCCGACTCTATGTTGCGATATTATGATCAGAGTGATGAAGCGAGAAACAAGCAATTCCTGAAGATTATAATGCAGAGATTGAGTTTCTTGTCGGGCATGATTGAAAATATACTTTCGATGAGCATGGAGAGATTCAAGTCGATGGAACTTGAATTGACTAGGTTTGAATTAAAGCCGATGATGGAGGAGGTGACTGAGATGATTAAGCTTAAGGCCGACAAGCCGGTGAAGATTGAGATTGATAGTCCTGATGGCTTAGCCATTACTGCAGATCCCTTGCATTTTGGGAACGTGCTGACTAACCTTCTTGACAACGCTGTGAAATACTCGGGAGATTCGGTAGAAATAACCATAAAAGCGGATTCGGATTCCATCACGGTTGCCGATAACGGGATAGGTATAAAGAAGGAGAATTTACCTTTTATATTCGATAAATTTTATCGTATTTCTTCGGGCGACCGCTATGAAACAAGCGGATATGGGTTGGGATTATTTTACGTGAAGCAGATTATTGAGTTGCATGGTTGGAATATAGAAGTGACTTCCAAACCCGGAGTGGGGACAAAGTTCAGAATAAGGATGAATAATGAGGATGAAGAAAGATAAAATACTTTTGGTGGAAGATGATTCCACGTTATCATTTATAATTCAAGATGCCCTTGTCAGGGAGGGTTTTGAAGTTGTTTGTGCGTATAACGGCGACACGGGGATAGAGATTTTTAATAAAGAGAATCCTGATCTCGTGATCGCTGATGTTATGATGCCTAAGCGAGATGGGTTTGAGATGGTGAAAATTATCCGGATGAATAATCCTGCCGTGCCTGTGCTATTCCTTACTGCAAGAACGGCAATTGAAGATGTGGTGAAAGGTTTTGAACTTGGAGCGAATGATTATTTGAGGAAGCCTTTTCAGATTTTGGAGCTTTTGGTAAGGATAAAGGCATTGCTTAAAAGAAGAAATTTAGAATCACCGGAAGAGACGAAGATAGAAATAGGGGATTGTTCTCTGGATTTTGCTTCGCAGCGTTTAAGCGTATGTGATGAAACGATTGAGCTGTCGCATACAGAGGCTGTTATTCTTGATGAGCTTTTCCGGCATCCAAACGAAGTGGTTGAAGCCAAGACCCTGATGTATCGAATCTGGAATAATGACGATTATAACAATCTCAACCGCTTGCATGGGTTTATCTATAAGCTTCGTAAATATCTTGCACAATCTTCCTCTCTTGAGCTTCTAAATGTGAGAGGTGTAGGGTATAAGTTGGCAAAGAGAAGATAAAGATAGAATATCAGGAAACTCGATAGCTTATTCTAATTCCATCATATCAAAAAACATTAATCGGGTGTGATCGTTTTCTATTTTTTCTGAAAGTAACTTAAAATCATTCTTTTTGTAAAAATCGATTGCAGACATATATGCATCAACTGTTATATATCGAAAGGCTGAGTAATTTGGATTCTCGTTAAGCATCCCTTTAAGAAGATTCATTAGATCGGTTCCAATATGCTGTCCCTTGTATTTTGAAGAGACAGCAAACCTTCCAATCTTAATTGCAGGATAACTGCCGAAGTGTTTTCGTTCAGGAAAACTTCCTTTTATTCGTTTCCATTGGCTATTAGTGACATCTTGTCGGCTTATTTTATCATTCAATAGACAAAAATACGCAACAATATTGCCTTCATCTTCCAGAATGAAGGTATTGGCTATTCTTTTTTCAAGAAAACCTTTGGCATCATCAATTAGGAAACTGTTTAAATCATCATCCTGACAGTCAAAATCGATTAATTCAGTAGATGGAGTTAATTTAACAAGCTTCATAAATATTTATATGCAAATTGTGATGTACTCCTTAGCTTTCTTGATTGCTTCGTTAAGTTTTTTAGTATTTTCAGCCCGTTGTTCTTTACTTAGGCTTTCAACTTCTAATCTCAACCTCTCAAAGCGGAGAGCATCTTCGCCCTTTAAAACCGGAGTTTCTGCTATTGGTCTTGCCATCTTATTATTTGTCTTGGATTTAATATACAAAGGTATAACAAATTAATAAAACTTTTGCATTAAAATTAAATGAATTTCTAAATTAATTTTGATTTATCCTAATTCTCCCTGTATAACCTCGTCGTTTTCATTTGGAAAGATGCGTGGGGAATCAGTAAGCTCCGGCATTTCTCCTTCGTAAATAGAATCTTCCTCCTGAAGAAGCATTGAGGAATCGCTGATCACTTCTCCCATAAAATCTTCGTCTCCGTTATCTTTTGAAGCGCTGCCGCTGCATCCGGTCATAATCATAGCAGCTGAAATGCCGGCAAGCACCACAGCCTTTCCTACGCTTGAACGACGGCGAAGTTCTTCCTCAAGATAACGTACCTCTGCCTCGCATTTAGGGCACGTTCCGAGACAGTCGCCTTTGAAGCGACACTCGGATGTGGCAAACTCTATGCCGTTCGCTTCTGCAATTTGACGGCGTATCTCCTTCAATATTTTGCAAGTCTGTCTTCCTCGAGCCATTTTTATTCAATATTTTTTTGATGATCTTTCAATTTCCACCTTATCGGGAGAATCAACATTGTATTAATCGGTTCCCCATTCCGAGTTCCGGGTGAGAATTTTGGAAGCAGACCCACAACACGCAATGCCTCTTCATCGAATGAGGGTGCAAGTCCTTTTACAACCTTAGGATTGCATACATTCCCTTCCTCATCAACTTCAAACCGCACAATCACACGACCTTCGACACCTTCGACACATCCGATTGAATCGGGATATTTGAGGTTCTGTCTGATAAAATCCATCAATGCCTTGTTACCGCCGGGAAATTCTGCCTGTTGTTCAACGATTTCTCCAAATATTGCTTCAGCAGGGGAGAGTGTGATTGAAACATCCTTCATTTCTTTAGTCACGATGATGTTTTCTGTTTTATAGCCAACATAGCCGATCTCAAGAGTATCACCGACGCACGCTTTTATATTGAAGTTCCCTTCTAAATCGGTGGCAGTAATTATGCCGTTGGCTTTATTGTTAACCGTGGCCCCGATAAGAGGTTCGGCCAATATTTCACCTTTCTCATTTCCAACGCTGTCAGCTACGATTCCTTTAATAGTAATCGTATCGCAGGCACAATGGTTCGGCACAGATAATTCCTGTTTATTATACGGTTTTTCGGCATTAACAGTAGTAGGTATAATCATGGCAAGCAACCCGGCTGAAATTCCCGCAAGTTTTATAGCGTTCCCTTTTTGTTTGTGGGAACGTAACATTTCTTCTAAGTACCGCACCTCTGCCTCGCATTTAGGGCATGTTCCGAGACAATCGCCTTTGAAGCGACATTCGGAAGTGGCAAACTCTATGCCGTTCGCTTCTGCAATTTGACGGCGTATCTCCTTCAATATTTTACAGGTATCTTTTCCTCGTGCCATAATCAGTGTGTGCGTTTTTGATAAGTGAATAAATCAAACCGTTTGAAATCAAGCGATTCAAGAAAGTTCCTGCTCCTCATCCGGTCATCATCAGTATTAAAGTCAGGAATGAGTGGAAGGCGTATTATGCAATCCTGTTCTCTTTTCTCTCGGGCGATATATCTAAGGTTTTCTATTACAAGCTCATTGCTTTTCCCGGTATATTGCCGATATATCTCCCGATTCATATCCTTCACATCAATGATAAGGGAATCTATTACCGGAAGTAGGTGTTTTACATTTTCTACCGGAACGTTAAGGGAAGTTTCCAGATTAAGATGCCATTCCGGCCCGCAAATTATTCGAAACTCCGTAATGAAATTAGCGTATAAAGCTGGTTCCCCTCCTCCGAATGTTATTCCTCCGTTAGTTGCAAGAAAATAAAGCTCATCAATTCGGGTCTCTTCATATAGTTCCTTCGGTGAATACTCCTTAAATCGGTTTGACTTCACCAATGATTGCGGGTTGAGACAGTAAAGGCAGTTTAACGGACATCCATGGAATGCCACAAGAGTAGTCACACCGTCACCATCTGTCGAGAGACGGTGACGTGCTATACCAATTATATTAGCGCGTGGATTATCCATAAGAAGAGTTATCTGTTTGGCAAATATATAAAGAATAATTGACTTTATATGTGACAAATGGCACAAATTAGGCGGACGCACTAAGATGCATCCGCCTAATTCATGGTTATTTTTATTATCTTCGTACGCACCTTGGTGCGTACCTGCAATGATTCTCTGGATTTATTAATTTATCGGAAGTGTTATTCAACCGGGGCGAGTTTTACGGTGAAATGACGCATAAGTTCAGCTTCCCATACGATCTTTACGCCGTGAACAATCTGATTCCTACGATCGTAGACGTTCTTCAAAGCCGCAGCGATGACTTTCATATGGTTGTCGGTATAAGTGCGTCGAGGAATAGCAAGTCGCACGAAGTCGAGGCCGCCGAAACGGTTTTCGCGGGTTACGGGATCGCGGTCGGCAAGAATATAGCCGATCTCGCAACCTCTAATGCCGGCTTCCTTATATAGCTCAACAGTAAGAGTCTGTGCCGGGAATTCCTCTTTGGGCACTTTTGTGAGAACAAGACTTGCATCGATAAATATTGCGTGTCCGCCAGCGGGACGCTGATAGGGGATACCATATTCATCAAGAAGAGATGCGAGATATTCAACCTGATGGATACGGGTCTGAAGCACGTCGAATTCTGTATTCTCGTCAAGACCTACTGCCAATGCAGCCATATCGCGTCCGTTCATACCTCCATATGTGAGATAGCCTTCGAAAGGGATGACGAAACTCTTGGCTGCTTCATACCAGTCTTCCCAACGGGTTGCGATAAAGCCTCCCATGTTTACAAGTCCGTCTTTCTTGGCCGACATTGTCATGCCATCGGCAAGAGCAAACATTTCAAGGCAAATCTCCTTTATGGTACGGTTTTCGTAACCTTTCTCCCTTGTCTTGATGAAATATGCGTTTTCGGCAAATCGGGCGGAATCGAAGATTATCCGTTTCCCGAATTTATCGGCAACCTTTCTTACCTCGCGTAGATTCTCCATAGAAACCGGTTGTCCGCCGGCAGTATTATTGGTGATGGTCACGATGATAAAAGGCACTTTATCACCGTGCTCTTCAAGAACTTTCTCAAGTTTCTTAGGATCAACATTCCCTTTGAAAGGAGCCTCAAGCTGAGTGTCTTTAGCTTCATCTACAGTGCAGTCAACGGCAAAAGCTTTTCTTGCCTCGATGTGACCCTTGGTGGTATCGAAATGTGAATTGCCGGGAACGTAGCATCCTTCCTTCACTAATGCGGAGAAAAGCACGTTTTCAGCTGCACGTCCCTGATGGGTAGGAATCACATGGTCGAAACCGGTGATGCGTGTTATGGTGTCTTTAAGTTCAAAGAAAGAACGTGCGCCCGCATAGGATTCGTCTCCCATCATGAGAGCCGCCCATTGGCGATCGCTCATGGCTCCTGTGCCTGAGTCGGTCAGCAGGTCTATATAAACCTGATCTGCCCGAAGTTGAAATACGTTGTAATGAGCTTCTTTCAACCATTGCTCCCTCTCTTCACGAGTGCTTTTGCGCAATGGTTCAACCATCTTGATTTTCCAAGATTCTGCAAATGGTAGTTCCATGGTATAGATTTATTTATTTTCTTACATCTTTTGCAAATGTAAGTAATTCTGCCCATATTTCAAATCTTTCATTGAATATTTTTCGAATAAAAATATTCATTTCCTGAAGTTAAGAAAAAATAGTATCTTTGCAGGAATAATAGGATGTGGCTTGGCGGCCCGGATATGGTTAAGCCGTAAAAACAAAATTATTAATTACTGTTTTATGCTTGCATGGTCGCATCTTTAAAGTGACTGTAAACTATGGATAATAAGAGATTCATTGAAATATTATCGGAACGTGTGGGGCTTGATAAGGGAGACACGTCGAAGGTGATCGGACAGCTCTGTGAAATTATATCTGAAACAGTGGTGCAGGAGGATTGTGTGATTGTTCCTTCGTTCGGAAATTTCGAGCCTAAGAAAAAATTGGAGCGGGTGGTGGTGCATCCCTCTTCCGGGAAAAAACTGCTTGTGCCGCCGCGTCTCACTTTGGGATTCAAACCCTCCACTCTTTTAAAGAATGAAATAAAAGGGATGTAATTCCCCGTCAGCAGTACTTACCGAACATTCATTAACCTCGAAGTTTTCTAAACTAATTCTCAAATATCAATAAAATCAGTTTAGACAGCTTCATACGTAAAAGTCTTACTCTGTGAATAATAAGATAACAATGCCTGCACTCGTGGCTCTACTTGCCCTGAAGTCGGGACTTTCAAAAGAAAAAAGCGAAGAATTTCTCAAGGAGTTCTTCAAACTGATCTCAGACACTCTCAAAGAAGGGGAAAGTGTTAAGATAAAAGCATTGGGTACATTTAAGATCATGAGTGTAGAAACTCGTAAAAGCGTGAATGTAACTAATGGAGAGGAGATTGTAATCCCGGGTCATAACCGTATAGTATTTGTTCCCTCGCGGGAAATTGCTGATGAAATTAATGCTCCTTTCAGCATGTTTGATTCAGTAGAATTGAATCCGGAAGCTGAAGAGGAGATAATGTCTTCTCTTTTTACGGAAGAGATTGTTTCCCAATCAGAACCTGTCGCTCAACCTTCTCTGCCTATTAGTGAGAAAGGGGAAGAGGAAGAAGAATTGATAATTGAAAACGAGAAAAATGACGAGAAGATAATCGAAGAGGAAAAAGCTGATGAGGAAATAGTTGAGGGGAAAGAAAGCGGGAATATAGAAGAGAACGCGGTAGATGTAGAAGAGAAAAAGGATATAGAAGAGAAAAAAGAGACAGTCGAAGAAAAGGAGAAAGATGATAATAATGAAATACGAGAGGAAGAGGAAGAAATAAAAGGAGAGATTGATAAGGGAGAAAATAATGAAGAGGAGATAGTGGTGAAAAAGGGGAAAGGGAAAATGCGTTTTGCGATGGGCTTTATCAGCGGTCTTGTGGCGGCCATGCTATTAGCCGGAGCCGGATACTATTTCGCCGTATATAGAAATTTGGACAACCTGGAGAATAATCAGGAGACAGTTGAAAATCCGGCAGATACTACTCCTGATGCTGTGAAGGACTTGACAGAGGAAGCTGATGGAAATCTTATGGAGGAGGTTCAGCCCGAGGCCACCGACAGTAGTGCGATTCGCGAGGTTACTCCAAAGGAAGAATCTCCTGTAGCAGAGACACAGCCATCGGATAAGGTGGTAAAGGATATTATAGGTCCTCATAACTATCTTACCACAATGGCTCAACGTCATTACGGAGATTATAATCTTTGGGCATATATCTATGAAGAGAACAAAAGCTTTCTGGGTCATCCCGATCGTATAAAACCGGGGACGGAAGTGGTAGTGCCTCCATTATCGAAATATGGTATAGACCCTAAGAATCCGGATGATGTTAAGAAAGCAAAGCGTTTGGGCATAGAGATTTACAAGCGGTTCAAATAGGTATACGATGAGGAAGATTCCTATGATGAAAAGGATTCTGAGGATGAAGATTATTACTGATAAGAAATAAAATAAAGGATGTTGAGACATCCTTTATTTTTTTAGGCTATTGAAGTTGTTTAAACTAAGGCTCCGGTAGAAATATTTGATAACGGAGGCTTTGAGAGAAGACATAGCCGATGCCGTAAACGTTAAGGGGATAGGACAGTTTTAGAAACTGTTTAAATTTATGACGAAATTTTTATTACCAGTCTAATATGCCATGATTTCAAGAATCTTTTAGGCGCTTTTTGCGTGACTCATCAGTCGTGATGCCCGCATCACTCCTTCTTCATCACACAAAAATCATCCAAAAATCTTCTCAAAATCATTGGCACATAAATTTAAACAGTTTCTTAGAGAAGTATAAACAAGGAATAATAAAAAAGAGTCAGTTTCTAACTGACTCTTTTAGAGAGGTTCCAACCAGATTCGAACTGGTGTGAACGGTTTTGCAGACCGGTACCTAACCACTCGGACATGGAACCTTTTCGATTACGGATGCAAAGTTAAGACTTTATTTTGAACTGTGCAAATTTTTTTAAAGTAAATATCTAATTTCATTAAAAAATTAACAATTTTAAGTAGTTTTACGTTTAAGTTTTGTGTAGACAATTATTAATTGGTAATTTTGCACTATGGCTGATCCCCGAACACTCTTAAATGGAAATGACCCAGCGGAAGGACTCTACGGTATCTTTAATGATAGCTTTCCTCCGATTCTTGATGGGGTAACCCTCACTGTGCAGAATTATGTGTATTGGTTGTCGCAAAAGGGGATGACTCCGTGTGTGGTGACTCCGTGGAATCCGCAACAGTTACAATATCCTTATGAGGTGATGCGATATTTCTCGCTTCCTATCTGGAACCGAAAACCGTATCGTTACGGATATCCCAAGCTTGACCCCTTTATCTGGAAAAGATTGAGGAATACGAATTTTAAACTCCTTCATTCTCACTGTCCATTCTCTTCCGGGAGACTGGCCGTATATGTAAAGAAAAAACAGAACCTACCTTTAATCGGAACTTTTCATTCCAAATATCGTCAGGATCTGGAACATTCATTCCGCAATGCGCCGTGGTGTGTCCCTATTATTATGAAGAGAATTTTAGATTTCTTCAATGCTTGCGATGAGGTGTGGATTCCTCAGGCTTATGTTGAGGATACGGTGAGAGAATATGGATATAAAGGGAAACTGTCTGTTGTGGAGAATGGAAATGATTTTGCCACAATGGTTAAGGGCGATCTTTTTGATTATAAAAAGAAGGCTCGTGTCTCGACCGGAATTGCCGATGATGAGATTGCACTTCTTTTTGTGGGACAACATATAAAAGAGAAAGGCGTCGATACAATACTTGATACGCTTGAGCTCCTTGATGGGAAAATAAAATTCAGAATGAATTTTATTGGAAACGGCTATGCGTATGAAGAAATGAAACGGCGGGTCGCATCTAAACGTCTTTCCGACAGGGTGACGTTTCACGGGGTCATTAACGAACGTGAAGATCTCGCCAGATATTATGCTGCATCCGATCTGTTCCTGTTCCCCTCCTTTTATGATAATGCTCCGCTGGTTGTGAGAGAAGCGGCGGCTATGGGCACCCCCTCCGTTTTGCTTGAAGGATCTACAGCCGCGGAGGTTGTCAGCGATCGAAAGAATGGGTTTCTCGTGAAGAAAACATCTGAGGAATTCTGTAGTCTTATAGCCAAGTTGGCCGATGATAAAGATGATTTGAGGAGGGTGGCGGCCGGAGCCCGTGAAACTCTCGTAAGAAGTTGGGAAGATGTGGTGGAGGAGGTTTCAGACAGATATGATGTGATAATAAGAAATTATAAGAAGTGATATGAAACCCACAACAGAATCGTCATCCGTTAAAAAAGGGGGAAACACGTTCTCTTTCTGGAAGGTGCTTCTTCCGGTGGTTATCGGTCTTGGTGTTGTGGCATATATGTTTATGAGAGATGCCCGCAAGGAGGATTTCTCAGCTGTAATGTCAACGATGCATTTCGATTTCCGGAGTGTAATATGTATAATTCTCGGTTTTCTGTGTATGTTCGGGCGAGATTTCGGACTCACATGGCGATTCCGTGCGTTGACCGATAGAAAACTCTCGTGGAAACAGGCATGGAAAGTAGACATGCTTTGTGAATTTACCAACTGTGTCACCCCCTCGGCTGTTGGTGGAAGCTCTTTGGGAATGGTGTTCCTTAATTCACAGGGAATTGAGATGGGACGGGCCACAACACTTATGCTCACCACGCTTTTTATGGATGAGTTGTTCTTTGTGGTGGCGTGTCCCTTCATCGTGCTTTTTACTTCTTCTACCGATATCTTCGCTTCTACCGGAACCGGCTTCTCACACGGAATCAAATATACATTCTGGGTAGTTTACTTTATAATCACCCTATGGACCTTTATTTTATTCACCGGGATAATATGGAAACCGGCATGGATAAAGAAAACATTATATAAGATCTCAGGCTGGAGATGGTTGAAAAAATGGGGTTCGCAGATAAGCGGACTCGGCGATAATATGGTTGCCACATCTGTGGAGCTCAGAAAGAAGCCCTTCTCATTCTGGTTGGAGGTGTTCTGGGGCACGGCGCTTGCATGGACATCGCGTTATCTTGTGGTGAACGTTCTTTTCCTTGGCTTTATCCCGGCAGACGACCGTTATCAATGGGTTATACTTGCGCGTCAGTTCGTGATATGGGTGGTGCTGATGGTGAGTCCAACTCCGGGAGGCGCCGGACTGAGTGAATGGCTTTTTTCTGAATATTATGGAGATATGGTTTCGGGTGCGGGGATCGCGCTTGTCTTGGCTATCTTCTGGCGTTTGATAACCTACTATCTATATTTAGTCATCGGAGCGGTTATGGTTCCTGCATGGCTTAAAAAAACAATAGAACAACATCATCAAAAGGAAAAACAATGAAGTTTCTTGCAATTATACCGGCACGCTATTCATCAAGCCGATTCCCGGGCAAACCGCTTGCTAAAATTTGCGGAGAAGAGATGATAGTGCGAGTATGCCGCAGGGTTTCCGAAGCAGGTATAGAGTGTCTTGTGGCAACCGATGACCAAAGAATATATGAGTGTGTAGAAAGAGCCGGTTTCCACGCGGTCATGACCTCCGAAAAATGTGGCAGCGGCACTGAGAGAGTAGAGGAAGCATATCGCAACATCGGTTCGGATGCAGATGTGGTGATAAATGTTCAGGGTGACGAACCTTTCATTCACAAAGAACAGATTGAGACGTTGAAGAATATTTTTGAACAGCATCCCTCGACCCAGATAGCCACCCTCGTTAGGAGATACACCCCCGAATCCGGATTTGAAGGGCTGAAAGATCCTAATCTCGTAAAAGTGGTTTTGGCGGATTCAGGCAAAGCATTATATTTTTCGCGCAGTGTGATACCATATGTAAGAAATATACGGGAGGAGGATTGGTTGAGGAATGTGGTGTTTCATACACATATCGGAATATATGCTTATACCGCCGTTACATTGAAAAATATAGTGTCGTTACCTGTGTCAACTCTTGAAAAAGCAGAGAGTCTCGAGCAGCTGAGATGGCTTCAGAACGGATATGAAATACAGACCGCCGACAGCGATTATGAAACCATAGGAATTGACACTCCTGCCGATCTTAAAGCTGCCGAGGAATATTTAAGAAGGCTTACTGAAGACAGGTGAGCCGGTAACAATTCAGCGGACAAGCCGAATCAAATTGTTAAAAAATTTTTTTTGCGAGACTGTCTTGAAAAATAATTGCATAAAAATGACTATCTTTGCAAGTCAAAATATTCAAATGGGCTTAAAATGCCCCGGTCAATTGAAATTAAGGTAAAAAGACAACATACGAATCATGAAAAAGAGCGCACTTCAAAGAGTGAGAGCTGAGTATCAGCCAAAATTGCCCAAGGACCTTCAGGGCGCAGTAAAAGTCAAATTTGGTGAGGCTACTCAATCTGTGGCCGACCAGGAAGAGATAGCATCTCTTTTCCCTCATACTTATGGTATGCCGATCGTTCAGTTCGAGAACGAAGAGAATCCTGAGCGTGTAGAAGAACCGTTCAATGTAGGTATCATCCTTTCTGGTGGTCAGGCTCCAGGCGGCCACAACGTTGTGAGCGGTATCTTCGACGGTCTTAAGATGCTTAACAAAGAAAATCGTCTTTACGGCTTCCTTATGGGTCCTTCCGGCTTTATAGATCACCAGTATATGGAGCTTACAGCCGGATATATCAAGGATTTCCGCAATACAGGTGGTTTCGACATCATCGGTTCAGGACGTACGAAACTTGAATATCCTGAGCAGTTTGACAAGGGTCTGAAGGTGCTCAAAGAACTCAACATCAAGGCTCTCGTAATTATCGGTGGTGACGACTCCAACACCAACGCCGCAGTTTTGGCCGAATATTACAAGAATATCGGTGCAGGCGTTCAGGTGATCGGTGTGCCAAAGACAATCGATGGTGACCTTAAGAACAAATGGATTGAGACCTCTTTCGGTTTTGATACTGCCTGCAAGGTATATAGTGAGGTTATCGGTAACATCCAGCGCGACTGTAACTCAGCGAAGAAGTATTACCACTTCATCAAGCTCATGGGTCGCTCCGCTTCCCATATCGCACTTGAGTGCGCACTTGAGACCCAGCCCAATATCTGCCTCATCTCTGAGGAGATTCTCGCGAAGCGCATGACTCTCGACAATATTGTGAATTATATCTGCTATGTTATTGCCGAGCGTGCTAAGATGGGCTGGAATTTCGGTACTGTTCTTATTCCCGAGGGTCTTATCGAGTTTATCCCTTCAGTGAAAAGCCTTATCTCTGAGCTTAATGATGTTCTTGTGGAGTTTGCATCTGAACTTGAGGGTAAAGATGATGATGAGAAGTTGAATATCATTCATTCTCACCTCACTCCGGTGAATGCAGATCTTTATAAGTCTCTTCCCAAGCACATCGCTCTTCAGCTCAGTCTCGACCGCGATAGCCATGGTAACGTTCAGGTGTCTCTTATCGAGACTGAAAGCCTCCTGAGCGAGATGGTGGCACGCCGTCTTGAGGAAATGAGGGAAGAGGGTCAGTATAGCGGTAAATTTGCGGCTCAGCACCACTTCTTCGGTTATGAAGGCCGTTGTGCGGATCCGACAAACTTTGATGCTGACTATACATACGCACTCGGCTACAATGCCGCTATGCTCATCAATGCCGGTCTTACCGGATATATGTCAAGTGTAAGAAATCTAACAGACCACACCGAAAACTGGATCTGTGGTGGTATTCCTATCACTATGATGATGAATATGGAGCGTCGTAACGGTGAACTCAAGCCTGTGATTCAGAAAGCTCTTGTCAACCTCAATGGCCGTCCTTATCTCAAATTCGCTTCCAGACGTGAGACTCTGGCTCTTAACACGCTTTATCAGTATCCCGGTCCGATTCAGTATTTCGGTCCTGCCGAGATATGCGACCGTCCTTCAATGACTCTTCTTCTTGAGCACGGTAAGGAGATCGACTAATCAAAGACCATAAAAAGGCTTTATCCATTAGCCTTTACTTCTGATATGACAAACGGAATGTATCTGAAAAGATATGTTCCGTTTTTTCACTTGAGGGAAATAAATAAATCCAAGCGCAGATCCTTAGGCTGTCGCTGATGCTTGAACGAGCAGGAACGGGGGCAGCTTGCATTATATGGACGGATTAGGTATTGGAGAAATTGGAATCGCAGGTCTTAATCAATTAAGACTTTTCGCCGATCGGCAGCGGATTTTTTGCGGTAGGCCGCGCACAGCATTGATCCGCTCTCATCCGCCAACAGCGGAGCGGTTTTACCTCTGTTGTAACTATTTCGCATGTCAGAAATTTTCAGTAACTTTGCACCTATGAAACGACACTTCAACACACATCTTGAAGGACTTGACCTTCAATTCTGGCACGACTTGATTGAAAGCCGTGGTAAACTCGTGTCGTTAAAAAAAGGTGAGTATCTTTGCCGTAAGGGTGAGCCGACTAATGTATGTGGCTATGTGAAATCCGGATATTTCAAATATACAGTTGACGGTACCAAAAAGATAGGTGGTTTTGCGTTCCCCGAAGCCTTGGTGGGTGATTATCCATACTGCATGGACAATACCCCTGCGATGTTCGATATCGTTGCAGGGAAAAATTCTAAAGCGTGGATAATTGATGCTACAATTCTTCCGAAACTATTTGAGGAAGACATAGAAGTCGGACGGCAGGGACGGCTTTTTATGCAGTCAGCGTATGTCTCATTAGTAAATCGATATTATGCCTTATATGCGAAGACACCTATGGAGCGTTACATTGACCTTATCAATGAGCATCCGCAGATTGAGCAGGATGTGCCACAGAAAGAGATAGCAGCTTACCTCCAGATAGATCCGATAACTCTTTGTCGTATCAAAAAGGCCTTGTTGAAGCAGTAATTCCCCTCAAAATATAAATCCAAGTTTATAATTCGCCTTCTATGAGATAATTTCTCATAGAAGGCGATACTATTTTCCCTCATTCATGCGTAAATTTGTAAAATGTACCTCATTTTTACGCATTATGAGTGATAAAAGAGTAAATGGCTTTTTCTATCCCGGCAACGCTGTGCATGGCGAACCCGATTACGGGCTTGCCGATAATTTCGTGCGTACAGCCGAGGCATTCGCAAACACTACTTATCAAAGTGTCTATATAATTGACTATTTCCGTAAGAACTTCCTGTATGTATCGCCCAATCCGCTGTTTCTATGTGGTATGTCGGCCGAGGCTGTAAAGGAATTAGGCTATCAGTTCTATATAGATCATGTTCCGGCTGATGAAGTGGATATGCTTCTTGAGATAAACAGGGCCGGATTCTCGTTTATCAACGATGTTCCTTTAGAGGAAAAGAGCAAATACACGATCTCCTACGATTTCCACTTGGTAAACGGACGAGAGAAAATCCTTATCAACCATAAACTGACAGCCCTTGCCTGTCAGTCTGACGGTGCCGTATGGCTTGGGCTGTCGGTAGTATCTCTTTCGTCACACTCCGAAGCAGGACATATCACCATGCACTGCCGGGATAAATCTGAATACTGGGAATATGACGTGTCAGGCCATACATGGGGAAAGCGTTCCGTTCCGGCTTTGAACGAAACAGAGAAGGCTATTATCACCCTGTCAATTCAGGGTCTTACCATGAATACAATCGCTGAGAAGATTCATCTCACTTTAGACTCAGTAAAGACTGCAAGGCGACGATTGTATGAGAAACTCGGAGTAAGCAATATTACCGAGGCTATATCATACGCTACCAACTATAAGCTTGTTTAATTAACATCGTTGGCTATTGTCGAGAGATAGAACTTCGGATATGTCTTGACATTGTTTCCTGCTACAACTGCGATAAGAAGGTGTGCCGCCATTGCCGTCATAGTATTCTCACCAATTGAGAAGCATAGTTCCTCTGCCTCCATCCATTTTGCCGCATACTCGACCCAGCCGTTTTCGGATATCATCCAGAACTTGCTGTATCCGTCTGTATATTTCAACATGGACTCAACTACATTTTCTCCATACTTATCCTCGATAAAATGTGGAAGTGATGACTCCGGGTCAAACACCGAGACGCAAGCACCAATGCCGAAATTGAAGGCACCTATGACTGAAACCCCTGATGTTTTGAAATGCGTCAGCATATTCCTATATTCCTCTTTCGTTGTCACAGTACATATTGCAACATTACATTCCGGCAAATCTGAATTTTCGGATAAGATGACGGTATTCCTGAATCCCATTCGTTTTATAGCGGATTCTATCAATTCTACCGCTTGGTTGCCTATGATGGCAACTTTTGTTTCTGCGATTTTCTGTTTTAGTTCTTCAGACAGTCCACCTTTTGTTTCCATAACTTCAATAGTTTGACACAAAATTAGTGCTTGCCTATAAAAAATCCTGTACACTTTTGTGTACAAATGCACCTCAGAATTGTAATTGTACACTTTAGTGTACAGGGGGTATGCTGAGAGTTGAGTAATTTTGCATCAAAAACATAGCAATGATGAATAATTTGAATCGCTCGCGGATATTACTGTTTCTTTTCATAGCCTCTGCGATAATAGGGCTATGTAGTACCTCGTGTAGTTTGGAAAAGAGGATTTCTATAACAACTGGAAGATATGATAATTCATATATCAGATATAACACACCCAATATCGAGATCGAAACATCACGGGACACCATCGCCAGTTACCGTTTTTAGATTTCGATATTAAATGATAACGATATGAGCAAACATTCAATTCAAATTCCTGTAAGCTTCTTAGCCGCATTTTTCTTTGCAATTGCACCCATGCAAATTGCCTTTGCAAAGAACGATTTAACGCCTTATCAAAAGGCTGCAATCGCAACTCGCTTTGCCTCGGAAGTGAAATACAATTTTGCCGGATACGGCAAATTCGCGCAGAACTATGACAGTATTTGCCGCGCAGAACTTCCTAATCTCGTAAATACGCAGACCGATGAAGAATTTAGCGACAAACTGCAACTATTTGCCAATCGGCTGAAAGACGGTCATACAAGCATAGGGTTCAGTGCTGATGTAACTTATGCACCTATCAGTCACAAGAGAATCGGCGATAAGGTTTTCGTTACCGAAGTGTTTTCTGAGGAATATACTCAGAAAGGTGTTCACCGGGGAACCGAAATTGTAGCCATTGATGATATGCCGGTTATAGAATATGGCAACCAATATGTAGTGCCATACATTCCTTCATCAACTCCCCAATGGGCGGCCTCATATCCTTTCAATTCCGTTAACCTTACAAAAGGTTATCGCGGAGTTCCTGTAAAGCTGACATTCAAAAATAGCAACGGTAAGACATTCGATATCATAGATGATCGCCAATCTCCGTGGGGTATTGTAAACCCGGATATGTCGATTAAGTTTGAGTCTCTTCCCGGAAACATCGGACTTTTGAAAATACCGAGTTTTCAAGCTAATAATTTCGATCTTCAGGCTTTCGGCGACCTATACGAACAAAAGATTGTCCCGACCGATGGCTTGATCATAGACATACGCGACAATACCGGTGGTAACAGTCAGGTTGGGCAGATTATTATGATGTTGCTTGCTACCGACACCATTCCGCAAGCCTCGTGGGAAACACCTAAATATGAAGCGGCATACGCCTCATGGGGCAAGAAGTGGGGACGCGAAGCTATTCCATCTGATTCTATCGTACCATTCTGCATTTCTCATCCCAACGATATGCCGAAATACGACAAACCGATAATCCTGCTTGTCAATGGCTCCACATTCTCAGCAGCAGAAGATTTTACAGTGCTTTTCAAAAACGCCAATCGTGGCAAAGTGGTCGGAACTCCTACCGGCGGAAGCACCGGCAACCCGATCTTCATCGACTTGGGTTGGGGATATACCGGTAGAATATGCACCCGACACGAGAAACTTGCCGATGGCACTGAATTTATCGGGGTCGGTATTCAGCCGAATGTGATTGTTGAGGAAACCGAAAGCGTCATATTCGGTAATGACAACGTGATAGAGGAAGCTTTGAAAATTATTACTCATAAATAATAAAAATATGGCAGAAGGAATTTTTTTAACAGTCGTAACAGCAATGATCGCCACATTCCTCGGAATTGGCATAGCTGATTCAGAGTGGTTGAAAAAGAAAGTGTCGAACCGATTTGTTCGATACTGTATTGGCTTACTCATAGCTCTTATCGTCTTTTGTCCCTTTTTCTTCGGGGTATAATAGAAAATTCTACCCAAAAGGATAATAATGGTTAATACCTGCGAGAACGCGAAGAATTGAGAAGTCTTTATAATGCTCACAAGTACAGACGGTTGAAATATTGTGCAATCACAATTATTGCGATTGTCATAATTCTNTTATTNTCTATNACTATATGGNTTGATAAGATTCCCNCAAATNTNNTACTTATAATGCGTGGCTGTGCTGGATTGGNCGCGACATTATTTGTCGTTATAGTAGGAATCCTATCTTATCGCGTAAATAAACAGCACATAAGCAACCGAAAAAAGAAATGAATACATCATTTTATATATGGATGGGAGTGATTGGGGTTATAGCCGGACTAAACCTTATTATGTCAAAAAAACAAAAGGACTCAAAACCACGGACTATTGGAATCTTATTTAACGAGTTTGCTCTTGGGTGTATCGTCATCGCAATCATTATTTCGTTTTTCACGAAGTAATTTNATTCAAACTTGTTAATTTTGTCCTTCCCACTGCTTGACCGCTATCCTCGGATAACTGATATTGCATCTTACGGAGATATTGCCTCTTATCTCAATATTTCTCACCGTCAGTTTCAGGGAATCATAAAATATATATAGCATACTAAAAGAACAAATCATTAATATAAAGTCAATCATGGTTACACGTATATTGAGTTTTTTGTTGACGATAGTNGTACCAACNGGATTACTCTGGTCTCAACCTAAGTCTTCTCTTACTGTAGATCAGAATATTGANGATTTCGTTTTTGCGCTTAATGAATTAGAAACCANTTATGCCGGTTTTGACACTTATGTCAACGATTCAACCCGTCAGGAATACGATTCTATTGTATCGACACTTCGACAGCAAATCGAAACAAACGAACGGTCTGGATATGACGCTGNTTTATTCCTATATTCATGGTTTGATGACGGGCATCTCGGAATGGATATGGGTAGTTATAAAGAAACAGGCAAATATATGTCGGAACGAAGAAAATTCCAGACATACGATATGATTCATCCGTATTTACCGGAGCCTCTCTCAAAGCNTGNTACTTCTAAAACATATCTGATGAGATTGCCGGANTTTGATGAAGAGATTATTTCCATAGAATGGATTGAAAANGCTATCCGGGATTATAATACGTCCGGTTGCGATAATCTTATCATTGACTTACGNTCTAACGGAGGNGGAGATGAACGTCTTTGGCATCCGTTGTTGCCGTTGCTGTATGACCACCCAGGCACCACCAAAAGTGTAGAGTTCAGAATGTCGGACAATAATATCGAATATCTTAAACAAGCAGCTGACGAATTTCCGGAGGCTCAAATGATTTTGGATAAGTTTAANAATACCCACGAGGAATTTATACTCTTGACCGACAAAGAGGATATTGAAATTGAAGTGCCGAAATACGATGGTAAGAAGCCTCGCAGAATTGCTTTTATTATAGATGCCAACAATGGGTCTGCGACTGAGGAATTATTGATACNGGCCAAGGCAATTTCTGATAGGACTATTATTTGTGGCAAAGAAAATACGGGAGGATGCCTTGATTGCTCATCGGTCAGAGAATCGGCATTGCCCAATAGTGGATATCCGATTTTCATACCTACTGCAAGGTCGTGCAGATTACCCAATAACGGCATTGATAAAACCGGTATAGCTCCTGACGTGGTAATACCCATCAATTATCCCACTTCTATCACTGATAATATTGACGAGTGGACTCTATGGATTGCAAACAAATTAGAAAATAGTACCTGCTAATTATCATAAATTATGAAAAGATTTCTCACATATCTCTTTTGTACAATNTCNNCATTTCCGGTATTTGCTGAGTCTCCGCGTGCTTTCCTTAAGGCAGAGTATGAATCCATGTCGAAAACCATTAACACAAATACAGGTGACACCATCACNAACAATAGAGATTTTGTGTTAAGAATAGGACAAGGCCAGTCTTTNTATTTTGACCCGCAGACCAATCGCATAGACTCTCTTGAAAATGANCCGCAAGGTAAGATTATGCTTGAACAGGCTGATAATGCAGCTATGGAGAAAGCCATAGCCAANATGAATGCCGGTTTNGGAGAGTCNTGGTTTGATATCCGCAAGAAGATGGGAATAAACCGCGGCTCGCGCTACAAGAACATGAAGAATTTTGAGTTACGGANCATTACAGTCTGGNACTCACAGATGGGCGACCGTTATCGTTATCCTGTGGATATGGACGATTTGCAATGGGAACTTCTGGACTCTACCAAGACACTGCTAGATTATGAGTGTCAACTTGCCGTTGCCGATTATCACGGGCGGAAATGGTATGCGTGGTTTGCTTCGGAAATCCCGGTACAGGATGGTCCGTGGCAGNTGNGCGGTCTGCCCGGCCTTATAATGGAGGCTACCA
Organism: Bacteroides sp.; assembly: GCA_014801535.1. GTDB lineage: Bacteria > Bacteroidota > Bacteroidia > Bacteroidales > Muribaculaceae > Lepagella. Next base: position 122,556 of record JAAVEA010000006.1, read on the forward strand.
CAGCNGATGGCGAATATGGATTTACAATCAAGGGTATACAGCAATGTGACGAACCGCTTGGAGATCCTTATGAAAATCCCGATAAAATTTTCAAAACCACGCGTATAGCGGTTCTGCGTATGAAGGATTATGGGAACCGCAATCGTGCCGCTCAGATTAGTGCCATGACCGGAGGGAAAGTTAATATTAAACCAACAGAATACAAAGNGAATATCGANTTTATTGAAACCGATTACCACGAATGAAGAGAATAATCACATACCTGATATTTCTTATTGTAGCGGTCTGTGCCNTTGCACAGGTAAATGTGTCTGGTACAGTCGTCGACAAGGAGAGCAACGAGCCGTTGACCGGGGCTTCGGTGATTGTCAAGGGTGCGGACGGTAAGATAAAGAAATACTCCACATCGAAANGCGATGGNGGNTTNNCTATGTCGCTGCCGTCCGTGGCAGGTTNCNGGCTGGANGTGTCGATGATGAGCTTCGCCAAGAAAACTATCCCTCTTGACAGTGTTTCTTTTCCTATCACAGTCTATATGGAGCCGGGGACTACACTGCTTAAAGAGGTAACGGTCAAGGCTGACCGCATCCGTGAACAAGGAGATACTATTACTTATAATGTNGGTAGTTTTGCACAACAGCAAGACCGCTCCATCGGCGATGTGCTCAAACGTATGCCCGGAATAGATGTTGCCAACAACGGCAAAATCCAATATCAGGGCGAGGACATTAACAAATTCTACATCGAAGGCTCCGACCTGCTCGGTGGCAAATACGGNATCGCCACCAATGGAATAAGCCACGAGGATGTGGGCGCTGTCGAGGTCATGGAGAACCATCAGCCGATGCAGGTGCTGTCGGGCATATCATTCTCCGACAAGGCTGCCATTAACCTGAAACTTAAAAACAAGGCAAAAGCAACGTGGAGTTTCCACGGTGATGCCGGAGGCGGCTATTCNTGGCAGCCCGACGGTGCAATATGGGATGGCGAGCTNTTTGCTATGGCAGTAATGCCCAATTTCCAGAATATAACGACTTTCAAGACTAACAACATCGGTGAGGACCTCTCGGCACAGGCAACAGATTTCTTTGCCTCCCGACGAGGAACCGACCTGAGCCGATATGTCGGTGTTTCGCTCCCCGGTGTGCCAAACCTGAGCCGGAAACGCACGCTGTTCAACCGCTCGGCACTTGTTTCTACCAACGCCCTGTGGAAACTCGGGCGTGGCGAGTTCAAGGCTCAGATTGACTACTCTTTCAATCGCGTTACGGCAGACGCAGCCAACATAACGACATACTTTCTCAATGAAGGCAACCGTGTCGTTACCGAGAACCGCAGAGGTGTTGAACGCTCACACTCCCTGTCGGGCAAGTTCATCTATGAGCTGAACCAAAAGACAGCATTCATCAACAACACGCTGAAAACCAACATTGACTGGGATGATGTGTGCCTCAGCGTTACAGGCTCGTTGCCAAACGACCAGACTGCATCGCTACCCGACTACTATGTAGGCAATGATTTCAAAATCATCAAGCGTTTCAACGGTAAACACCTCGTAACTTTCATAAGCAAAAACGAATGGGAATCACTCCCTCAGACCCTTTTCGTATCAATAAATGACGGTACAATGCGCCAGCAGGTAAAAGACCGTGCTTTCTATACCAACGAGAGTGCTGCTTACGCTTTTTCCGTCAAGGGTATCACAATCAGTCTTGAAGGAGGAGTCAAGGGATATTTCCGCACGCTTAACACAGATTTACCCGATATGCCCGAGGAAATACCGGGAGAAACGACGAATGTGCTGAACACAAACTATTTCACGGTATATGCCACGCCGAAATTCGAGTATTGGGTAAAGCGGGTGAATTTCTCGCTCAATGCTCCCATCAGTTTCGCTCACTATACATTTGACAAGGCTCTCGCCAACCGTAGCGAGGTATATTTCTCGCCGTCGCTCAGCATGAACTGGAAGCCCAACAACCGCTTTTCGATGGGAGTGCGTGGTGGCACAGGTCGGTCGCCGATGGATCTGAGCATGATACAACCAGGCTATGTAATGACAAACTATCGTTCGTTCCGCCAGGGTGTGGATAATTTCTATAATTCTACTTCGCAGAATGTGTCTGCCAATATCTCTTATAAGCATACCCGACGCGGACTGTTTGCCAATGCTTTCGTGATGAAGTCGTGGAGCCGCAATCCCTTTACCTTAGCACAGCAGCTTTACAGCGACTATGTGGTCTATTCCTACACGTCGGCAAAAAGCAACGGACAGATGCTTATGGCAAGCGGAAACATCGGCAAGACTCTCGATTTCATGCGAGGCAGTGCAAACGTAAACGGCTCATTCAGTCGCCACGAATCTCATCTTATCTCGGAGAACAGTGCGGTAAATTCGGTCGGCACTTCTTGGTCAGTCGGAGCAAAAATCAACGGTGCGCCGCTGCGCTGGCTTAGTTTCGACTACCGGTTCGAGTGGGCTTCGAGTCGTCTTGCAATGAACGGCACAAGTGCCTCTTGGCTCGGCAATATGGAAAACGAATTGCTGCTCAACATCATGCCACACAAGAAATGGGAGTGGCACATAAGTGGTGAACACTACCGTAACGAACTGACCTCTGACCAGTTCAAAAATGTGTTCCTGCTTGATACGAAGCTAATCTACAAACTCAGCAAGCGACTGGAACTCTCCGCCTCGTTGAGCAACATCTTCAATCAGCGAACATACAACTACACAACATACAATCAACTCACTTCCTTCGAGAGTCAGCGCTGGCTACGAGGCCGAGAACTCTTAATTTCAATCTCTTTAAGAAAATGAAAAAGGTAGTATTAATCATTATCTGTATTGCGATGTCTATTCCTCAATTTGCGCAGAAAGCACAAATAAAGGTCGGTTACGATTATCATTTTTTCGATCCGAGAGGAATAGAGCAAAATCAAGACTTTATTCTTCTTGCCGGACATGATTGTTCAAAGTTCTATAACAGTCGTTCTCAGTGGATTGATTCTGTACGATGTACCAAAGAAGGAGATCAATGGTACGTTCAGCAAAGTCTGGTAATGATGGGCGAACTTATGCAAAAATCCAGAGAAGAACGAGAGGCTATTCTCAACAGTTCGTCGATAGGGCATCCCGTGAATCTATACATTGTGCGGGATAAGGGGAAATTCAAAGTATGGGATATGGTTTTTCACGAATATCGCAAATATACGGAGCCGGTCGAGGAACTGGAATGGACTATTGAAGATGATTCCACAAAGACTATATTGGGGTATGAATGTATAATGGCAACAGCCAACTATCATGGCCGAAAATGGACTGCCTGGTTTACTCCCGAAGTGCCAATGAACACAGGACCGTGGAAACTACTTGGACTTCCCGGACTCATATTGGAAGCAATTGATAGTACGAGACAGCATCATTTTACGGCTAACGGTATTCAGAATGTTAATAAAGACATTCCAAAAGTATATGAGCCATATTCTTATGAGAATACAANGAGAAAGAAATTTCTTGAGCTTTGTCGATACAGATATGATAATTTCCAAGGAATGAGTGACTTGCATTTCGGGGGCAATGGCCCACGTCATTCACAAGAAAAAATTGAGTATGAAAGCGGAAAAGATGGGTTTGACCTACTTGAAACCGATTATAGATAACATTATGAAAAAAAGACTTCCAAATCACCAAAGTATNAACATACAGTAAGCAAGAGTGCCATCTTAAAATGAATTGATTAATGGTTAAAGCCAATAATAAAGAAACTACTGATTTATCATTCTGTAAGGAAGTGTTGGAGAAATTCGGTGAGCGGCGCCTGATCGGTCGGGGCGAATACTTTGCGCATTCAGGCGAAGTAATAGAATATGCCGGGTGGATGGTTTCAGGTGGCTTCAAATCGCTTATGTCTTCTGACGGAAACAATAGAGTTATTGACTTTTCCCTCGATGATTCACTTCTGATAGACAATGAGAGTGTGAGGCACTACACCAAAATGCGGACAGACATTATTGCTCTTGAAGATTCTGAGGTAATCGTAATCCCGACAAAGATTATGCGCGAAAGGATGAACAGAGATCATGAACTTAACATGAACTTGATGATGGGCCTGTTTGAGCAACTGTATGATCAGTTCTTGGAATTTTGTATCCATACTACGGCACAAAGTTATCTCCGACAGCTTGACCGCTATCCTCGGATAACAGAGATTGCATCAAACGGAGATATTGCCTCGTATCTAAATATCTCTCGCCGTCAGTGTTAGAGAATCAGAGGAAAGCATTAAAAGCTCTTGCTAAAGATGAAAATATAAATCCAAGTTTATAATTACGATGGCAGGGTATAAAATACACCGAATAAAGTAATTTGGTAGAATTGTGCGAGTTAAATTTGTAACATGCGCTAAATGTAGATATATAGGACATAACAATATAACATACTTTTCCCTCGGCGCAGTCCGAGGGATTTTTATTCAATCCATAAGTTTGACAATAAAACAGATACGAGCAGGAACGGGCGCAGAAATAATTATCATACTCATCATTAANCCTAAAGGCTTCCAGAGAAACGCACAGAAAGATAGCTCAATAACAGCAAATTAACCCTGCATTAAAGTTTATATTGGAAAATTATGAGGATAAACATAAAAATTTTTTAAATCCAGATAGGGGTATTTAGATAATTTATACTCTATAGAGTGTAATCGCGATTTACACAGCATTTATCTCGAATTTATATCGAAAATGAATTATGACTGACCAAATGAAAAAATCGTTACAATTCGTAACAAAATTCTATACCCCCGGGATCTTGCATCCCGATTCTTCATTCATCATGAAGGATATCCCTTTCTGGAAACGGCGCGCAGTAGCGGCGTCGATTATTGGCACCGCACTTGTGGCAACTGCCGCTGTCACTACATACTTTGCTTTAAATCCTACCGACTCAAAGTATGAAATCCCTGCGAAGGAAGAGGTGCAGGAAGCGCCAATAGATACTATACAAGAAACCCCCGAAGCGGAGGAAGTTAAGAAAATGGTATTTGAAGATGCCGAACTTTCTGATGTGGTGAAAGCAATTGAGAAAGAATATAGCGTGAAAATAGAGGGATCCACCGAAGGACAACCCCGTCTAACTTTGAGTTATCATGGAACAGCAGAAGATCTTGTTGCAACAATCAACGACCTGCTCGGCACTAATCTGACAATCACGAAAAAATGATAAGACTAAGAATTATTGCGTTTCTCGCGCTGACAATGATAGCCCTCCCGATGATAGCTCAGAAGGTAAGCATAAAGGCTAATAATCTTCCGGCAGAGAAAGTGTTTGCCGAGCTGATGGATCGCAGTGGGAAGAACTTCATATATCCCTCTGATCTGTTGAAGCAGTTGAGAGTGACAGTTTCGGCCAATAATGAGCCATTGGAACAGGTGATAAAGAAAATGCTTTCCGGAACTGAGATCGGCTATCGAATACGCGGAAACAATGTGATGCTTTACCGCAAGGAAAAACTTCAGCCCCCAAAGGTAACTTTGAGTGGGTTTGTAAGAGAAGAGGGGAGCGAAGAAGCTATTCCCGGTGTGATTATCACAGTTCTTCCCTCAAATATACGTACTGCTACAAATGTCCAGGGTTTCTATTCCGTGACCTTTCCGGCCGGTGAAGTATCAGTTAATTTCAGTGGGGTCGGATATGAAACCCACAAAGTGGAAGATGTAAAGCTTTCTGCATCTAAAAAGATGGATGTAAACCTTTCCGAAGATACAAAAATGTTAGAGGGGGTTACGGTGATAGGGAATCTAAACACAGAACGAGCCATTAATTCCGCCGAGATTGGATCAATGAACGTCAGCCGGGCCTCGATACTTGCCACTCCCGTTATTTTCGGAGAAAGCGACGTGATAAAGACCCTGCAATTAGAGCCGGGAGTATCGGCAGGTGTTGAAGGGATGGCAGGAATGTATGTGCACGGTGGAGGTTCGGATGAAAACCTGTATATGCTCGATAATATCCCGCTGTATCAAGTGAATCATTTAGGAGGACTCTTCTCAGCCTTCAATACAGAAGCACTTCGAAACGTGGATTTCTACAAATCCTCATTCCCCGCAAAATATGACGGACGTCTCTCTTCATATATGGATGTCAACACCAAAGACGGAAGTATGGAATCGCATCATGGAGGGGTGAAGATCGGGCTGACCTCCGCTGCAGTGAATGTGGATGGGCCGATATGGAAAGGTCACACTTCCTATTCTTTTGCAGCCCGACGTTCCTGGTATGACGTCTTCACATTGCCTGTCTGCGCTATAATAAACAGCTTCAAAGAGGATGAAAAGATTAATTTCGGATATGCTTTCACTGATATCAACGCAAAGATTAATCATCGTTTTTCCGATAGAAGCCGAGTGTATGCCATGTTCTATTATGGGGAGGATTATCTCAGTCTGAAAAATAGCTATGCTTGGAATAATGAAAAGGATATAGATAAGTCGAATCTTCGATGGGGTAATATCGTTGCTTCCGCAGGCTGGAACTATGTATTAAGTCCGAACCTATTCGGAGAAGTTACAGGAGCATTCACCCGATATTCCTCCAACCTGATGCATTCAGAAGAGTCTTTGGAAAAAGAAGATGATGATAAGGATTACACTCAGGAAACATTAGATAAGGTTAGTTCGCGAAATTACATTCAGGATTGGATTCTTAAATGTGATTTTGACTGGCGACCTCATCCTGCACATCGTATTACCTTCGGAGGAGGATATACGCGCCATTCATTCCTTCCTTCATTGACCAAGCGAACCCTGATAAACGGTGATCTTACGGCAGAAGTGGAAGATCGCGTGGATTCCTACGGAGCAAATGAATTTAATCTCTATGCAGGTGCCGATTGGACACCCTTCTCGCAACTGCGCCTGAATTATGGTCTGCATTACTCCATATTCAATATCGACGGCAAGACACATAACACTCTCTCGCCTCGTGTTTCATTCCGTTTTCAGACAGGAAAAAACTGGTCGATAAAAGGAGGATACTCGCGCACGGTGCAATATGTGCATCAACTCTTGCAAAGTTCTATCTCTCTTCCCACCGACCAATGGGTGCCTATTGTCGGCGACCAGCGTCCGCAGACTGCTGACAAGATTGCAATAGGAGGATATTATTCTCTCAAGAATCAGTTCACATTCTCGGTAGAAGCCTATTATAAGTGGATGAAGAATCTTCTTGAATATGCCGATGAATATTATCTTCTACCTCCCGATCAGGAATGGAGCTCTAAACTCACTGCCGGAAGTGGAACAGCAAAGGGGATAGATTTCAAGATTAGCAAAGATTACGGAAAGATTACGGGTCATATAGCTTATTCCCTTCTTTGGGCTGATCGTCAGTATCCAGATAAGAATGGAGGAAAGAGATTTCCAGCCCGTTTCGATAATCGTCATAAAATAAATGTGATGGTCAATTGGAAGATATCTCAGAAATGGGATGTGTCGGCATCATGGATCGGAATGAGCGGCAATCGTATCACTCTTCCCACTCAGTTGTGGCAGGATCCCTTGTTAGGTCCATGGCATTATGATATGCTGCTTCCTGTGGAAGAAAATAATTACCGACTTCCGTTCTATCATCGACTTGATCTTAACTTCCGTCGAACCACACGCCACGGGTATTGGGATTTCTCACTTTATAATGCCTATTGCAATATGAATCCTATCGCAGTGGTTCGTGATTATGACGACTTCTCTAACCCCGTATTCAAGAAACTCAGACTTATACCAATAATTCCTTCAGTATCTTACACATGGCTATTTTAAGAAAAATATATCTTCTTCTGCTCATTTCAGCTTTGGCTATGAGCTTGACTTCATGCTATCAGAGTTTCGAGCCTGATATTGAGTCGGTTCCTGTATTATGTATGAATTCGGAGATCACTCCCGGAGATTCTATCAACCTCTTCCTTACCCGCACATGGAGTTGGAGCGAGGGGGAGGAGGAAAGCCTCGATCTCGACGTTACTGACGCTGATGTGCGCTTGATAGTCAACGGAGAATATAAAGAGACACTCTGTCCTGCTATAGTGCAACCTTCATTAATTGTTTATCCCACGCCTAAAGAGCGTAGATGCTATCAGAGTCAATACCGTCCGAAAAGCGGAGATGAAATACGTCTTGAAGCCTCCTCTCCTCGGTATGGTGAAGCTTTCGCAGAGGTGACGGTTCCTTATCCTGTGGCGATTGATAAATTAGAACCCCGGATTCAGAGTTTTATTGCTTTGGGTGATACTACGGGTTTTCCTGCTGTTGCCGATAGGTGTGAATTTATCATGAGCTTTAAGTTGCTTGTGCATTTCACAGATCCGGGAGATTCGGTGAATTATTATGATCTGAGTGTTGGAACCACCCGATATCGCAACTATGACAACGAGGCGGAAGCTTATCTTAGTTCCGCTTTCCCTGATTTCACCGGCGAACCGCTCTTCACAGAGCATGTCTCAATATTGGAGTCAGTTATTGCGGAGACCAGTGGTTATACAATCTTTTCTGATCGTCAGATCAATGGTCATTCCTATCCTCTCCGCATAGGCTATGATAATTGCTCTTTCTACTATCGCAATCCAACGAACTTGGAGGGACCGGAAGAATATGGAATAAAAGTTTCTCTCCGGCATGTGGATCCGACATATTATAAGCATGTAATCTCTGTTTGGGAAGCAAATGATGCAATAGTCGGAACGCTCGGAGGGGTAGGGCTTGCACCGGCAGTGTATCCCTACAGTAATGTCTCAACAAAAGCCGGAGTGGTTGCTGCTTACGCGGTGTCGGAGCTTACTTTGCCTATGGTGGAGCTGATTCGCATTGCCCGGGAAAAATAAAAAACTAACTTTGCAGTTGAAAATGACAGCACGCGAATTTGAACGCATTTATAGGAAACTCTATATGCCTCTTTGTATGTTTGCCTTGCGCATTACGGAGGATGTAGCCGTAGCAAACGATACGGTTCAGAATTCTTTTGCGCAAGTATGGGATATGATTAGAGAGGGATATGAGATAGATTCTCTTGAGAAATATTTGTTCCGGACTGTTCGCAACGCAGCTTTACAGCTGTTGCGTTGCGAACAGCGCTATGTTTCGCTTCCGGAAGAGGAGAAGGATGTGCCGGAGGAGGAAATCGATACAGCCGAACGAGATGCGCGACTATGGGAAGCGATAGACTCCATGCCTCCTCGGCGACGAGAAATTTTCCTTATGAGCAAACGCGATGGCATGACCTATTCAGAAATAGCCGAGGAATTAGGAATATCAATAAAGACAGTTGAAAACCAGCTTGCCAAGGCCACATCAACTCTTCGTGCCAATACGCATATCCTGACTTTTATCCTGCCATTTCTTTAATAATATAGTAAAAGTGCATTAATCGGTGTTTAATTTTTAAACAAAGGCGCAAAAGCTATTGTTAAAAAAGATGTAACATTAAAACAGAAAAGGTATGCACATGGCAGATGCGCTGGTTTCACCGGCGGTTGCAGGAACGGCAGGAGCCGTAGCAGTGGCTCTAATTGCAGTGGCCTCAAAAAAAGTGAAGAAAATCGAACGAGATGACATAGTCCCGATGATGGGTGTCTTGGGAGCATTTGTGTTTGCAGCTCAGATGATTAATTTCTCCATCCCGGGCACCGGGTCAAGCGGACATATCATCGGAGGCATTCTGCTTGCCGCTCTCATTGGGCCGTGGGCCGCTTTCATCACNCTCTGTTCTGTGCTTATTATTCAATGCCTNATCTTTGCCGATGGAGGGATGATGGCATTGGGGTGCAATATTATTAATATGGCGGCAATGAGTTGCCTTGTGGCAGCTCCTCTTATNTACCGACCGATAGCCGGGAATGGTGAAAGTGTATGGAAAATTACCTTAGGGGCAGTTCTTGCATCNATCGTCGGNCTGGAACTTGGCGCACTCCTCGTAACGNCCGAAACAGANCTTTCCGGTGTAACCGCACTTCCCACGAAAGATTTCTTGGGACTGATGACCTCCATTCATCTNGCAATCGGAGCCGTTGAGGGTATAGCCACAGCAGTGGTGCTATCCTTCGTGGCAAAATACAAGCCCGATATGCTGTATTCCAATTATCTTGGAGAGAAAAGNNCNGGNAATCANAANATGTCNAAGAAAACAAAGGTTATTCTGGGCTCATTCTTGGCTTTAGCTATTGTGATGGCAGTCGGNTTCACNTGGTTTGCATCAAGCAATCCCGATGGTCTTGAATGGTCGATAGCAAGAATTACCGGAGANACCGAACTTGGNACNGCCTTAGTNCCNTCCACAGCCTTTATGCCGGATTATGATTCCACATTTGCCGGATTAGTAGGAGGAGCAATNGTGATGGTTATGTTATGGTGCNTTTGTGCGATTCTNTTCAGNAAGAAGAAGCATATNGCGTNATCCGTTNAATCAAGANANACTNTTAAAACGGCATATAACATATAAAGTGAGTAAGATTGAGAAAGCCTATCTGGCTATAAGAAGACTTGACACGTGCCGAGNCGGAGANAAGACNTGTCCGGATATGGTCATAGTCACTCTTATATATCTTATAGCNGTGTTGAGTGTGCCGGTCTATGCTCCACAAAAACTTATATGGTTAGCNGCATATCCTATTNTCATGTCAGAAATGTCAGGCATAGGATATGGTGCNTTATTAAAGAAAACTTTATGGATTGTGCCGTTTCTGATTATAATCGGAATCTTTAATCCGATATTGGATCGACAAACNGCATTTGAGATTTNTGGCATAACCATAGATCGTGGCTGGATAAGTTTCGCTTCTATCCTTCTCAGAGGAGTCTTCTCTCTCCAGGCGGTTGTGCTGATGGTGGAGAAGATAGGTTTTCTTGATATATTCAATCTGCTGCGTCGTCTTGGNTTGCCGTCGGTATTATGCACGCAGCTTCTATTGACATANCGTTATCTGTCGGTCATTACTGAAGAGGCGTTGATAATGAAACGTGCAAGAGAATCGAGAGGTTATGGCCGGCGATCCTATCCATTTAAGATGTGGAGCAGATTCATCGGACAGCTTCTGATCCGGAGTGCGAACAGAGCCACCAACATTCATCGCGCCATGAAGGCCAGAGGCTTTTCAGGCACACTTCCGCTTGGGAATAAAACAAAATGGACGGCTGATTGCTANGTGCGGTTAGTNATCTGGACTTCANTTATTTGTATGCTAAGGTTTATTGATTTCTCAAAAATAGTAACACTCTTTGTAAGATGAGTCATCATTTTGTAAGATATACCAATGTCGGTTACCGATATGAAGANGGTTGCGAGGCATTAAAATGTGTGAATTTCGAAGTGACACATGGTGAGAGGGTAGCGTTGCTTGGGCTTAACGGATCTGGAAAATCNACTTTACTGCTTCTTACNGATGCTTTGCTCCTGCCTACGTCNGGAGAAGTGAATGTAGGTNACNTNCCTGTGANTAAAGCTACATCCGACATAATAAGAAGATCGGTAGGCTTTGTGTTTCAGAATCCCGACGACATGCTTTTTATGCCTACNATATTTGATGACATAGCTTTCGGTCCNCGCAACATGAATCTTCCCGAAGAGGAGGTTATACGCAGAGTAGAAAAGGCATTAAAGGCAGTTGGNCTTGCNGATGTGGCCNCTAAAGCTTCATTTCAACTTTCCGGAGGGCAAAGAAGAAGCGCGGCTATAGCTTGCGTGTTGGCTATGGAACCTGATATTCTTCTACTTGACGAACCTTCTGCAAATCTTGATGCACGCGCGAGACGTGGACTCATAGATATTCTGAAGGGTTTTAAACATACCATAATTCTTGCGACTCACGATCTTGATATGGCGCGGGAGTTATGTGAGAGAACCGTTATTCTTGCGGACGGATCTGTAGCTGCCGACGGGCCGACAGATGAACTGTTTACCAATGGAGAAGTGATGAGNAAGGNAGGACTAATTTAATTTTGAACCCTTACTATCGTTTAATTTTTAATACTTTTTAAATCTAAGAATATGAATAAGACCATATATATAATATTTGCGGCCGTGATATTGGCCGGATGCAAAAATGGGGTTGCCGACAAACCGATTTCCGGTGCCCGTATGGAAGAAAGGGGAGATNCGCTACTTGGTAAAACTGAAAAAGAACTTGCTTCGGCTACAATTAATGTAGTGGAAACGCCCGGTGAGGATGATAAAATAGAAGAGAATATAAAAAATAGTGAAGAAGTTGTGGGAAAACTACCTTCCAACGGAAAACCTACACTTNTTGATTTCTCGGCCACCTGGTGCGGACCNTGTAAAATTATGAAACCTGTGTTTAATGATCTTGAAGATACATACGATGACCGCATGAATTTCGTTAATATAGATATAGATGAGAATCCCGAACTCAGTAGGCGTTATAATATTAACGCGGTTCCGACTTTCATTTTNCTTGATAAGAATGGAAATGTGGTAGTAACTATGGAAGGAGCNATGGAGCAATCTGTTCTTGAAAATCAGATAAATAAGATGATATGAATAAAATAAACCGCCTTCTTGTNTACATATTTTTGGCATTATGCNTTTTTGGAAACAACGCATCTGCTGAGACTGTGTCTCAGAAGGAGGCGATGAAAATTGCGCAGATATTTTTCAATACCCTATATGGGGAGGTNACCGCNCCTCCCAAATTGATCTGGAACGGGCGTCAGCTTACCACAGACCGTCTTTTTAATCCATTCTATATCTACAACTCTCCTAAAGGCGGCTTTGTGATGATATCTGCTGAAAACAAAGCTTATCCGGTATTGGCATANAGNAAAGATAATATTTTCAGTCGCGATAAATTGGGTGAGGAAGAGAANGCNTTGCTAAAGCAGTATGCCAGAGAGATAGAACTTATAAGATATGACAGCCGTGTGCCTACATCCGCTCTTCATGCATGGCAGAACATGTCTNCCTATCTTGACAGAACTATTGTGAATCCTTATAACACTTCCGAGTTTAATAATCTGTCTGATGAAAGGAAAGAGAAGATAGAAAGCATTGACCGTCGTAACGGATGGATCGTTATGCCTACGGCAATAGAGTTCAGTCTGTTTAATCCGGNTGATTATAGAGAGCTGACTTTGGAGGATCTTCTTGAGGAGAATACTGAAGACCCAGAGGAGATTCCGTTTTCTTTCTATGAAGATTTCCTTGAAACGGTGAGAAAAGAGAATATGGCGAGAGAGTTGGAACTTGAAGAGATGTTGACNCCTTCCAAACCTATTGTGCGTTCTTTGGGAGGCGGTCATTTTGAGATTTCATTTCCTGAGTCGATAAAGATGTTGAGAGTCTATGGTTTGAACGGAGCTTTAGGCACAGAACGTTATTTTCGTGAAACTCCTGTTGTGAATGTCGATCTATCCTCGCTTGTGCCGGGATTTTATGCCGGACTCGTCCTTTCTGACAGTGGTAAGATTTATAGTTTTAAGCTTTACAGATAGATAATATTATGGAACAGAATAGATTGCTGAAGTCTAAGATTCTGGCTTGGATTGCTTTATTTCTTTGCTTTGTGGTATTGATTCTTTCAATGGCTATTCCCGGTATAAAAAAGGAATGGTGGGAATTGACCGACATATTCTTCTTTTTCATGATGTCTTTTTCTCATATCGCNGCATTGTATTTAGAAAAAATGAGTGTACAGGCCTCGCGGACTCTTGATAAATTTGCGTTTNTTTTCGGANTGCTTGGAATTATTTCNCTCATTGTNGTTTATTTTNTTAATCNGTAAANTCTGNCNATTCATACNCCCGGAAGAACACTCACGGNTTGAAGATACGTTAGGTTAATGAATAAGTAGCTACGAATAATAAGGCTCCATCCANTAAGAAATTTTANTGGATGGAGCCTTATTTTGTTCTGACTTCCCTAATGCGGTGCAATTGACGGCGGGAGATATTCAGGTATGATGCGATTTCACTGACTGAAACGAGGTTGAGGATACGTGGATATCGTTTTATAAGCTGATGGTAACGTTCCTCAGGGCTGTAGCAATAATCATTTAGGATATGGGTNTAGGCCTGATCAAATAGTGCCTGAGCAAATNGAAGATTNAGTTCAAGGGCATGCTCCATATGATTACGCATTATTTCCACCGGCACCACTAATACTTCCGAATCTTCGAGAGCGATGATATCGGTAGGCATATTTTTACCCAACATAACACTCAAATAGTTTGCCAAGACAGCTTCTTCAAAAACAAACCCCACAGCCTTATGATTTCCTGCATTATCAATCAGTGAATGTTTGAACGAACCTGAGACTATCCANCCAACTTGTTTTAACACATNGCCGGCATGCACGAAAAAATCNCCGCGTTTGAAATAANACCGNGTGCCTTGTTTTTCGCAGATCTCTTTCCAGAAAGAGAAATCAACTGCATCTTCAAAATGATTGAATCGAGNCATGATGCAAAGATAGTAAATATGTGGATGAAGAAAAAATTTTGAGGTATATGTAAGTGCGACCCCTTTATAGAAAAAGCGCTCCCGAGCAATCGGGAGCGCTTTNTTATGATGAAAAATTATCTGTTCGTTCAGATTAGAACCAGCGGGTGTAGGCGAAGTCCATACGGTGGGGGAGCTCAGCGTTCTTGGGATAGAGACGGAGAGCTGACTTGAAGATGCCGGGGCTCTTAAGCTTGTAGTTAAGCTCGTAGGTGTATACGTTACCTTCACGATTTACAACCTTGAGATCCTCACGACCTGCATATTTGCTTTCACCATCTACTTCTTTGTAAATCACAAGTTCAACACCGAGTGCGTCACCAAGACCCTTGGTATCTATCTTGCATTTAACATCGAGAGCCTGACCTGTGCGTGAAGCACCGCTGTTGGTGATCTCATCAATGTTGGAAGAAAGGATTTCAACGCTGTGCCACTTGCTTGCAACCTCCTCTTTCCATGCCACGATCTCACGAGCTTTCGCGAAGTCATTCTTGATAAGCTTCTCAGCACGTTTATGCTCGGGAATGTAGAAACGATCGATATAATCGTCAAGCTGACGCTTCATAGTGTAGTGAGGTGCGATATGGCCGATAGAGTTCTTGATACGCTGTACCCACTCAGGGCTGTAACCCTTGCTATTCTTAGCGAAATAGAGAGGGATAATCTCATTTTCAAGCATAGAATAGATTGTGGCGGCATCAAGTTTATCCTGCTGAGCCTGATCTGTATATGTACGCTTATCTGTAAGCGCCCAACCGCCCTGCTCATCCTTGCGGTAGCCTTCATACCACCATCCGTCGAGCACTGAGAAGTTGAGGACACCGTTCATCTCGGCTTTTTCACCAGATGTTCCGGAAGCCTCAAGAGGACGGGTAGGAGTATTCAACCAGATATCAACACCGGTAACAAGACGTTTAGCTACAATCATATTGTAGTCTTCAAGGAAGATAATCTTACCGGAGAACTCAGGCATCTTTGAAATCTCAGTGATACGTTTGATCAGACCCTGACCTGCACCGTCGGCGGGGTGAGCCTTGCCTGAGAATACGAACTGTACGGGGAACTGTTCGTTGTTGACAATCTTAGATAGACGTTCAAGATCGGTGAAGAGAAGGTGAGCGCGCTTGTAAGTTGCGAAACGACGTGCGAAACCGATGATAAGCGCGTTGGGGTTGATTTTATCAACAATTTTAAGTACCTGTGTCGGGTCACCCTGGTTTTTAAGCCATTTCTCCTTGAAATCTTTCTTTACGAAGTCGATGAATTTGTTCTTCATCAATTGACGCATATTCCAGATCTTCTCATCGTCAACCTTGAAGATACCTTTCCACATTTCAGGATTGCTCTGATCTTCAAAGAGAGCCGGGTTAAGATACTCGCCATAGAAATCTTTCCATTCGGTAGAAGCCCATGTCGGCATGTGAACACCGTTGGTTACATATCCTACGTGGCTTTCTTCAGGAGCATAACCTTTCCATACACCGGCAAACATCTTCTTTGACACCTCGCCGTGGAGCCAGCTCACACCGTTGGCTTCCTGACAAGTGTTAAGGGCGAATGTGCTCATAGAGAAGCGTTCGTTGGTATCGGGGTTCTCACGACCCATATTCATGAGATCAGACCAAGAGATTCCGAGCTTGGCAGGATACTCACCGAGATATTTGCCGAAGAGGCTTTCCTCGAAATAGTCGTGACCTGCGGGAACGGGAGTATGAACAGTATAGAGAGAGGTTGCGCGAACCACCTCGAGAGCCACGTTGAAGGGAAGATGATCGTTCTGAACATAGTCAACAAGACGCTGAAGGTTAAGAAGAGCAGCGTGACCTTCGTTGGCATGATAGATATCAGTCTTGATGCCGAGCTTGTTAAGCATAATGATACCGCCGATACCGAGAAGATATTCCTGTTTGATACGGTTTTCCCAGTCACCGCCATAGAGGGCGTGAGTAATTTCGCGATCCCACTGAGAATTCTGTTCGAGGTCGGTGTCGAGAAGGTAGAGCTTCATGCGTCCTACGTTTACACGCCATACGTGAGCGTAAACTACGCGGCCGGGATAAGGCACTTCAAGAATCATCGGTTTTCCTTCCTCATCGAGAACAGCCTCGATGGGGAGCTGATCGAAGTTCTGAGCCTCATAGTTAGCAATCTGCTGACCGTCAATTGAAAGGCTCTGAGAGAAATAACCATATTTGTAAAGGAAACCAACGGCAGTCATGTTGATACGGCTGTCGGAAGCCTGCTTGATATAGTCGCCGGCAAGTACGCCGAGACCACCTGAATATATTTTGAGACAGTTGCAAAGACCATACTCCATGGAGAAATATGCCACAGAAGGGATCTTGTTGTCCATAGGCTGCTTCATGTAGTCTTTGAACATGTCATGAACCTCCTTAATGCGGAGCATCATATCCTTGTCTGCAAGAATTTCCTGGATGCGTTCGTAAGAAAGCTGCTGAAGGAGCATTACGGGGTTCTCTCCGACTTTACGCCAAAGAACAGGGTCGATGTCGTGGAAGAGACGTTTGCCTTTGCTATTCCATACCCACCAGAGGTTCTTTGACATTTCCTCAAGCGGTTTGAGTTCCTTGGGAATCTCTGCACTTACGATAAGGTTGCGCCATGTGGGAGCGTTGGTGTTACTTACTTGAAGTTTCATTGTTTATATCTTATTTATGTCCGGAAACGGTATCACCTGCCTGTTTTTTGCATTTTGACACGGGTCGTTTCCTGTTTATTATTTGAATCTTTGTTGTATATTATTTTCTACGATAGTTTCTGCGTGCGATAGCCACTTCGAAAGCGTGGTCATAATGCTGCATGAAGAATTGCCAGTCGGCCTTTGCGGCGGTTAGGAACGAAGCATGACGTGCCTCGCTTCTTCCAGCAGCACTTTCCCGGATGTAACTCACAGCCTTGGATGCAATTTTCTCACAAGCTTCCTGATAATTGGAATCTGTGCGAGGGATAACAACCACACCGCATCTTTTCAATGTCGGAGTGAAATTGTCGGCAACCCATTGTCCGAATCCGGCCTTGTCGTCGGTTATCGTCGGCACTCCGAATGCCACACTTTCCATAGGTGTGTATCCCCATGGTTCATAATATGAAGGGAAGATGGTAAGGTCGAGGGCAGGAAGAATATCATAATAGGCGATATTGAAAATGCCGTCGTTGCCGTCAAGATAGCAGGGAGCATAAATAATCTTTATTTTGTCGAGGGCACCCTGATTCTCAAGTTCTCTGATGCGTACGCACACTTCATCGCTGTCTTCATTATTGAGGCGATGCGTGAGGAAATCGGGAGTATTGTCGTCGTGGCCGTTAAATCCGAGATTCATCAGCAGCGAACCGGACGGCTCTTTTACCCAACCGGGCACAAATATAAAAGCGACTGCCTTCGCGCCTTTGGGTAGATTTTCCCCTATGCGGGCCACGCTGTCGAGGAAAAGATCCAACCCCTTGTTGCGATATTCGTGACGTCCGGATGTGGCGATGAAGAATGTATTATCGTCATATACCTCTTTGTTCACCATCGCATTGGCGATTTTCACCAGACGTGCGCGGCCTTCCTTTCGAAGCTTATTATATTTTACGGTTTTCGGCACAAAATTCGGTTCGAATCCATTCGGGGTAACAACCTGAGGCTTTATTTCCAGCAGCTGTTTGCATTCACGTGCCGTAACCTCACTCACAGTGGTGAAGCAATCGGCGGTGTGGGCTGCTGCTTTTTCAAGCGAATGCTTGCTTTGCATATTCAGCTGTTCAGCCATCTGATCTCCGTTGTATCCGTCGAAGAAATCATAAAGAGGTTTCCCGTTTCCACAGATGCTTCGTCCGATGCTTGTAGCATGTGTTGTGAATACTGTAGCTGCATTAGGCATCGTAAGCCTGGTATAAAGAAGCCCCATACCTGTGGTCCATTCATCGAAGTGAGCCATTACCTTGGCTTCTCTAACCTTCATATGAGCGGCGATGGCTTTTATAACAATTGAGGATGCAACCGAAAAAGCACATGATTCTTCATAATCGCCGTAGCTGTGAAGCGAGTCAACGCCAAAGCGTTCCCACATCTTGCCGTAGACTTCAGGGAGATGACTTGCCGTCTCTCCCGGATTGACGAGTATTACCTGAGGAGAACCTGGTATATCCCATCGTCCTGTTCTTATCTTTATACCCCACGGAAGAGATATTTTGGTAAGTGCGGACTTTAAAATTGTTTTTTTCTCTTTAAAATAAGGAGAAGGATTCTCCGGGCTCCATACATCCGGCCCTATGAAGACCAGACGGTCGTCAAATTGTTCTTTGAGAACACGGGCTTTCGTCGACAAAACGGCGTAGATTCCACCGATCTTGTTACAAACCTCCCAACTGGTCTCAAAAAGCAAATCAACTTCAGAGAGCAATCCGGCATCTGCCGATTTCTCATTATTCTTTTGTTCGCTCTTATTGGTAGCCATATATTTTATTGTAAGAAATGTATTTCGGTTTTATGGGAGTAAAATGCTATGAATTCTTATCTCCCGCGATTTACCAGTTAAACCAAAATTTTATTCCGTTTCTTATATTGTTTTTACCTGTGCAGACCTAAATTACTGATTTATAATCATGAATATAATCATGAGTGAATATTAATGCACGATAACTTTTGTCTCGTTTTTCATTTTCGAGGCAAAACTAATAAAAAAAATCACATTGTGCAAGAAAAAAATGATAAAAAAATTAAAAGGTGCCACTAAATGCCCATATTATTATGAATGCAGATGGTTGATGATATGGTATAGAAGTGCAAATGTGAATAATTTGGGCAATTAATGTGATAACTTTATGGAAATTCAAGATATATTTTCCTAAATTACAGTAATGTCGTGAGATAATAATGAGATAATAAAAAGCGTGACAAAGCAAATTGTCACGCTCTCTATATTGAGTTTAAATTGATTTAGAACGGAAGATCATCAGAATCACTCGAACCAAAGGGGTCGGCCGGAGTTGCGGTTGGGGCCGCAGCGACAGCCGGCTGCTGAACTGGCTGTGCGGGGGCAGCCATAGGCTGCGCAAAGGTCTCACCAGGTGTGGGAGTATTCAAAAGTCTTGAAGAATAGGCGGATACGTCTGTATACCAGCGGCCCATATATTCACGGCTTTCCACATCTACCGAGAAAGAATATGATTGACCCACATCTGCTCCGACAGTTTCAGAACGGTCACCAAAGAGCGTCATTTTTACTTTTCTGGGATATGTGCCGAATGTTTCTATTACTATTTCCTTCTTTTTCCATGCATTTCCAGCTTTTGATGTGCCGGATGTCATGCCAAGGTCAAGGATTACTTTGCCTTCGATTTCCATATAGTTGTTCTTTTGCTTTGTCTTTATGTTTGCAAATTTACTAAAAATAAAATTCAATAGCAAAGAAAAAACATTCCATCATATCGGAGTATATGCTATCTTCTTGGTTTTAAAGAAGGGTTCGTCGAAATATTGTGAAATATTCACGGTTTCTCCTCCTTTGTGGGTGTTTCTCATTTCGCCGCTTATGTCACCCCCTTTTAAAGTGATAAGACCGTTTGGAAGGCCATTCTTTTGCTCGTGAGAAATATTTTTCTTACATAATTTTATAAGATCCGGCTGTGGCATTACTGCTCGGCTCACTACAAAATCGAATTTCTCTTTGCATTCTGCCACGTCTCCGTGTTGAAAGGTAACATTATCGAGTCCGCAGGCTTTTGCAACCTCCTGAGCCACATGGATTTTCTTTCCGGTGCGGTCTATAAGATGGAATCTCACCTCAGGAAACATTATAGCCAAAGGAAGACCCGGAAGACCGCCTCCGCAACCAAGATCCATTACGTGAGTTCCCGGTGTGAATTTGATGAAGCGTGCAATGGCTAATGAGTGAAGTATATGATTGCACTCTAAATTTTCGATATCCTTTCGTGAAATTACATTGATCTTTTCATTCCATTCGGGATATGCATCCATCATTATGCCGAACTGCTCTTTCTGTCTTTCGCTGAGATGAGGGAAATATTTTTCGATAAGTTGAATTTTAGTCATGTTGAAATGTTTTTTACAAATTTACAACAATCCCGGCACATTTTTACTGTTTCTTTTGTTTTAATTTAATAATCCATCCAATAAAATCTTTTAATGCCAAGGCACATCTGCGACCCTGGCATTAACAGATTTTAATGGATGGACTCTAAACAGTTTCTAACAAATACTTAAATATATTTTTGGAATGAAGATAGTCAAATTTGGTTTTTCTCTTTTTGGCATCAACACTTATCTGGTTTATGATCCGTCTACCTTGAAATGTGCGGTGATAGATCCGGGCATGTTCGATAAGGAAGAAGAGGATGCTATGGAGAATTTTATCAGAAAGAATTCCCTTGAGGTGACACATATTATAAACACTCATCTTCACATTGACCATGTGGTAGGGATCGGTTTTTTAAAAAGAAAATATAACGCTCCTCTTTACGCACATAAAGATGATGAGTTTCTCGCAAGCAGGGTGGGGGAACAGGCACGTATGTTCGGGCTGCCCGCGAAGGTTGAGGATGTGGCGATAGATTATTATCTTTCACCCGGTGAGACTATAAAAATAGGGGATGGTGAATTGAAAGTCATTCATGTTCCCGGTCATTCCCCGGGGAGTATAGCCTTATATGATGAAAAAGACGGATTTGTGATTACCGGAGATGCTCTTTTTGCCGGCTCTGTAGGACGCACGGATCTTCCCGGCGGAAACATGTCCACACTACTTTTATCGATAAAGAACGGTCTTCTTGCGCTGCCTCCTTCCACAATCGTATACCCTGGTCATGGTCCGGCAACAACCATAGGTCAGGAAGAAAAGATGAATCCTTATCTTTCTTAGTGTATATTGAATTAGACCAAATTAAGCCCTCATTTCTTAAAGAGATGAGGGCTTAATCGAACAAGTCCTTAAAATCAGATGGCATGCCTTCATTAGATTTCATTTATAGCATTTCGACGATTCTTTATTCGTCGGAGGCTGTCTTGAATGATTGTCACTCTTTTAATAGAGTCTTCTATTTGTATTGCTAGATTTATCGAGTCATCGCGTTCCTTTAGCTTCTCATCAATACTTCTCTGATAATTAAGATAAGATAACCTCAGTTGATTAACGAAAGATTGATCAACGTATACAATTTCATATTTGGAAAGCTGTATTTCAGCGTTTTTGAATTTCCATGAGAAATATTTTCCTCCATCAGTATCAGTTGGATCCACTCTAAAGTAATCAGCTGATCTTTGTCCGACAGTTGGAGTTCCATACTTCGCGACGTATAAATCGTATATTTCATCGAAGTTTTGGAAAGTATGCTGTAAGGCGGAGTATAAGGGTTTGATGATTATGCAAATAATCTTATCTTGTTCTTCAATTATATTAATACTAATCTCATTGTCATAAAAAACAGATTTTCCAGAATAACAATTGACAATGCATCTCGGATAGTCATTAAATTCAGAGTCAGAGTTGTTTGTTTTGGGATATTTGTCACTTTCTTCTTGTACGGCAATTGTTTTAAGGGAAAGAATGTGATTGACAATATCTTGAGATGATTTAATCACTATTACACTTGGTTCATCGGAATAAATCTTCAAGCTGTCAGAATAACTTGTTGCATTATTGATAGGTAAATGTGAGACAGTATCAATACGTGAACCTAATTCAATACCTTGGAAAGAAAGTGTTTTGTTTATTTGGGCGCGATGGTCGATCTCTAAGGCTTTTGCCTCATTTTCTTTATAATAGTCTTTCCTGTGATTTATGCATTGAAATGCATGTATGGAAATCCATGTGCCGAAAATGAGGGCTATAATTCCTATTGAGATAAAAGAAAGATTGGAATAGGAAGTTGATGTAGCAATTTTATTATTTTTCCTGATATTTATTATATTCCAAATTAAGGAGAATAAGCAAAAAAGAAATAATAAAGTGCCTAAGAAGGTAAAAATTCCAGGTGACTCCGGAATAGACGGTTCTATTCCAGTAGGGTTATTTGAAGTGGCGATATTGTACATTCCCACGGTTTTTGAGAATGTTATGTAGAAACCCTCGTTTAATTCATTGATGATCAAAAGTAAAGGTGTTATGTCAACAATGAAGAAACTCCATAGAACAGGAAGAAGAATTGATGTGGTTTTTTCTATATCATCAGGGCCGAAACGGTTGGTCTTAGAAAGCATTTTACTGCATGAAACGGTATACCATAGTTGGGCAACAGCTTCAGAGAAAATTAGAAGGCCTATAGGAAAATCATGATAAAGATAAGCCGCGTAAAAATATACACTACCTACAAGAATCAGTAATCCGAGAATCAAGTATAACGTGATAGAAAAGGTATTTTCCCTTTTGACATTCCCATATACCGTTTTCAGATAGTCAGAGATGGTAAGTTTTTCAAGTGCTATGGCCACACCAAAAATAAGAGCTGCAACTTCCTCTTTATCATTAACATGGTTGGATAGAATATTATTAATAACGTTTCTGACCCTTGATTTAGAGGCTGTAGCCACGTCTTTCACATATCCTTTCTTTATACATTCGCTTACGATGTTTTTAAGGTCTGATTCGTTTTGAAAGTTGTAATGGTCAATCAGGAGTGCCCAGAATGTGCTATTTTGAAAAATATCGGCTCCAAACTTTTCTTTCAGGTCTGATATGATGTCAAGAAATCGCTTGTATTTTATTGCATGATGAGCCATATACTAAGAGTTTTATACAAAGATAGTTAAAAGTCAGTATATTATCAAGCAATCTTCCTTCTGAGATAAAACTTGCGTGTAAAGATCAGGAAGATGATTGCGCCACCGGCCTGCATGGCGGCGGTTACCCAGAATGCTGCCGCGAACGATATATATTCAGCGATGAAACCGCCCAGCAGAATACCGATACCCATCCCTAAATCCCAGGAGATAAGTATTGAGGAGTTAGCTGTGCCTCGCTGATCGTTTCTCGCAACCTTGATAAACATATTCAGGAAGGCCGGATACATTCTGCCGTTACCCAGACCGATAAGAAGGGCCGAAAGATAATATGTCCATTCATTAATTGACGAAGCAAATAGGGTGAAGCCAATTGTGGAAAGAATCACTCCCTGGGCGCAATTCTGGGTGAGTTTGTCTTTCCTCAAGGCTTTTCTGCCTGTGAGTCGAGAAAGAACAAGGCCTCCCGATAGAATTGCGAAGAAGATGCCTGTTCCGTCGGTTATTCCAAGTTCTTTCTGACCGTATATGGCCACATAATTGCTCATCACTCCCCAACAAAGACCAAATAGTGAAATATTTAAGGCCATAAGCCATGCTTTAGTCAGAAAGAAATGGTCGAGATCAAGTTTCGGCTTTTTCTTTACAGGTTCGCGTTTACGCATTTTCACTGATGTTGAAGCAATAAAACCTATAAGTGCGATGCCTAAAGATAGCCAGAATAGCAATGGGAAGTTTCCCGTGGCCGAATAGATATATATTCCTGCCGAGGGGGCGATGGCCATCGCCAGATTATTGCTCAGTCCGTAAAAACCCATACCCTCATTGCGGCGTGAAGAAGGGAGAACATCAATGGCAACAGTGGAATTGGCCACGGTGGCAGCTCCGTATGGAAGTCCGTGAAGGGTTCTCACTATAGCGAACATAAGCAGTGTACCTGCACCAATATAACCGCTGAAACATAGGAAGAAGAAGAAAAAAAAGATCATCAGGACTTTTTTACGGTCGAAACTGTCTACAATGAATCCGCTGAATGGACGCACGAGAAATGTAGCGACCACATATCCTGAGAGAACAAGTCCTATAGTGTCTTTATCAGCTTTGAATTGCTCGTCGAGATAGATCGGAAGCAGAGGAGTGAGAAGATAAAAGGCAAAGAAGAGCATGAAATTGCTTATCATTACCTTTATATAGTTCGAGTTCCAAAGTTTTTCCAATTTTACCTGATTTTCATTGCCCATATCTGAGAAGTGGTTTAATCTTATTTACGAATGTCAGATTGAAGTCTGAAAGTGTATAAGCTTTTTCAAATGTAGCGCTTTTGAACTTGCAAAATTAGTCAATTCTTCATTTTTGAGCAAAAAAAATAGAGTTCCGGTCAAATTTGGCCGGAACTCTACCCATATAAAATTGAAAATTAGAGGTTGGGATATATACAATAGTTATCAAATATTATTTATCAAATATCCAGATTGTGATTAATCCTCATCCTGAGTGGCTGCATACTCCTTGAGAAGTTTCTCCTGAACATCACCGGGCACGAGCTCGTAGGAAGAGAATTGCATGGTGAAACCACTGCGGCCGCCGGTGATTGAACTGAGAGAAGTGGAGTAGGATGCCATCTCCTTCAAAGGAACTTTCGCATTGATCTTCTCAAGACCATGGTCTGACTCCATGCCCATTATGATGCCGCGACGACCCTGAAGATCACTCATGACGTCACCCATAGAATCGCTTGGAGTAAGAACCTCAACATCATATATTGGTTCGAGAATCTTAGGATTAGCCTCACGGAATGCCTGCGAGAATGCGTTTCGACCTGCCAGACGGAAAGAGATTTCATTTGAATCAACCGGATGCATCTTGCCATCGTAGATCATTACGCGCACATCGCGGGCGTAAGAACCTGTGAGAGGACCCTGTTCCATTCGGTCCATAAGACCCTTGACGATAGCCGGAATGAAACGAGCGTCGATCGCACCACCCACGATGCAGTTGTAAACAATCAGTTTACCACCCCATTCCAATGGAATCTCCTGTTTGTCGCGCACATTGAGTTTGAATTCCTGATTGCCGAACTTGTAGCTTTCCGGTTCGGGCATACCTTCAGTGTAAGGTTCGATGATAAGATGCACTTCTCCGAACTGGCCTGAACCACCCGACTGTTTCTTGTGGCGATAGTCGGCACGTGCGGCCTTGGTGATAGTTTCACGATAGGGTATTTTCTGCTCCTCGAACACGATGGGAAGTTTCTCATTGTTCTCGATACGCCATTTGAGTGTGCGTAGATGGAATTCTCCCTGACCCTTCACAAGTGTCTGTTTAAGTTCTTTAGACTGCTCAATAACCCAAGTGGGATCTTCCTCGTGCATACGGGTGAGGATTCCTGCAAGTTTCTCGGCATCGCTTTCAGTCACGGGGCGAATGGCGCGCGTATATTTGGGAGCCGGATATTTTATAAAGTCGAACTGATAATCACATCCTTTGGCATCGAGAGTATTTCCTGTGCGCACATCTTTCAGTTTCACAGCAGCTCCTATATCGCCGGCTTCGAGTTTTTCGATCGGGTTTCGGAGCTGTCCGCATACGGTGAAAATCTGCTGAAGACGTTCTTTGCCGCCTCGCGACACGTTGTCAAGGTCGTCACCTGCATTGAGTGTGCCGCTCATTACTTTGAAATAGGAAACTTCACCGATGTGCGGTTCGACAGATGTCTTGAAGAAGAAGACTGACAGCGGGCCGTTTGCATCCGGTTTCACAGGTTCGCCGGTGATGGTTTCGGGAGCGGGCATATCGTCAACGAACGGACAGACATTGCCGAGGAATTCCATTAGACGGCGAACACCCATATCTTTGGCGGCGCTCAACACCACAACCGGATAGATAGAGCGGTCGATAAGACCTTTGCGAATACCCATTCTCATCTCATCTTCAGTGAGCGAGCCTTCTTCAAAGAATTTATCCATAAGAGTCTCGTCGTTTTCAGCGGCAGCCTCTACGAGAATCTGGTTAAGTTCTTTTGCCTTATCCATCTGGTCGGCAGGGATATCGGTGATTGTTGGTGTGCCACCGTCTGGTCCCCATTCATATTTCTTCATGAGAAGGACATCGATCATGGAATGGAAGTCTGGACCGCACTCCAGAGGATATTGAATCTGAACCACACGCGGACCGAAGGTTTCGCGCATCTGTTCGATAACATTATCGTAATCGGCTTTTTCTCCGTCCATCTGATTGAGACCGAAGATAATAGGCTTTTTAAGTTTTTCTGTGGTCCGGAATATGTTCTGGGTTCCAACTTCCACTCCATACTGGGAGTCAATCAGGATAAGTCCCATGTCGCACACTCCAAGCGCAGTGTAAGCGTTGCCTACGAAGTCATCGGCACCCGGACAGTCGATTATATTAAGTTTTTTGCCATTGAATTCTGCGTTGAATACAGTGGAGAATACTGAATAGCCATATTCTTTTTCCACAGGGAAATAGTCTGAAACGGTGTTGCCGGCATCAACTGTGCCACGACGTTTTATAACTCCACACTCGTAGATCATAGATTCGGCGAGTGTGGTTTTTCCTGAGCCCTTTGAGCCTAAGAGGGCAATGTTCTTGATTTCATTGGTCTTGTAAATCTTCATGCGGTAAAGATTTTATTGGTTAACATTCTGACCCATCCCATTCTTGCTGTATGCATAGGAACGGCATCGAGTTTTAGGTATTAATTGCTATGGGAGAGAGGGTATTTTTAAGACGATGGAAAATTAATAAAAATAATCGAATTTCAGCCTGTTTATTTTATGTTGTGTAACATATTTACAAATTTTTGATTATTATCTCCATCATTTTGTTAACTTTGCTCTATGATTTCAAATGAAAACTTAGGAATTTATATTCATTTTCCGTTTTGCCGGCGCAAGTGCTTATATTGCGATTTTTATAGTGTGGGCGATCGTCTTGCAGACTGGAATTTATTCGTAGGCGCTATAGAAAATGAATTTCAGGCAAAGCGTATACCGACTGATTGCATCGTATCAATATATATGGGAGGCGGTACACCTTCGCTTGCTCCGGTGTGGGTTATAAAACGTTTTCGAGAAATGATCACTTGTCCGGTGGGTGAGTTCACGATTGAGGTCAATCCGGATGATGTGACCGAAGAAAAGGCACGTGGTTGGAAGGAGGCAGGCGTTAACCGCGTTAGTATGGGCGTGCAATCGCTCAATGATGATGAATTGAAAATCATAGGACGCCGTCACAGCGCATCGGACGCGTCAAGGGCTTATTCGATTCTTAAAAAATATTTTTCCAATATCTCACTTGATCTGATTTTTGGCCTTCCTGCCCAAAGTATTGGATCGCTATCGCACACTATCGACCGGTTCATAGAGATGCGTCCGCAGCATATATCGGCTTATTCTCTGATGTATGAGGAGAGAAGCGCTTTGACACGCCTTCGAGACAATGGCAAAATTAAAGAAACGCCGGAGGAAGACAGTGTTGAGATGTTTAAGATGATCACCGCTAAACTATGCAATGCAGGATACGAGCGATATGAAATCTCCAATTACGCACTTCCAGGGTTCAGGTCGCATCATAATTCAAATTATTGGAGAGGTGTTCCATATATAGGCCTGGGGCCTGGCGCACACAGCTATGACGGTAAGCGTGAACGTCGATATAATCGCGCCGATCTATCCTTATATATAAAGAATAGAACCGGAGTAAAGTCGGATGGAGGAATAGTGGATGTTGAAATTGAGCATCTGACCGACGATGAACTGCGTGAAGAGATGATAATGACACGACTTCGTACATGCGAGGGTCTTGACCTTAGAGAATATCAGAATAGATTCGGTGAAAAAGCGCGTTTGATTCTGGAACAAAAGGGGGCGAGATATATTAGATCGGGCGACCTAATCTATTCAGGTGATTCCATCATGCTTTCTGAGTCGGGTGTAATGATTTCCGATGAGATTATAACGGATCTTTTTTAAAAGTGAAAATTTTTTCGTAACTTTGCAGCGGTAAAAAAGATTTTGACCCTAAAAGGGTCGTGTATTCCATAACAGAGCGTTCTGAAGCTCAATAATTACTTGACATATGGAATCTTTTATGAAAGCAATTCCGTTCACCAAAATGCATGGTGCCGGTAATGATTACGTTTATATCGACGCCTTGTCTGAGGTGCCCGATAATCTTCCCCTCCTTTCCAGACAGATAAGCAACCGACATTTCGGTGTAGGAAGTGATGGCCTTGTGGCCATAATGCCTTCTGATAAAGCTGACTTCCGTATGCGCATGTTCAACGCCGACGGCAGCGAGGCGGAGATGTGTGGAAACGCTTCGAGATGTATTGGAAAATTCCTTTTCGATAAGCATCTTACCGATAAGACCGACATTTCG
The DNA here is from genome assembly GCA_014801535.1 of Bacteroides sp. Classification (GTDB taxonomy): domain Bacteria; phylum Bacteroidota; class Bacteroidia; order Bacteroidales; family Muribaculaceae; genus Lepagella. The sequence continues at coordinate 151,195 of JAAVEA010000006.1, forward strand.
CTTGAGACACTTGCCGGCATCCGTCATCTTCATCTTGAAATATGCGATGGTAAAGTTAAGGAAGTCACCGTCGACATGGGAACACCCGAACTTGTGCCGGAAAGAATACCGGTAAAGAGTGTATCTAAAGAAGCTAAGATTTCTGAAAAGGAGATCATCAACGGTATCGAATATAAGATTACGGCTGTCGGCATGGGAAATCCCCATGCCGTTGTTTTTGTTCCGGCACTTTTCGATCGTCTCGTGCTTGAGGAAGGACCTAAAATGGAGGTGGCCGAGATCTTCCCCAATAAATCGAACATAGAATTTATAAAGGTTATCGACCGCACGCATCTTCAGATGAGAGTCTGGGAGAGAGGTTCAGGTGAAACCATGGCCTGCGGCACTGGTGCTTGCGCCGCGGTGGTCGCCTCCGTGCTCAATGGCTATACCGATAGGGAAGTCATAGTATCTCTTCCGGGTGGTAACTTGAAAATCAATTGGGACGAAAATAGCAATCACGTTTTCCTCACCGGTCCGGCCGAGTTTATCGCCGACGGGGTATTTTATCCGAAAGCTGCCATAGAAGAGGGTGAAGTGTGATAATCTGTCTTGATCAAAGCCAATACAAACTATAAGAAACGGTAAGAAGTAGAACATAGAAAAAGTAATAGAGGTGTATATCAACGAGAATTTTATAAAGCTTCCGCAATCATATCTTTTCTCCACAGTTGCTTCAAAACTGAAGGAATATCGTGAATCGAATCCGTCTGCCGATCTTATCCGCATGGATATCGGAGATGTAACCCTTCCGATTGCGCCATGTGTTATCGAGGCAATGCACAAAGCTATTGACGACATGTCTTCATCGGAAACATTTCATGGTTATGGCCCCGAACAGGGGTATCCGTTCCTGCGTGAAGCTATAGCTAAAGTTGATTATCAGGAGAGGGGGATAGAGATCTCGGCCGATGATATTTTTATCAGTGATGGAGCGAAGAGCGACCTGGGCAATCTTGGCAATATATATTCAAAGAAAAGTGTGATAGGTGTCGCCGATCCCGGTTATCCTGTCTATATAGACTCAAGCGTGATGGATGGCCGAGGAGGAGAACTCCTTTCCGACGGTCGATGGAGCCGGATACTTTATATGGAATGCAAGCCTGAAAACGGTTTCAAGCCTGCAGTTCCCTCCAGAGGAGTAGATGTTATATTTCTTTGCTCTCCATGCAATCCGACAGGCACTGTCTTCACTCGTGACGAACTCAAGGAATGGGTGGAGTATGCGCAACGTAATCGCTCGCTCATAATATTCGATTCGGCATACGAAGCATTCGTTACTGACCCGGATATACCTCGCTCTATATACGAGATTGAAGGAGCTAAAGAGGTAGCCATCGAGATTAGAAGTTTTTCAAAAACGGCAGGTTTTACCGGACTCCGATGTGGTTACACCGTGGTTCCTTCCGAACTTAAAGGAACAGACAGAGAAGGTAATGAATTTCAGTTGCGTCAGCTTTGGAACCGTCGCCAGTCTACCAAATTCAACGGTGCCTCATATGTGGTTCAACGTGGAGCCGAGGCTTTATATACGTCTGAAGGACAAGAAGCCATTAAGAAGAATATAGGAATCTATCTTTCAAATGCCCGATATATCCGTAAAGCTATGGAGAAGGCGGGATTTGAGGTATTCGGAGGGGAAAATTCTCCCTATGTCTGGGTAAAATGGCCCGGAGAAACCGATTCCTGGAAATTGTTTGAACGGATTCTATCAGAAGCCGAGGTTTCATCAACGCCCGGAATCGGATTCGGTGAATGTGGAGCCGGATTCATCCGTCTTACCGGATTTAATTCTCCTGAAAATACCCGGAAAGCAATGGAGAGAATATCCCGGATCAAGTTTAATGAGGAAGAAGGGCTCGGTGAGGATTTTAAATCGCTTAATGATATAAAGGCCATCAGGGCTCTTGATGATCTTGACGTGCTCGACGATCTTACTCATGCTCTCGGTATATAGCCGAGGAGTGATTTTGGAACGATTTGGGAAACACAAGGAACAAATGCCCGAAGCCGGGCGAAATAATAATATAAGATTATGTCAAAATTAAGATTCAAAAGTGTTGAGGAGGCATCCAACCGCAAAGCTGTGAAAGTGGAGCTTCCCGAAGAGAGAGTTGAGAAGTATTATGGCAAACAGGTGTTCAATCGTCAGAAAATGTTTGAATATCTTCCCAAAGACACTTACGATGCTCTTGTGAAGGCGATCGACAACCGCGAACCCATTTCTCGCGAAACCGCCGACAGCGTGGCCGACGGAATGAAACGCTGGGCACTCGATTGCGGTGCGCGCCATTATACCCACTGGTTCCATCCGCTTACCGGAAGCACAGCTGAGAAGCATGATGCTTTCGTGGAGCATGACGGAAAAGGGGGTGTGATTGAAAAATTCTCAGGTAAACTTCTTGTGCAGCAGGAGCCTGATGCCTCCAGTTTCCCAAACGGTGGCATCCGAAACACATTCGAGGCCCGCGGCTACTCAGCCTGGGATATTTCATCGCCTGCCTTCATTCTCGACAATACCCTGTGTATCCCCACTGTTTTCATTTCCTACACCGGAGAAAGCCTTGACTACAAGACTCCGCTTCTGCGTTCGCTCAATAGTGTTGACAAAGCGGCAACCCGTGTGGCCCGCTATTTTGATCCTGCGGTGAAACATGTGATCTGTAACCTTGGATGGGAACAGGAATATTTCCTTGTAGACGAAGCCCTTTATGCAGCCCGTCCTGATCTTGTGATGACCGGCAGAACACTCATGGGGCATGAGTCGGCAAAGAACCAGCAGCTTGAAGACCATTACTTCGGTTCCATCCCCAAGCGTGTTGAAGCGTTTATGCTCGATCTCGAATATGAATGCCATAAACTTGGCATTCCGGCCAAGACACGTCACAATGAGGTGGCTCCAAATCAGTTTGAGCTTGCTCCGATCTATGAGGAATGCAACCTTGCCAATGACCATAACCTGCTCCTGATGTCGGTGATGGAAGAGGTGGCGCGTCGTCATAACTTCCGTGTGCTTCTTCATGAGAAACCCTTTGCCGGAATCAACGGTAGCGGAAAGCATAACAACTGGTCGCTCGGCACCGACACAGGCTCGCTTCTTTTCGCTCCCGGAAAAACAGCACTCGATAATCTGCGTTTCATCGCCTTCGTGGCCAATGTAATGGCAGCCGTGCATAAGCATAACGGTCTTCTTAAAGCATCAATCATAAATGCCACCAACGCTCATCGTCTTGGCGCAAACGAAGCTCCTCCGGCAATTATCTCTATGTTCCTTGGTTCTCAACTCTCGCAGATTCTCGACAAGATCGAGAAGAATGAGATAGATGAGAACATCGTTCTTGAGGGTAAGGGTGAGCTCAGCCTCGATGTGGCTCAGATTCCAGAGCTCATGATCGACAACACCGATCGTAACCGCACAAGTCCTTTCGCTTTCACCGGAAACAGATTCGAATATCGTGCGGTAGGATCTTCAGCCAACTGTGCGTCTGCTCTCATTGCGCTGAATGCAGCTATGGCCGCCCAGCTTGATGAATTTGCCGATGCTGTTGACGCTCGTGTGGCGAAAGGTGAGAAACTTGAAAAGGCTATTCTCAAGGAAGTGAAAAAATTGGTGAAGGAGCACCGTGCAATCCAGTTTGATGGTAACGGCTACTCTGATGAATGGAAGGAAGAGGCAGCGCGGCGTGGATTGGACACTGAAACATCCGCACCGATTATGTATGATATCTATCTGCATCCGGAGAATATCGCAATGTTTGAGAAAACAGGTGTGATGAACCGCAAGGAACTTGCAGCGCGAAATGAGGTGAAATGGGAGATGTATACAAAGAAAATCCAGATTGAAAGCCGTGTGCTTGGGGATCTTGCCATAAACCATGTCATTCCGGCCGCAGTGCGCTATCAGTCGCTTCTTCTCGACAACGTGTATAAGATAAAGGAACTTTTCTCGGGAGACAAGTCCGACCGTATCGCGTCGCAGAATCTTGCCACAATAGAATCAATCTCCGAGCATATCTCAGCGGTAAAGAGCGGAGTAGATTCCATGGTAGATGCCCGTAGAAACGCCAATAAGATCTCGACCGAGAGGGAAAAAGCGATAGCTTATCATGACAATGTAGCTCCCAAAATGGAGGAGATACGTTATCACATCGATAAACTTGAACTGATGGTTGATAACGAAATTTGGACCCTTCCAAAATATCGTGAGATGTTGTTTATCCGTTGATAAACAATCAGATTAAGTGAGCGTAGCGATAACAAGTGCGCATAAATAGCAACTCCCCCGAAAAGTAATCTTGAACTTTCCGGGGGAGTTTATTTTTTTCCTGTCTATCTGTTTATTCTTTTCCTTCGGCGGTCGGTTTCTTTCGGAATGCATTCCAGCATATATACGCTACGCAGAGTATCCCGATGGCATATCCGGCCCATGTGAGGTAACGGTTATATTCCTCAACTTTCTGGAAAAGCATTTCAGGGGAGACATGGAGTGAAAGCCAATAGCCCAAAGAGGCGAGTACGGTGTTCCATACCAAAGCACCCAATGTAGTGAAAATAGCAAAAGTGGCGACATTCATTTTCGAGATGCCGGCAGGGATTGAAATCAACTGTCTGATTGCCGGAATGAGTCGACCGATAAAGGTTGATATCGCACCATGCTTGTCAAAATAAGCTTCAGCCTTATCAACTTTCGCACGGTCAATGAGACATGCGTGCCCCAGACGGCTGTCGGCAAAACGATACACCACGGGGCGTCCTATCCATAAAGCGAGAAAGTAATTTATGAAAGCTCCTCCGAGCGCACCCAACGTGGCCATGATCACCACCATATATATATTCATATCGCTACCGGCTCCCGCATTAGTGCAGGCGAGATAAGCTGCCGGCGGAACAATCACTTCCGATGGAAAAGGGATAAACGAGCTTTCGATCACCATAAAGATGAATACAAAAAGATAGCTCGCATTCTCAATGAACCATTGAAAGAACTGACTTGCATCAAATATAGCTGCTAACACTTTGGTTGAGTTATAGGTTAAAATAAGATTTGTTTCTTGCTTCCCATATTTGCTCTGCAAATTCTCTTGCATCTTTGGCTGTGCCATCGTGCATTGCATGTTTGAACGAGAATGTGGCAGCCAGGGGGAGTTTGAGACGTTCCGAAAATTCCTTGAATTTGTTTTCAGAAGCACCGGTAGCCCAAGAGAAGCTGCCGAATCCGCCGAAAGTCTTGTTCTTGATTTCGCGTGTCTCCATCGCATTCAGGAATGCCTCTACAGGTGGGAAAAGTCTCATTGAATAAACGCATGAGCCCACAAGAAGAGTGTCATATCTGAAAGCATCGCTGATCATGTCGCTCATCTCGGAATGTGCAGCATTGTGGACTATAATCTTCTTTTCACCCAAACGGCTCAGATTGTTTGCAATCTCTTCAGCCGCTTCAGTAGTGTTGCCATACATTGAACCATATATGATCACCACACCGCGTTCGCTTTCATATGAACCAAGACGACGGGTAATCTCCATGACTTCCGAAATCTTATCGTGCCATACGGGGCCATGTGTGGGGCAGATGTAATTCAATTCCACATCTTTCAGTTTGTTGAGGGCATTGATTACGGAGCGACCATATTTCCCAACGATATTTGAATAATAACGATACATCTCTTTGAAATATATCTCGGTATCCATTTCAGAATCTATTATACCGCCGTTAAGGGCACCGAATGTTCCGAATCCATCGCCCGAGAAGAGAGTCTTCAGATCGGTCACGTAGGTCATCATGGTCTCGGGCCAATGCACCATTGGAGTCATATAAAAACGCAGGGTATGATCTCCCAGGGAGATTTCGTCGCCATCTTTCACTATCAGGAAACGGCTGTCGTCGGTGATGTGGCAGAACCCCTTTATCATTCCGGCAGCGATGGCGTTACAAACAATCTTCATTTCCGGGTATAGTTTGGCAACCTCCGGAATAGAACCTGAATGGTCAGGCTCCATATGATTTACGATAAGATAATCAATTTTTTCTCCACCTATTTTCTGAAGATAGGTATTTACGGTGTCTATTTTTACCGTATCTATAAGGGCTGTGGCTTCGCTTCCCTTTACAATATATGAATTATAGCTTACTCCGTAAGGTAACGGCCATTGTTCCTCAAACTTCACTGTCACGCGATCGTTCACCCCAACGTAGTGTATATCTTTTATTATTTCTCTTCCCTTCATTGTCGTAATTAAAATTTAGAGGATATTTCTTTAAGCCTGGAGTGCAGGAATGCATATTCTCCGGCCGGGTTATACAAATAATTATGGTTTACTCTGCAAAATTACAAAAAATCGTTGTAACTTTGTGGAGTTTTTTAATGAAAATGCAAACAGCTCTTGTCACAGTAATTTTACTGATCATTTCCAATGTCTTCATGACATTCGCATGGTATGGTCATCTGAAGATGAAAGCGATGGGAATAGGCACTAACTGGCCGCTCATCATCGTTATTCTTATCTCGTGGGGGATGGCTCTTATTGAATATTGTTTCATGATTCCGGCCAATAAGATCGGATTTCATGAAAACGGAGGTCCTTTCTCTCTATTCCAGTTAAAGATTATTCAGGAAGTTATTTCACTCACCGTCTTCACAGTAGTGGCCATGATATGTTTTCAAGGTGAAAAGATCCATTGGAATCATATCGCGTCGTTCATATGCCTTATGGCGGCGGTGGCTTTCGCATTTCTTCCGGTAAAAAATTGATAGTGTTTTTGAAACTCATATTATGATTCATATAGCTCCCGTACAAGGCCATACAGATGCCGCGTGGCGACATTTCCACAGTGAAATTTATGGCGGCGACAATATATATTACACCCCTTTTATACGTCTTGAAAAAGGGGAGTTCAGGAAACATGATCTTAAAGATTTCCTATCTCCCCTCAATGCCAATCATAAACTTGTGCCTCAGGTTATTTTCCGTAATATGGAGGAGCTAAAGCCCCTCATTTCAGGTCTGGCGGAGAATGGTGCCACCTGTATTGATCTTAACACCGGGTGTCCGTTTCCGCTTCAGACGGCCAAGGGGCGGGGAGCGGCCTTTGTCGGCAATGTGGAGCAGTATTCTCAGCTGCCGCAGCTACTCTCATCTTTTCCTGAGATCACTTTCTCTTTGAAAATGCGTCTTGGCTTTGCGGATCCACAGGAGTGGAAAATGATTCTTCCGATTCTTAATGATCTGCCGCTGCAACATGTGGCGCTTCATCCACGAGTGGCTAAAGATCAGTATAAAGGAGAGCTTAGACTTGATGAATTCCGGTCTTTTCTTGAACAGTGCAGCCATCCTGTAATTTTTAATGGTGAAATCAAAGCTCCTGAAGACATAGCTTCCGTTCAGGAACGATTCCCTGAAATCAAGGGCGTTATGACAGGCAGAGGAGTTCTCGGAAGGCCTTCATTGGCTGCCGAATATAAGAATGGGGAGGAATTTGATCGTGCAAGAAGATTAGGAACCATGATGGATTTCCATAATAGTCTATTCGATTTCTATTCATCCGAGCTGTGCGGCGAACATCAGGTGCTGTCGAAAATGAAGCCTTTCTGGGAGTATGCGGAGAGCGAGATCGGCCGCAAACCATGGAAAGCAATAGCCAAGGCCTCCAATATGGCAAAATATCAATCGGCTGTGGCAATGATAGATTAGAATGCTAAGTAAACAAAACGGGTAGGTGTGTGGTTATAATGTTATAATATTGAAATCAGAACGAAACACATCTTAATTATAATATTATGAAATGCCCGTTAAAAAAGGAAGATAGACTTCCATTATGTATTAATGTAGGCCTTCACGTGGCCGCAATTACTCTCCTTGCCACAGCTATGCATAAACTGTGCAGAATCCATAAAGGTCTCCGCGATATCCGCAAAGGTAGAGAGGAGATTGAAAAAGGGAAAAAGGAGATATTGTAAGAAAATTGTTCAAAAGGTTATGAAAAAACTTATTTTAAGTGTTGCAATGCTTCTCTCGGTCATTGCCGTTCCTCTTTCGGTGGAGGCACGCACTTCCGAGGAAGATCAGCTTGTCAAGGAACTTTCTGGAGGGCTGCCAGTGTATATGGGAGGCGGACTCACCTGGCGCACATTCGATATCGATAACAAGGGAAACATGGTTATTGGCTTGTTGTCGAATAATCTGCCTGAATTGTCGGCAATCGATGATGCAACTCGCGAGGCATACAAAAACGCTCTTACCGGTCCTCAAAGCGGATATGTGGCATTCAGCAAGAAATGTGGCCGAAATGTAATAATTCAGGTTTATAATACTTCTAATGAGCTTTGCATAACCGAGACTATAGAAAAGTGATATAGAATGCATGCACTCTAAGTGCTTACATTGTTTAGAAAAAGATGGAGTGAGCTCCATCTTTTTTTTTGCGCTTTATTCAAAAATCTTTAAATTTGTAGCCAACGAATAATTTCTAAGTAAGTTTTAGAGAGTGTTTGAATTTAAACCAAATTAAATACTTAGAGAGTTTTGGGAATTTTTGATTTCATCACAAAGGATCTTTTGGGCGCTTTCCCAAAGATTTCATCGGTCGTGATGCCCGCATCGCTCCCTCTTCAACTTTGGAAAATCATCCCAAAATCTCTCTTTGTGCTAAAATCATTTAAATTCAAACAC